>NZ_JACIHC010000005.1:0-582956 GCF_014198205.1 Bradyrhizobium sp. SBR1B
CGGCTGTCCTGTCCGCTTCACCGCCATCGTCATTCCCCCAAGGCTTTGCCCTAGGGAATCACAACTGGCGGATTACGCAACAGGCCCCTTGTGGGGGAGGGTTAGGGAGAGGGGTATCCCACGGGGACACCCTCGATCAGCTCAAGAGCATCGCGCGCAAGTCTCTCGCACCTTTTCCTGGACCACCCCTCTCCCCCGCCCTCCCCCACAAGGGGGGAGGGAGTGCAGGGTCGGCTGCGGCCACAGCTTGTCTCCAAGCAACGCCCCTCAGAACTTGTACGTCACGCCCGCGCCGACCAGCCACGGATCGATATGCGCGGTGCCGGTGACCGGCAGGCCGGAGACGGTGGCGCTGTAATCCGGACGCAGCCAGAGCTTCTTGACGTCGACGTTGAGACCCCAGTGCCGGTCGATCATGTAGTCGAAGCCGAACTGCACGGCGCCGCCGAAGGCGTTGCTGACGTGCAAATTGGTGGTGGTGGCGACGATCGCGGGCGGACCGGCGATTGCGGCAGGCGTGTTGGCCGCGGAATTGTTGAAGAACACGGTGTAGTTCACGCCGGCGCCGACATACGGCTTGAACGCGCCGAACTGGTCGAAGTGATATTGCAGCGTCAGCGTCGGCGGCAGCAGCGTGGTCTTGCCGATCGGCAGGTTGGCGAGCGAGCCGGTGCCGCTGATCGAGTGCCGGGTCACGCCGAGGATCAGTTCGGCCGCAATGTTCCTGGTGAAGAAGTAGCTGATGTCGAGCTCAGGGACGACCTGGTCGCTGATCGAAAGGCCGGAATTCGGCGAGGACAGCGAGGGCACACCCACCACGTTGACGGTCGAGCCGCCGGCATCCGGCAACACGCCGAGCACGCGCAGACGCACCATCCACGGATTGAACGCCTCCACCGGCGGCGGCGCCTTCTTGTAGACCGGCAGATCGGCAGCCTGCACCGATGCAAACGTGCCCGCGAGCATCGCGCCAACCGTCGCAAGCCGCGCCAGGTTTCTTGTCGTTCTCTGCATTGCAATCCCCTTCAGCCTTCACTCGCGCGTCGTTGCGCGACATGAGCGTCAGAACAGAAAGGGGGCGCTGAAGGATTTGACTTCGATCAATTCAGCCAGAGGCCGCCCCGATTTGGCCGCGGCGTTGCAGATCTGTCACGGAAGTCACGAATGCGGGGTGCGCGGCGCGGCAGGATAATGCCGCCCCCTCAGGGCCGCTCGGGATGGTTCAACATGTATTCGCCGAGGTCGCGCTGGCGGCGATCGGCACGGGCGGTGGCGGCGTTGCGCTGCACGTCGCGATCCTTGCGGCAGGCCACGTATTCCGGCGAGCCCTGCGCATTGCCCCGGCTCAGGCAGACCGCATCGTCATCGTCGCCGCCCACCGCCACCGGCGTCTGGTAGCGCGCGGAGCAGGCGGAGAGAGCGATGGCGAGAGCTAAGGCTGCAAGCAGGCGCGGCGCGGCGGCGAGTGGCATACGAGGTCCCCTGTTGGCCGGCCCTGTTTAGCGCGGAATGAGGAGATTGTAAGTCGGCAACACCGTCATTCCGGGGCGGTCCGCAGGACCGGAATCTCGAGATCCCGGGTTCGGTCCTGCGGACCGCCCCGGGATGACGCTTCGCGTCACACCCGCCCCTTCAGCGCCTCCCCGATCTCGTCGAGCGTCTTGGGATCCTCGATCGTCGCCGGCATGGTCCAGGACTCGCCGTCGGCGATCTTCTTGATGGTGCCGCGCAGAATCTTGCCGGAGCGCGTCTTGGGCAGGCGGCCGACGGTGATGGCGAGCTTGAAGGCGGCGACCGGTCCGAGCTTGTCGCGCACCAGCGCGACGATCTCCTTCTCGATCTCGGCGGGCGCACGCTTCACGCCGGCCTTGAGCACCAGGAAGCCACACGGCACCTCGCCCTTGATCGCGTCCTTGACGCCGAGCACGGCACATTCGGCAACATCGGGATGCGAGGCCAGGATCTCCTCCATACCGCCGGTGGAGAGCCGATGGCCGGCGACGTTGATGATGTCGTCGGTGCGGCCCATGACGAAGACATAGCCGTCCTCGTCCTTGTAGCCGGCGTCGGAAGTTTTGTAATAGCCGGGGAATTCGCTGAGATAAGCCTCCCTGAAGCGCGCATCCTGATTCCACAGGGTCGGCAGGCAGCCCGGCGGCATCGGCAGCTTGATGACGATCGAGCCCATGATGTTGGGCCCGACCGGCTTTGCCGCCTCGTCGACCACGTCGACCTGGTAGCCCGGCATCGGCACCGTCGGTGAGCCGTGCTTCACCGGCAGCATGCCGAGCCCGACCGGATTGCCGGCGATGCACCAGCCGGTCTCGGTCTGCCACCAATGGTCGATCACCGGCACCTTCAGCTGCTGCTCCGCCCATTCGACCGTCGGCGGATCGGCACGCTCGCCGGCGAGGAACAGGGTGCGGAATTTCGACAGGTCGTATTGCCGGATGAACTTTCCTTCCGGATCATCTTTCCGGATCGCGCGGAACGCGGTCGGCGCGGTGAAGAACGCGACCGCCTTGTGCTCCGAGATCACGCGCCAGAACGCGCCGGCGTCGGGCGTGCCGACCGGCTTGCCCTCATACATGATGGTCGTCGCGCCGTGCAGCAGCGGGCCGTAGACGATGTAGCTGTGGCCGACCACCCAGCCGATGTCGGAGCCGCACCACCACACCTCGCCCGGCTTGACGCCATAGAGGTTGAACATCGACCATTTCACCGCGACGAGATGGCCGCCATTGTCGCGCACGACGCCCTTCGGGATGCCAGTCGTTCCCGAGGTGTAGAGGATGTAGAGCGGATCGGTCGCGGCAACAGCCGCGCATGCGGCCTTCTTGCCGTCGTTCATCGCCTTGCGGCGCAGGCTCGCCCAATCGTAGTCCCGCCCCGGGGTCAGGTCGCAAGTGAGCTGCGGACGTTGCAGCACGATGCAGGCCTTCGGCTTGCTGCCGGCAAGCCTGATCGCCTCGTCAAGCAGCGGCTTGTACTGCACGATGCGGCCGGGCTCGATGCCGCAGCTTGCGGAGAGGATGAGTTTCGGCTGCGCGTCGTCGATGCGGGTCGCAAGCTCCTTCGCGGCAAAGCCGCCGAACACCACCGAGTGCACCGCACCGATCCGCGCGCAGGCGAGCATCGCGACCACGGCCTCCGGCACCATCGGCATATAAAGGATGACGCGATCGCCCTTGGCGACGCCGAAATCCTGCATGATGGCGGCGAGCGCCTGCACCTCGTTCAGCAGTTCGGCATAGGTGAATTTGGTGACGCTGCCCGCCAGCGGGGAATCGTGGATCAGCGCGACCTGGTCGGCGCGGCCGCCTTCGACATGGCGGTCGAGCGCGTTGTAGCAGGTATTGACGACGCCCCCCGTGAACCAGCGGCCATAGGTTCCCTGCGAGGGGTCGAAGATCGATTTGGGCGGCTCGATCCAGTCGATCTCCTTCGCCGCCTCGGCCCAGAAGCCTTCGGGGTCTGCCAGCGAGCGGGCATGGACCTCGTGGTAATTGCTCTTGCCCTGGATGTTCATTCCCGCGCTCCCGTTACCTTTATCAGCCTGACCTTGAACCTTGCGGCCGGACGGTCGCCCCGCCATGACCCGGATCAAGTGCCGGCCTTGTTTGAGAGGTATTTTCCCGGGAACGGGCCGCGGTTCAAGCTGAAAAGGATGGGCCTTTTGGTGGAGACGCAATTGCTGCCGCATCGGCGCTGCGCTCCCTCTCCCGCTTGCGGGGGAGGGCTGGGGTGGGGGTGCCCCCGCGTCGGGATTGCCCGAGGCTTTAGCAGGAAGTCTCCAAGAGGAGAAAGCCCTCACCCGCCGCGCTCTTCGATCGCGGCGACCTCTCCCGCAAGCGGGAGAGGTGAGCGAGCCAGCCGCGCGACTTCGGCTTCTTCAACGCTCCTCAGCTCTCCATCGCGTTCAGCTTCTGCAACCGCTCCTGCATGACCTTCCTCAGATCATAGCCCGGCCGGCCGAAGCTGGCGTTACGGAGGCTAAGGAAATCGCGCTGGGTCTTGCGCAGCTCGCCGGCCGAGCGCTTGCCCGCCGATTTCAGCACGCGCTCGTAGGTCTCGGCGATCTGGCGGTCGAGCACGCCCAGCTGCGGATCGGCGCAGATCACCTTCTCGACCTCGCGCCTGGCCGTCGCGCATGCGAAGGACGGACCATTGCCGGACGCCGCATTCAGCGCCCGCGGCGGCTCACCGCCGAATTTCGCGATCTCCGCGATCATGCTGCGGCGGCCGTTGGCAGCATTCTCGTTACCGGGATCGAGCTTGAGCGCCGTCTCGTAATCGGCCAGCGCCTTCGTGCGCTCGCCCATCTTCTTGTAGAGCACGGCGCGGTTGTTGTAGGTCTGCGCGAAATTCGGATCGAGCTTCAGCGCAGCGTCGTAGTCGCTGAGCGCCGCTCCCAACTCACCCTTGAACTGATAGGAATCGCCACGGTTGGTGAAGAAGTTCGGCCGGGGCGCCAGGCGCAGCGCCTGGTCGTAATCGGCGATCGCCTTGTCGTACTCTTTCATGGCGGCATAGGTGAGCCCGCGATTGTCAAAATATTCGGGCACCTTCGGATCGAGCCTGATCGCCTCGCCGTCGTCGGCCACTGCCTTGTCGAGCTGGCCGAACTTCTTGTATGCCGCGCCGCGGTTGGTGTAGGTGCGCGGACGGTTGAGATCGAGCCGCAGCGCCTCGCTGAGATCCTTGATCGCCTTCTCGTTGTCGCCGCCGAGATAGTAGTTCACGCCGCGGTCGGACCATGCCTGTGCATCATCCGGCTTCAGCTTGATCGCCTGGTCGTAATCGGCGAGCGCACGGTCAAGCCTGCGCTGGGTGGTGTATACGACACCGCGCAGCTCGTAAGCCTCCGCATCCTGCGGATCGAGCTCGATCGCCTTGCTCAGATCCGCCGCCGCGCGGTTGAGATCGCCGCCGGCCTCGCGCAAGAGGTCGCCGCGCAGGCGCCAGGCCCTTGCATTCTTGCCGTCGATTGCGATGGCGCGGTCGATGTCCCGCAGGGCTTGGGTGAGGCCGCCCGAAGTCCGCGCATTGGCGTCGGCACGAACCAGCAGCGCCGCGGCGCGGTCGGACGCGGGGCTTGCGCTCTGGTCGATGATGACGGTGCAGGCCGGGATCAGCTCCGCGGGAGCAGCCTTGCTGCCCATCACGCAATCGGTGCCCGCCGAGGCAGGGGCTGCAAGGACGAGGCTCATCGCCGCCCCGAGAAGAAGGGCGCGAAGCGAGGTTTTGGCAAGCGAAGGCGCTTGCGCGGAAGAATGCGTGCCGCACATGGCATAGGGCTCCGTGGCGTCGGGTTCTCACCGTTGTCGCGGCAGAAAGAGGGTGGGTTCAAATCGGGCCTGTCAGGGACGCACGGGCCCGTGTACTCCCTCGCCCCGTTCTTACGGGAGAGGGCGGGGTGAGGGTGACGCAAATTCCGGCCTCTCCCCGCACGCGGGGAGAGGCGAAGAATCGTCAATGCCCGTCCACGCCATTCAGTCGCTGCAGTCGCTCCTGCATCGCCTTCTTCAGATCGTATCCTGGCCGGCCGTACCCTGCATTGCGGCGGGCGATAAACTCGTCCTGCTCGCGCTGGAGGTTCTTTGCTTCCGCCGGATTGCGCGCCTCCCGGATCACCCGGGCATTGGAGGCAAAGATCTCGCGGTCGAGATCGGCGAGCTCGCGGTTGCCGCAGATCGCCTTCTCCACGGCACGGGCCGCACGCCTGCAATTGAAGCTGGGCTTGCCGGCGACCGCCATCTGCGCGCCGATCCGCTCCAGCTCGCGCGCCATCGCCTTGTGATTGGCCTTGGCCTTCTCGTGGTTCGGGTCGAGCTTCAGCGCCGCGCCGAAATCCTGCACCGCCTTGGGCTTGTCGCCCCTCTTCAGCCAGAGCTCGCCGCGCGCATTCCAGATGTCCGCGAGCCCGGGGTCGAGCAAAAGGGCGCGGCTGTCGTCGGCGATGGCGCGGTCGACCTGATCGTGCCGCGCATAGAGCGCCGCGCGCGCGATCAGTGCCTTGATCAGATCGCCCTTCGCCGTCTTCTCATTGTCGATCACGGCGGCACAGGCCGTGACGGCCTTGTCCATGTCGTCCGCCGCGGTCGCCGCGAGGCATGAGGCGACATCGACCTGTATCACCGCAGCCGGCTCACCGCCGGTCGCAGCCCGGGCGGCATGGAGCGACAGCGCGCAAAACAATACGGCACCTGACGATTGAATGAGTTTTCGAAAACGCATGCTCGTTGCTGTCGGACGTCTGCTTTCGGTCTTGCCTTGAGCCTTGCCTTAAGTCTTGCCTTAAGTCTTGCCTCGCGGCCGTACTATCCGTCATACGGCCGGATTGGTGCTAGCTTGTGGCGCCGCTCAAACCGGCTTCGGGGATCATCGTGTCGACATTCGAATGGATCATCGCGCTTCTGCTCGGCGCCGTTGCCTTATCGGCGCTGGCACGGCGGATCAAGGTCCCCTACCCGACCTTTCTCGCCATCGGCGGCGCGCTGATCGCCTTCGTGCCGTCCAGCCCGTCCTGGACACTGGAGCCGGACCTGGCCTTGGCGCTTTTTGTCGCACCGGTGCTGCTCGATGCCGCCTTCGACACCTCGCTGCGCGATCTGCGCAACAATTGGGTTCCGGTCTCGACCCTGGTCGTCGCCGCGGTCGGCCTGACCACGGCCGGCGTCGCCTTCGTCGCGCACCGGCTGATGCCCGATATGCCGTGGGCCGCCGCGGTCGCGCTCGGCGCCATCGTGGCACCGCCCGATGCGGCCGCTGCGGTCGCGATCCTGAGCCAGGTCAAGCTGCCCCACCGCATGGTGAAAGTCCTGGAGGGCGAAAGCCTGCTCAACGACGCGAGTGCGCTTCTGATCTACCGCATCGCGGTCGGTGCCATCGCCACCGAGCATCTGACATGGAGCCAGGTCGCGCCGACGATGGCGCTGGCACTGGTCGGCAGCGTCGTCGCCGGCCTGCTCGCGGGCTACATCATCCCGCTGCTCCTGGAGCGGGTCAAGGAAGCACCGAGCGCGATCATCGTGCAGTTCGCCACAACCTTCATGGTCTGGATCGCCGCGGAGCATCTCGGCCTGTCCGGCATTCTCACCATCGTCGTCTACGCCATCACCATGGCGCGTACGGCGGGGGCGCGCATGCCGGCACGTTTGCGGGTGCCGTCTTATGCGGTGTGGGAAACCATGGTGTTCGTGCTCAACGTGCTCGCCTTCATGCTGATCGGCATGCAGATGCGGCCGATCTGGACGCGGCTCGATGCGGACGTGCGCTGGGAATATTGCGTGGCCGCGGCCTGGATCCTGCTGACGGTGATCCTGGTGCGCCTCGCCTGGGTGACGTTCTATCGCACGACCTTGCGTGTGCTGGTCGCGCAGGGGATCTATCATCCGAACGACCCCAGGGCCGTCGCCTCGCCCAAAGGCGGCCTCATCATCTCCTGGTGCGGCATGCGCGGCCTCGTCACGCTTGCCACAGCTTTCGCCTTGCCGGAGAACTTCCCGTATCGCGACTTCATCGTCTTCATCGCCTTTGCGGTGGTGCTGGGATCGCTGGTGATCCAGGGCCTGACGCTGCGGCCGCTGATCCTGGCGTTCGGCCTCAGGGACGACGATCCCGTCGGCACCGAGGTCGCGCGCGCTCGCGCCGTCGCCTATCGCGCCGCGCTCGATGCGATCGAGAGCGATCCCTCGGAGGAGGCGGAGATCCTGCGGCTCGAATATCGCGCCATCCTGATGCAGGCCGGGAGCGATCCCAACGGCGGCATCGCCAATGGCGAGCTGCCCGCCGATCCCCTGCGCCGCCGCGCCATCGCGGCCGCGCGCAAATCGATCTTCGACCTCCGCGCCACCGAAGTGATCGGCGACGATGCCTTCCACCGGCTCGAAGAGGAGCTCGATCGCGCAGAATTGAGCGCGGGGGGATGATTCTCTCGGCTGTCGTCCCGGGCTCGCGCCCCGGGACGACAGCGGGGTTTGAACCAAACCCCACCTTCCCAGACTCATTCCTGATGACGACTCTGACCGACGACCGTCGTGTACGCGCGCGAGATGCGTCGCCTGCGCGATATTTTTATCTGCATATGGCCCTGGCCTGCGCGGCCACCGCATTTCTCGGCTTCGCACCGACCTATTGGGTTCCGCTCGCCAACCGGACGCTGTCCGCAAGCCCCGTCATTCACTTTCACGGACTGTTGTTCTTCACCTGGTCTGTCTATTTCGTGCTTCAGACCTGGCTCGCGGCCTCGGGGCGCGTGGTCAATCACCGTTCACTCGGCATCGCCGGCGTGTCGCTCGCCACCGCGATGACGATCTTCGGCTTCCTCGCCTCCGTGCACGTGATGCAGCACTCCGCCGCGCTCGGGCAGAAAGAGGCCGGCATCGGCTTCTCGATCGTGCCGATGAGCGGGATTGCGTTCTTCGCCATCGTGTTCGTGCTGGGGATCGTGAACACGCGCAGGCCCGAGATTCACAAGCGCCTGATGCTGCTCGCCGCGGTCTCGATCCTCGATGCCGCGATCGCGCGCTGGTTCCTGACGTTCCTGGCGCCTCCGGGACCGCCCGGCCCGCCGCCGGTGCCGGTGACGATCGCGCCGGCCGTCGTCGCATCGCTTCTGCTCGTCGTCGCCATGGTGCGCGACTGGCGCAGCGAAGGCCGCGTGCATCCGGTCTACATCTACGGCACACTGGCCCTGCTGGCGGTGAAGGTCCTGAACTGGCCGATCAGCGAGAGCGCCGCGTGGCATTCGTTCGCCGGCGGAATTCTGGCACTGGCGCAGTAGGCGCTTTAGCCGCAACATCCATGTAACCCCGTCACCCTGAGGTGGCCGCTTCTTCAGCGGCCCTCGAAGGGCGACGGCCCGGCTGCAGCGGGGCCGCTCATCCTTCGAGGCTCCCGGCGCGATGCTTTTGCATCGCGCCACTCGCACCTCAGGATGACGGGGCTAGCCGGAATAAAATCACGCCCCCGCCTTGCACGTGATCCCGCCATCGACCACGAGCTCGATCCCCGTCACATATTTCGACTCGTCGGACGCCAGGAACAGCGCGGCGTTGGCGACGTCGAAGGCATCGCCCATGTGACCCATCGGCACCTGCGCATCGCGCGCGCGCCACATCGCCTCGACATCGCCCTTGGCGTAGCTGGCGGCAAGGCCGGCAGAGTGTTCGACCATCGGCGTCTTCATCAGGCCGGGCAGGATCGCGTTGACGCGGACATGCTGGCGCGCGAACTCGATCGCGGTGGTGCGCGTCATCTGGTTCATCGCCGCCTTCGAGGTGCCGTAGGTGACGTAGGAGATGCCCATGTGGCGGATCGAGGCGATCGAGGAGATGTTGATGATGGAGCCGCCGCCCTGCTTCACCATGACAGGGATGACATGCTTCATGGCGAAATAGGCGCTCTTGAGGTTGACGCTGAAGACGCGGTCCCAGCTCTCCTCGGTCACCTCGACCACGCTGCCCATCTCGGCGATGCCGACATTGTTGTCGAGCACGTCGATGCGGCTATAGGCCTTCAGGCACGCCGCCACCATCGCCTCGATCTCGGCAGACCGGGACACGTCGGCCGTGAACGCCGTCGCCTTGCCGCCTTCGCCGGTGATGATCTTCGCGGTCTCCTCCGCGGCAGCACCGTTGCGGTCGACGCAGAACACCTGCGCGCCCTCGCGCGCAAAGGTCACGGCGGTCGCCTTGCCGTTGCCCCAGCCGGGTCCGATCGAGCCGGCGCCCACCACCATCGCAACCTTGCCCTTGAGCCGATCCATCGTGTGTCTCCTTGTTGTTCTTGTTGTAGCCCGGATGGAGCGTAAGCGAAATCCGGGGCCACTGTCCCGGATTGCGCTGCGCTCCATCCGGGCTACGGATCGTTGCAAATCTTCATCGTGGTGACGTTAGCACCAATGGGATGCCCGACAATCTCCGACAGCGTCTGGCATTGCCCATCATGGCACAGCCGCCATTCGCCGGCCGCGCCCGAATTGCCGAGCACGACTTCCTGCATCGGTGCCTGCGCGGGCTGCCACTGAAACCAGCCGTCGACCAGCCGCGCCTCGGGCGGTGGCTCCATGCCGGGGCCGGTGCCCTTGACGCGGGCCTGCACCAGTTCGAGACCGGCGGGGGTGACGCGCCAATCCTCCTGCCAGTCGACTTTCGCGATCGAATGCGTCCATGCAAGCGTGAAGGCGGACAGCGCCAGCGCCTTCACGCCGAAAGCCGTTGCGAAGCAGAGGCTCACGCCGCCTCGACCGTCACAGGCGGGCGCTGCCGCCATTGCCACAGCACGACCCCCGCGGCGAGCACGAAGCCGGCGGTGTCGCTGAACGCGAATTCGCCGAGCAGGCAGAATGCAGCGCCGAGTGCGACCAGGCGCTCGATCAACGTCAGCCGCGTGAACAGGAAGCCGATCGCCACCATGCCGAACAGGCCGATCGCCACCAATGCCTTCAGGCTCGCTAGCGCCACCGCGCCGTAGAAGCCGAGCTTCGCCGCCATGGGGTCGCCGGCCTGGAGCATCAGGGCTGGCGAGTAGACGAAGATGAACGGAATGACATAGCCGGCGAGCGCGATGCGCATCGCCTCCCAGCCGATCTTGTCCGGGTTCTCCTTGGCGATCGGCGCCGCCGCGAGCGCGGCGAGCGCCACCGGCGGCGAGAGGTCGGCCATGATGCCGTAATAGAACGCGAACATGTGGCTCGCGATCAAGGGCACCCCCAGCTTGGCCAGCGCCGGCGCGGCGAGCGCGGCGGTGATGATGTAGGTCGGGATGGTCGGGATGCCGGTGCCGAGCAGGATCGACAGCAGCATGGTCATGATCAGCGCCAGGAACAGGCTCTTCTCGCCGAGACCGATCACCCAGCCGCCGAAGATGGTGCCGACGCCGGTCTGCGACATCATGCCGATGATGACGCCGACGATGGCGCAGGCCATGCCGACGGTGATCGCGGATTTGGCGCTCTCGGCCAGCGCATCGCGGCAGGCGCGCAACGCCGCAAAGCCGCCGCGCACGAAGGCGGTGATCACGATCAATCCGACCACGACGCTGGCGACCGGCACGATCTTGAGGCCGTCACGCGAGAGCGCGGCGACGACGAGCGCAAGGCCGATCCAGAAGATGGTGCGGATCACATTCGAGGAGGCGCCGGTGGTGATGGCGGTGCCGAGGATCAACGCCACCGTCAGCGCGAGGCCCATGCTGCCGGCATAGAGCGGCGTAAAACCCTCGAACAGCATGTAGACGAGCGCGGCGAGCGGCAGCACGAGGTACCAGCGCGTCACCAGCGCCCTCCAGGCGCTCGGGATCTCCGAGCGCTTCATGCCGACGAGGCCGTGCTTGCCGGCCTCCAGATGCACCATCCAGAACGCGGAAGCGAAATAGAGGATCGCGGGAATCGCGGCCGCCTTGACGATCTCGGAGTATTGCACGCCGAGCGTCTCGGCCATGATGAAGGCGACCGCGCCCATCACCGGCGGCATGATCTGCCCGCCCATCGAGGCCGTGGCCTCGACGCCGGCGGCGAAGGCGCGGCGATAGCCGAACCGGATCATCAAGGGAATCGTGAACTGGCCGACGGTCACGACATTGGCGACGCCCGAGCCGGAGATCGTACCCATCATGCCCGAGGCGAACACCGCGACTTTCGCAGGTCCCCCGCGGGTGCGGCCGAACAGGCCGAGCGAGACGTCGGTGAACAGCTGGATCATGCCGGCGCGCTCCAGGAACGAACCGAACAATATGAACAGGAAGATGTAGGTCGCCGACACGTAGATCGGCACGCCGTAGAAGCCTTCGGTGCCGAACGACAGATGCGTGATGATCTGGTCGAAGTCGTAGCCGCGATGATTGAGCGGCGACGGCAGGTACTGGCCGAAGAACCAGTAGACGAGGCACGCGCCGCACATCAACGGCAGCGCCGCGCCCATCAGGCGCCGCGTGCCCTCGAAGATCAGCACCGCCAGCACCGTGCCGACCACGAGATCAAGCCGCGTCGGGTCGCCGTCGCGCGCGATCAAATCGGCGTAGAAGATCCACTGGTAGAGCCCGCACAGGAAGCCGGCGCCGCCGATCACCCAGCCGAGCGCGCGGCCGGCGTTGCTCTTCGCGGTGAAATTGGCGATCAGGCCGAAGGTGAGCAGGACGAGGAAGCCGACATGGACGCCGCGCACCACCTGGCTCGGCAGATAGTTGAAGGCGGCGACATAGAGCTGGAAGGTGGCGAAAGCGATGCCGATCCAGTAGGCGAGTTGTCCCCACCAGCGAGGGCCGAAACCTTCCGGGAAACCGTGCTCGAAATTGTCGAACTCAACCTTGACCTTGTCGGGCTCCGGCGCCGTGCCCTCTGCCTTTTCCAGCATCTTATTCGTCCTCAGCCCTGTGGCTTATAACATCGAGGCATTGCTCACCACACCGTCATGGCCGGGCTTGTCCCGGCCATCCACGTCTTACGGTGTCTCCAAGAACGTGGATGCCCGGGACAAGCCCGGGCATGACGTTCGCGGATAGAGCGCGTCTTACTTGATCAGCCCTTTTTCCTTGTAATAGCGGATCGCGCCGGGGTGCAGCGGAACCGGGCTGCCGCTGGCCGCGGTCTCGAGCTTGATCTCCTTGCCGGCCGCGTGCGCATTCTGCAGTTCCGGCAGCGATTCGAAGACCAGCTTGGTCATCTGATAGGCGAGATCGTCCGATACGGCGGAGCTCGTGACGAGATAGTTGATCACGGCCGCCGTCGGCACGTCCTTGTCCTGGCCGGTATAAGTGTTGGCCGGAATGATCGCGGAGACGAAGGGCGGGCCGATCTTGTCGACGGTCTCCTTCGGCACCGAAACCACCGTGATCGGGCTCGAGGTCGACAGATCCTTCAGCGAGGCGACGCCGAGGCCGGCCGATTGCAGCGTGGCGTTGAGCTGGCGGTTCTTCATGAGGTCGACGGATTCGGCGAACGGCAGATATTCGACCTTGCCGAGATCCTTGTAGCTCATGCCGGCGGCGGCCAGGATCGCACGCGAATTCAGCTCGGTGCCCGACTTAGGCGCACCGACAGAGAGGCTCTTGCCCTTGAGGTCGGCCAGCGTCTTGATGCCGGACTCGGTGGTCGCGACGATCTGGATGTAGTTCGGATAGATCGCGCCGATGGTCCTGAGCTTGTCGAGCTTGGTCTTGAAGCCCGCCTCTTCCTCGCCGTCCCAGGCGGCCTTGAGCGAATCGCCGAGCGTGAACGCCAGCTCGCCGCGGCCCTGCTGCAGCAGGATCAAATTCTCGACCGACGCCTTGGTGGCCTGCACCTGCGTCTTCACGTTCGGAATCTTGTCGCCGTAGATCTTCCCGATCGCGACCCCGAGCGGATAATAGACGCCGGAGGTGCCGCCGGTCAGCACGTTGATGAAGGATTGCGCCTGCGCGCAAGGTGCCGACGCCGCCAGAGCAAGAGCCGCGGCCGCGCCGAAAATGGTCCGTTTCATGGTTGTTGTTCTCCCCAAACCGGCGGCGAAATTGGCCGGATGAGGGATGCGGGTCAACCCATCCAAAAGACAAAACAGGACTGCGGTAAACGGCCGATCCGGCTGGGTTTTTGGGAACCTGTGGGTGCGGCGAGGTGGCGCAGCCGTAGTCCGGAGCGGCGCCATCGCCATCGACGTTTCACTGGAACGTCATGTCCAGGCACTTGGAGATGTCGGAACCGAGGCCGGAGGAGATGATGATGCAGCCGCGCACCTTCTGCGCGCTGACATCGGCCGCCCACACCGAATAGCCGCCGGGGCCGAAGAACGAGTTGGTGTTCGGCGGCTCGGTCTCGGTCGCGTCGAAATCATACTTCCCATCGGTCTCGAAGATGCGCGGCTTCTTGATGCAGCCGCCGTCGGTCTGGACGTTGATGACCTCCTTGTTGTCGCGGGTCAGCGCCAGCGAGACCTGGCAGCGGAAATATTCCGAGGTCTTGGTGTTGAACAGATAGGTGTAGGACTTGCAGGTCGCCGTGTTCAGCTTGCCCGGGGCAAGGCCGCGGCTGCACGAAATGCGCTGGTTGTGGCTGAGCTGGTAATCATCGGCCCGGGCTGCCGGCGCCAACGCCGTCAACGACAATACAGCAGCCCAGCAAAGTTTAATCACATGGCGCATCCGAATCATCCCCACCAATAATTTTGTCGAGTTGCGTTCTAGACGGAAAGCGGAACATAGTCGCGAGGGGACGAAGGGAAAATCACAAACTGCTGGGCAAGACGTGATGCGCTGCGGCGCTTTCGCAAATTGACCCGGATACGCCGTTCGTGATTTGTTCAAGCCGGGTACCCCAGCGACGGGGAGGATGGATGATGGCATTTTCAACCAAGACATTTGCACTTGTTTCGGCTGCACTCGTAACGGTGCTCGGCGCATTCGCCGCGCCCGCATGCGCACAAACCCCGGCGACGCCGTGGGAGCTCAAGCCCGACACCGGCTACGCCTATGACAGGGAAGGCAAGACCTTTTCCTACAAGATGGGCACCAGCAACGCCGGCGAGCTCTTGAAGGGCGCCAAGAAAGTCCCGAAGGGCACGCTGTTCTTCATCGGCCACAACGGCCAGCTCTACATGCGCAGCGGCCCCTATCTGGAAGGCGACGGCAAGTTCAAGTTCGGCCCGGATCAGTAGGAGCGGCGGCTCTCGCCACGAACGAAGCTGCCGTAGGGTGGGCAAAGGCGCGTAGCGCCGTGCCCACCATCTCTCCCTATCGCAAAAGGTGCGTGGCAACGCTTCCGCCGCCGCTCTTCGAGCTATGGCGGACAGGTCGCTTTGCCCACCCTGCGGCAGCTCGCCAGCTCCCTAAAACGCCCCCGCCAATTCCCTTGCGCCGGGTTTGCTGCTGTTCGAATCCATCCGATCGTCCGTCACCGCCAGCAGCTTGGCCACCGTGTTGTGGCGGATCGCGACCGGGTTGCGCTCGTAGCCGCCGCGCTGGAAGAAGTTCGAGGTCGGCACCTGCTCGCGCATCGCCTGCGGCATCGTCACCATGTCGAGCCCGGTGCCGTCTCCGGTGAGGTTCATCATCTCGAGCTCGGCCGCCGTCAGCGGACGGGTGTAGCCCTTGGCGCGGGCGAACAGCACCGAGGTCAGCAGCTTGTGGGTCTGCAGCATCGGACCGACGTCGATGTCGAGCACCATCGCGTGCATGGCCCAGCCCTGCGCGGTGTTGCCGATCTTCTCGTGCTCCGACCAGGTATCGGGCACCGACTTCGCATGCGCCACCATTTTCTTCAGCACGACGAGCTTGTGCTCGAGCGACTGGCGCGCCGGTCCCGACGTGCGCGCCACCTTCTCGGAGAGCGCGCGAATGAGTTCGTGGCCCTGCTCGGCCAGCAGCTCGACGCTGTTGGTGGTCAGGAGCTGGTTGTAGCCCATCGCGGTCGAGATCGCGCGCTTGCCGCCATGCTCGATTCCCGCCTGCACGTCGTGGCTGCCGGTACCGCCGGTCTCGAACGAATAGACCCGCACGGCCTGCTCGCGCGTCAGCCCGGAGGCGAGCGCATAGCGCGCATAGGCGCGCTTGAATTCGATCTCGCTCGCCGGGCGCTGCGGTGTGAACTGGTAGAGCTCCTGCGCCGCGCGCAGGAAATCGGCAACCACGGGAATCGGTTTTCTGGGGGGGCGGTCCGGCGTTTCCTCCGGCTCCGGATTCACCGGCTTCTTCGGCCCGTTATAGAGTGGCGGATGCTCCAGCACGTAGTCGTCGAGCGTCACCTGCTGCCCGCTGCGCCGCTTGGCATTGCGGCCTTTCCGCTTCTCGGAGATTTGGCTCCAATAGGCGCCAGCCTCGGCGTCGAAGGCCGCGCGCGCCGCCTGATATTCTGCGAGCTTGCGGCGATATTCGAGCACCGCCGGGGACGCGCCGCCTTGCGCGAAGAATTGCGACAGCAACTGGGCGTTGGCATCGCGGACGGCAGGCGGCAGCGCGTCGATCTCGCCGCCACGCGCGGCGGGCGCGAGCAGGACGAGTGCGAGTGGAACCAGCGCAAGGCAATTTCGAGAGAGGCTGTTTCGAATCGAATGATGCATGCTGCCCTCTTAGCAGGCATCCGGTAACCGTCACGTTAACGCGCCGTTTACCATCGTCACTTCCAGGCGAACACCGGTTGTTCCAGCTCCGCCACGCGGGTGTGCCGGCCCGCAAGCACCTCGCGGAACTGGTAGATCAGGGCCGCGGTCGGCGCGTGGATCAGGCTTTCCTGATGATGGAAACGGATCACGCGGCGCGCGCTTTCGGGGATGGCGACGAAATCGAAGGCGTCGTCGCGCTCGATGGTGTCGAGCGCAATGCGATGGACCGAAGCCACCTCGTCCGGGTTCGGCCTGATCGCGGCACTATCGGCCGCCCACACCACCACCGGCGTGATCAGATACCCGGAACGGGTCGGATAATCGTCGAGCAGACCGAGCACCGCGTCGGCCGAAAGTTTTAGCGCGAGCTCCTCGTCGAGCTCGCGCAGCGCCGCCTCGACCGGCGTCTCGCCGACATCGCAGCGTCCGCCCGGCAGCGCCCATTGGCCGCGATGGGCGCGCAGATGCGATGCGCGCAGCGTGAGCAGGAATGCGGTGTCATCGCCCTCGCTCGCGGTCAGCACAACTGACACCGCGGCACGCTTCAGCGTCGTCGGCACTTCACCCGCCGGCAGCCGCATGAAGGCCGCGCAGGCATTCGCGATATTCCGCCGTGTGGCATCATCGAACGGTCTCATGATGCTTGACTACACCACGTCAGGCCTCGATGAAACGAGATCGCAAGGCCCGCACCTGAATGGACGACGACATGACCAACAAGGCCGCCGCAAGGCTCAAATCAGACGGCTGGAGCATCCTGGAGACCACGGGCTTCCTGCATCTGATCGGCCCCTTGTGGGAGCGCAAGGTCGACGGCCACTACGAGTTCGCGCTTGCCACGAGTTCGCGCTTGCCACCGAAGACAAGCACCACAACCGCCGCGGCATGGTTCAGGGTGGCGTGATGATGACCTTTGCCGACCGCACCTGCGGCATGACCGCCCGCTATATCTCAGGCAAAGAGTTTATGGCGACGGTGCAGCTTGACACCCACTTCGTCGAGGCCGGCCAGATCGGCGACATCCTGATCTCCCGCCCGCGCGTGGTGCGCTCGACGCGCAGCCTGATCTTCATGAGCACGGAAGTGACGGTGGATGGTCGCTGCATCGTGATGGCGAATGGCGTGTTCAAAATCTTGAAGGGGCCGGGGTAGCGCGCCGTCGGGCTGCCCCCGCAGCCCACCACACACTCCGCCGTCATCGCCCGGCTTGACCGGGCGACCCAGTACGCCGCAGCCTCTCGGCTCAACCATAGCCGTCTCTGGAATACTGGATCGCCCGATCAAGTCGGGCGATGACAGTTGTGAGGATGGCGGGCAGTTTCCGCCACGCGTCATTGCGACGAGCTCTTGCGACGAAGCAATCCAGCATCTATCCGCGGACGCATCTCTGGATTGCTTCGCTGCGCTCGCAATGACGACTGTAGCTGGCTATGCTGATCTCCATAAAGATATCGAGGACCCGCCCATGCAATACCGTCAGCTCGGCCGCAGCGGCCTGAAAGTGTCGCCGATCTGTCTGGGCACCATGATGTTCGGTGGCCCCACCGATGAAGCCACGTCAAAGCGGATCATCGACAAAGCGCATGGCGCCGGCATCAACTTCATCGACACCGCCGACGCTTACTCGAAGGGCGGCTCCGAGGAGGTGGTCGGCCGCGCGATCGCGGGCAACCGTCACGCCTGGGTGCTCGCCACCAAACTCGCCAACCCCATGGGCGACGATCCCAACCGCAGCGGGCTGTCACGGCGCTGGGTGCTGCAGGCCGTAGACGAAAGCTTAGCGCGGCTCGGCACCGACCACATCGACATCTACTATCTGCACAAGGAAGACCATTCGACACCGCTGGAAGAGACGGTGCGCGCGATGGGCGATTTGATCCGCGTCGGCAAGGTGCGCTATTTCGGCGTCTCGAACTACCGCGCCTGGCGGGTCGCCGAGATCTGCAACATCTGCGACCGTCTCGGCATCGACCGTCCCGCGGTGAGCCAGCCCTATTACAATGCGATGAATCGCATGCCCGAGGTCGAGCACTTTCCGGCCTGCTCCTATTACGGTCTCGGCATCGTGCCCTACAGCCCGCTGGCGCGAGGCGTGCTCACCGGCAAGTACAAGCCGGATGCAGCGCCCGACAAGGAGACGCGCGCCGGCCGCAACGACACCCGCATGATGCAGACCGAATGGCGGCCGGAATCGCTCCAGCTCGCGCAGGAGATCAAGACTCACGCCGAGAAAAAGGGCATTACCGCCGGCCAGTTCGCGGTTGCCTGGGTGCTCAACTCCGCCTTCGTCTCCTCGATCGTCGCAGGTCCCCGCACCGAGGCGCAATGGGATGGCTACATCAGCGCGCTCGACTACCGCTTCACTGGGGATGACGAGGCGCTGATCGACCGGCTGGTCGTGCCGGGCCACCCCTCGACGCCGGGCTACAACGATCCCGCCTACCCCATCGAAGGCCGCCGCGCGCGGACGGCGTGAAACCGGGAGACGACGATGGCGCTCGAAGACCGCTACGGCCTGCCGCTCTCCACCACATCCGATGCGGCTGCATCCGCCTATCGCGAAGGCGTCGATCTCATGCTCGCGGGCTGGACCGGCATGGCGGAGATGCTGGAGCGCGCGATTGCGACTGATCCGGATTTCGCGCTTCCCCATATCGCCCGCGCCCGCGTGCACGCGTTCTACCAGCAGGGCGATCTGGCCCGGCAAAAGGCGGCGCTTGCGCGCGAGCTGGTCGCCAAGCGCGGCACAGAGCGCGAGCGCTCGCATGTCGAGACGCTGGCGCTGGCGATCGAGGGCCGGCTGCCGGAGGCGATCGTGTCGACGCTGAGGCATATCGAGAGCTGGCCGCGCGATGCATTGGTGCTGTCGCTGCCGCTCGGCGCGTTCGGCCTGTTCGCCTTCTCCGGCATAGCCGACCACGACCGCGCGCGGCATGAGCTGTGCGAGCCGCTTGCGCAGCATTATGGCGAGGATTGGTGGTTCCTGACCATGGCCGGCTGGGCGATGACCGAGAACGGCGACGTCGCACGCGGTCGCGCCATGACCGAGCGCGGCTTCAATTTACGCCGTCAGAATGCCCACGCCGCACACGCGGTGCTGCATGCAATGTTCGAGGACGGCTCGATCGAGGCGGCCGACCGCCTCGTCGACGACTGGATCCCCTCTTACGACCGCGCCGGAATTCTGCACGGCCATATCAGCTGGCACCAGGCGCTCGGCGCGCTCGAGCATGGCGATGCGGCTCGCGCGCTCGCGATCTATGCCGACGTGCTTCAGCCATCAGTCACGCAGGCGCCGCCGCTCAACGTCATCACCGATGCCGCCTCGCTGCTGTGGCGCCTGTCGGCTTACGGCCATTCCGTGCCGAGGGAGCTGTGGCTCGACGCCGACGCCAGCGCGCAAAAGCTGTTTCCGAAGTCGAGCCTGTCTTTCGCCGACATCCACATGGCGCTGTTCGCGGCAGCGACGCAGAATCACGCGGCGCTCACCACGCGCCTTGCGGCCATCGAGCAGCGCCTCGCCGAGGGCAAGCTGCCGGCCGGCCCCGTGGTGCCGGCGATCTTCCGCGCGCTGGCGGCCTTTGCGGATGAGGATTACGCCTCATGCGCGCAAACGCTGGCGCCGGTCCTCGGCGAGGTCGTACGGATCGGCGGCAGCCATGCCCAGCGCGAGCTGGTCGAGGACACCTACATCGTCGCCCTGATGCGCAGCGGCGAGCTGGCCCGCGCCCGCGCCGTGCTGGATGCCCGCCTGCACCGCCGACCTTCGCTTCGCGATGCGCGCTGGCAGGCGGCAATGGCCTGAGTTCCGCCACGAAAAAAACACCGGCCTGACGGCAAGTGCCTGCGGGACGGTTTGGGCGATGTGGACGCCGTCGGGGGTGGCGCGGTGGTATTCCAGGCGGGACTTGCAGGACAAACGGGATCGCAACCAATTTGCGGTTCGATCGTTATGGTGCGGAACCCGACCGTGGTTCCCTGGCACGTGAGCCTTCCGATGCGCCTCTGCCGACCGCTTCTGGCCGCCAAGCTAGTCTTCGCCGCCGCGTTGGCAAGTCCTTGTTTTGCCGAGACTTCCAAGCCGATCCCGGTCAACAACCCGCCGGCGCCGCAGAATGCCTTCATCGACCTGCTGGCGCTGATGTCCGGCCACTGCAAGACCTTCAAGGTTGCCGGGCGCACCTTCGCCTGCAAGACGGTGGCCTACGCCCACGGCGACAAGGGCCGGGTCAATTTCGCGGTCGCGGTCGACGATCCCTCCGACGACAGCCACGTCGTGTCGTTCTCCGGCGAGAACGGCAAGCGCGCCGACGACAATTCCTACGAGCTGCCGATCGACCGCATGCTGCTCAACTCCAAGGACCGGCCCAGGGTCGACGGCCTGCCGGTGCCGGCCGAGCAGACCTCCACCGGCCTCTGCCGCCAGACCGGCAATTTCGCCGCCAGGAAGGTGACCGACGTCACCTGCTCCGCCACCGACAGCGAGGGCCGGCAATATGAACTGCTGTTCGTCTCCGACGGTACGCCGGTGAGCGTGCGCCGCATCCGGCAATCGCTGCCCTCGATCCAGGACCCGTTCAAATAGCGGCACTTCGTCTCGCCTGCTGTGTCGGCGAAGTGAAAGCGCATCCTTCCGTTTGAAACTCCAGGTCCGGCTTGTATGCTCTCGCGCGCGTCCTCACCGAGGAAGCCCGATTGCAACTGGAGGCGGGGCCGAGAGCCCGGCAATGCGTATGATCACCGGGCTCATGCGCATCCTGTTCATCTTCCTCCTCGCAAGCCTGTCGCGTGAATGCATCGCGGCCGACGGCAAGCGGCAGCGTTCGATCCTGGTTCTGGAAGAGGCTGATTTTCGCTCGCCCTTCTATTCCGAGATATTTGCCGGCATCCGCGCCGTCGCGAAGCCGAACGGGACGAGTCACACGGTGACCTACGGCGAGAGCCTCGATCTCGCCCGCTTCCCGGGACCGGACTACGAAGAGAGCCTGGTCGGTCACTTCAAGACCAAATATGCGCAGCAGCCGATCGACGTCATCGTTTCGATCGGAGTTTCATCGGCGAAATTCCTTCGGAAGCGCAAGCAGGAGATCTGGCCAGATGCACCGGTCGTCTACGGCTTCGTGCCCGATCTGCCCGAGACGCGCGCGCTGTTCCTGCCCAACACGACGACCGTCTTCACACGGGTGAGACCGGCGCAGCTGCTGACCGCAGCCCGCGCTGTCGTTCCCGACCTCAACCGGGTCGTTCTCGTCGGCGAGGCCTGGAAGAATCCGCTGACATACGGACACTGGAAGCAGGACTTCGCGGCGGCAATGCCCGACCTCGAAGTCACCGATCTGTCGGGCGCGGTGCTGCGCGAGGTCCGCGCTCACGTCGCGTCCCTGCCCGCCCGCTCCGCGATCTTGACCTCGGCGATGTATTCCGACGGCGAAGGCACTTATTATTCCCCGGCCGCCGCGCTCGCACGCATCGCCGAGAGCGCCAACCGCCCGATCATCATCACGTCCGATACGTTCCTCGGGCGCTCGGGCGTGGGCGGCTTCCTGCTGCTGCCCGAAATGATCGGACGGGAAGCCGGCGAAGTCGCCATGCGGATTCTCGGCGGCGAGGCCCCGTCGAGCATCGTCCCCTTCGGCGGGAATCACGTGAAGCCGATCTTCGACTGGCGGGAGCTGAAACGCTGGAACGTGGACGAGGCCCATCTGCCTCCCGGCAGCGAGGTGCGTTTCCGTGAACCAACCTTCTGGGAGAAGTATCACTGGCACGCCACCATCGTCGCCAGTGTCGTTCTGGTGCAGGCGCTGATGATCGCCATTCTGCTGCGCGAGCGCCGCTTGCGCTTCGTGGCCGAGGTCGAGGCGCGGCAACGCATGTCGGAGCTCGCCCACATGAATCGCCGCGCCACCGCGGGTGAGATGTCCGCCTCGCTCGCCCACGAGCTGAACCAGCCGCTCGCCGCCATCCTGATCAATGCCGAGACGGCCCAGCAGATCTTGCGGAATCCGGCGCCCGACCTCGGCGAGATCGGGGACTTATTGGACCACATTCGCCAGGACGATCAGCGGGCCGCCGACGTCATCAGCCGGCTGCGCTCGTTTCTGAAGCGAGACCCGACCGAACGGCGCGAGCTCGATCTCAATGCGATGGTTGGCGAGGTGTTTCGATTCCTCTCCGTGCAGGCCCTGACCCACGACGTCGAACTCATGACCGAACCCTCATCCGCGGATATCCGCGTTAAGGGCGATAAGGTTCAGCTCCAGCAGGCCATCCTGAATCTCGTCGTGAACGGCATCGATGCCGTGGCGCATTTCCCGGACAAGCGGCGCCGCGTCATCGGCCGAACCAGTCTTGCCGACGGTAATGTGGCCCTCGTCTCGGTCGCCGATGCCGGCGACGGGATCCTGGCGGAGAAGATGACGGAGATCTTCGAGCCGTTCTTCACGACCAAGACCCAAGGCATGGGCATCGGCCTCTCGATCGCCCATACCATCGTCGAGGCGCATGGCGGGCGCATCTGGGCAGAGAACGCGCCGTCAGGGGGCGCCGTCTTTCACGTTAGCCTGCCGCTGGCAGCGTTGCGATAGCTCCTATCGCAGGCGCCAGCGACGCTGGCCAGCCGTCACGCGAACGCCTTTTCCAGCGTTGCGAAGATCACCGCGAGCGACTTGTCGTGCCGCGTCACCGGCGGCACCGGGCGATCGATCTTCATGAGCTGATAGACCGCCATCTGCGCCGCGCGCACCGAATATTCGACCGTGAACACGACGTCGTCGGGGATTTCGACGAACTGGCTGACGAAAGCGAGGTTGACCGAATTCTTCGGCACCGGCAGCGGCCGGTCGGCCAGATTGCGCGGCATGAACATGCTGGTGATGTAGGGCATGCGGCAGGGAACGCAGATCGCGTCCGCGAACACGCTCACATCGAAATTCAAATGGCCGCACAGCTCCTTCAGGATCTCCGCGCCGCCGCAATCGGACATCGGCTTGGCAACGAAATTGCCGACGCGGTCGGGATGTAGCGCATAGCCCCAGAACACCTGCACATTGTTCGGCTGTCCGGCGAAATGCGGCTGGTGATAGAGCACGACCGACATCAGCCAGTTGGAATCCTTGAACGTGACGAGGCCGCCGGTGCCGGCCCGGTTGCCGGAGAACGCCTCCATCTTCTCGAAGAAGAGTGGATCGCGGCAGGTGACGGTGAAGGACAGCCAATAGGATTCAGGGATCGAGCTGTTGAACGCGGCGGGATTGCCGAATTCGGGACGCTCCTTCGCGATCGTCTCCCACAGCGCCCAGCCCTGGCTGTCTTTCTTGGTCAGATGCGGCGGCGGCTCGGTCATGGTGCCGAGGCTCGAGGCGTCCGTCATCGAGCCGTTCTGGAAGAATACGAGATCGCCGTCCTCGAGCCGGACATTGGCGATGCGGCCGTCGCGATCGAGCACGAGCTGGCGCACCCGCAACCGTCCGTCCTCGCTCTCGATCGCCATGTCGGTGACGCGGGTGCCGCGCACGAATTGCACGCCCTGCCGCTTCAGCCAGTCAGCAAGCGGCCGCACGATCGCATCATACTGATTGTAGACGGTGCGCTTGACGCCGGCGAGCGTCTCGATGCGCGGAAACTCGTTCATGAAGCGGTGCAGATAGCGCTTCAGCTCGACCGCGCTGTGCCAGGGCTGGAACGCGAAGGTAGTCTGCCACATGTACCAGAAATTGGACTCGAAGAATTTTGGCGAGAGCCAGTCGGTGATGCGGCTGTTGCCGAGTGTCTCCTCCGAAGCCTCGGTGAGCCGCAACAGCTCGAGCCGGTCGCGCGCGGAAAAGCCCATATGCGAGACGTCGAGCTTGAAACGGTTGCGATCGACCAGCCGCGCCTGCGAGTGCGCCGGGTTCTCCAGGTTGAACGCGATGGTCTCGTCGCGCACGCTGCGGCCGGGATGCTCGAGCGAAGGGATGCTGGAGAGCAGATCCCAGGTGCATTCGTAATGGTCGGTGGTCAGCATGCGTCCGCCGCGCAGCGAATAGGCGCCGTTCGCGAGCAGCGCGCCGTCGAGGCTGCCGCCGACCAGCGGCTGCGCCTCATGGATCACGATGTCACGCCCCGGCTGCTGCGCGTCGCGAATCAGGAACGCCGCGCCCGCGAGCGAACCAATGCCACCGCCGATGAAATACGCCTTCATGACTTGCCTCGACTGCCGTTCGAATTCGAGGGCGACATTGCATCGCGAGGCAGGGGCCGAAGTTGCGCTGGATCAACCGCGGGGAGAGGCGAATTCACGTCGGCGTTATCGCCGCGGGCTTCTTCGCATAGACGTCTTCGATCTCGTCTGCGAAGCGGCGTTCGAGCGCGGGCCGCTTGTTCTTCAGCGTCGGCGTGAGCAGGCCGCTCGCGATGGTCCACGGATCGAGCGTCCACCACACCGCGCGCGGTGTCGCGTAGGACGGATAGGCCTTCACGGCCGCGGCGATCCTGGCCAGCAGGGCGGCCCGTTCCGCCGCGCCGCCTTGCTTGCCGCTGGCAGCTAACCGTTCCTTCTCCTGCACCCAGGCCTTGGCATTCAGCACGACCAGCGCGGTAAGGAACGGCCGCTGCTCGCCGACCACCAGCGCCTGCTCGAACAGGGGATCGGCGAGGATCGCGGTCTCCAGATCCACCGGCGCGATCTTCTCGCCGGTCGACGTGACCAGGATGTCCTTGATGCGGCCGGTGATGGTGATACGCCCGTTCTCAATGCGGGCCTGGTCGCCGGTGTGCAGCCAGCCGTCGGCGTCCTTGACGCGGCGCGTCTCGTCCGGCTTGTGCCAATAGCCGAGCATCACACTGGGGCCGCGCACCAACAATTCGTCGTTCTCGCCTAGCCTCGCCTCGACGCCGTCGAGGACGTGGCCGACCGAGTGCGGATCATTGTCATCGATGGTGTTGACCGACACCACCGGCGAGGTCTCCGTCATGCCGTAGCCCTGGAGGACGTCGAGCCCGAGCGCGAGAAACAGGCGAATGACGGGCTGCGCGATCGGCGCCCCGCCCGAGACCGCGACGCGCAGGCGGCCGCCGAGCCGCGCCAGCACCTTATCGGCGACGAGCCGCTTGAGCAGCGGCCAGGCCAGCCGGTCCAGCAGCGACGGCACGCCATGCCGCTGCCGTGCATCGAAACGGCGCCCGCCGACGGCTATGGTGAGGTCGAGCAGCGCGCGTTCGATACTTCCAGCTGATGCGCGATGCTGCATGATCAGCGCGTAGATGCGCTCGTAGATCCGCGGCACCGAGATCAGCACCGTCGGCCGCACACGCTTCAGGTCCTCCGAGAGTTGCGGCACCGAGCGGGCATAGGCGACGCAGGCGCCGGCCGCGATCGGATAATAATAGCCGCCGGTGCGCTCGAAGGTGTGCGAGAGCGGCAGGAAGGACAGGAAGACGTCGTGCGGTTCGGCGGCGATGCGATGCGCGATCGCCTTCACATTGGCGACGACATTGCCGTGCGACAGCATCACGCCCTTCGGCCGCCCGGTCGTGCCCGAGGTGTAGACGATGGCGGCGAGATCGTCCGGCTGGATCACGACATCGGGCAGCGGCGCGGTCGCGCCGGCTGCTTGTGCGAGCCAGTGGTCGAGCCCGACGATGCGCGCGTCCGGCGTGATGAGCCCGCCTGCGTCCGCGCAGACGACGCGCTTGAGATGGTCGAGCGGCTGGCCGGTCGCCACGATCGCCTGCCAGCGCTCCAGTGTATCGACGAACAGGAGCAGCGCGCCGGAATCGACGAGGACGTAGGCGATGCTGTCGGGGTTGTCGACGGCATGCATCGGCACCGGCACGAGGCCGCGCGACAGCGCCGCCTGGTCCATGGCGATATGCGCAATGCCATTCGGCATCAGGATGGCGACGCGTTCGCCCGGCGCGAACTCCTCCGCGGCGAGCGCGCGCCGCCACAGCTCGAATCGCGCATCGATCTCGCGCCAGGACTGGCTGACCCAGCGCCGCGCGGTCGCATCGAAATGGCGGCAAGCCTCCGCCGCCGGCGTCGCCTTGACGCGCCAGTGCAGCAGCTCCGGCAGCGTCCTGATCCCGGCAAGTCCGTCCGGTTGACTCGTCGGCCCCGGCATGGCGTCCTCTCGCATCTCATCGATTCCCAACCATTTGGTGCCTCGACACTAGGCCGGCCAGCCCTTGCCGCTTTGATCCTCAGCAAGGCGGCCATGCAAGGACGCGTTCCTCGCGGCGCTCTCCGAACGCCACGGCTTTCCCAATCCGCATCCGGGCTACGGGGCTCGAAACGAGGGAAGATTGACATTGCCCGTCGTCGTCTTCGCCTCGCATAATTGACTCAGCAATAGAACCGAAAGCACCTCCATGCCTCGCTCCCTCCCCGCTCTCATCGTCGTCGACGTCCAGCGCGCGTTCGACGAATGGGAGGCGGCGGGACAGCGGCGCAACAATCCGGATGCGGTGGCGCGGATCGCCAGTCTGTTGCAGGCATTCAGAGCGCGCGGCGCGCCGATCTTTCATATCCGCCATGAAGGCACCAAGCCGAATTCATCGTTTCTGCCATCGCGTTCCGGCTACGCCGTCAAGGACGAGGCGCGCGAGCAACCGGGCGAGACTGTCATCATCAAGCGCGTCAACAGCGCCTTCATCGGCACCGACCTGGAAGAGCGCCTGCGCGCGGCCGGCATCGGCACGCTCGTGATCTGCGGCGCCACCACCAATCATTGCGTGGAGACGACGACGCGGATGGCCGGCAATCTCGGGTTCGACGCGCACCTCGTGCGCGATGCGACATGGACGTTCGACCGCGTCGGGCCCGACGGCGACAAGCATTCCGCCGAGCAAATCCATGCAATGACGTTGTCGAACCTCAACGGCGAGTTCGCGCGCATCGTCACCAGCGACGACGTGCTCGCCTCGTTCGCGGCCAAGTGATGGCAGCAACGCGATCAATGCCGATGATGCGACAATAAATCTCACGATGTGCGTTCACGCGCGCGAATCGGACGTCGCGATACTGCGTCGTTTCGACGCCCGCACTGGCCGGAACGCAGCCGACGCCCATCTGTTGTCACACGACATTCAACTGGAGTGATGACACCATGAAGTATCTCATTGTCGCGATGGCGGTCGGTGCTGCGGCGCTTGCCGGCGGATCGGCGGCGAACGCGGCCAATAATTCAGGCGCGAAGCAGAACGCGCCAGCCGGCCAGTCGACCGACATCAGCGCGCAGCACCGGCACCATGGCCACCGCCATCACCATCACTGGCGCCATCATCACCACCATCACGGCTACTATCGTCCGCACTACCGGAGCTACGGTTATTACCCGCGGCACCACGGCTATTACGGCGGCGGGCCGTACGGATATTACGGCGGCGGCGGTCCGGGCGTGACGTTCAGCTTCGGCGGCGGACGCTGGTAAAAGGAAAGGCCCGCGATGCGGGCCTTTTTCTTACCCCCGCAAAATCATCTCTGCCGTCTCCTGGCCGCTCGCCAGTGCCGCTTCCACCGTGCCCATGTCACGGCCGCGATAGAGAGCTTCGCCGGAGAACAGCACCAGGCCATCGGCACGCGCGAGGACCGCTTGTGCCGCGCGCGTCCGCGGCGTCGCCCAGGAATAGGCGCCGCGGGCAAAGGGATCATGCGCCCAGTTGGTCGCCGTGGCCGCCACAAGCTCGCGCGCGACGTCCTCACGCGGCAACTTGAAGATGGCAGCGAGCGAATCGAGCCCGGCGGCGATCAGTCCTTGTGGACCGAGGCTTTCCAGCTCCGCCGTGCGCGGGCCGCCGAACCAGCCGGTGAGCACGGCCTGCCCGCTCGGATATTGCGTCCACCACACCGGGATAGTCCGGTCGGACAGCAGAAAGGTCATGGCTGCGAGATCCTCGTGCCGCTCGCGCCACCACGGCCGCGCAAACCGCAGCAGGATCTTGATGACGTTGCCGAAGCCGATGTCATCAGCAGCAGCAGCAAGCTTCTCGCGCGCGCTCGCCGGCAGAGCCATCTCGCGCAGCAGCGGCAGCGGCACGGTCAGGATCACGCGATCGCAGGCGTGTACATCGCCGCCGCCGCAGCGAACCGCCGCCGTGTCACCGTCCTCCTCGATCGCCGACACTACGGCGCCGAGATGGATGGTCACGCCAGACTTGCGGCAATCGGCGGCCAGAAAGTCGATCAGCGCGCCATAGCCGCCATCGATGCGCGCCTGCGGCGCGTGTCCGCCATCCATCCATTCCTCGCGCAGCGCCAGCGTCGAGGCGCGCTCGGGGTCGGCCGCGTCATAGCCCTCGACCATCCGTTCGATCGATTGGCGCATCGGCGCATAGTCGTCCCCGGCGAAATGCCGGCGCAGGAATTCGGCGACGGAGAGATCGTCCTTCAAGTCCTTCAGCACGGCCTGAAGCTTCGCCTCGTGCGGATCGTCGCGCTCCTCGCGCAAGAGCGCCGTGCCGTCAAAGCTCCACTGCTCGCCTGCGATCTCGTGAAGGGACAGTCCGGCCTCGCGCAGCAATCCGCGCGTGACCGGCGCCTCGCCATGGACAAATTCGGCGCCGCCCGCGGCGGGGTAGCCGAACTCCGAGACCGGCAGCGGAAGGATGCGGCCGCCGCAGCGCTCGCGCGCCTCCAGCACCGTCACCTTGCGGCCGGCCCGCGCCAGCTCACGCGCCGCCATCAGGCCGGCCGCGCCGGCGCCGACGATGACGATATGCTCTGTTGTCTCGGGCATGGCCGCGCGTTACCGGCTCGCGGCTTGCGGATCGTTCGTGATCAGATAGCGCAGCAACAGGACACCGTCGCCGAGCTGGCGCGTACTCTCCAGCGTCATCGCCGTGATCGGTGCGCGCTTGTCGCTGTCCGCCTCGGTCGAAGAGAACACGAAGGGCGCGCCCTCTGCGCCATCGATCGCTGGGCTGAGAATCAGGTTGAACTCGTCGATCAGACCGGCACGCAGGAACGCGCCATTGGCGACGCCGCCGCCCTCCACCAGCAGCCGCTTCACCCCCAACTCGCGGCTGAGAATATCCAACGCCAGCGCCAGATCGAGCTCGGACTTGCCGGCAAAGATGTAGGATACGCCCTCGCCGCGCAGGCCGGCGAGATGCGAATCCGGCACGCTCTCGGTCAGCACGACGACGATCGGATCACCGCCGATGTCCGAGCGGCCCCAGCCGATCTTGCCCTGCGCATCGAGAACGATTCCATAGGTTTTCGCATCACGCCGCGCGAACCAGTTTTCACGCGGCAGCTTCGCATTCGTCGCGGGATAGGGCTGGCCCTTGGCGAACTCCGAGCCGGTAACGCGGCCAATCACCCAGGCATCGCCGCCGAGCTCGTCATGGATCTTCTCGAACCAATCCGTGCCCGCCCCCTTCGGGCGCCAGCGGCTGGGATGCGTGCGGCCGTCGAGGCTGGAGTGCATCAGACAGATGACATAGGGCTTCATGCGATTCTCCGACGCCGCGCTTCACACTGCCGACCCATCGCCCTTCTCATCGCTCCTGGCGCGTTCGTTGACGATCACCGCGAGCGGATTGAGCTGTGGTGGCGCGACGAGCTGCAGCGTGTTGGTGTCGCGATGGTCGAACGGCGCGCCGCGGACGAACAACTCGGTCTGGATCAGATAGGTCCAGCTGCCGTCGTCGTTGAAGGTGATGTCGCAGCGATAGGAGTCGGTGCGGAAGGCCTGTTCCAGAAAGTCGGTCGAGCAGATCCCGTAGGCGGTGTCGCCGCGCTTTGCGGTGACCGAGATCGTCTTGTCGTCGGGCCCGGCCTTGCCCGAGGCCAGCAGCACCTGCCCGCGCGGAATCGCCAGCGTCTGCATGATCAGGCCGGTCGCGGGCTCCCACAGCCAATAGCCGACCTGGTCGTGGAAGGTGATGTCTTCCTCGGGCGTGTTGATGTGGATGTGATAGCGCAGCCCGTACAACAGCTGCGGCCCGTTGGCCTGCGGATCGATCGGATCCATGCGGATGCGCTCGATGAAGGTCCGCCGCTCCGGCCCCTCCGCCTTCGGATTGATGTCGATGCCCTTGTCCGCCTGCCAATGCCCTGCGAGACGGCGGAGCGGGCCGAGATTGGCGAGGCCGTCGGGCGAGACGTCCTCGGGCTCGGTGAAGATATCGGCGGGAATGGGGAGCATGGCGGCCTCGCGGGAAGTTGCGGAGGCAGCAATAGCATGGCAGCGGGAAGCTGGCGCGTGCTCAGGCCTCACAATCGCGAATGGATACCGGCGTTGTGCGCGGGACGATTGTCGGGCTTTTCGACAAGACGACGAAGCCGAACCCGTTCGATTCGGCTCCGCCGCCGGGACGTTTAGTGGCGATGATCGCGGACCTCGGGTTGCGTGCGGTGGTCCCTGACGATGGTCTGATTGCGATGGTCGCGCACGATGGGCGGGTCGCGATGATCGCGGACGATGGTCAGCGCGCTCGCGGGTGTCACCAAGCTTGCCAAGGTGATCGCTGCGAAGGCCACAAGGATGGTATTGCGCATAAGTCTTGTCCTCTTCCCGGTGGATCACTGCGAACCACCTGACCGCAAGCTAGATCGACCCGCGAGGAAGATATGTGTCACCGGTCACGCGATGATCATCGCTCCTGCTGGCGACCGTGCGTCGTTCGATCGGAGGAAGAGGCACGAGAGTAGCCGCCGCGACTTCAACGCCAGCCCGCAGCGAGTGCCACGCTGCTGCAATACGCTGGGTGTGTCCGTCAGCACCGTGAAGAGCCACCTTTTCATTTCTTCAAAGAGACCGGCTGCCGGCGCTCGGTCGACCGGGTGAGGCTGGCGAAGTCGCTGACGTTTCCGGTGAAGCGCGAATCCTTATCGGAGGCCGCTATGGAGCTTCCCCTCCTCGATGTCGGCGCGACTCCGCCTCAACCGAGCGCTTCGGTTGCGCGGTCGAAGAGGGTCGGATCGCCCTGTGCGCTGGCCATCAGGATCGCGCCTTCGAGCGTCGCGAGCACCTGGGTCGCACGCTGTTCGGTGAGGCCGCCGGCGACGAGGCTGGCGATGCCCGCCTGGAAAAACTGCCGTACCTCATGGGCCACGTCCGGCGCCAGGTCGGGGACGGTAGCGCCGAGCGATCCGCAGAGGCACATCTTGGCGCCATCATCGAGGGCGCTGCGAAACACCGCCCGCCAGGCCTGGACCACATTCTGTCCGGCGGCGACCCCGGCATCGGCGGCCGCGACCACGCGTTGGTTGTAACGTCGAGCCACAGCGGCCGCCAGTGCGCTCTTGGTCGGGAAATGATAGTAGATGCTCGCGCTCTTCACCCCGACGTCGGCGGCGACCTCTCGAAAACTGAAGCCGCTATAGCCAGCCTCCCGGATTCGACGCTCCGTCGCGTCCATGATTGCTTCCACCGTGTCGGTCATAGCCTTCCAGTCTGCCAAGTCGTTCACCTACCTGTTAACAGGTAGATCTTGCTATCGCGCCTGACAAGCTGTATGTGCGCCATCATTATCTACCTGTCGACAGGTAGATATCCGCAAAGCTCTGATCACCTGAAGGAAAATTTATGGGCACTGGCAACCGACAAAAGCGCATCCTCCTCATCATGTCGTCGGTCGACGAGATGGGGATCAGCGGCAAGCAGACGGGCACCTGGTTCCACGAACTGGCGGCCCCCTATTACATCCTCACCAAGGCCGGCTTTGAGGTCGTCTTTGCTTCCCCACGGGGCGGCGAAGCGCCGATCGACCTCCTCAGCATGAAGTCGCCGTTCACCACCGAATATACCGAGCGCTTCCTCGCTGATCCGGTCGCAATGTTCGCTGCCCGCAACACCCGGAAGCTGCGCAATATCGACTACCGCACGTACGATGCCGTGTTCTTCCCCGGTGGCTATGGCCTGCTCTGGGATCTCGCGTCGGATTCCTACGCGATCAAGCTGATCCGTGACTTCCACAACGCGCAGCGTCCCATCGCGATGGTCTGCCACGCGCCCGCTATCCTGCGCGACGTCAAGAAGGACGACGGCCAATATCTCGTCAACGGCCTGAACCTGACCGGCTTCAAGAACGCGGAAGACACCGAAATCGAGTTGTTGCACCATCTTCTGTTCTCGCTCGAGGACGAGCTCAGGAATCGCGGAGCCAAATATCAGAGCAAGGCCAATTGGGAGCCGAACGTGGTCGTCGATGGCGTGCTGATGACAGGTCAGAGCCCCGCCTCCGCCGTGCCGCTTGCGGAAGCTCTCGCGAACCGCCTCGCCTGAATCATCGAAGGGTGCTCTCGGGAGCACCCTTCAACATGATCGTCACAGCGACACACGTGGACTGGCGCACGAGTTGCGAAAAATGAGCATGCGAACCAAGGTAGCCATTGTGGGCGGCGGTCTTGCCGGCCTTTACGCCGCGCGTCTGCTCGATGCGGCCGGCATCGACTTCCATCTGCTTGAGGCGAGAGATCGCTTTGGCGGGCGCAGGTCCTCGCCCGATTGATCGATGCACAGGAGACCATCACATGCTGAACGGAAAGACCGCGCTCATCACCGGCGGCAATAGTGGCATCGGCCTTGCCACGGCCAAGCGGCTTCGCGCTGAGGGCGTCCGCATCGCCATCACCGGCACTGATGCGGCCAAGCTGGAGGCCGCGCGTCAGGAAGTCGGCGGCGATACGCTCACGATCAGCGCCGACGTGCGCTCCCTTGCCGATCTGAAGGCGATGGTGCAGATCGTCGGCCACGCCTTCGGCAAGCTCGACATCCTCTTCGCCAATGCCGGCGTCGCCTATGGAACGCCGATTGAAACGACCGACGAAGAGAGCTTCGACCGCCTGATGGACATCAATGTGAAGGGCGTATTCTTCACGGTCCAAGCAGTGCTTCCGATCATGGCCGATGGCGGCTCGATCATTCTCAACACCTCATGGCTGGGTCAGGTCGGCACGCCGGGCCGGGCGGTCTTGTCTGCCTCTAAAGCGGCCGTACGGTCCTTCACACGCGTGTTGGCGGCGGAGCTTGTCGCCCGAAAAATCCGCGTCAATGCAGTCAGCCCAGGTCCGATCGACACGCCGATCCATCGCGCACCCGGGCAGACCGAAGAGGAGTTCAGGGCTTATGCTGATAAGGTCGGCTCCAAGGTTCCAGCCGGCCGCATGGGTAAACCGGAGGAGATCGCGGCGGCGGTGACATTCCTGGCCGGCGACGATTCGCGCTACCTGCTTGGAGCCGAGATCAATGTCGACGGCGGATTTGCGGAGATCTGATCATGCGCATCAATGACGACCTTTCTCGCCCTGTCATCGCCCACGCCTCGCAGGAGGACTGGATCCCGAGTCCGGCGCCCGGCGTCGACCGCCGCATGCTGTTTCGGATCGGCGAGGAGAAGGCGCGCGCCACCTCGATCGTCCGCTATGCGCCCGGCAGCGCCTTTGCGCGCCATGTGCATAGCGGCGGGGAGGAGTTTCTGGTGCTGGAAGGCGTCTTCCAGGACGACGAGGGCGATTATCCAACCGGGACCTATGTGCGCAATCCGCCGGGCACCTCGCATGCACCCGCATCACAGGGCGGCTGCACGATCTTCGTGCGGCTATGGCAGTTCCGCGCTGACGACAGGGCGCAGACCGTCCGCCTGCCGGGCGAAGGTCAGCCCGCGGAGCCGCGCCCCGGCGCAAGCGCCGCAACAGTGTTGTTCGATGATGGCCATGAAACGGTTCTGCTGGAGGACTGGCGGGCGACCGCGACCGTCATAGTGGAGAATTCGGGCGGCTTGGAGTTTCTGTTGGTGTCGGGCGGCCTCACGGTCGACGGCGAGGCGATGAGCCCGCAGGATTGGGGGCGTCTGCCGGCGGGCGTGAATCTGCATGCGCAGGTTGGCGCGGAGGGCGCCCGCGTTTGGATCAAGCGGGGACCGCTATTGCATCCTGACGTGTGCGAATTCTAGATCATGATCCGGAAAAGTGTGCAGCGGTTTTCCAAAAAGATCATGCTCAAACAATAAACTGAAGCGCGATGATGTTTCATCCTAATCTCATCGCGCTTTAGCACGGCCGTCGCGATGAGCTTGCGGCGGAGAACGGCGGAAGCACTTCGCCCCATCATTACGATGGCGAGGAGGTGTCGATCGCCCGGCTGATGCCGTCGCGATCGATCGCCGCCATCAATTGGTGGCCGCTCTCAAGCCGCTTCCGACACCGACTTCGCACGCTGCTCGAGCACGCCGATCGTGGAGACCAGATTGTCGCGCCGCGCTCGGAGGTTGAGTGCAAGCAGCGGATAGGTCGGCTGCTGCACGTCAAACACCCCGGCTTTGGCTTCCTCCTCGAGAATGTCGGTATTCAACAGCCGAACGCGCCACCACAAATCGGCGATCAGCGCATCGAGCCGGAGTTCTCCGGCAGTACCAGAACGGGACATTTCTTGCATCGCATGCCTCAACCTGAAACGGGCCTCCCTGCCGAGGCCCGGCTTTGGTCATGACTCAGCAAGTGGAGTGCCAGGATCGGCGGGTGCGATTGGGCTCGGGAATTGGTTCCACGCGGTGCGGTCCTTCGCCTCTCAGCGGAAGCTTAACGTGCCAGGGAACCACCAAATCTTCCCCCTTCCAAGCTATTCAAAGGGAGCCTTCACCTGCTCAGCTTTCCTGCTCTTGGGCGGCGGGCGATGATGGCAAACGCCGGAGGCATTCAGCTCACGCCGCCCGCCGTTTCCGTCGCGCCGGGGGGCTTTGCCACGAGAGGCCGGCGAACGGCACGGGCTTGCTGAAGTGAAATCCCTGGCCGAGCGGGATGCCGAGTGACTGGAGCCGTTTGACCTGCTCGAAGGACTCGACCCCCTCGGCGACGATCGAGAGCTTCAACGTCTTCGCGAGCTGCACGATGGACTTCAGCACGGCGACGGTCTCGCAGCGATCGATCCTGTCGATGAACGATTTGTCGATCTTGACCTTGTCGAAAGGAAAGGCCGTCAAATAGGACAAAGACGAGTATCCGACACCGAAATCGTCGAGGGCAATGGAGACGCCGAGCGCCTTGAGGCGCTGGAGCGTCTTGAGGTTCTCCTCGGTGTCGGCGAGGAATACGCTCTCGGTGATCTCGAGCTCGAGCCGGGTTTGCGGAAGGCCGCTCTGCGCCAACGCAAACGTCACGGTGTCGACGAGATTGGTGCCGGCAAATTGCAGGGCAGAGAGATTGACAGCGACCTTGACGTCTGCCGGCATGCTCATCGCATCGCGACAGGCCCGGGCCAGCACCTGATTGCCGAGCTCGACGATCAAGCCCCCCGCCTCCGCAACCGCAATGAACTCAGCCGGAGGAATGTAGCCCCTCGTGCCGTGATGCCAGCGCGCCAGGGCTTCGACCGATTTTACCCGACCGGTGCCGAGCTCGATCACGGGCTGATAAAACACCTCCAGCTCCTCGCGCCAGATCGCTTCGCGCAGCTCGATCTCGAGCACGTTACGCTGATCCGCTTCCGCCTTGAGCTCCGCTGAATAAAGGTGGAAGCAGCTTCGGCCGGCATTCTTCGACCTGTAGAGCGCAAGATCGGCGTTGCGAAGGATCTCATCGACCCGCGTGCCGTGCTCGGGCACGAGCGCAAGGCCAATGCTACAGCCGATCACGACGGGATGGCCATCGATGTGATAGGGCTCGGCAATGGCCTGGACCAGCCGCTCGGCCAGGCTTGCAGCGCCGTCGCGCATCGCGGCCACGATCACGGCAAACTCGTCGCCGCCAATTCGCGCCGCCGTATCGGCATCACGAATCTGCGCCTTGATCCGGTCGGCGACCTGCTTCAGCAACGCGTCGCCGCATTGATGGCCGAGCGCATCATTGACGGACTTGAACTTGTCGAGATCGAGCAGGAGTACGGCGAACCCAGGCTCCAGCCGGCGCGAGCTGGCCAGCGCCTCGTCGATGCGTTCCTTGAACAGGTTGCGGTTGGCAAGGCCGGTCAGGCTGTCGTAATGCGCCAGCCGCTCGATGCGGTCCGCCGACGCCTTGCGCTCGGTGATGTCCTCATGAGTAGCGACCCAGCCGCCACCCTCGCGCCGGCCGTAGGAGATGTAGACGACCCGCCCATCGGGAAACTGCACGGTGTTCGAGATCTGCTCCGACCGGGCGAGCCGGTTCTTCAAATCGACGAGATAGGTCTCGACGTCGAGCACGGCGGTCTGTTTTGCGAATATATCCCGGAAATGCATGCCGATCCGAATGTCTTCCGGCAGGAGGCCATAGAGTTCGAGCCATTGCGGGTTGAATGCGATCAGGCGGTCGCGGCCATGGAACATGCTCAAGCCCTGGGGAAGGTTCCGGAGCGCATCCTCGAACTTGCTGGCAAAATCGCGCCGCTCGCGGTGAGCGCGATCCAGCGCCTGCTGCCGTCGCCAATGGAATGTCGTCGCGGCGAGGATAATGAACGTAAGCAGCAGCGCGCCGCCGAGATAAACCTTCTGCCGGACGGCGGAGCGGGAATAAATCTCCTGCCCCGAAATGCCGACGGTGAAGATGAGCGGAAACGCACGCGACCTGCGCGCCGTGGTCAACCGGTCGCTGCGGTTCGGTCGGTTCTCGTTCCAATATTGCACATAGAAGCCGTCACCCAGCTCGCCCTCGACGCGGCTGGGTGCGTGTTGTCCCAGCACGGAGCCCTGGTCCACGCCCCGGGCGGCGAGCACGACGTAATTGGCATTTCTGAGCACCAGCGTTCCGCCGACGCCGAGCTTTGCCGTGTCGTAGAACCTGCCGACCACGTCGACGCTGATCGAGCCGACGACCACCCCGGCCGGATTCCGCGCGAGGTCGAACACCTTTCTTGCGAGCTGGATCGTCCATTTGTTCGAGGCCCTTCCCAGCACCGGCTTGGCGACGTAGAGGCGATCGTCGGCTTGCGCCATGACATTGATGAAGTGCTCGCGATCGCCGAGATAAAGCGGCGGGCCGGAATAGCCCGCGGTCGTCTCGGTCATGTATCCGTTCGATCCGATCAGTGCGAACTGAACCACGTCGCCGGTCGCAATGCGGGCCGTGTCCGACCATGACTTCAAGCTGAAGGTGAGCGGATCCTGGGCGTAGAGCGCTCGCACCACCAGCAATGACTGATCGACGCGCTCGAAGATGCGTTCGGTGTTTTCCTCGAACAGTTCGGCGACGCTGTTGCCGTGCGACCGCGCCTGCTCGACGGCGTCCATCCGCTCCGACGCGGTGATTGCGAAATAGCCGATCCAGACCAGGGGCAGAAAGAACAACGCAATCTGCAGCGGACCATTCCGCAGGATCGTTCTTCCCGCTTTGCGGACTGCCCCTGCGGGAATCACGACGCGCACCCCCGCTTCGGCCGCCAGGGCAGAACTGCGCTCGCCCGCAGTATTGGCATCGCCTTGTCTCCGCCTCGACTGCACAGGGACACCCGCGGCCGAAAGCGGCGCGCGGGTGCTGTTCATAGCGCAAAGGTAGCTGAAACAGCCTTAAGTTTGTGTTTGGGTAAAGCTCAATTCTTCAGATTAAAACATCCGTATCATCACGGAGGTCGGCTGGCCTTGAGCAATCAGGTACATGGGCATGTCGAAAGCCGCACATTTTTGGCCGCCTTTGGGCCTTTTCAGATTGCGCGCGCAAGAACGATCGCGCCGGACAGGATGAGGACCCCGCCTGCCGCATAGCTCAATCTTCGGCCGAACGGCAGCAGCTTCTCGCCGGCGACATAGAGCGCGATGCCGATGATCCAGGCCGGGTTCATCACGCCGCCGACGAACAGCAGCACCATCAGAAACCAGCAGCAGCCGACGCAGTAGCTGCCGTGGCGAAGTCCCATTCGCAATGCGCCGCGCGTGCCGGGCCGCCAATGTCGGCTGAAAAACAGCAGCGGGCTCTCGCAGTAGCGCAGGCACGCCTGTTTGAGAGGCGTGAACTGATATACCCCTGCTGCAATCAGAATGCCGCCACCCAGAATCGCGCTGGTGCTTGCCATCGCCATCGACAGCAATCCGAAGCGTTCGAACGCTCCCTGCACCACCACCGCCGCGAGACTGAACCCCGCCCACGTCACGAGATAGCCGGCGAGAAAGATCCAGGTATCGATTGCGGCGCGGGAGGCAGTCTCCTGCTTGCGCTTGACGGTCGCATACAGGAGAACGGTGGGCACCGCGCTCGGCGCCATCATCGCGATCATCATCACCCACCACATCACGAACAGCAGCACGCCATAGAATGGCGTCCACGGCATCGGCGCCATGTCCGGCATGTCGGCCATCATCTCGGTGTCCATGCCGGCGCCCGCGGCGAGATAGGCCCAGGCGAGCGCCACCACTGCGGCGGTCCCGATCGCGACGATCAGCCGGTCGCGGTGGAGCAAATGTTCCAGTATCGAGCGCCCCTGCATCGACTTGTCCATAGCGATGAGGAGCTGACACCGAGGTTTTTGTCTCGGTGTCAGCGCCGCATCATGCCGCTACGCCCTCGGGCGTCTGCACGACATTGGCGAGCGAGCTATGCGTACCGCGGGTCTCGAACGGGATCGCGCCGGTCGAGCGGATGTTGGCGGATGCGACCTCGGCCGCCCGATGTTCGAACCCCTCGGGCATGACCACCTGGATGCGGTGCGGATCACCGGTCACCGGATTCTTGATCGGCTCGACATCGGTCTCGAGCACACCCCTGGCGACGAGTTTTGCGACGCGTCCTTCTTTGTCGAAGGAAAACTCGAACGGCGCAAATACCGGATCGTGGATCTTGGTCACGATCATGCTGACGATCTGAAAAAGCGTACCTTCGGCCGAATGCTTGCCGGAAAAGATATCGAACAACGCCTGACGCTGCTCCGCCGTGGCGCGTTCGTCGATGATGGGCTGGATTGTCCCGTTGCCCTCATGAAGCGGCCCAGGGAAATCGACCGTGATGGCAAAGCAGAGACCATCGAGCCTGGTCCCTTCGAAATGTCCCTTGGCGATCCGCATGGCGACCATTCCCTTGCAATAGCCTTGGGTCGGCCGTGCGTTGAAATCGCAGGGGCAGCCAAACGCGCAGGTGCAGTTCTTCATCCATTCGCCTTCGAGACGCCAGTCCGATGCAGCCATGGCACATCTCCCAATGTGAGCGGGGACGCGGCAGCTGTCGGCGATTTGTTCAGCGTTATGTCGAAGCGAAACGTAGAGCCGCGAGCGGGATCGAAATCCGATCAGAAGGCCGGCCTCGCAAAAAAGTCGGCTGGCGAGCTGCCGTTCACCCAATGGCGAAAAGCATATCAGCTGTGGCCCTACGCGTACAGCGAACGCATGCGGCGAAGCTAGGGGGCGTCCGAAACTGAGAGGGATGGTGCGCCACTCCGAACAAAACTGAGAACTCGTATGCCATTGAATACACTTATGATTTCTCGTGGCATCTGCGACCCGGCCGTGTCGTAGGCCTTTTTGCCGCGGTTCCGCGCGCCTTGGCCGCCGGAGTGGTAAGATCAGGTGCCGAGGGCAGATTTCGCGGCGCCGGATCTCGGTCAAGATAACGGCGCTCGAAGCGATGAACTCCAGAAGCAAACTGATGATCGCGGTTGCGATCGGACGATGCGAGAGATGGAGGACGTTATGGAAGCGTGGCGTGACGACAAGGCCCGGTCGACCCTGATTCGCAATGCTGCGGCCAACGTGCAGCTAGGCAACGCGCCCCGGACTTTTGCCGAACTCCTGTTCGGCCACACCAATAGCGAGGATCTCGCCAACCACGACGCCGCTTCGCTGGCCTTCCTGGCCGAGCAGGCCTGGGAACATGTACAGCGGCGCACGGCGGGGCACGCCGATATCCGCATCGTCAATCCGACGATGCCGGATGGCCGCGAGATCTCCGTGCTCGAAATTCTCAACGACAACATGCCCTTCCTGTTCGACTCCACTTTGGCCGAGCTAGCCGAGCAGGGCATCGAGGTCGCCCTGGTCGCCCATCCGATCATCGCCGTGGAGCGCGACGAGCAAGGCAAGCTGATGCGCTTCCATGGCGAAACCCTGCCGGCGGGAGCAAGGGGCACGCGCGAAAGCCTCATCCATCTCCACATCGCCCGCATGGACGTCGACGCCGACCGCCAAAAGCTGGTCGATGGGTTGACCATGACGTTGAACGACGCGCGTGCCTGCGTCACCGACTGGAAGCCCATGCGCGCCCGCATCGAGGAGGCGATCAAGATCTTCTCCACCAATCCGCCGCCGCTGCCGATCGACGAGATCGCCGAAGCCAGCCAGTTCCTGCATTGGCTATGCCTGGACAATTTCACCTTCCTGGGCGTGCGCGAATATCGCTTCTCCCCCGACGGCGATGCGTCGGATGACATCACGACCGGCGAGGGCCTCGGCATCCTGCGCGATCCCGAGGTGAAGGTCCTGCGCCGCGGTCGCGAAATGGTGGTGATGACGTCGGAAATTCGCGAGTTCATGCGGGAGCCGAGCCTTCTCATCGTGATCAAGGCCAACGTGTCCAGCCGCGTTCATCGCCGCATCCGGATGGATTATGTGGGCATCAAGCTCTATAGCCCCGACGGCCGGCTCGAAGGAGAATTGCGCCTCGTTGGTCTGTTCACGTCCGGCGCCTATACCCGATCGGTCAAGCAAATCCCTTACGCCCGCCACAAGGTGGCGCAGGTGCTAAAGCGCGCCGGCTTCGACCCGAACAGCCATTCGGGCAAGGCGCTGACGCATATTCTCGAAGATTATCCGCGCGACGATCTGTTCCAGATCGACGTCGACACGCTCTACAATTTCGTCATGGAGATCCTGATCCTCTATGAGCGCCCCCGGGTCCGGGCGCTGGCACGCGTGGACAAGTTCGATCGCTTCGTCTCCATCCTCTGCTTCATTCCGCGCGACAAATACGATACCGACGTGCGCACGCGCGTCGGCGCCTTCCTCTCGCAGGTCTACAAGGGGACCCTGTCGGCCTCCTACGTGTCCTTCCCCGAAGGATCACTGGCGCGCGTCCACTACATCATCGGGCGATATGAAGGTAAGACCCCGGTCGTCGAGCGCGAGACACTCGAAGCCGGGATCAGCGCCATTGCCGAGACCTGGGCCGACAAGTTGAAGGTCGCGCTCGCAGCGTCTGCCGACGGCATGCGGGCGCGCATGCTCGCAAGCCGCTATGCCCAGGCCTTTTCCGGCGGCTACACCGAGATATTCAGCGCCGAACAGGCGATCGCCGACATCACCACCATCGAAAAGCTCACCTCAGCCCGACCGGTGACGATTTCGGTTTACCGCCTCGCGGGGGACGACGATCCCAGACGATTCGGCCTGAAGGTCTTCTCGGATGCCGCACCGCTGTCGCTATCCTATCGCGTACCGGTGATTGAAAATCACGGCTTGAACGTGGTCAACGAACGCACCTATCAGATCGTGCCGCGCACCAGGCAGGCGCCGGTATGGCTGCACGATATGACAATCGAGACCAGCGACGGCAAGCCGATCGCAATCAGCCGTGAATTCAACCACCGTCTGGAAGCCTCGATCATGGCGGTGGTCCGCGATCGCGCCGAATCCGACGGGTTCAACGCACTGATCCTGCGCACAGCCCTGAGTTGGCGGGAAGTATCGACGATCCGCGCGCTGTCGCGCTACCTCCATCAGATCCGCGCTCCGTTCACCCAGGACTATATGTGGGAGACCCTGCGCAGGAACGCCGCGATTACCGCCAACGTCGTCGCCCTATTCCAGGGCCGCCTCGATCCGCGCCTTGGACTCACGATTGCGGAGCGCTCGGCGCGCGAGATGGCTCTCGTCGCCGAGATCGAGGAGCAGCTCAAATCCGTCGCCTCGCTCGATGAAGATCGCATCCTACGTCGCTTCACCAATCTCGTGCAGGCAACCATCCGCACCAATTTGTGGCAGGTCGGTCAGGATGGACATCCGCATCCGGTGATCTCCTTCAAGTTCGACGCCCGCAAGATCGAGGCCCTGCCGGCACCGCGACCACTGTACGAGATTTTCGTCTACTCGCCCCGCGTCGAAGGCATTCATCTGCGCTTTGGCAAGGTCGCGCGCGGCGGTCTGCGCTGGTCCGACCGGCCGCAGGATTTCCGTACCGAGATCCTGGGCCTCGTGAAGGCACAACAGGTGAAGAATGCCGTGATCGTGCCGGTCGGCGCGAAGGGCGGCTTCGTGCCCAAGCGCCTGCCGTCACCCTCGGGTCGCGACCACTTCATGGCGGAAGGCACTGAAGCCTATCGTATCTTCGTTCGCACGCTGCTCGAACTCACCGACAATCTCGACGGCGACACCATCGTGCCGCCCGACTCGACTGTGCGGCATGACGGCGACGACCCCTACCTGGTCGTCGCCGCCGACAAGGGCACCGCCACCTTCTCCGACATCGCTAATGCGATCTCGGCCGAGAAGCACCATTGGCTCGCCGATGCCTTCGCCTCCGGCGGCAGTCAGGGCTATGACCACAAGAAGATGGGGATCACGGCGCGAGGCGCCTGGGAGGCGGTCAAGCGTCACTTCCGCGAGCTTGGCGCCGACATCCAGACCAAGCCGTTCACGGTTGCCGGCGTAGGCGATATGTCGGGCGATGTCTTCGGCAACGGCATGCTGCTATCGCCGGCGACGAAGCTCGTCGCGGCGTTCGATCACCGCGACATCTTCATCGATCCCTCGCCTGATCCGGCGGTCAGCCTCGCCGAACGCAAGCGCCTGTTCAGCCTGTCGCGATCGAGCTGGCAGGACTACGACAAGTCCCTGATCTCGCAAGGCGGCGGCGTGTTCTCGCGCTCGCTCAAGGCGATCCCGCTTGCGCCGGAAGTGCGCACACTGCTTGATCTCGACAAGCCGCAGGCCACGCCTTTCGAGGTGATGACAGCGATCCTCAAGGCCCGCGTGGACCTCCTGTGGTTTGGCGGCATCGGCACTTATATCCGCTCGTCCTCGGAAAGCGATGATCAGGCCGGCGATCGCGCCAACGATCCGATCCGCATCACAGGCGCCGATGTCCGCGCCCGGGTGATCGGCGAAGGCGCCAATCTCGGCGTCACCCAGCGCGGCCGTATCGAGGCGGCACAGAAGGGCGTGAAGCTCAACACCGACGCCATCGACAATTCGGCCGGCGTGAACACGTCCGACGTCGAGGTCAATATCAAGATCGCGCTGGCGCGCCCCGAGCGCGAGGGGCGCCTCAGTCCAGGCGACCGCAACAGCCTGCTCGCCGCGATGACCGAGGAGGTCGGCGCGCTGGTGCTGCGCAACAATTATCTTCAGACGCTGGCGCTTTCGCTGGCCGAACGGAAAGGGGTGGCCGAGATCAGCTTCCTCACCCGACTGATGCAGTCGCTAGAGCAGCGCGGCCTGCTCAGCCGCGCCGTGGAGTTCTTGCCCGACGATGCGGCGATCACTGAGCGTACGAGACGCAGCCAGCTCCTGACGCGGCCCGAGCTTGCCGTGTTGCTCGCTTACGCCAAGCTGACGCTGTACGACGACCTGCTTGCGACTGGCGTACCCGACGATCCCTATCTCGCCCGCGAACTATCCCAATATTTTCCGCGCCAGGTGCAGGAGCAATTCCCGACAGCGGTACAATTGCATCGGCTCCGGCGGGAGATCATCGCCACCAGTCTCGCCAATGCCGTGATCAACCGGGGCGGCCCGGCCTGTGTCGTGCGCCTGACCGACGAGACCGACGCCGATATCGCCACCATCGTCATGGCCTTCGTGGCGGTGGACGAATCCTACGGCCTCAAGCGGCTCAATGCCGGGATCGATGCACTCGACACCCGCATCGACGGGCAATTGCAACTCGGCCTCTACGCGGCGATCCAGGATCTCCTGCTCTCACGCATGGTCTGGTATGTGCGCAATGCTGATTTCAAGGCCGGTCTGGACGCCGTGATCGCACGCTTCGGCCCCGGAATCCAAGAGATCGCCGCCGGGCTCGACAAGACCCTGCCGCAGGATTCGCAGGCTGGGCGCACCAGGCGGCGGCAGGATCTGATCGATGCCGGTGTCCCGGCGGGCCTTGCCGCAGAACTCGCCGATCTCGATGCGCTCCTCTCCGCACCGGATATCGTCACCGTCGCGGAGCGCACCAACCGGGCCATCGGTGACGCCGCCACGACCTTCTTCGCCGCCGAGGCCGAATTCAGACTCGATCGGATCATCGCCGCCGCGCGCAGCATGCCGGCCAACGATAATTACGAACGTCTCGCCATCGATCGTGCCGTTGGCCAGATCGCGGCCGCGGAAAGAGCACTGGTCGCCAACATGCTGGCAAACGGCGAATCCGGCCAGCAGGCCACCGGCGACTGGATTGCGGCTCATCCTGAGGCGATGCGCGTTCGCCGCTTGGTCGAGGAGATCGCGGCCAGCGGCTTGACGCTCGCCAAGCTGACGGTGGCAGCCAATTTGCTGGGAGACCTCGTCCAGGCCTGAGTCCCGACGGCCGACCTCACTCGAAGCGATAGTCTGTGATGTCGACGCCAACGAGGCCGCCATGGGCCTCGATTGCCTGCTGCTGAAGATCACGCGTCTGTCCCCTCCCTCACTCGTCCAGGGTCGCGATCTCTGCCGGAAATCGCACCGCAAGGCGGCGCCAGTCGCCGCTATCGGTCGGCCAGGGCTCCAGTTCCTCGGTCTCAACTCTCGGTCAGGCGAGCAGGAACGGCATGTTCAGATAGGTCTACATGGCGCAGCCGGCGAAGTAGGCGAGTTGCAGTTCCGTCCACGGCGTTTGCAACTCATGGCCGGCAAAGCTCGCCCGCGGTTCAAGCAGCTCTTCGAGCACCGTTCCGTCGTCAGCTTCCAGAGCCACCCGGCTTGGCTCAAAGCGCGAGCGCCGATTGTCAGCGCCGAACGGAGCGTGTGACGCCCACTCCCTCTTCAGACCCGCGGTGACCTTGGTCCGCTCGAGGGTGACAGCCTGTCCCTTCAAGGACCACAGGACGCCGCCCTGCACGAGATCCGCCGACACCTGCTCGAACTGCCGCCACCGATCGAGGCCTCCATGAGCTTCGATGGCAATATCTTTGAGTTGCTTCATTATTGGGCTCCTGCGGAAGCCGCGCGCGATCGCGCGGCCTTTGTGGCGGGAGCCTAGGCGGTCGGCCAAGCCTGCCGAACGACTTAGATGCCTTGATTCCAGACACCGCCGCGAGCCGCGGTTTTCCAAATGCCTCTTCCACGCGTCGCTGCTTTGAAGGCGCCGGTACGATGCCGTTTCGAGCTGGTCGACGGTCAACAGATAGTGTCGATCGCGGAGGCCGGCGTGGAAGGGCGTGCGGAAGCGTGGTCCTGAACGCTGGATTTGACGTACATAGACTTAGCGAGCCCTAGGAAGAGAAATACGCGAGCGCGCTTCGCGCCGATCATCTGGCGAGGCGCAATCGTACAAGATCGTGCTCCAGCGTGGAAAAGCGTAGATTTGGTGCGCCATTCAGAATAAAATTACGAACTCCTATGCCGTTGAAATTGCTATATAATGCCAACAGTCAGGCCTTTGGCTATCCGCCGATGTCCGCAAGTTGCCCTCGCCGCTCACCATGCGTACCGCACCACGCCCTTGCCGGCATAGGAGTGGGTAACGGTGGAGAACTCACCTTCGAAGGTGCCACCCAGCGAAAAGCCATTCAGCCATTTGAGTTCGGCGGACGCCGTGGTGAGCGTGCTGTCATGCGCCGGCGCGGCGCCATTGACCACGAACGATGCACCCGGCAGGGTCTGGAATGTCGCGGCGACGCCGCGCTCGGTATTGAAGTCATGTGCCCAGGCGGCGCGACCGCGCAGGGTCAGGATTGCATCCTGCATCGCGAAGGATTTGTCGGCGCGAAGGCCCAGTTCGGTGCGGGTTGCAGTCACATCCTTCGCAGCATAGCCCAGCGCAAATGTGCCGGCCCCGGTTGACGCTCGTTCGGCATAGGTCGGCAGATCGAACCGTGTCACTTGTGCCGCAGCATAGGGGGTCAGCCCCATCCAGGGAGCCACAAAATGCCAGCCGCCCTCGAGACGGCCCGAGAGCGCGTTAGCGTTGAACTTCGCGCGCAGTTGATCGGTGCCGATGGCTCGATCAGTCGAGACGTCCTGCCAGCCATAGGCAAGCGCGCCGGAGAGATAGGCATTGCCGGCATTGTGTCGCACGAACGCACCGGCCTGAAACAGATCCGATGACCCCCGACCGAGGCCATTGGCAATGCTGAATGAAGTTCCGCCGCCAGCGAGCGCGAAGCCGACGAGCGTCTCGGGGGAGAGCCGGTAATCCGCGCCGACTGCGGTGCCGTAAATGCGATTAGTCGCGGTATTCGATCCGGTACTCACGCTGCCGTTCGTGGTCTGCGATCCGCCGTAGCCTGCGGCCCAGACACTCCAGCGGTTGACGGGCTGAGCCGACAAATATGGGTTGCCCGCCCCCGCCTTGACCGCCGCTGCATAAGCGTCTGCATTCGACCTCGGGCGTGTCGGATTCGGGGCTGGCTCCTCCGCAAACGAATTTGCGCCGGCGTGCGACGCGATGGCGGGACGGCGACCCTCGATGAACGGGTCACTCAACACGCCCATGAACTGGTTCATTGCATTGAATGTGCTCTGTTGCGCACCGGTCGCCACCTCGCCGGAGACCCGCGTCAAGCCGGCCGGATCCAGCGCACCGAACATCATCGGAATGCCGCCGCTCGTGTTGAAGAACGTGGTCAGCGCATTGGCGACGTTGCGCTGGTTGACGTTGAGGCCGGATGACGGCGAACTGAAGTTCAGCGCCAGATCGAGATAGACGTTGCTGGTATCGTAACTCAGGCTGGATCGAAAGCCAGACGGCAGATTGGTGTTGGCGAGCGCGCCGAACGTACCGCTAACACCACCCGCTGCGTTAAGGATCGTATACCGCTTGGCGACATAGGTCCCCGAGGCGAACGACGCATTCACCGTGGCGCTGCCCAGCGTCGCCGTTCCCGTGACGTTGGTCCGGTCCGCCGAAGCAGGCGACACCTCGACCATGTAGCTTGATGCAGCGGCGAAGGTAAGACTGCCCGCAACCTTCAGCGTTCCGATCGAGTTGCCTGGCGCCAGCGCGCCGCCGCCGTTGATAACCGTGTTTCCCACGGTGCCGGTGCCGCCGAGTGTGCCGCCGGCATTGACCGTCGTCAGCAACGACGATGCGATCGAGCCGTTCACCGACAATGTGCCGGCACTTACTGTCGTTGTGCCGGTATAGGTGTTGACACCGCCGAGGATGAGCGTACCGAGGCCCTGCTTGATAAGGCCGACCTGTCCGGCATCGTCTACGATGCGGCCCGCGAAATTACCCTCGCTTCCGACGGTCACATAGGAGGTCGTGTCGCCCGCGGTATTGGTGATGACGCCCCCGCCGAACAGAGAGAGGGCGCTGGCGCCGGCACTGTTGCCGTTAAGGTCGTAGGTGGCGCCCGGATCGACCTCCAACCCGCCGCGGCTGCTGGAGAGACCGAATTCGCTGGAGCGCGCCAAACGCACCGTGCCTGCCCGAACGTTCGTCGTGGACTTTTCGCCGACGAACGCCGCCGAGTCGATTTCGATCGTACCGCCGAAGCCATTGACGCCGAGGTACAGTATAGACCCTTTCCCCGCTCCGAAGGAGCCGCCATTGGCGATCTTCAGGCGCAAGGTCTCGCCGTTACTGACCATGAACCGGCTGATTATCCTATCATCCTGGCTCATGCCGCTGATGGTCAGGCTGCCCCCGGCCTTGAAGCCGACGTCTCCTCCGGAGAGAATAAGCTTGCCGCGGCCCGGCGCACCTTGCGCGCCGAACAGGAGGAACCCACCGGCTAGCCGAGTGTCACCAACGTAGTCGCTTACGCCGGACAGCACTAGGGTCCCAGACCCGGTCTTGTTGATGCCGTTAGCGCCAATCACGTCGCCGGATTGAAATGCGGGGTTCCCGGGGGCGACGTTGAGTGTGACGTCGCCCCCATCCAGGTCGATCGGAATACTGCGGACCTCGCCGCTCGCATAATCGATCGTCTGGGCGCGCGCTGCGGGGCTGGAGCTCAGCGCGGCGGTAACGAGTGAGCTCGTGGCCAAGAGAAATCGCACGAAGGTCTTTGGTCTGAGCACGGCTGTCCTCGCAATTTGCAAATCGCAGGCACAGGCATGCTCATCCGGTCACGCGAAAGCGCGCTCGGGTTCACAGCGAACCTTGCGGTGGATCTGGGACCTCTCAATGAGGTCTGGTGTTGTCCTATACCGAAGACAGGACGCGACCAGCAGCCTGGATCAATTGCAATTTTTTGGTCGACTCACGTTCTGGGACGCAAAGACGCAATGGCGATGACCGGCGCCACGATCAGACGGCAAGCGGTCTAGTCGCACGTTGCTTCGTCGTGGTCGATCGCCTCGGTCGGGCAGAAGACGAATCCATGCTGGCGCGCGATGTCGACCCGTGCCTGCAGAAAGGTGCGGCCGATCTCGGCGAGGCGCTCCGTAGGCACCAGCAGCAACCGCCGCCGATCCTTTGCGTCGGGAATACGCCGCAACGTCCCCGCTGCCTCCATGTCGTCGATATGGCGGCTTACGGTCGCCTCGGTGGCGAACAGCTGGAAATGGGTCGCCAGTTCTTTCAGCGTGATGGGATGGTTCTCGAGCCAACGAACAGCGACCATGCTGAAGATCATGTCGGCTTCGAAAACGCTGCGCCAAGGGTGTTTCAGCACGCCTTCCCGGATCATGCGCCGGCGAAACTCGGTGCGCCAGGCTAACCAGGCAACATCGAGGGCGAGTGCTGCCCGCTGCTCCCGCGTTAACGCGGTGTCGGGGTCCTGCACCAGAGCCGTATCCTCGTCCTGACCAACACGCTTCGGAGACTTCACGACGCCGCCGTCGGTTGTAAGATTCGGTTCAGGCCGATCCGCAGAGCCCTCGATCATATCGTCTTATTACCGGCCAACGGGACGCCATTTCTTGGCTGGGAGGGACCGCCCCCTTTGCCGAGAGCGACAATAATGGTTTCGGCCTCCTCTCGGCTCTGCGATATTGGCCTCGCAAACGACAATCATGGCTTTCATGACCGCACCCGATGACATTGGCCCGTTGCGCCTCTCCACCGCTGACATACCTGAGCGCGACCGGTTCGCGATCTGGCGCGAGGTCTATGGGCGCTTGATCCACCAAGTCGAGATTGAGCCACTGGACGGCGAACCTTTTTGCGCCGACCTCACGCTGAGGCTGTTACCCGGCCTCGGTGTCGCTTCCGGCCCCTGCTCGGCTGCCAATTATCGCTCGACGCCGCAACTAATCGCACAGAGCACGGACAGTATTGGCCTGCCTATTCTGTTGAGTGGCTTCGGAGTGATCCAGCAGTGCGGCCGCGAGACCAAGATCGGTCCCGGCGAAACTGTTGTCAGCACGACGGTCGACCCAGGCGTGTGGGCACTGCCGGAAGGAGGCTCATTCACCGTCATTCGCATTGCCCGTGACCTGATCGCGCCGCTGGTGCCCGATTTGGACGCAGCCCTCGGCCGCCCCATTCCGCATGATACGGATGCCCTCCGATTGCTGATCAATTATCTGAGCGTGTTTCGGGACCACGCCACCATCACCGACCTCGCGGTCCAGCGCGTCGTCACAACGCACATCGTCGATCTTGCAGCACTCGTGATCGGGGCTCGCCGTGATGCCGCGGAGGTCGCCGGGCATCGCGGCATGCGAGCGGCGCGATTGCGGGCGATCAAGGCCGACGTCATGGAGAACATCGGACAGCTCGACTTTTCGGTCACTGCGGTAGCAGCACGCCACCACGTCACGCCGCGTCACATCCACAGGCTGTTCGAAAGCGAAGGAGCCAGTTTCACCGAATTCGTCAACGGCCAGAAGCTTGCACGCGCGTATCGCATGCTGGTCGATTGGCGCTATCGCGCGAACCGCATCAGCGACATTGCCTACGATGCCGGATTCACGGACCTTTCGGCCTTCAATCGCATGTTCCGCCGACGCTATGCCACCACGCCGTCTGATGTCCGAAACCGGTCGCGCAAACCGTGAGACGGACCGGCTACAGCATGATCCGAAAAAGTGTGAAGCGGTTTTCCGAAAAAATCATGCTCAAAACAATAACCTAAAGCGCGATGACGATTCATCCCAATCTCATCGCGCTTTGGAGCATCAGCTCAGTTTCGTACAAATCGCCACGTGATTGCCGCTGCAACAGGCGCGACCACCGATCCGGAATTATGAGAGACGCTGCCTGCCTTTTCGATGCGCCCAGCACCTTGCCATGAGCGGGCCTGCGGATCGATCTTCTGATCCAGTATCTCCAAGTCGCCACCACCTTCGCGGAACGGTACCGAAGTCTCGTTGGTAAAGGCCTGGCCTTCGAGGCGGACAGGCACAGGTATCGCACCTGCCCCCACTCTCAGACTCAATAGGCCGCTCTGGCGGTCGACAGTGACATCGGCGCGGCAGAGTCTTTCGATCACCACGGCGGTCTCGACGGGCAGGGTAAGCTTGCCGCTGCGCCTGAAGCGATAGGGTGCAGCAGGTGCGGGAGGCGCAATGTTGACGCCGTCGCCCTCGTCTTCCACCGTGATTGTGCCAGTGGCGCAGACGCCGCGACGGTCGGGTATCCAGTTCTCGTAGCGTGTATCGTCCTGCTTCAGCTCGCCAAGCGCGCCGGGATTTCCTTTCAACCGTTGGCCGATCACCGTCATTGCCCGCGCGCGACAAGACTCATCCTCCCCGCACGCTGCGATAACTTTCCCGATCGCTTGCATACCGACGGGTATTTGTACGTCATCCCTCGTTATGCCGCCGACCTTGACCGCGGGTACCGTGCTCGCCCCTGGGACCAGCATGGCGAGTTCCACCTCGAGCTTGCGGCCGACCTTGAGGCGCGACCATTCAACCTTGTTCGGCAAGTCGCGGCGGCCTGCCCCCTTGAGCTCCACGGAAATCGAGAGGCGCCCCGTTGGGGCATTGGCAAACGGGTCTCGCATCTTCTCCTGCGAAAATGCTGATCCGACCGAGATGCCAATCGAAATGGCGAGTGCAATAGCGGTGGCAGAACATCGACAGACGCTCCGCTGCAATAGTTTCTTCGACATCTCGTTGCGTCCCGCCCACGCGCATTCGGGCTTGTCTCGAAAAATTTCCTCGGATCTTTTCGAGCTATCTCGTTCCGCAGGCCAGACAAATCGGTTGCAAAAATGAGGTCAATCTCCAGGTAGCTTCGGAACCTTTCGATGAGACCGAACACGATGGCCTTATGAGATTCGCAACCTTCCGCGTAATTGCCGCTTGGGAGGAAGGATCGGCGGGGCGCCCGATTCTGAAGGGCTTTTCAGAGGACGGTCGACGTCCAGCGGATGGCAGGAACGGCGGACTGACGTTCAAGAGGCTATAGGCGCTCAAGCCAGGTATTCGGACCTAGCGTCGCGATTCGCGCTTCTCGCTCTGAATAAGGACAATTGGTGCCCAGGGGCGGAATCGAACCACCGACACTGCGATTTTCAGTCGCATGCTCTACCAACTGAGCTACCTGGGCGTGCTCCAAGAGAGGGGCCAAAGCCCATCGAGCGGGCGGTTTATAGTGGGCCGGAAGCGGCCTGTCCACCCGGCTTCGCCAAGAGGCTTCGCCGGGCGCGGCCCGGCTGTGCACAAGCTGCCGCCGCTGGCGCGCGGCGCGTCGACCGGCCGAATAAGCCTATGAAATTATTTGCTTATTCTACATCGTCCACGTCATCGTCGCGGCCGGGGATGACGTAGGAGCCTTTCAGCCAGCGGTTCAGGTCGACGTCGCGGCAGCGCGACGAGCAGAATGGACGGGTGGCTTCCGATTGCGGCTTGCCGCAGATCGGGCAGGTTTTGAGCGGGCTGGCGGGCTTTTTGACGTGGTCGTCCATGATGTCGGCAGCTTGCACGGGGTGAAGGGGTTCAAGAGCCTGTCGGCACACGGGTTCCTCGTACCGGCGGCGCATGCGCCCCGTCAGGCCATTCTACTGTGCATGGGGTTGTTTTCGCGATTTTGTTGGGCCGCGGCTGGCCGGCTCACACCGCGGTGGCGTTGAGCCAGCCGAAGCGGATCGGAAAGCCCTCGCCGCCGAGCAGCGTCGTGGTCTCGTAGAGCGGCAGGCCGACGACGTTGCTGTAGGACCCCACCATCTTCACCACGAAGGAGCCGGCGATGCCCTGCACGGCGTAGCCGCCGGCTTTGCCGCGCCATTCGCCGGAGCCGATATAGGCCTGGATGTCGTCTTCCGAGAGACGCTTGAAGCGGACGCGGGTCTCGACCAGCCGCTGGCGGAACGCCTCGCGCGGCGTCACCAGGGTGATCGCGGTGTAGACGCGGTGGTTGCGGCCCGACAGCAGCCGCAGGCACTGCGCCGCCTCGTCCACGAGATTCGCCTTGGGCAGGATGCGGCGGCCCACCGCCACCACCGTGTCGGCGGAGAGGATGAAGGCGCCGCGCAGTTCGTCATCCAGCTGCACCGATTTGAGCGCCGCGTCCGCCTTGGCCCTTGCGAGCCGATTGGCACAGGCGCGCGGCAGCTCGCCCCGCTTCGGCGTCTCGTCGACGTCGGCCGGCCGGAGCGCGTCCGGCTCGATGCCGGCCTGGTTGAGCAGCGACAGGCGCCGCGGCGAACCGGAGGCAAGTACGAATTTGGGGCGGCCAAGCATCAGTGATTTGGGGGATGAGCAGGGGGTGAATTGCGCGCGGAACCTATCGGAAGGGGGCTGATTTCACAACCCGGGAACCCGAGCTTTGGTGATTCGAGGCTTCCGACAGCATGTGCCCACGGTGTGTGACGGCGGTGTTACGGGTGCCGAATGCTACCCGCTCGCCGCGCCCACCTTCGCAAAACGCCGGCGGATGCGCATCAACAGCTGGTCGCAGACGTCGCGATAGGCTGCCAGCTTCTGGTCGCGGCTGCCCTCGATGGTGGTGGGATCCTGCGTCGGCCAATATTCGACGTCGGCCGCCAGCGTCCGCGTCAGCTCCAGCGCCTTGTGGTGCGCCTCGGGCGAGAGCGTGATGATGAGATCGAAATTCAGCCCCTCCCAATCCTCCAGCTCCTCGAAGGTCTGCGGCTTGTGGGCGGAGATGTCCTGGCCGAGCTCGGCCATCACGGACACCGCGAACGGATCGAGCTCGCCGCGCCTCGCGCCGGCCGATTTCACGTAGAGGCCCTGCGGAAACATGTGCTGCAACAGGCTCTCGGCCATCGGCGAGCGCACGCTGTTCATCGCGCAGGCGAACAGCACCGATTGCGGATCGCGTGCGCGTGGCGGACCCGCCATCGCGCTTAGCCCTTCCAGTGCAGGACAGTAATGAGCGTGAACAGCCGGCGCGAGGTCTCGAAGTCGACCCGCACCTTGCCCTTCAGCCGCTCCTGCAGTGTACGCGATCCCTCGTCATGGATGCCGCGCCGACCCATGTCGATGGCCTCGATCTTGTCGGGGGTCGCGGTGCGGATCGCCTGGTAGTAGCTGTCGCAGATCATGAAATAGTCCTTCACGATCCGCCGGAACGGCGTCAGCGACAACAGATGCGCGACGACAGGCGTGCCGTCGTCGCGGCGGATGTCGAACATCAGCCGGTTGCCGGTGATGCCGATATGCAGTGTGAACGGGCCCTTCCCGTCGGCGCCATCGGGCGCGAACAGGTTCTGCTCGATCAGGTCGTAGATCGCGATCGCACGCTCATGCTCGATATCAGGCCCGGAACGGCCGATCGATTCTTCGTCGAGTGTGACGCCGACGATGCGATTGGTCGAGTCGTCCTGTTCGGGCAGCACTGTCATGACAGATTGAGACGCAATCCAATCGAACGCGAATGGGCGTCCAGCCCCTCCGCTTGTCCGAGCGTCATCGCGGCAGGACCGAGCGCGCGCAGCTGATCCGGGCCGCATTTCAGGATCGAGGTGCGCTTCATGAAGTCGTGCACCGACAGCCCTGAGGAGAATCGCGCCGAGCGCGCCGTCGGCAGCACATGATTGGAGCCGCCGACATAGTCGCCGATCGCCTCCGGCGTGTGGGGCCCGAGGAACACCGCGCCGGCATTGCGGATCTTCGCAGCGAGCGCATCGGGATCAGCCGTCATGATCTCGAGATGCTCGGCGGCAATCGCATCCGCGAGCGGAATACTGTCGCTTAAGTTCTTCACCATGATGATGGCGCCGAAATCGGCCCAGGACGCGCCGGCAATCGCGGCGCGCGGTAGCGTCTTCAACTGCGCCTCGACCGCCTTTTCGACGTCGGCGGCAAGGCGCGCCGAATCGGTGATCAGGATCGACTGCGCGCTGGCATCGTGCTCGGCCTGCGCCAGGAGATCGGCGGCGATCCAGTCGGCATTGCCGGTGTCGTCGGCGATCACCAGCACCTCGGAGGGGCCGGCGATCATGTCGATGCCGACCTTGCCGAACACCAGCCGCTTGGCGGCGGCGACATAGGCATTGCCGGGGCCGACGATCTTTGCGACCGGCGCGATCGTCGCGGTGCCGTGCGCCAGCGCCGCCACGGCCTGCGCGCCGCCGACGCGGTAGATCTCGGTGACGCCGCCGAGCGAGGCCGCCGCCAGCACCAGCGGATTGAGCTTGCCGTCCGGCGACGGCACCACCATCACCAGGCGCGAGACGCCGGCGACTTTTGCAGGCACCGCGTTCATCAGCACCGAGGACGGATAGGCCGCAGTGCCGCCGGGCACGTAGAGGCCGGCCGATTCGATCGCGGTATAGCGCCAGCCGAGCTCGACGCCGAGCGGGTCGGTGAAGCGCTCGTCCTTCGGCAACTGCCGGCGGTGATAGATTTCGATGCGGTCCCGCGCGAGCTTGAGCGCATCCAGCGTCGCAGGCTCGCAGGCCTTGTTCGCGGCCTCGACTTCGGCGGCCGAGACGCGCAAGGAGGCCGCATCCAGCGTCAAGCGGTCGAGCTTTGCGGTGGCCTCGAGCAGCGCGGCATCGCCCCGCTTTGCCACGTCGTCGACGATGGCGCGCGCGGCGGCTTCGACGTCGGCCGAGACCTCGCGTTTGGCGGCGAGGAAGGCCGCGAATCGCTGGTCAAAATCGGCGCTGCTGCGGTCGAGGCGAACGGGCATATCTGGCTTGGCTTCTGGCTGGTCTTTGGGGCGGATTGGCGCACCAGGTCCCCTGCTCAATGGCGCGGCGGGGAAGCGGCGTCAACCCTCGCAAGCCGCCGTTCTGGCGCAGGCCTGAGCCGGTGCGGCTGGTATACAGGTCACCTCATCCCTCCCCTTCGATCTCCAACCCCGTTCCCAGCGCGTCGACGCCGAGGTCGGTCAGCTCACATTCCAGGCATTCGACGTCGAGCCGGATGGCGCCGCCCTCGGCGAACAAGAGCAGGGCGCTGCCGCCGGGCTCCTCGTCGCGCCCGTCCCGGGGATGAAATTCGATGCCGACGAGGTCCAGGACCTTGTCGGGAGCGGCGAGCTCGATATTGCGCGACTTGCAGGCGAGCACGCGGTCGAAGCGGAGCGCGGCGACCAGCCGGCGCGGCTCGGCCTCGCCCTCCAGCGTCTGCTCCCAGTCCAGCCGGCTCATCCCGACCACAAGCCGCTTCTCGCTCTGCCGCCAGATGATGTCAGAGGCCTGGACACGGGCGTCCTGGACATGGGTCGAGATCACGGCGAGATCGTCGGCGTCGAGGGCGATCAGTTTGAGCTGGGGCGACATCGCCGACGCTTCTCCTTCGAAATGGACAGGGTTTAACGCGCACAGGCCCCGAAATTTCCGCTCAAACTAACGGGCAGGCAGGCTAGAGGCTATTGATATCCTCCATCTCCAGGACCTTCCGCGGATACCCCTCCCGGGCGACGCGGATCATGGCGCGGCCGATCTGCTCGGTCGAGGTGACGAGCCGCGGCGAGAGCCTGCGCAACACCGACCAGAGCGGCCAGGTTGCGGTATAGACCGCCTGCACCCAGGCGGTCTTGGAACGGGCGCCGTGCAGCGGCTGGATCGCGCCGGGCCGGAACATGTAGGCGGCCCGGAACGGCAGCTTCAAGAGATCGTTCTCGGTCTTGCCCTTGATCCGTGCCCACATCCGCGAACCCTGCTCGGTGGAATCGGTGCCGGCGCCGGTGACGTAGGTGAAGACCATCTGCGGATTGAGGCGCGCCAGCGTCGTCGCAGCCGCAAGCGTGAGGTCATAGGTGAGATGGCGGTAGCGATCTTCGCTCATGCCGATCGAGGACACGCCGAGGCAGAAAAAGCAGGCATCGAAGCCGGTGAGCTGGGCCTCGATCGTCGAATAGTCCAGAAAATTGACGTGGATGATCTCGGTGAGCTTGGCGTTGCGCACGCCGGTTGGGCTGCGGCCGACCACGAGCACACGGGCGACGCCGGTGTCGACCAGGCATTCGCGCAAAACGCCCTGCCCGACCATGCCGGTCGCGCCGAAGATGATGACTTGCATCGGGATGTTCCTGGCGGGCTCGCGGCTCATGCCGCGGCCGCGATCTCGTCGAAGGATACTCCGGTCAACGTCGCCGAGACATCCCACAGCATGGCAGCGGTGGCGAAATCCTTCGCGTGTGGCATCATCCGCGCGGGCGCTGGCGCCCCCTTCATTTCGTAGAATCCGTTCGGGCCGTAATAGCCGCCAGGCTCTGCCGTGGGCGAAGTCGCGGCGAGCAGCGTCGGCAGTGCGCCCTCGGCCGCGGACTGGCTGAACAGCGGCTGGAGCAGCCGGCCAATCCGCCACTGGAACGTGTTGGCGCCCGGCCCGTTCGCAATCAGGTCGGTGCGCGCAAAGCCGGGATGCGCGGCAATGCTGCTCACGCCCCAGCCGGCCGCGTCGCTGCGACGTTGCAATTCGAGGGAAAACATCAGCATCGCCAGCTTCGACTGGCAATAGGCGCGCCACGGACGATAGGAATGCTTGCTCTGCAGATCGTCGAAATTGATCGCGCCGGAGCGGTGCGCAAGGCTCGAGAGATTGACGACACGAGGTGCCTTCGCGCGGCGAAGCTGCGGCAACAGTTGCGCCGTCAACGCGTAGTGACCGAGATAATTGGTGCCGAGCTGCATCTCGAAACCATCCTCGGTCTGCTGCCGTTTCGGCAGCGCCATCACGCCGGCATTGTTGACGAGGAGGTCGAGCTGCTCGTTGCCGGCGGCAAAGCGCCTGGCGAAATCGGCGACGGAGGCGAGGCTAGCGAGATCGAGAGGCTCAAAGGCGATCAGCGCATTGGGAAACCGCTCGCAGATGCCTTCGATCGCCTGCAGGCCCTTTGCGTCGTTGCGTCCGGTGAGTATGACAATGGCACCGGCGCCTGCCAGCGCCATCGCCGTCTCGTAACCGAGGCCACCCGTCGCCCCCGTCACGACGGCCGTCTTGCCGGCGAGAGAGGGGATGTCTGCCGTGGTCCAGTCGGTCATGCCATGTCTCCGTTCGGGCCTGGAACGAGGCCCGCGACCGGTCTAAATGTGCACTTAGTGCAATTTTGCAAGAGGTGAACCGATTTGAAGGCTTCGAAGGTGGTCCGGAAACGCGCCAAGTTATTGTCCGGGGACGGAAAATCCCCGGCCGCGCCCGGCCTGCGCCAGCGCAAGCGGCAACAGACCCGCGAGCGGTTGACCCGGGCGGCGATGGCGCTGTTCCTGGAGCGCGGCTTCGAGGCCACGACCATCGACGATATCGCGGCGGCGGCGGACGTGTCGCGCCGGAGCTTCTTCCACTATTTCGCGTCCAAGGAGGACGTGGTGGCCGCCTGGCAGGAGAATGCCGCCAGCGCGCTGGTCGCCGAGGTCGTCGCACGGCCCGCGGACGAATCCATGCTGACGGCGGCGGAGAATGCGATCGCGGCGGCGGTCAAGCGGCTCGATCCGGCGGAAGCAGCTGCGATGTCGCGACTCAAGCGCGACAATCCGGCACTGCAGGCGCGCGATCAGCTCAAATACGAGAAGCTCGAGCGCGCGCTGGCCGAGGGCCTTGCCCAGCGCGGGCGAACCAAATCCGACCGACTGCAGGCGCGGCTCGTCGCCATGATCGCCACCGGCGCGATGCGCGTCGGCGGCGAGAGCTGGATCGGCGAAGGCGCGCGGGAGAAGCCGGAGGCTTTCGTCAAGCGCACCTTCGATGCGATCAGGGCGATCCTGAAGTGAGTGATGCGTTCACCCTCCAGTATCGTAGCGTGGGCAAAGCGACTTGTCCGCCGTAGCTCGTAGAGCGAAGGCGGAAGCGTGCCCACGTCTTCTTCGTAATCGATGGCAGGTGGTGGGCACGGCGCAATTGCGCCTTTGCCCACCCTACGTTTTCGGACTTGCGAAGAGAGACCCCTCACCCGTCTCCGCAAGGAGAGGGGGTAGGAGTCATCCTGCTCACTCCCTGAAAAACGCCAGCAGGTCCGCGTTGATGGTTTCGGCGTGCGTGGTTGGCATGCCGTGCGGGAAACCCTTGTAGGTTTTCAGCGTGCCCTTCTTGAGCAGCTTGGCCGACAGCGGCGCAGAATCGGCATAGGGCACGATCTGGTCATCGTCGCCGTGCATCACCAGCACGGGCACGTTGATCTTCTTCAGGTCCTCGGTGAAGTCGGTCTGCGAGAACGCGACGATGCCGTCGTAATGCGCTTTCGCGCCGCCCATCATGCCCTGGCGCCACCAGTTCTGGATCACCGCTTCCGAGGGTTTTGCGCCGGGACGGTTGTAGCCGTAGAACGGGCCGGCGGGGAGGTCGCGATAGAACTGCGTGCGGCTGGCCGCGAGCTGCTTCTGGAGATCGTCGAACACGCTCTTGGGCAGGCCACCGGGATTGGCCGCGGTCTGCACCATTAGCGGCGGCACCGCGGACAGGATCGCCGCCTTCGCCACCCGGCTCTCGCCATGGCGCGCGATGTAGTGCACGACTTCGCCGCCGCCGGTGGAATGGCCGACATGGATGGCGTTCTTGAGGTCGAGATGCGCGGTGACGGCCGCGAGATCGTCGGCATAGTGATCCATGTCGTGGCCGTCGGAAACCTGCGACGAGCGGCCATGGCCGCGGCGGTCATGGGCGATGACGCGATAGCCGTTGTTGACGAAGAAAATCATCTGCGCGTCCCAGTCGTCCGCCGACAACGGCCAACCATGGCTGAACACGATCGGCTGGCCACTTCCCCAATCCTTGTAGAAGATCTCGACGCCGTCTTTGGTGGTGATGGTGGGCATGGATTGCTCTCTTTCGGTGAGGATCAGTGACGCTGCACGTGCGCAAGCACGCGCCGGTGATGCGCAGATAGTCGCGCGAGACCGCGAATGCGATGCCGGGCATCAACAGGGAATGTTGAGAATCGTGTGATCAGGCAAACGCCATCGGCTTGAAGCGGCGCCAGGCGCCGATGGTGAGCACGACGAAGAACACCAGCACGATGCCCTGCACCGCCGCGAACACGGGGCCCGACGGCGGCGCCGGCGCTACGGCCGGCGCGAGCGCGGCAAGCGCCGGCACCTTGAGGAACGACTGGATCACCAGCACGAAGACGTTGAAGTAGAGCGAGATCATCGCGGTCACGACATAGACCGGGCGCCACGCGCCCGCGAGCTTCATGCCGTACAGCGCGAAGCAGGCGATAGCGAGCAGCACCAGCGAGATGATGCCGATGATGTGCGAGGGCAGCAGCTTCTCGAACGGAAACAGGAAGCCGGTGGCGCTGGTCAGGAACGTGAACAACAGGAAGATCGCGGTGAGGCCCGGCATCGACTTCGACCCGAGGAGGCCGAACATCACGACGAGGCCGGCGGCGATGGCGATCAGGCTGATGACGACATGGACCAACGTGAGGGCGGGCAAGCTCAAGCCGAGGACCATGACATCTCTCCTACTCGTCTGGCGTCAAGATTCAGGAGAGTAGTATTACGACCCTCATGGGATTGCCACCTGCGTTGTCGTCACATGCATGTGCGAAGCCATGCGTCATCGTGCGAATCGACAAACGCATGGCTGAATTTTTTGCACCGCTGTCACAAACGGCGGCAGTTTGTGGTTCGTAGCGCGAATTTTGTAGCCCGGATGGAGCGCAGCGTAATCCGGGAATCGTGCCACAGGAAAGCAGGTCCCGGATTACGCTTCGCTCCATCCGGGCTACGAGATCTTCAACGAAAGTTGAATCGAGCCTCACACTTCCTTGGTGTCGAAGATCAGCAAATCGGCACCGCCGCTGGCGAATTTCGGCACGTCGGCGCCGGTGGCCTTGCCTTCCGGACTGCCGAAGGCCGCCTGGATGTCGCCCACGCTGTCGAAGGTGAGAATGGCAACGAGATGGATTCCGGAAGGACCTGCGGGAGATGCGACCGGTCCCTTGCTGACGGCGTATTTCTTCAGGCCGGGAAGTTTCTTGGCGAGCGGAATGTGCGTCTCGGCGTAGTACTTGTCGAAAGCCGCAGCATCCTTGGGTGTCTTGTAGAGCACGACGACTTCAGCCATTTAGTCCTCCCGATTGATCTCTTGTTCGTTCCGCGGGCGATACGCCTCGCGGGTGCCGCGATAGTCCGCAGGACGCGGCACGATGGCAAGCCTCATTCGACTTGCCATTCGCTTGTCTTGTCCTTGACTAAAGCGCCGGTTTTGCGGCGTCGCCGAGATAGCCGTGCAGGGAGGCCACCACCTGGGCGCCCTCGCCGATGGCGCCGCCGACGCGCTTGACCGAGCCGGAGCGGACGTCACCGACGGCATAGACGCCGGGCACGGAGGTCTCCAGCGGCGCCACCAGCTTGCCCTGGTTCTGCTCGGACTGCGCGCCCGTGACGACGAAGCCGCCGCGATCGAGCGTCACGCCGCAGCCGTCGAGCCAGGCGGTGGCGGGATCGGCGCCGACGAACAGAAACAGATTGCGGATGTCAGCAGAATCCTCGTCATCGGACAGCCGGCTCTTCCAGCGGATGCGCCGCAGCAGCGCGGCCTCGTCGCCCTCGAGCGCGGTGATCTCGGTGTTGAACATCAATTCGATGTTCGGCGTCGCTTCGATGCGCTCGATGAGATAGCGCGACATGCTGGCCCCTAAGCCACCGCCGCGGATGATCATCAAGACTTTCTTGGCGTGCCCCGACAGGAACACGGCCGCCTGGCCTGCCGAATTGCCGGCGCCGACCAGCGCCACCTCCTCGCCGGCGCAGAGCCGCGCCTCGACCGGTGAGGCCCAGTACCAGACGCCGCGTCCCTCGAACTTGTCGAGGTTCGCGATCTCCGGCCGGCGATAGCGCGCGCCGCTCGCGACCACCACCGCGCGCGAGCGCAAGGGATCGCAGCCGTCGAGCGCCACCGCGAATGCGCCGTCCTTGCGCGTGCAGTCGAGCGACTTCACCGTCACGGGAATCATGATGTCGGCGCCGAACTTCTGCGCCTGGGTGAAGGCGCGCGCTGTCAGGGCCTGGCCCGAGATGCCGGTCGGAAAGCCCAGATAATTTTCGATGCGCGCGCTGGCGCCGGCCTGGCCGCCGAAGGCGCGGATGTCGAGCACCGCGACAGACAACCCTTCGGACGCCGCATACACGGCGGTGGCAAGCCCGGCCGGCCCGCAGCCGACGACCGCAACGTCGTAGATGCGGCCGTCCTTGGCGCCGCCGATCATGCCGATGGCGCGGGCAAGCTCGGTCTCGCTGGGGTTGCGCAGCACCGCGCCGCTTGCGGCGACGACCAGCGGCCAGTCTTCTGGTTTGGGCGAATAGCGCGCGATCAATTCGGCCGCGTCGGAATCACGATCGGGATCGAGCAGATGATGCGGCTGACCGTTGCGAGTGAGAAAGCCCTGCAACCGCACCACGCCGGCGGAGTTCGACGGCCCGATCAGCACGGGGCCGCCGATGCCGCCCTGGATCAGATTGACCCGGCGCAGGATCAGCGCACGCATGATGCGCTCGCCGAGATCGGCCTCGGCGACCAGCAGCGCGCGCAGCCGGTCCGGCGGCAACAGCAGCGTCTCGACATCACCCTCGGCACGGCCGTCGACCAGCGCCGGCTGGCCCGAGAGCTGGCTGAGCTCGGCCAGAAATTGCCCCGGCCCCTGGTCGATGACAGGGGTGACGTGGCCGAGGCCATCGCGCTGGGTGATGGCGACATGGCCCTTCAGCACGACGAACATGCCGGGCCCGGGCTTGCCGGTCTCGAACAGGAACTCACCGTCCGCATAGCTGCGGACCTCGCCGAAATGCCTGATCCGCTCGATCTCGGCCGGCGTCAGCGTCGGAAAGGTCTGCTCGGGGCGGGTGAAGCGCGACATCAGCGCCTCATCACCGGTTGGTTGCTGTCCGTTCTGCCCCATCGTCATGCTCACTCATTCCAAATTCTTAAGTGCCGGCTTTCCCGGCGGCCCCCTCATTTAGGGAACCATCGTCGTTCTGCGAGGGGTCCGTGCTTGCGGCGCGTTCGCGCGCCTGCAGCTTCCGCCGCTTCAGGTTTTCGCGCAGCGCCGATTTCAGGCGGTCATCCCGGGACGTCCTCGCCTCGTTCGTGCTCTTGTCGGTCTCGTTAGCCATCACGGGTCCATCACATCGATCGGCGGCAGGATGCCACCGAATGGCGACAGCTCAAGAGGCGAGCGCGATCCATTCGTGCGAAACGCGAAATGGATCGAATCCGAGGCCTGGGGCAACTGGCCAGTTGGCGGGGGATATCGGGGCCCGATTCGGCGGGAAGTCGGTGATTTTGCGTCAAAATGGGCATTTTGGCCGCGATATCGGCCCGATTTTCTCGTTTGACGGGCCTAGCAAGCTTGCACAGGAGGGGGGCTTGTGGCAGATATCGGCCCGCTTGGTAGCGCCCCTCGGGCGCCCGATTCTTCACCAGCACATGCTGCCGTAGCTCAGTGGTAGAGCACTCCATTGGTAATGGAGAGGTCGACAGTTCAATCCTGTCCGGCAGCACCATCAATGTCCGTGTGACATCAGCAACTTACTGAACATGTTGAGGCTTTCGCGCCGCGCCTGATACACACAGGTGCTACACGATGGTTCTAAGAATGGCCTGCCCCACTAAACGCCCCGGTTCCGATAACTGGTACTTTCGCAAACGCATCCCCGCTGACGTTCAGGCGATCTTGGCAGACTTGCCGAAGAGCCAACGCCCGCCGCACTGGTACAAAGACCAGATCAGCATCTCGCTCGGGACAGCAGACCGGTCCATCGCAAAAGCCAGATGTCCCGACGTCGCTGCACAGGTCGAGCGCACCATGGCGGCGCTCCGTGCTGGCCCCAAGCCGCTCAACATTAAACAGATCAGCGCCCTGTCCGGTGAACTCTACATGGGTCTTGCAGAGGCCCTTGAGGGCAAATCAGTTGTGACCGCCGGACAGTGGTCGCGCGTAGCCGACGTAAACGAACGAGTTCGTCGCGGGGAATACGGTCACCTCGCGAAGTTGGGCATCCATAAAACTCAAGCGGATCGTATCCGCGCCTGTATCGAGCAACGGTTCGGCAAGATCGCAGACACTTTCCTTCGTGCACGTGGCATCGTGACCGATGCCGACAGCCGCTGGAAGCTGATCGACATGGCTTCCCGCGATCTTACGGTGATGGCTCTTAGGTTGGCACGCAATGCTGAAGGCGACTTCACACCCGACGAGTATCCCAAGAGGTTCCCAAAGTTCACGGAGCATTCAGCGCAGGACAAGCCACAGCGCTCCCTGACTGCATTGGTGCAGGCATGGCACAAAGCAGCATTGGATCGTGGAGTGCTCCGACGCGACGCTGACCGCATCAAACGGCGTTTCGAGATACTTATCGAGTTCCTTGGACACGATGACGCTAGCCGTGTCACCAAGCAAGATATCATACGCTGGAAGGATAAGCGCTTGGCCGACAAGCGCTCAGTCAAGCTCATAAACGATACCGACATCGCCTCTTTCAGCAATGTGTTCAACTGGGGTGTTGAACGCGAATGGCTTTCCTTCAATCCCACTGATGGGACGCGGATCAAATCAAAGCGGAAGACGGCGGAAACGCGGGAGAAATACTTCTTGCCCGACGAAGCTGCCAAGATACTGCAGCATGCAGCCGCCGTCGTGGGCACCAAGAAGGAGGCCCCGAAGACAACCGCGGCCAAGCGCTGGGTGCCGTGGCTTTGTGCATACTCGGGTGCTCGCGTTGCCGAGATGATCCAACTTCGGAAGCAGGATGTTCGCAAAGACCCCGCTCAAGGGTGGGTCATTCGACTGACGCCAGAGGCAGGCAGCATCAAGAACAACAAGTTCTGCGATGTGCCCGTGCACGAGCACTTGATCGCCACTGGCTTTATCGACTTCGTGAACCACTCCAAGACTGGCCATCTGTTCTTCGATGTCGGCAAGGACGGTACAATCGATGGTACGGCCGAGGGCGTTTACAAGCGCGTTTACGAAATGGTCCGCAAATTTGTGCCGAAAGAAATGCGCCAGCCCAATCACGCTTGGCGATACACGTTCAAGACCAACGGATTGGAAGCTGGCATCGAACTACTAACGCTTAACGCCATTTCAAACCACGCCCCCCGAACGCAGGGCGAGGCTTACACCAAAGTCACTCTAAAGACCCGCGCCAATGCAATGCGAAAATTTCCTCGCTACGTCCTAACCAAGAGCAGCGGAGCCGTGGCAGTCGAAGATGCGGCGGAATAGCCCACCGCGCGTCATAGCGCCCACACCGTCCGCCTCCGCTTGCAAACCGCCAGAGCCGGAGCTCGGCATAGATGGTGTGACCGGGCGATACTCGCGCTTGCTGTTCACGGTTCTTGCGGCGGGATTTCCGAGAAGTAGATGCTAGTCAGATCACCACCGCCATGGTGTGGCTTGATGAAGCTCGCCTCGATGAACTTTAACCGCCCGTTCTTTAAGTCGCCCTGCAATGCCCAGTATGCGGCCTCGGGCAGGTAGGCGGAAAAGAATGCTCCATCCCTGCCGAGCCGCATGTTCAGTAAGAAGGGCCTTTCCGGGACGGTGTGACCCCTGCCAATGCGAGGCCAGTGCTTTTCGTCAGGATCATCGACGAGACCATATTCGCGCGAGCACATTAGCGAGCAGGTCACTTCGTTACCGAGGTGCTTGGGCATGGTAGGCGTCATCGCAACGATGTCGCAAAGCACATCGGTGATGGCTTCATCTGAGACGCCATCGCCGTGGTTTCGCAGATAGTAACTCACCGTGACCGATTTCACAGTCGCGAGCAGCGTGTGCTCGGGCTCCGGCAGTGCTTTGCGCTTGCGCCTCAGTTCCTTGTTTGCCACGTCCTTGCTCTCTCCAATGTCTCGTGTTGTTCGTCGGCGGGACAATTAACGCAACGCCTTCCCGCATGGCGTCTACAAGACGCGTACGGGATGCTGGCCCTCGGCAAGAGCAACGGAGCAAACTGAAATGACCTGGGCCGTGTTATTGCCGTCGCGGGGCCGAGCACAGGCTGCCCACCGCCTTCCGTGCTTGGCGTCTAGCGATGGTCTATCAGAGCCTGTAGGGGGCGGATTAGGGTCACTGGCGCGTTCACTGGAGAGATAGGGAAAGTACTGGCGGTCACACCAAGGCGCATAAGGTGGCTGCTATCGACTTGACCGTTGGACCGCCAGTGAGAACACTCGTCGCAGAGGGTTGATCAATTAGGTTGCAGTCTAGCCCTACGGAACGTTCACTCTTGAGGCTGATCAATTAGGTTGCACTACAGCCCTACGGAACGTCCACCCTTAAGGTTAAATAGGTTGCAAGCCAACGGTACGGAACGCCCACATCATGCTGGTCCGAATAGGTTGCAGGTTAGAGATATAGAACGCCCCCTCGGGGCTTATAAGTTGCAGTATCGCCCCACAGAACGCCCTCAAGCGGGGCCGGTCGAATAGGTTGCACCCAAGCCCTACGGAACGCCCCACTCTCGCAGGTGACAGCTCTCGGCCGATACGGTCTTCCGGCTGATCGACATCGCCGAGCAGCGAGTGACGGTGCGTGGTCGTTTCCGTTGAGGACAGCTCTCGCCGGTTCTGGTCTGCTCCGGCAGACGACATCCTCGGCGGAACGACCTTCGCCCTACTTACTCCAATCCACACCCCAAAGCTGCAGACCGACGATCACCATTCATTTTTGGGGTGTTTAGTTCATGAGTAATGCTTGGTCCACTCCGCGCGGAGCTGCCAAGCCACTGAAGCTGACCATTTCAGATGTCCCTCAGCTTCCCAAAACCGGACACCTCAGAGTTCCCCGATCAACATCCAATCCTGCATAGGATCACAGACGCATGCTCTACGTCCGAGAAACCCTCGACCGCCAGACAGGGCTGCTCGCCATCAACACGATGGGTGAGTTCATCACTGTCACTGAACTAGGAAAAAAGTACGGAGTTGGGCCGAAACGGGCCCGCGTCATCCTCCATCACATGGGCGTTCTCGCTGCTGAAGCGGGTCGCTACCGACTACCGCAACTGTTTGTTGAGCGTGAACTTGGCCGCCGACATGACCACCTGAGATCAGGCCACCCATTCGACGTTCTGTCTCCCAAGTGCCAAGCCCTTATCGCCGAAGCCTGGATCGACACGGTTACTGACCTCGATAGCGAGGCCACCCCGACCGTGCGCCGCGCCGAGGAAGCGCTTGATGCGTTCCGCTCGACCCGCCGTAGTGGGCTGTCAACGCAAGAGGCGGTGTGTTGGCTTTGCGACCATTACCCCCGCCTACTCCATCGCCAGATTGCGGAAATTCTCGGTGTCACTGCTCAATTGGTATCGAGGTTCACAAAGGTGCGGGCCAAGCAGAAGCAGATCAAAATCGCTCGCAAGGTACAGACCCTGCCTAATCTCCAAGACTGAAGACCAACATGATCGACAACAACACGCCGCAGCGGACACCGCGTAGCGTGATCAACAATGTCTCCGACACGGCCTGTCAGTTCGTCATTAGCAAGCGCCCCCAATCACCTTCACAACCGAGACCCACCCCGGAAAGCAGACTATGAAGCCCGACGAAGTCCAGATCATCCCGATCATCATCGAACCGGCCGTTGCCGACGATACCGGAAAGCTCACCGCAGACGATAAGAGCCAGACCAAACGTCTTGTGGCCGTCGATCAACCCGACGGCTCGGTGCAGATCATCACCGAGGCCATACCGAAGTGATCGCCATGGCAGAGCACCTCGCCATGTTGATCCTGATCACCGGGCTCTCGACACAGCCGCTGTTGTCGGCGCTGTGACCACCAATCTCAATCAACCTAAGACCTGAAAGAACAGACCACATGTCCATTGCTTCCGACCGTGACGACCTCCAGCAGGCGTCGGTCTACACCAACAACAATCTTCCCGGCACTCCAGCCTCCCGTGAGCGGACCACGCTCGATGCCCTTGCGGCTCATCAACAGTCCCTGAAGGACCTCGCGGCCGCCCAGCTCGCATCCGAGCAAGCCGCCCGTGTATCCTCGCCCTCACTAGTGCGAACCAACACCGCGACCAACGCCTCGGTCACCATGTCACAGGGCAAGGCTTCAATCGTCTCTGGCAGCACACACCGCGCCACTGCCGTGTCCTCGCCGCGTCCGGGAATGGTCACCGTCAACGGAATGACCACGACCATCGAGGCCGCCAAGGCCGCGGGTCTCATCTCCCAGGACTACCAGCCGGGTTTTAACGCTGGGGTCGCAGCTGCCCCGCACTCCAATCAGCAGCAGGCTCAGGTTCAGCAGCAGCCCCAGAGCAACGACGAGAACACGATCAAAGCCACGGCAGAGCAGGCAAAGGCTATCACCGCCTCCACTGCCGCGATTAAGCAGGCCAACGAAGCCATCGGCAACTTCGCAGTATCGTCATTGCTTGAAGACGCCGTTGTGTCGGGTGGCATCCCGACCACGCCACCTAGGGGCGTCAGCGCTGAGCAGGTGTCGGCAGTTGTCGCGGGCTTCGAGGCTCAAGCCAACGCGGTGCTATCCGAGACCGGTGCCTCTGTGTCGCTCCTCAATGACATGCTCACCGAGAGTGAGCTTCGTGCGGCCCGCCTCGCCACCTACCGAGGCAATGATCGAGAACTGCGGGACCTCGGCAACAAGGCGATGGACCGACTGACGAAGCTGCCGAACGACCCGGCCCTGTTCAAGGCCATGACGGCCGACTGGCACGACATTCAGATCATACGGGGCCAGGACGGGGACACCCTCGTCAGAGCCCCCGGATGGCCCAAAGCCATCTCGTGGTCTGCCGCAGTGAAGCAGCGCTTGATCACTCCGGGCTAACGACCAATGAGCGAGCCCGCCCGGAGGTCCGTACCGAGCACTTCGGCCGAACTGCCGGAGGCACTGACGAAGCACCTCGACTGGCTTGTTGACGCTGTTGTGGAGGGGGCCGGGAAGTTACCTCCCGGCTACCACCGCAGCAACCTCAGGACCATGCTTCGCGCCATGGCAAGGCGTAGCCTCGACGATAACGGCCCAGCCCTGCCGCCCGACATATTCATCAACTCGTCCTTGTAAGGAAGATCATGGATTCTACTTTCACTACTCACCTCACCTCGGCGATCATCGCCGCCAAAGCCGCGAAGCTGGAGGAACGGCGCGAGCGTCATCGCAGGAACGCCAAAGAGCACTATTGGCGCACCCTCCAAACCGAACCTCGGAAAGCGATGCTACTCAACGCACGGCGAGCCGCCCGCCGCTTCAATGTTCCCATCAACATCACCGTGGAAGACATCGTGATCCCGGCCCGCTGCCCGGCCTTCGACATCCCACTGGAGCGGTCGAATGGTGTGGCTGGAGAGGCTTCGCCGTCTGTCCTGCGACTTGAACCTCAATTGGGCTATGTGAAGGGCAATGTCATCGTCGTGTCAGCTAAGGCGGCCCGTGACCCGCTGGCTCGAACGCTGCTCTTCAAGGCACTGAAGGCTGACCCCAAAGTCGTGGCCTAAATTGCGGTGATGCAGACCATCGTCAGCTGCCGCGGGCAAAGCGGAAGTACCGCCATTCTCTCGGACCCGCCGCTTTTGACCCGTTGCGGACTTGGAGGAGGACCGCTGATTGGCTCAATCGAGTGCTGGCGTGCTTAGCGGCGGAAGCTGTATATTTCCGCGAGGCATTGCTGACGGACCAAGCCAAAACATGAATTTTGAACGTGACATAGCAAAGATAAGTGGAATATCCGCCGTTCCGACCATTCTCGATGTGGTTAGCCGGACCACGGGCATGGGCTTTACCGCGGTGGCTCGGGTTACAGAAGACAGGTGGATCACCTGCGCATCGCGAGACGAGCTCGCGTTCGGTCTGAAGCCCGGTGATGAGCTAAAGATAGAGACGACTATTTGCCACGAAATTCGACAGAACCGCGAGGCTGTAATCATCGACAATGTCAGTGAGGATGCGGACTATTGCTCGCACCACACTCCCGCCCAGTACGGCTTTCGAAGCTATATCTCAGTACCCATCATTCTTCCGGACGGTACTTTTTTTGGGACGCTCTGTGCTATCGACCCGAAGCCACGAAAGCTTCGCACGCCGGAAATCGTGGGGATGTTCAAGTTGTTTGCGGAGCTTATCGCTACCCATCTCGATTCGGCCGCCAGGGTCGAGGCGAGTGAAGGCAAGTTGGCTTTTGAGAAAAGAAACTCAGAATTGCGGGAGCAATTTATCGCTGTTCTTGGTCATGACCTAAGAAACCCTCTCGCGTCCATCCAAGGCGGACTTCGCCTGCTCAACAAGAAGGTCGATGCAGAAGGACAGGGGTGGATTGTTCATCTCAACAGCAGCGTGGCCCGAATGGCCGGGCTAATCGACAATGTTATGGATTTCGCACGAGCTAGACTCGGCGCAGGAGTGCAGCTCAACCTCAAGGAGGAAAATCTAGAACCGATTATCAGGCAGGTCATATCTGAATTTGAGAATGTCCATCCTGGACGGACTATCGTTTCCACCCTAGAAGTGCCCGGGACGGTCAAAGTGGATGCTGGGCGCATCGCTCAGATGGTGTCAAATCTATTGGGGAATGCAATTTCCTACGGGTCAAACGATCAGCCGATAACCGTTGCGGCAAAGCGCACTGACGCAGGGTTTGAAATTAGCATCACGAACTGTGGCAACCCAATTCCAGCTGAAGCGATGCAGCACCTGTTTACCGCGTTTCATCGTGGCGACGTCCTTCCTAATCAAAAAGGTCTAGGCCTTGGGTTGTATATCTCGCAGGAGATAGCTCGGGCACATGGAGGTGCTATCGTTGCCAAATCATCTCCCCGCGAAACAACCTTTACAGCAACGTTCGCGTAGTCAATGCAGTAACCAGCAGGTGTGACGGCGGCGCTAGAACGAGTCGCCTTCAAAGCTGACTGCGTGGGCACGTGGTCCGCTTCTGGCCCAAAGCCGCTGTGTCGCCACGTAAGCCGCAGGTCTGCTTCTGGGGTAAGAGGACGCGACGGCCGGTTTGAACACATCGTAATTTCCCGGATAGTTGGTGGAAATCTGTGAAGCAGGGCTCGAAGGGTAGCGGTCGGCTTTCTCCCCCATGGGGTGGGGTCCGCTCCGAAAACGTTTCTAGTCGCGGCCGTTCGCGTGAGTGGCTTGCGTCAGGGTCGAGCTGTCTCAGGTATATCGACTTCAGCTAATCGCGCTGGCGATCAGCCCAGCATGAGCAAGGGGGCTCTGCCTTCCCTCACCGATGCGCTGTGCGACAGCATGACTCATGCTCAAGCCCTCCGCTTCACTTGCTTCACCGTCGCGACCGCCTTTACAACTTAGTCAACGTTCGTTGATTGGGATGTAACGAAATGGCTGAGGGTGTGTTCGTCGCGTACTACCGGGTCTCTACGAAGCGGCAAGGAAGGTCGGGTCTCGGACTGGACGCCCAGCGGGAAGCCGTACGTAACTATCTCAATGGAGGCCGGTGGTCGCTCGCGGCAGCCTTCACGGAGGTGGAAAGCGGCAAGAGGGACGATGGCCGGCCCGAGCTCGCGAAAGCTCTACAAACGTGCCGCGTCTACGGTGCCAAGCTCGTCATTGCCAAGCTCGACCGGTTATCCCGTGACGCGCACTTCTTGCTCGGGTTAGAGAAGGCGGGTGTAGACTTCATTGCCGCTGATATGCCTCATGCAAATAGGCTAACGGTCGGCATTATGGCAATCGTCGCTGATGAGGAGCGACGGGCGATATCGCAGCGAACTAAAGCCGCACTCGCCGCAGCCAGAAAACGTGGCGTCCAACTTGGAGGCGATCGAGGCAGTCGGCTATCGGACCGTGCGCGGAAGGCCGGCCGTAACGCACAGGCAGTGAGCGCAATGGAGAGGGCTGCCGATCTAGCTCCAATCATTCGGAACCTAGAGGCAGAAGGCGTGACTTCTCTCAGTGGCATAGCAAGTGCCCTAACAGAACGTCGCGTTCCCACTCCGCGCGGTTCAAAGCGATGGTCGGCAGTCCAAGTGGACCGTACAATAAAAAGAATCACTGCCGTGCAATCAACCCAAGGTGCGGCGCCGAACTCAACACTGAGTCCGAACTGACACTCGTCTGGGCGGTACTGAGTGCTGTTAAGTTCGCCTCCGGATACTAAATATGTCTGGCCCAATCAGTGTTTTTAGTCTGACGTGGGCGAGACTATGGACTAGCGGTGGCCGCAGCTAACACCTTGCTTGCTGTGCGGGGCTTCGCTGCGGCCGCTACTCTACTGGCGTAGTCCTTTTGTACTGCCACCATGTTGTCGAGGAGAGGCCTGAAGCCGTCGAACGTTATGGACTTTTGTTTCTTCTGTACGACGTGAATAGAGAATTCGTGCTTGGAATAGAATTTCGTTCCGTCAGTCTCCTTATTGGTAAGATCAAGAGTGCGCCCTTCCAACTCGGTGTCCAGCACTTCCTTCTCAAATAGCTGCTCTATGGCAGTGGGACCGCTACCTATCTTCGGAAGAGGAACGACGTACAAATTCCCATAAACCCAGTAGAACGGTTCGCTCCCATCCACATCAGTCTTCAGAATCCTTCCCAAGTGGCTGTAAAGCGATTGAGAGCCAGAGTCGTTATCAACGATCAGCATCGTCGGCTGCTGCGGCATTCCTTTGCAATTGGCAGTGTTCCTCCGATAGTCTCGGAGCAGATTGTTCAGTTGAGGTGCCCCGCCCGAGAGCTTCAACACTTGAGTCGCCGTTTTCGTGAAGCCAAACAGCTGGACAAGAAAGCTCGTCTTTTTTCCTGCTGTCTTTACTAAGGTGGGATAACTCTGAGCCAAGGACCGCAGCGCGCACTTGATATAGACGTTGTCCGTCTTACCTTCACACACGATTGTTGGGCGGGTTTGCCCAAAGAACCACATATAATGAAGAAAGTCCGCGTACAGGCGAAAATAGGCTCGCTTCTCGATCTCTGCGACCGACACTTGTTTGCGCTCATCGTCCCATCGCTTAACATGATACACAAATGCCATCATGCCACGAACGGATTTAAGGCTTAGCGGTTTCGAGTCGCCATCGATTTTCTTGAAGGCCTTTCCTTCCTTCATCAAATGCCAGCATATGGAACGGGCGAGTTTATAATAGTCTGACCTAACATTGACCTTTTCGTTGATGACCAGCCCCGTCGCCTCCTGTCGAGAGTCGCGATATTGCATACGGGTCTTTTGACTGTTTATTGCGAATCCTGCCTTCGAGATTCGTTTGGCCAGTCCAGATCCAACTGTCCATTTGTTTAAATTTGCAGGGTCACGCTTCGCGAGCGAGGTTGGGAAGCTCTTTTCACTGGTCGAGAACGTTAGATCATCGGCGTAGCGCGTATAAGTGCAGCCGTTAGCCGACGCCAGTTCGTTCAGTCGAATATCGAGAAGGTGCGCGATAATGTTGGAGATGATCGGCGAGACTGGACTTCCTTGCGGCAGTTTCTTTTCATGGCATGCGATCTGGGCAATCAGGAGGGCAACCCTACTGTTGAGGGCATAGTATTTGTTCTTGATGAAGAACCCCCGCACTCGCCCGAAATTTATGCTCGGAAAGAAGTCGTGCAGGTCAACGTTGAAGACCCAGCGCTGACCACGGTGATTAGCCGCATTCGTTTGGATGGAGAAGCCAGACTTAAACCCATGCGCCAGGGTGCATCGCGGCTTGACCTTAAGCTTTTCCTCAACCTCGACTTGACACTTTGCGAGCAGCTTGGCCAATCGCCTTTGGATCATCTTGAGGCGCGGATCGGGCGCTGAAATTGTTCGCTCGCCACCGGTCTTCTTGGGCACGGTGAACCGGGTGTACTTGTTCTCATCCGGGATTTTATAAAGCACATACGCGAGGCCCGATGGCTTCACGCCCAGTAAAAGCGCCAGATCGTTCAGCGATGACGCAGCTTTAAGCTTTGCTAGATGTGTCATGTTCTAAGGGCCGGGTGGCTTGCGGACACTCTTTGGCGCTCAACGAGCGGATACCCTTAAGCGTTAGGACCTGCAGTGGCATTCTCGCAGGCATTGGTTTCAACTATCACGAACGCATGATAGAAAAATCTGTCCGCAAGCCGCATAACAGACACCACAGGCGCCCTTATCAGGCAACTAGGGCTCAATCTCTTTTCCACATGTTGCTGCACGTCGCGGGTACTTGAACGTATCTGCATTGAGCGCAGTTCGCACACATGCAGAACTGTCTCTCTGAGAGCAGATAGCCTTTGTCACCCGATCAGCGTGACCAAGCAGCTGGCGCGAAGGAATTGCGGCACTGCTTGCGCATTCATTAACGAGGGCGCTCCATCCAACTTTGTGGCACCAGTTTCTTACCTCGCCATTCTTCTGTTAGCTCGACGCCATCCAGCCCACCCCAGACGTCTTCATCCGCGTGGTCGAGCACAATGGCCTGGAGCCGCCCTCTCGCAGCTCTGACTTCTTCTCCAAGCACGGCGAAGACTTTGCGGACTGCAGCTATATCCTCGTCTCTCCACTCTGACTTGGATCCCTCGTCAGCCTCTACAGGTCGCTTTGGAAAGTAGACTTGACTGGGTTGGTCGAAAACAAGAAAGCCCGGAACCGCATGGTTCACATCACGGAGGAAGAACTCTTGAAGCGCCACTATTAGTGCCACGTGATATGCGAGCCAGTTTGCGCCGCTCCCGATCTCCCACAGATAATCATCACGCCCCCCACGGATAACTTTCACCGTTAGTTCTGGAACAACAAGTCGAATTGGCGCGTCCGCCCACTCGGCATCCATCTTTGGGATTAGCCTGCTTGTCGTATGCTGCAACTGATCGATGGCGTTCTCAGTTATCCTTTTAATATCACCCTCAGCGATAGTCTTTTGGAGGGCGCTGATTTGGGCTCGCAAATCGGATATTTCTGCTCTCAAACCTGACGATTGGTCGAAGCTATCATAGGCCTTTAGCGCCTGCTCAACCCGACCGAGGAATCGCTCAACCCGATCAAACTGAAATGTGATAGATGCAGCCTCTTCCGAGACCCGCTCAAGCTCGGCAATCTCGCGGCGAACGGAGTTCAGCCTATCTAGCGTGACTTCGGTCGCGGTTCGCTGACGAACCATCTCCTTGCTCAAGGTGTCGGACAAGCTCGGGTAGGACTGCAATTGGACCTCAAGCCCCTCAAGCGCGTCGCATAGCGCCTGTATCGGCTGTTGATCCGCGCCTGCCAGTTTACCCAGAGGGTCGGCCAAATCGACATCCAAGCCACGGAGCCAGCGAGAAATTTCCAAACGGTCTCGCTGTACCCTAAGGGCACCGCCGTATGCGTCGCTGCTCTCAAGCAAACGTCTCAGCTCATTCAGCCGTTGCCGATGTACGGACAATTCCCGGGCAGCCTCCTCTTCTTGGGTCCTGAGCGTCTCAAGTCTCCCCAGCGCAACATCGAGACCTTCGAGGCTCGGGGTCGCACGAGAGCTTGCCGATGGCAGAGAACGCAATAGGCCGATTATATCGGCCCATTCGGTCGGCAAAGTCAGATCGGGGGGCAGCAGTCCCAATTCGATGGCCTGCCGAAGCCAGCCTCGCGCCTCAGACTGCCATGCCGCGTTGGCCGCCTCCAGGCCGCGCAATTCCGTTTCCTTACGCCTCAAGGCTCTCTGCAGTCGATCCAGCTCCCATCTCGCCTCTAGGATTGCCGGAGTGACGGCCCCTAGCACGTATGGAAAGATGGTCTTTAATTTCTCCCTATGCTCGGTCGTATCGGCCTTAAAGAAGAGGACATTCGGATTCGCGATAATGTTCTGAGGCTGAAATGTGAAGGCCATCATGTCGCGAAAGCTCGGGCGAGCGCTGAATCCGCCTTCCCCGCCCGGCTGAAAATCGAGGCCGGTCAGGCCACCAAGTCGGTTGAGTGTCCCCTTTACTGCGTCAACAGTGGTGTTTCGCTCCTCAATATGACGAGGGATTTCGACTTCCGCTCCATCGAGAACGAACATGTCACCCGTTCGTTGAAGCTCCCCCGGTTCGCGCCGAGCCAAGAGCTTTTGCCCTTCAAGCGTTTCAACGAGAACGCCGAACCACGAGCAGTTCTCGCGGATCACACCTACTGGGATTGCGCACTTGTCCGCGCCAAGGCAGTAGTCGATGATGGGAATGACTGCCGACTTTCCCGTCTTCGACGAACCGCTGATCACGTTTACGACGCCCCTCTTAAATTTGACAATGCGGGGCTCATCAGACGTTCTCGGCCAAAGAATAAGACTCAGGATTTGAAAGTACATCAGAACTGAACTCGAAGGGTTGATGCAATTTGATGAACTGACATTCTCGAAAACCAGAAGCCAATCTTCTGCGCAGCGGGCTGCATTGCCCGGACTCTCTCTGGGAGAGCTGGCAGTTTCTTCTCGGGAGTGTTTGAACGAAAATGGCCGCTGCCGTAGTCGATAGTGACCAGTCCTCGGTTGGCCGCAATAGCAATGGATTGAAGGGATAGCCCCCGAAGCGCCAATGCGCGACTATGAACAGCAAGCAGATTTTCGTGCTGTTCGCCCAGCTTGGCGGCGAACAATGCCAGCCCCGACGACCTGCGGGTTGATGCTACTAAATCCAAAGTTGGCTTATGAAGCAGCAGGGGAAGAACTAAGAATGGAAGTAAAAAGCTGCTGCGCTGGCTATCCTCCGCTTGGAAGCCTAGGCCGAACTGCCAGATCAGATAGCCACCCAGCGATGGGTTCTGGACTATTTGTAACTCACTTAGTCTTCCCGGACCTACCAAGCTACTCTCCGTCGTCGCTTAGCAGTTCTTTGTAGTCGGGATGCCAACCCACACGGAAATTATCCGCAAGGGCATTGAAGCTACCATGAATGAAGTGGCCCGGCACCTCTCGACCAGCCAGCGACGCCTGAACAGCTCCGCAACGGTTGTAGGTTAGGCGGCCCCTGGCCTCCGCATTGGAATCTGCATGAGTATCCGCGATTTCGCCACGAATAAACTCATGCCGCCGGACTAGGTCGTCATCCCAGCCATCCAACTCTCCCTCAAAAATATCTCCGGCCTCGGCCCATAACGCCTTGTCAGCGGATGTGCGAAGAAAGTCGCTAGCTGCTCGCACGAACTGTTCATCTTTCGCTTGGATTAGCTCCAATTGCCGGATGAACGTGGGGCGAGTCGAGATGACCGCGCCAACCTGCGCAGGTTCTGGCGGTCCAGAGAGAGATCTCAGATAGCCCGGCAAATTGTTCGATTGCATAAAGGAATGAAGGTTTCTCTTGAACTCGTCACCCGAAATGACTGCAGGTCGCCCTTCCCTGATGAGCCGATCAGCCCTGTCCTTCGCATTTCCTAGAAGGTAGCGACAGACGCGTTCCATCAGCTTCTCAGGAACGGCCAAGGCGAGTACCGACTGCAAAGCTACGAGAGGATCGTTGTCGCGGCTGTCGATTTCCAGATGACTGATAAGGCCGAACCGTTCTCCATCTGAAGCATCTAAAAATTCTTGCACGTCAGCTTGGCAGCTCGGGGGCCTTCGCCGCTTGGAAATCTTCGCACGGACCTGGGCCGTTACCTCTTGAACCTCTTCCAAAGTGGTAGCCGCACTAATCGCCGCAGCTAATTCGCCTTCGTGCGCGGGGGTGACGTAGATACGAAACGTGGTTGACGCAGGGTCAATCTCACCCGCCCTAATGCCTCGAATCCAATGAGCGATCGATTTCCAAAGATCGTCCGCCCAGTCCGAAATAGGATTTTGCTTGAGTGCACTCTTGTCCTGCTCAAGCAGTTGAAAGCCGTCTGGATAATGAACAGCAACGTCCTCGCTATGCTCCATAGAAACGTATGCACCGGCCGGACAATCGAGCAAATGGTAGCAAAGCCGCAGCGGCTGCAGTGCGTAGCCGAGGTACTGACCCGGTGCGCTATATTTCGAAGCCTTCAGAGGGATGTTCATCGCGGGCTATCCAGCAAGGCAGGTCAGATATTTAGTCCGAAAGTTCCCGCGGACACACGCAATAATTGGTCTTATTCACTGGACTCACGCAGAGAGATCGCAGCCCAATAAGAGAGCTGACGCCACCGCAGCGCGCTTCGTGTTGGGGGGTGACAGCTGCCCCCACGACTGATACACACGTCACAACGGCGAGGCGAAAAACCTCAACAATTTCAGTGCAAAAGAGGCGGCCAGTCACAGTTCAATCCTGTCTGGCAGCACCATTTTTTCCCATTGCAGCGAGCCCGCAACACCCACGGATGCGATCGTGATCACACGTTCCCTGCCCTATGAAGGATTGCTCCACGAGATCGTCGAGCATAATGGCGTGCTTTATCTCGGCGGCATCGTCCCCGAAGATGCGGGGCTCGATATGACGGGCCAGGCCGACGATGTGCTGCGCCAGATGAAGACCCTGCTCGAGGGGGCCGGCTCCGATCTCTCCCGCGTTCTGCAGGTGACGATCTTTGTGGCTGATCTCGCCGACAAGGCGGCGTTCAACCAGGTGTGGAAGCGCTATTTCCCCGCGGACCATCTGCCGGCGCGTGCGGCCGTTGGCGTTGCGGATCTCGGCCCGGGCGTCAAGCTGGAGCTGACGGCGATCGCCGCCCGCCGCTGACTGGAGCGACACGGGCGAGGCGAGAGCGCGCGGTCATTCCAGTGTTCACACATCGAGCAGCGTTCTCGCGGCGCGAAGCGTCCGAGTTTTGCTGTTTTCCTTGACCCTCTTCCTTGAAGAGGGCGCAGGGAAGACCGGGTGCCGGCTGGCACCCATGACCCGCTGCGCGAAGAATTTGCACACGCAAATGCGCAGGCGGACAACAGGTGGGCCGGAAAACACCCGGCCTTCCCTGCGCGATGGGTTGACGGCCTATGCCTGCTCTCCCCGGAGCCGAATTCCTTCTGGCCTCCGTCACCTCGCGAAAACCGATGCACCGCGTCCGGTTGGCCGATGCATCTTCGCGAAAGCTTGGCTGTAGCAACGACAGCCAGGACCACATGGTTTAGCCGTACGCGACTGCTTCGTTCGTCACACGGAGAAGGACCTCACGAGGTTCACCCGCCCTGGTCCCGCCTTCCCGTGCCCGACGCAGCCGCGTCCATCGCACCCCGGCCCACGTTCGTTGCGACGTACGATCGCCCCTCTCCTCGGGCCGGGATGGCGGGAATATGCCGCAATTCCGAATTTCGGTAAAGCGGAATCTATTTGCGGGAAGGGGTTGACGGGATTTGGGGTGTTTTGCCCGACGGGTCAGAAGCGTTGCGGTCAATATCGGGTTTTGGCCCGATGCAGGACTCCTACCCACCGGCCATGGCGTCCTAGATCACGTGGTATTTGGACCATCGTTGGGGTAATTTTCTGTTGCGACGGATAACCGCGAGCGGTTCTTCGCCGCGACATCGAGGGAGGACGATCATGACCTTCCGCGCACGAAGCCATCTGGCTCTCTTCGCTTCATTCCTGCTCCTGACTACGGCTGACGCGGTTTGCGCGGGCAGCGAGGACGAGGTGAAGGCTCTTTTCGCAAGATTTGTTGCCGCACAAAACGCTCATGACCTCAAGGAGGTTGGTGAGCTTTTGCAAGATTCAGCTCAGTTCTTGTGGATCACCCGTGGCGCCCCTGTCTGGGGTCACGCCGCAGCCATCAAGCGCTTTGAGACCCTGTATCAAGGCACTTGGTCCCTCGACCCGAAAATGGACGAACTGAAGGTCATCGAATTGCAGACGGGGGTGGCGCAACTCTATGTGCCGGTGACCTTTATGATTTCACCGCCTGGGCAGGCTGCGCAGCCGACACGGTTCCTGATGAATCAAGTGCTGGTGAAAACGGGCGACGGTTGGAAGATAACAAGCATCCTTCCAATTCCTGCGCCTCAGCCATAGACCAAATTCATTTGCCGAATGCTTCGGAACAATGGCGCCAGTTGGTTCGCATCGCATCAAGCGAGCCACAAGAACCGATGGCTCTGCGTCCGATTGGGCGCGGCGGCTCGGGGTGAACCGGGCGGCTTATAAGATGCCGTTGCACTGCACGTTGACCCCTCGCTTCATGGTGATAATCTTTGGCTCGCAGCCTGTCCGGGAGGACACAATGGGATGGTTCGACCGCCTGTTTGTAAGGATGTCGGAGCCGACGACCCCTCTCTTTGCGAGATTTCGGCGGAAATCGAAGGCACCGACCGACCCTGATCTTCTGAAAATCGCCAAGGACCGGAAGGGACATATTTCCCGCAGAGCCGTCAGGGACGAGTATAATCGACTGGTCTTGGAGAAGTACGCGCACGACAAGTCGTGACTGCCAAGGTCCTCGAGGCCGATCTCAGCGGCAAAACATGATGGTTTCGCAACGGCTCTGTCCCCTGCGCACCATCAATTTTCGGCCATTCATCCGCAGTGCCGCGAACCGCTCATCCGCCCGCGCAGCCGTTTGTTCGGGCCAAGGCACGATCGCTGCGCTCCGCCCATCCTGCGCGCTGATACCGGGCTCCGGCCGGTTTGGCTGCGCAGGTAAGGTTAATTCTTCCTTTCGATTGTCGGTAAAGTTTTATCTATTATCGTTTTGCCGTGGATGATGAACCAGAGGCTTCGATAGTGTTTGCGTGCTGCCTGATCGTGACCGGGATTGCGTTGCTTCTCTCCGGCATCGTTGCCTTCGGCTTTCATAGAAACTCACTGCACGCGATGGCGTTGCTGTAGCCGTATCAGGGCATACCCATCCTACGCACTGTCAATTGTCGTTACCCGCCGCACGCCGGGCAAACCGATCGTCGGCCCGGCGCAAGCGCCGGCACAGCTCGCGATTGATGTTCTGCAGTACGATCACATAGGCGCGGATGTCGGCCTTGTAGCAGGCGTAGAGATTTTGGGCGGTCAGCTCGTACAGCACCGTCGGCACCTCCGCGACCACCGTTGCCGAGCGGTTTTGCATTTCGATCAGCGTCATCTCACCGAAGAAGTCGCCGCGCTCCAGTACCGAAATCGGGATGACGCTGCCCGCATTCGCCCGCTTGCTCACCGCGAGCCGGCCGGATTTGACGATGAACATCGAGCGCCCCGGCTCGCCTTCCGCCACGACGGTTGCGCCGGCGTCGAAGCTGCGCTCGACCAGCATGGACATCAGGAGGTCGAGACCTGGCTCCGGAAGACCGCCGAAGAACGGCGTCGCGAGCAGGAACGCTTCCAGATCGGGAGCACTGACAGCCATTGCGCAAGGATACGCCCCGTCGCCATCAGCGGCAAGCAGAGCGCCGTAGCCGAATAGAGCGTTAGAGTAATCCGGGGCCCTCGGCCGCGGACCGCGCGCCACTCTCCCCGCGCAGCGTCCGTCGCTTTCGCCAAACCTGCAGGTCGATCATGACTTTCACAGTCACCGCAAGGACCAACACGCACAGCACGACCTTCGAGATCGTCTCCATCGTTCCCTCGATCAGGAGGCAATGGACCACGCTGCCCGCGACGATGACGATCGCCAGCGGAATATGAATGATGCGCCAGGTTCGCGGTCGCAGCTCCAACCGCCGGCGCAGGGACGCCAGCAGCGCAACAATGAAGATGGCCCACATGGCGACCACGCCGAAGGGGGAGAAAGGCGTCGGCGATGAGAAGGTGAGAGCGTCGATCATGTCGGGCGGGCTGGTGATCCAGAGGCCGGCAACGTGGATCACCACCGCGAAGGCGAGCGTGCCGCCGATCCAGTGATGGGCACGCCGCCCGCGATAGGCCGACAGCGGCGCCAGATATCCGCCGATCAGCAGCGGCTGAACCAGCACGAGACCGAGCGCGATAATCCCGGCGAATCCTGCGAGGATATAAACCGGTCCACGCCATGCGAGCTGCTCGCTCGTCGCAGCAGCTGCGATCGGAACGCCGATGGCCAGGGCGAGGGCAACCCAGATCAGGATCGCCCGGGCCAATCTCCACCCCGTCATTCGCTGGCCCGATCAGGCCGGCTGCAGGACGAAATGCGCTTCGAGGCTGGTTTCCTTGGCGCTCCGCATCACCGGCCGCAGGAAAACCGTTTTGAACTCGCCGCTGTCATAAGCGAGGTGTCCATGCGGCTGGCCGAAGATCGGAATGATCTGCGGCATCTCGAGCCGGAACTTGCCGTCCTTGTCGGTGAGCGTGGCGCCGTGGCTCTGCGGCTCGTGCTCCTGGCCTTCGACCGTATGCGCCCAGATCTGGATGCGCTGCCCGGCGAGCGGCGCGCCGTCGCCGGCGCGGCGCACGGTGCCGCTCATCCAGAACCCGCCCTTGCCGATGCGATCCACGATCGCCGCGCCCTTGCGGTAGTTGTTCGCACCACCCGACATCGTTTCGGTCGGTGCGAGGCCTGCCGCACGGGCCGGCAGCAGGAGGCCGGACACGCCGGTTGCCAGAACGGCGCCGCCGGCGGCGAGAAGATTGCGGCGGTTGAATACGACCGTGGTCATGTCAGTTCCTCCGGGCGGTCGGCGCGATGGCGCGCCGTACGATGATTTCTCGTGCCCCGGACGCGGTGCAGCACGCAGTGATGCGCTGCAGAGCCGGGGCCTAGCCTGACGGGTTCCGGCTCTGCGGAGCAGCGTTTCACGCTGCACCGCGTCCGGGACACGCGACTACCGGGCAATTGCTGCTTCAACGATACAACACCAGGCCTGAAACGCCCAGTTACGACGCAGGGCGCAACGGGTCGCAATAACAGTGTTGTGAACGGGTGCGCGGCCGCTCGAACAGCTTCGTAGCATGGGTCAAGCGGAGCGAAACTCATCTGGCTCGTTCGGCGGCGAAGGATGATGGGTTCGCAAGTGCTCTACCCTTCCTGCGCACGGACACTACATGTGGTGGCACAGCTCCTTCTCGCCGGTACCCTCCCCATGATCCCCTTCTCCGTGCTCGACCTCGCGCCGATTTGTCAGGGCGGCGACGCCGCGCAGGCGTTCCGCAACTCGCTGGATCTCGCCCGGCACGCGGAAGGCTGGGGCTTCAAGCGGTTCTGGCTGGCCGAGCATCACAACATGACGGGCATCGCGAGCGCGGCGACGTCGGTGGTGATCGGGCATATCGCGGGCGGAACGAAGACGATCCGCGTCGGCTCCGGCGGGATCATGCTGCCGAACCATTCGCCGCTGGTTATTGCCGAGCAGTTCGGCACGCTGGAATCGCTCTATCCCGGGCGGATCGATCTCGGGCTCGGGCGCGCGCCCGGCACCGACCAGTTCACCGCGCGGGCGCTGCGGCGCGACCTCGCCACCAGCTCCGAGAACTTTCCGCATGACGTGCTGGAGCTGCAGGCGCTGCTCGGCGACGTGCAACCGAACCAGGCGATCCGCGCCGTGCCCGGCATGGGGACCAGGGTGCCGCTCTGGATTTTGGGATCGAGCACCTTTGGCGCGCAGCTCGCCGCGATGCTGGGCCTGCCGTTCGCCTTCGCCTCGCATTTCGCGCCGCAGATGATGATGCCGGCGCTGCGCGAATATCGCGCGCGCTTCGAGCCATCGGCGCAGCTCGACAAGCCCTATGCGATGATCGGCGTCAATTTGTTCGCGGCCGATAGCGACGCCGAGGCGCAGCGGATGTTCTCCTCGCTGCAGCAGGCATTCATCAACTTGCGCCGCGGCACGCCGGGGCCGCTGCCGCCGCCGGTGGACGACATGGACGCGCTGTGGTCGCCGGCGGAAAAGGCCATGGTCGGCCAGTCGCTGTCCTGCTCCGCGGTCGGCTCACCCGATGTGATTGAGGCGAAGCTGAAGGCGTTGATCACTGATACCGGCGCGGACGAGCTGATCACCACCGGGCAGATCTACGACCACACCGCGCGGCTGCGCTCGTTCGAGATCGCGGCCGAGGTGCGGGACGGGCTGGCAAAGCAGCCGGCGGCGTGAGCCCTGCGCGCCGCGAGCGTCGCGGCGGCTTAAGGGACGGCGCAGGTGAAGTTCTCGGCCTGCTCGATGCTGCCTTGGCCGAGATAGCGCGCCTGGCGCGGATAGGGGCACAGCGGCCGGCTGCGCTCCGGCCAGGGCGTCTTCGCACCCGCACGAGCTTGGATGCGCTCAGGCGCGCGGCCCTGCTCGACCCAGTTCACCAGCGGGGTCAGCACGTCGAAGCTGTCGGTGGCAGGCCCTCCCGAACAATGGTTCATGCCGGGCACGAGAAAGAGGCGGGCGAAGTCGGCCGTTTCTTTTTCTCCGCCCACCGCATTCGTGAGGCGCTTGTACCAATCGAGCGTATCCAGCGCGGAGAACGTGGGATCGCTGACGCCGTGATAGAGCAGCAGCTTGCCGCGCCGCGCACGGAAACCCGAGAGATCGACCGCGTTCGCCGAGATCGTCTGCACGGAGCTTTCCGGCATCGCCGCGCTCGTGCCGAAGATTTTCGCGTGGGCTTCCGTCACATCCACGGAGCGATAGAAATCGTAGACGGCGTCCGCTTCGCTCGCCAAGGGCGCGTGGGGCGGGGTCATATAGAGATAGGCCAGCGTCGCGCCAAAGGAGACGTTGAAGGCGTTGACGCGGCTGTCGGGTGCGTTGCCGAGAATCCAGCGCCGCCATCCCTCCGTGGCGATGCCGTAATCATAGGGATAGGGCGCATAGATCCGGCGGCCCTGTGCCGTGGTCGGTCCCTCGAAATAGTTCTCGACCGCTGTGACCTGCGCGGCGGAGAGACAGCTCGCGGTCTTCTCGGCGGAACACTGCAGCGTGCGCGGCGAAAAACGACAGGCCGGCACATTGTCGATGATGCCGTCGGCAAGCCCGTCGGCTGCATCGCAGGACTGAACGATGGCCTTGGAGAGCAAGTCCATATCGGCCTGGGACAAGGCCTGCGCCAGGATGGGGCGGCCGTCCGGCGCCTTCGGTGCGATCGCCGCAAAGGCTTGCGTCACGGCGGCGCCCGAGAGCCCCTTCTCGGGCATTCGAAACGCCGGCGCACCGGCCGCCACGCCATCGAAATGGTCGGGGAAGCGCTGCGTGATCGCCATGCCGTGCCGTCCGCCATTGGAGCAGCCCAGGAAATAGGAGTATTTTGGCAAGCGGCCGTAGTAAGCCTGGATGAAGTGCTTCGCCCGCCGTGTCACGACATCGTCGGCGCGGTAGCCGAAATCGATCCGCGCCTGCGGATCGAGGCCGAAGCTGGCGCCGCCGAGAGGGCCCGGCGCGTTGCTGTGTCCGGCGTCGGTCGTAACCGTCGCGTAGCCCTGATTGAGCGCACTCGGCTGTCCGCCGCCGGGCTGTGCATCGCCGCTGCCGAGAAAACCGTCGGTGCCGCCCTGCCCCTGGAACACGAAGCGGCCGTTCCATGCGTCCGGCAATCGGAGATGCAGGCCGATCGCAAACTTCTGGCCGTCGGCGCCGGTTCGCTCGTCGAGATAAGCGATCACCTCGCAATGCGCGGCGAGGCCGCCGGCCGCTGGACGTGATTGCGCCTCGCTGACGCGCATCGTCGGACCGGACTCCTGGTGGAGCCGATCGCATGCGGTCACGGGCGGGATAGTGTCGGCGCCGGCCGATGCGGTTGCGGTGGCGGCAACGCTCGCGATGCAAGCAAGCGCGGCCTGCCAGACCGGACGACGCAGCCTACGTGCCGAGACGATCAACATGCGGCCCCCCGACCGTGAATGCTCCGGCTAGTCCGGAAAACCGAACAGCTTGGCCGGATTGTGGACGAGAATCTTTTCGAGCTCCGCCTGGTCCGGCGCGTACCGATACATCAGCTCGAGCAGATCGGCGTCGTTGGGCGGCTGCTTGACGGAGACCGGGTGCGGCCAGTCGCTGGCCCAGACGCAGCGGTCGACGGCGGCCTCGATATAGGCGCGCGCGATCGGGATCACGTCGTCATAGGGCGCGCCGGCCTTCGAGGTCTTCTCGCCGAGCGACAGCATCACCCAGAAATTGCCCTTGGCCAGCAGCTCGAGCATCTTGCGCAAATTCGGATCGTTCCTACCGGCCTCGGGATCGGGGCGCGCCATGTGATCGATCAGCACGGGGACGTCGAGATTCTCGTACTTGGCGACGCTCGATATGATGCCGTCCTTCTCCGGCTGGATCTTGACGTACCAGCCGAGCTCACGAATGCGGGCGATGGCGCGGGCAAAATCGGCATCCGAGAGCACGGCGCCGAGCTCCTGGCGGAAGCTGAAGCGCGCGCCGCGCACGCCGGCGTCATGCAGCTTGGCGAGATAGGCGTCGTTCGCCTCCGCGAATACCAGTGCGTTGGCGCAGCCGCGATAGTTCGGGCCCATCGCGGCGAGGCCGTCAAGCACGACGGCATGGTCGGCGCCATAGGTCGTGGTCTGCACGATGATGCCGCGCTCGATGCCGAGCGCCTTGTGGACGCGCAGCGCGGCCTCCCAGGTCGCGGTCGGCATGCGGTAGGCCGCGCCGGGGCGCTCCGGATATTTGTCGATCGGACCCAGCACGTGAAACTGGCTGTCGACCGTCTTCGGCGGCGGCGCCTTGACCGGGCGGCGCGGATTGGGATCGAACGGCAGATAGGTCGGCATGCGCTAGAACTCCTTCAGTCGATCACGGCAGTGAAGTCGCACTGCACCAGCGCGCCGCCGTCCATATTGTCCATCGGCAGCGCATGGCGCGCCGGGCGCGAATGCTCGTCCGGAAACATCTTCAGCCATTCGACATTGACCGGGCCGCGCTGCGTGCGGTCCTTCAGCCATACCGTCATCTTGATGATGTCGTCGGTGGTGCCGCCGGCGGCTTCCACCGTCGCCTTCATGTGCGCGAACATGTTGGCGCATTGCGCATCGAGACTCTCCGGCATGACGCCGGCGTTATCGCGGCCGAGGATGACGCCCGACATCACGAGATTGCCGATGCGGCAGGCGTTCGGAATCGGATTGACGTGCTTGAAGCCGCCGATATGGATGCTCTTGCGCCGCGTGTGACCACTCATGGTGCGCTCCCTCTTTGTTATTGATTCAGACGAACTGGCACGACACCGAGCCGAAGGCGCCATAGTCGGCATGGAACGTGTCGCCGCGGCGGATGTCCACGGGGCGCGTGAACGAGCCCGCCAGCACGACTTCGCCGGCCTTCAGATGCTCGTCATGCGGCGCGAGGCGGTTGGCGAGCCAGGCGATGCCGTTGGCGGGGTGATTGAGCACGCCGGCCGCGAGCCCGGTCTCCTCGACCTCGCCGTTGCGGAACAAGAGCGCGCCGATCCAGCGCAAATCCGCATCGAGGGGACGAAACGGCCGGCCGCCGAGCACCAGCGCGGCATTGGCCGCATTGTCCGAGATCGTGTCCATCACTTTTCGCGTCTTGCCGGTCTCGGGGTCGACGCGGTGCATGCGCGTTTCCAGAATCTCCAGCGCCGGCGTCACGTAATCGGTGGCGTTGAGCACGTCGAAGATGGTGCAATCGGGCCCTTGCAGCGGCGCCCTCAGCACGAAGGCGAGCTCGACCTCGATCCGCGGCGCGTGGAATCGATCGAACGGAACAGGCGTGGCGTCGGCATAGAACATGTCGGCGAACAGCACGCCGTAATCGGGCTCGTTGATGCCGACCGCATTCTGCATCGCCTTCGAGGTCAGGCCGATCTTGTGGCCCTTGATGACACGGCCGCGGCCAAGCTGCAGCTTGGTCCAAGCGCGCTGAACGGCGTAGGCATCCTCGATGCTGAAATCGGGATATTCCTTCGTGAACATCGGAATCAGCGACTTGGTGCGCTCGGCTTCATCCAGGCGCGCGGCGAGGCGCTCGATCGTGGCGGCATCCAGCATGATCTATTGCTCCGCGGCCACGGTGTTCCGGAGCACGCCGACGCGGCTCGACTCGACCTCGACGACGTCGCCGACCTTCAGCCAGCGCGGCGGATCGAAGCGAACGCCCGCCCCCGTCGGCGTGCCCGTGACGATCATGTCGCCGGGCTTCAGCGTCGCGAAGGTCGAGAGATAGGAGATCAGATAATCGAACGGGAACATCAGCCGCTCGGTCGTGTCCTGCTGCCGCACCTCGCCGTTGACGCGCGTGACGATGTCGTGCGGGCCGCGCGGGTCGAGCTCGTCCGACGTGACGACCCACGGACCAATGCTGCCGGAGCGATCGAAATTCTTGCCTTGCGTGACGTTGAACTTGCCGTGACGCAGCCAGTCGCGAATGGTGCCCTCGTTGCACAACGTCATGCCGAAGATGTGCGACCAAGCTTTTTCGCGCGGAATGTGACGGCCGCCCTGCCCGATCACGATGACGAGCTCGCCCTCATAGTCGAGCTGCTCCGAAACCTTGGGCTTCTCGAGCGGCTGGCCGGAGCCTGTCATCGACGACATGCTGCGCACGAACAGGCTCGGATATTTGGGCAGGTCCGAATTGTCCTTGTACTCGGCATTGCGCTCGGCGTAGTTGACACCGATGCACCAGAGCTTTTCCGGCGCCAGCACCGGCGGCAGCAGGACGAGATCGTCGAGCGCATAGTCCGGCTTCGCGCCCGCGATGGCTTCCTGCGCGTCGGACAGCGCGTTGGCCGCGATCAGCGCCTTGACGTCGGAGAAGTCGCGGCCGATCCGCCTGGTCAGATCGATCACACCCTCAGCGACGGCCGCGCCGTAGCGCGGCTCTCCGTCCACGAGATAGCTTACCAGTCGCATGGTCGTTCTCCAATTTGTGTCGGGCAGCGCGGCGGGCGGCGCGCTCAGTCTTTCGATTTGGGCGTCTGAAATACGGTGTTCAGCGTCACGATCTCGCCGAGGCGGGCGTAACGGGGACCGCCGATGCGCGCGATCGGGTCGAGCGCCTTGGTCTCGACCTTGCCGTCGTTCACGAGGCCGTCGCGCAGATGGAACATCACGACCTCGCCGACGATCAGCCGGCTCTTGGCCTCGCCGAATTCGAGGCACTGCCGGAAGCGGCATTCCATCGCCACAGGCGCGGCGGCGAGCCGCGGCACCTTGATACGCTCGCTCGGAATGGTCTCCAGGCCAAGATGCTCGACCTCGCTGATTTCAGGCGGATGCTCGACCGATGAGTCGTGCACCGCCAACATCAGCGGGGTATCGGCGATGTGGATGACGTATTCCTCGGTATCGAGGATGTTGTGCGCGGTGTCCTTGTAGTCGGCGCCCTTGCGGCCGACGCTGATGGCCAGCATCGGCGGCTTCTGCGAGACGAAGGTGAAGGCGCTGAACGGCGCGAGGTTGAGCACGCCCTTGCTCGACAGGCTGGTGACCCAGGCGATCGGACGCGGCACCACGATGCCGGTCATCAGGCGGTAGATGCGCTCGGCGCCGAGTTCGGTCGGATCGATCCGCATCGATCAATCCGCCCTGATGTTGGCCTTGCGCACCACCGGAATCCACTTGGCGTCCTCGCGCTCGAGGTAGGCCTTGAACTCGTCCGGCGTCATCGGCGTGGCTTCGCCGCCGAGCTTTTCGAATTTGTCGACCACGGCAGGATCCTTCAGGATCGCAACCAGCGTCTCGTGCAGCTTGTCCATGATCGGCGCCGGCGTGCCGGCAGGCGCGAACAGGCCGGTGAAGGTCTGGCCGTCAAAATCCTTGTAGCCGAGCTCGGCGAAGGTCGGCACGTCGGGCAGCGACTTCAGCCGATGCGGGCTGGTCACGGCGAGCGCGCGGAACAGGCCGGCCTTGATGTGCTGGAGGCTGACCGTGAGCTGGTCGAATGCGAACTGCACCTGGCCGCCGAGCAGATCGTTGATCGCCGGCGCGTTGCCGCGGTAATGCGCGGTGACCCATTGCAGCTCGAGGTTCGACTGCATCAGCTCGCTGAGCAGATGGTTGGTGGTGCCGGGGCCGGGCGAGGCCATCGTCAGCTTGCCGGGCTCGCGCTTGGCGAGATCGAGGAATTCCTTCAGCGTCGTCGCCTGCACCGACGGATGCACCTCGAGCACCAGCGGCGTCATCGAGATGGTCGAGATCGGCATGAAGTCCTTTTTCCAGTTATAGGCTTCACGCTTGTTGATCTCGGTTGCGAACAGCACCGGACCGTTGGCACCGACGAACAGCGTGTAGCCGTCGGGCGCGGACTTCGCGAAGGCTTCGCCCGCGATCATGCCGCCGGCGCCGGCCTTGTTCTCGATGATGAAGGGCTGGCCGAGCTTTTCCTGCAGCTTGTCGGCGACGATGCGCGCGGCGCTGTCGACATTGCCGCCGGCCGGATAAGGCACGATCAGCTTGACGCTGCGGGCCGGCCATTGCTGGCCCGACGCGGGCCCTGCCAGCATCGCGGTGGCGGCAGCTATGGCAATCCAGATTAATCTCATGTTAACCTCCCGGCAGCGCTTCCAAATTCACGTCGAGTGCGGCGATGCGCGCGGCAGATCGACCGGGGCGCAATCTCCAGACGCGCGCTTGTCCTGTCGAGTGAATTGTGGCGTTCTTGTCCATATTATGGACAAGACGAAAATCGCCAGCAACGCGACATCACCCCGACAGGGCGCGCAGGCGATCCGGCGCGCGCTCGCAGTGCTGCGCATTCTTGCCGCAGGCCGCGAGGACGGTGTGCCATTGGCCGAAGTGATCCGGGCGACCGGCCTCACCCGTCCGACCGTGCACCGCATCGTCCACGTGCTGATCGAGGAAGGCATCGTCGAGCGGCACGAGCGGACCGGCCGCTACGCGATCGGCAACCAGGTGCCGGAGCTGGCGCTGGCACGGCCACGGCCGTCGCGGCTGCTGATCGCTGCCAATCCATCGCTGCAACGTGCCTCCACCGAAATCGGCGACACGATGTTCCTGACGGTGCGCACCGGCAACGACACGCTGTGCGTCGATCGCAGGATCGGAATCTATCCGATCCAGGTGCTGTCGATCGAGATCGGCGCGCGCCGCCCGCTCGGCGTCTCCAGTGCCGGCGTCGCCATCCTCGCGGCGATGCCGGCGCCGGAGGCGCGAAAGATCGTCGCAGCGAACGAGAAGCGGTTCGAGGCTTACAAGACCGATATGGCGACGGTCCTCGGCGAGGTCACCGCCGCGCGACGGCTGGGATATGGCCTGAGGGAGATCGGCCTCGTGCAGGGCACGAAATCGATCTCGACCTGGATCAAGACCCCGGACGGGCGACCGGCTGCAGCCATCACCGTCTCCGCGGTGCGAACGAGGCTCGGCCCCCGCCGCGAGCAGGAGGTCGCGGAGATCTTGTTACGGGAGGCGCGGAGTATCGAGCAAGCGATCGGGGGTTAGGCGCGGACGGTGCTAGTTCTTCGTCTCTCCCGCCTGCGGGAGAGGCCGACGCGCGAAGCGCGGCGGGTGAGGGCTCTCGCCACGCAGGGACATTCTCCGCAATCAGCAACAATCCCGACGCGGAGACACCCCCTCCCCAGCCCTCCCCCGCAAGCGGGAGAGGGAGCGCACCGTCATCGCGGCCATCAATGGGCTAACTTCGTGTGCATTTTTATGGCACAACGCCTCCTCCGCCGACCGACAACGAGGCCCCCGCATGCCCGCGCCGAAACCGCCCGCCTTCGAGACCCTGAGCCTGCATGCGGGCCAGCATCCGGATCCCGTGACCGGGGCCCGCGCGGTGCCGATCTACCAGACCACGTCGTACGTGTTCCAGGATTCCGATCACGCCGCCGCACTGTTCAATCTGGAGCGCGCCGGCCACATCTATACGCGCATCTCCAACCCGACCACCGGCGTGCTGGAGGAGCGGCTCGCGGCGCTGGAGGGCGGCGTCGGAGCGATCTGCACCGCGAGCGGCATGGCCGCGCTGCATCTGGCCATCGCGACGCTGCTCAATGCCAGCGACCACATCGTGGCGTCGAGCTCGCTCTATGGCGGCACCATCAACCTGCTGGCGCACACGCTGCCGCGCTTCGGCATCACCACCACTTTCGTGAAGCCGCGCGATCTCGATGCGTTCCGCGCGGCGATCAAGCCGAACACCAAGCTCGTGATCGGCGAGACCATCGGCAATCCCGGGCTGGAAGTGCTCGACATTCCCAAGGTCGCTCAGATCGCACATGACGCAAAGATTCCACTGCTGATCGACAACACCTTTGCCACGCCCTATCTCAGCCGCCCGATCGAGCTGGGCGCGGACATCGTCATGCATTCGGCGACCAAATGGATCGGCGGCCACGGCATCGCGATCGGCGGCGCGATCATTGACGGCGGCCGCTTCGACTGGCGCGCTTCGGGCAAGTTCGGCGTGCTGACCGAGCCCTATGGCGGCTATCACGGCATCGTCTTCGACGAGCAGTTCGGCACTGCCGCCTTCATCATGCGCGCGCGGACCGAGGGCTTGCGCGATTTCGGCGCCTGCCTGTCGCCGACCAACGCGTTCCAGCTGTTGCAGGGCGTCGAAACACTCGGCGTGCGCATGGACCGCCACATGCAGAACACGCATCTCGTGCTGGAAGCCCTGAAGTCCAACAAGGCCGTCGACTGGGTGCTGCATCCCTCGCTGGAGACGCACACGGACTATCAGCTCGCCAAGCAGCTCCTGCCGCGCGGCGCCGGCTCGATCATCTCCTTCGGCATCAAGGGCGGCCGCCCTGCGGGCCGCAAGTTCATCGAATCGCTGCGCATGATCAGTCATCTCGCCAATGTCGGCGATGCCAAGACGCTGGTCATTCATCCCGCCTCGACCACGCATCAGCAGATGGATGCCGAGCAGCTCAAGGCGGCCGGCATCGGCGAGGAGCTGGTGCGGCTGTCGGTCGGCATTGAGGCCGCCAGCGACATCATCGACGATCTCGCGCAGGCGCTGCGCATCTCGCAGAAGGTCTGACACCATGAAGCTCTCCGTCAACGGCGCTGATGTGTTCGTCGCAACCGGCGGCCGCGACTTCGACAAGTCCCTGCCCGCGGTCGTCTTCCTCCACGGCGCCGGCTTCGACCATTCGACCTGGGCGCTGCATACGCGCTGGTTCGCCCATCACGGTTTTGGCGTGCTGGCGCCGGATCTTCCCGCTCACGGCCGCTCCAGCGGACCTTCGCTCGGCAGCATCGCCGAGATGGCCGACTGGACCGCGGCACTGCTCGATGCGGCAGGCGCCGCGAAGGCGCATCTGATCGGCCATTCCATGGGATCGCTGATCTCGCTGGAGACGGCGGCGCGTCACCCCGACAAGGTTTCCGCGCTGAGCCTGATCGGCACCGCCGCGACCATGACGGTCGGCCCGGATCTGCTGAAGGCCGCCGAGGCCAACTCGCAGGATGCCAACGACATGGTCTCGATCTGGGGCCTCGGCTTCAACGCCGAGCTTGGCGGCAGCCTCGCGCCGGGCCTGTGGATGCATGGCGGGGCGCAGGCGGTGCTGAAGTCTTGCGAGCCCGGCGTGCTGTTCAGGGATCTGTCGGCCTGCAATGCCTACGCGAATGCGCTGACCGCCGCAGCGAGCGTGAAGGTGCCGACGACATTAATTCTCGGCGAACGGGACATAATGACCCCGGCGAAGGCGGGCAAGGCTCTTGCAGCCGCCATCCCGCATGCAAAGACCGTCATGGTGCCGGGCGCCGGGCATATGATCATGGCAGAGCGGCCTGACGAATTGCTTGCGGCCTTGCGGAACTGAGAAGGATCAATCGATCATTCTGCGCGTTGCGGTGAGACATCCCTGTACATCTTGAGGGAACTCACCCATGCCAAGACAAGAAGTGATCCGCAAAGCGAAGCAGGACAAGCGCGCGGGCAAATCGGCAAGCACGCAGGCAGGCGAATTCGTCAAGGACGAGATCGACAGGATCCGGAAAGGCAAGCACGGCGCACGGTCGACCAAGCAGGCCATTGCGATCGGCCTGTCCGAGGCGCGCCGCGCCGGCGTCGATCTGCCGCCGCCGCGCAAAGGACGAACCAAGAAATCGACACGCCGCAGCGCCAAATATGCTTACGAGGTCGGCCAAGGCAAACGCACGCCGAAGCGCCGGCCGAAAGTGTCGCGCGCGGTCGAGAACGTTTTGAAGAAAGAGCCGCGCTCGACCGCATCGCGCAGCGCGCTGTCGAAGCAGGGCAAGCGCGCCGCGAGCGGACGAACCGCGGCGTCGCGTTCGGCTGCCGCACGGAAGGCGAGCCAGACCAAGGGCGCCAAGACCCGCTCCGCTGCCGCGAAGAAAGCGGCCCGCACCAGGGCACGCCGCCTGAGCTGATCAGCTCAGGCGCCGCCCCCGCTCCGAGAGCACCGCGCGCGCCGCGCGCTCGGCTTCGCGCGCCGAGCGGAACTGACGCCCTTCGAGACTGTCGAACAGGCGCTCAGAGGAAAAGAAGCGGAAGCCGCGGGCATCGCGGGTGACGATGCCGGCGGCACGGTCGTGGATCTCGATGATATAGGCGTTGGACTGGGTGTGGGACATGACTGCTCGTTCGCCGGAATTCCGGCGCTCCTGTCTGGCAATTGCGATGTGGATGTTGCTAGGACGCGGTCAGCAACAACAACAGGCACCCGTCGCCGCCGAGAAACAGCGCGGCGTCATGCACGCATGCATGTCATTAGAATTGCGCTGGCGATCGGTTCTCATCGTGCGGCTTTGACTCGAGGAGCAGTTTCGATGTTGCGAATATCGAGCGATTGCCGCGATTGGTCAATGAAATGGCTATCCATATTTGCCGTGAGCGCGCTGAAGCGCTTCTCCCGCGGTGAGCAGTGGCAGCCGGATTTACCTCGCGCGGCTTCGCTCCTCTTCCTTCTCCCCTTGTGGGAGAAGGTGGCGCGAAGCGCCGGATGAGGGGTTCGTTCCGCAGGTTCAAATGAGAGAGACTAGCGCGCGGAGAGAACCCCTCACCCGTCTCGCCGCTATGCGGCGAGCCACCCTCTCCCACAAGGGGAGATGGGAAGAAAGTCTCACCACATCGTCGCGGCGGCGCGCTCGGGCCAGATGCGATCGTACTCCGCGCCGCCGACCTTGTTGTCGCTCATCTCAGCGAGGATCTGACCGGGCGTCGGCAGCGTCTTGGGATCGATACGCTTGTCGGGATTCCAGAGGTCGGAGCGGACGATGGCGCGAGCGCACTGGAAGTAAATCTCGGCCACCTTCATCACCATCACGCTGCGCGGCGCCTTGCCCTCGACCTTGAACGAGGCCAGCAGCTCGGGATCGACCGAGAGATGGGCGCGGCCGTTGGCGCGAACCGCATTACCGGAGCCGGGGATCAGGAACATCAACGACACGCGCGGGTCGCGCACGATGTTGCGCAAGGAATCGACCCGGTTGTTACCGCGACGATCCGGCAGCATCAGCGTCTTGGGATCATGGATACGGACGAAGCCGGGCAAGTCACCACGCGGCGAGCAGTCGATGCCCTCGGGGCCGATGGTGGCAAGCGCGGCGAACGGCGCCTTCTCGATGAAGACGCGGTAGAGCGGGGTGACGTGGTCGGCGACTTTCACGGTCGAGGCGTCGTTGGTGGCGCCGTAGATGGCCTCCAGCTGTTCGATCGTTTCAATCACCGACATTCCATTCTCCTTGCTGTACTGGCTAATCGTGCCGGCCTTCATTCCTGATCACGCGCACGAGCTGGCGCGCATGATAGTCCGCGCCGCCGGCATTGAGGATGGTGACATCAGCCTGCGCCGACCTGTCGTCGACGCTGCGGGTGAGACGTTCGGCGATGTTGCCGTCGCTTTGTCGCGCGCGGGCAGCCAGCCGTGCGGCCAGCACATCCGGCGGCGCCGTGATCGCAACCACCACGATGTCAGCATAGGCCTGGCGCAGCGCGCCGATCACGGTGCGCGAGACGTTGGCGACGACCGTGCGGCCGGCGCGGATATCGTCGTTGATGTCGAGCGGCAGCGCATAGGAATGCCCGTGCGCATCCCAATGCACGGCGAAATCGCCATGCTCGCACGCGCGGCGGAATTCGTCGGGGCCAAGCGCGACATTGTCTTCGTCGGCGGAGGATTCACGCGTCACGATTCGGCGCGGGAAGACAATGTCGTGATCATCAGCGCAGGCCGCTTGCGCCAGCCGCAGCAGCGTGTCCTTGCCGGCGCCGCTGGGACCGACCACCAGCACGAGCCGTCCAGGTCCGATCGCGCCGGTCCGCCCGCCCGCCATGGTTGCGCTCTCGCTCATGCGACACGGTGTCCTTCGCGCCAGACACTGCGGACGACGGGAACGTGGCCCGCGACATGCACGCGAATGAGGTCGGCACGCTTGCCGATCGCGACCTCGCCGCGGTCGGTGAGGCCAACCGCCTCCGCCGGCGCCTTGGTCACGGTGCGGATCGCCGCGGCAAGGCCGATCGCGGGCACGTGCTCGGGCAATTGCAGCGCCCCCATCAGGAGGCTCGACGGGATGTAGTCCGACGACAGAATGTCGAGCAGGCCCTCACGGGCAAGATCGACCGCGGCGATGTTGCCGGAATGCGAGCCGCCGCGCACGACGTTCGGCGCGCCCATCAGGATGTCGATGCCGGCCTCATGCAAGCTGCGCGCGGCTTCGAGCGTGGTCGGGAATTCCGCCACCGAGACGCGATCGCGCACGGCATCCGCGACGTTCTCCTCGGTGGTGTCGTCGTGGCTTGCGAGCGGGATCTTGTACTGATGCGCCAGCGCCACGATCTCGCGCATGTTGCTCGCGGCATAGAGCTTCTGATATTCGAAGCGCTTGGCGAACAGCTCGTCGAGCTCGGCATCGGTCTTGCCGCCGCCCTTGCCGCGATAATAGTCGCGCAGCTTGACCTCGTCACGGAACTGACGCTGGCCGGGCGTGTGGTCCATCAGCGACATCAGCTTGACGTCGGGACGGTCGATCAGCTCCCTGGCCTCCTCGACCACGCTCGGCATCGGGATCTCGCAGCGCAGATGCAGGAAGTGGTCGGCGCGCAACAGGCTGGCGTCGCGCGCGGTCGTGATCGCGGCGGCGAGCACGCCGGCGCGGCCGTCGACCTCCTCGGCGCCGTCCTCGCGCCAGACCCGGAGCGAATCGAACACGGTGGTGATGCCCGAAGTCGCAAGCTGGCCGTCATAGGAGATCACGGCCGCAACCGGATTCCAGAACACCTTTGGCCGCGGCACGTAATGGGCTTCGAGATGGTCGGTGTGCAGCTCGATCAGGCCCGGCATGATCAAATCGCCGCCGGCATCCTCGGCGCCCGCAGGCGCAGTCCCATCGCCGATCTCGGCGATGCGCCCGTCGGCAAGAGCGAGCCAGCCCTGCTCGATCACCCGGTCAGCCAGCACGATCCGGGCGTTGGCGATCACAATGTCCTTCGGCTTGGCGTTCATTTCCATTTCCTTCAGGCCGCGGCGGCAAAGCTGGTGACGTCGACGATGCGGTCGGCAATCAGATGACGGATTTCGTCGTCATGGACAATGGCAACCATGGCGACGCCCTGGCGCTTCTTCTCGGCGACCAGCTCGACCACGACCGCGCGGTTGGCGGCATCCAGCGAGGCGGTCGGCTCGTCCAGCAGCAGTATCGGCAGGTCCGAGATGAAGCCGCGCGCGATGTTGACGCGCTGCTGCTCGCCGCCGGAGAAGGTCGCGGGCGGAAGCTGCCACAGACGCTCGGGGATGTTGAGGCGGTGCAGCAAATCGCCGGCGCGGGCTTGCGCGTCGGCGCGTGGCATGCCGTTCACAATCAGCGGCTCGGCGACGACGTCGATGGTGGCCACCCGCGGCACCGCGCGCAGGAACTGGCTGACATAGCCGATGGTGGCGCGACGGACGTTCAGCACCTGGCGCGGCTCGGCGCTGGCGAGATCGATCAGCGCGCCGCGGTGGCGGATGCCGATGCGGCCGCTATCGCAGCGGTAGTTGCCGAAGATCATTTTCAGGATCGAGGACTTGCCGGCGCCTGACGGCCCCGACAGCACGACGCATTCGCTCGCGTTGACCTGGAAGCTCACGCCGCTGACGACAGGCAACTCGATGCCGCCCTGCAGGTGCATGGTGAAGGTCTTGTTGGCATCGGTGACGTCGATCATGGCGGTCATTGGAAAGCTCATATTGAAAGGTTCATGGCGGCAGGATCGAGGAGACGAGAAGCTGCGTATAGGGCTCGCGGGGATCGTCGAGAACCTGGTCGGTGAGACCGGTCTCGATGACGCGGCCGCCCTTCATCACCATCACGCGGTGCGAGAGCAGCCGCGCCACCGCGAGGTCGTGGGTGACGATGATGACCGCGAGGTGCAGTTCGGCGACGAGGCTGCGCAGGAGGTCGAGCAGGCGCGCCTGCACGGACACGTCGAGCCCGCCGGTCGGCTCGTCCATGAACACCAACCGCGGCTCGGTGACGAGGTTGCGCGCGATCTGGAGACGCTGGCGCATGCCGCCGGAATAGGTCCGCGGTGCATCGTCGATGCGGGCGGTGTCGATCTCGACGCGGGTGAGCCAGTCGGACGCGGTCTCGCGGATGCGGCCATAGTGATTCCAACCCACCGCCATCAGCCGCTCGCCGACATTGGCGCCGGCCGAGACCGCCATGCGCAGGCCCTGGGCGGGATCCTGATGCACAAAACCCCAATCGGTGCGGTACAGGAAGCGCCGCTCGGCTTCGCCGAGCGTGGCGAGATCACGGGCGACACCGTCGCGCATCCGATAGGACACGTGGCCGCCGCTGGCCGCGAGCTGGCCCGACAGGAGTTGCAGCAGCGTCGACTTGCCCGAACCGGATTCGCCGACGATCGCCACCACCTCGCCGGGATACAGCGCGAAGGAGACGTCACGGCACGCGGCGATACGGCCGAAGGATTTGCTGAGGGAGGTCGCGACCAGCAGCGGCTGATCGTTTTCGAGCGCGGCGTGATCAACCATTGGTGCCTCCTTGCGCCTTCTCCTTGTACGGCGCGGCGCTGAGGCTGCCGTGATGGCCGGCGGCCTGGCGGCTCTCGCAATAGTCGGTGTCCGAGCACACGAACATCCGTCCGCCCTTGTCGTCGGTGACGATCTCGTCGAGATAGGAATTCTCCGCGCCGCACAGCGCGCAGGGCGCGTTGAAGCGATAGGGCTCGAACGGATGGTCCTCGAAATCGAGCGACACCACCTTCGTGTAAGGCGGGATCGCATAGATGCGCTTCTCGCGGCCGGCGCCGAACAATTGCAACGCCGGGCAATTGTCCATCTTGGGATTGTCGAATTTCGGCGTCGGCGACGGATCCATCACGTAGCGCGCATTGACCTTGACCGGATAGGCGTAGGCGGTGGCGATGTGGCCGAAGCGGGCGATGTCCTCATAGAGCTTCACATGCATCAGGCCGTATTCGGCCAGCGCATGCATCCGCCGCGTCTCGGTCTCGCGCGGCTCGAGGAAGCGCAACGGCTCCGGGATCGGCACCTGATAGACCAGCACCTGGTTTGCGTGCAGCGTCGCCTCGGGGATGCGGTGGCGGGTCTGGATCACCGTCGCTTCGTCAGTTGCGGTCGTCGTGGCAACGCCCGCGGTCTTGGCGAAGAATTTCCGGATCGAGATCGCGTTGGTGGTGTCGTCGGAGCCCTGGTCGATCACCTTCAGCACGTCGGCGGGACCGAGGATCGCGGCGGTGACCTGCACGCCGCCGGTGCCCCAGCCATAGGGCATCGGCATCTCTCGGCTGGCGAACGGCACCTGATAACCGGGGATCGCGATCGCTTTCAGGATCGCGCGGCGGATCATCCGCTTGGTCTGCTCGTCGAGATAGGCGAAGTTGTAGGCGGGCGCGTTCATTCCGCGGCCTCCTTCATGGCATCAGGCGTCTGGGCATCGGCGAACTCTTTGCGCAGCTTGCGGAGCAGGCCGAGCTCGGACTGAAAGTCGACATAGTGCGGCAGCTTCAAATGCTCGACGAAGCCGGTCGCCTGGACGTTGTCCGAATGCGACATCACGAATTCTTCATCTTGCGCGGGGGCGAGTGCCTCCTCGCCGAGCTCGCGGGCACGCAGCGCGCGGTCGACCAGGGCCATCGACATGGTCTTGCGCTCGCTCTGGCCGAAGGCGAGGCCATAGCCGCGGGTGAAGCACGGCGCTTCCGTCGCGGAGCCCTTGAACTGGTTGACCATCTGGCACTCGGTGAGCTCGATCGAGCCGAGCGGCACGGCGAAGCCGACGTCTTCCGCCGAAAATTCCACCTCGACCTCGCCGAAGCGGATCTCGCCGGCGAAGGGATGGTTGCGGCCATAGCCGCGCTGGGTGGAATAGCCCATCGCCAGCAAGAATCCTTCGTCACCGCGCGCGAGATTCTGCAGGCGCAAATCACGGTCCGCAGGAAAATTCAGCGGCTCGCGGGTGAGGTCGCCGACGCTCGCGCCCTCCTCGGCCTGCGGCGAGGATTCGATCAGCCCGTCGCGGCCGAGGATGTCGGTCACGCGCGGCGTCGGCGCCGTCGATGCCTCCGCCGTTGCCGGCGCCTCCGGCACGAAGCCTTGCGCGAGCGCGGGATCGAGCAGGCGATGGGTGTAGTCGAAGGTCGGCCCGAGGATCTGGCCGCCGGGAATATCCTTGAAGGTCGAGGACACCCGCCGCTGCACGCGCATCGCACCGGTGTCGACCGGCTCGCTCGCGCCGAAACGCGGCATCGTGGCGCGGAAGGCGCGAACCAGGAAGATCGCCTCGATCAAATCGCCGCGCGCTTGCTTGATCGCGAGGGCCGCGAGCTCGCGATCATAGAGCGAGCCTTCGCTCATGACGCGGTCCACGGCGAGGCCAAGCTGCTCCGAGATCTGGTCGAGCGTGACCTCCGGAACGCCTTGGTCGCCGCGCCGCTTGTCTGCAAGCAGGCGGTGGGCGTTCTCGATGGCGCGTTCGCCGCCTTTGACTGCGACATACATGCTTCTAGCTTCCCTTGCTCACGATTCGCGTGGTGCGGGGGATCGCGACCACGGCGTCATCGGCCACCAGCACCACATCGATGCCGCGCGGAAACAGTGCCTCGTTGATGTGCATACGCTCGAACAGATCGAACGGCTTGATTGACGCATTGAGCATGGCGGCGCCGTCGATGCCGGGACCGCGCAGCTCGAAGCTCCGTCCGGAGTCGAGGCTATCGACCTGCAGGATCACCGTGGTGGACCGATCCGGATATTCGCTGGTTCCGAGCGCGAAGCGTTCGAGCGGCGGCAGCGCACCGCCGTCGCTGATCAGCGCAAAACTCGCGATCGAGGAATCCTGCACCACGGGCGCGCCGGTGTGAAACTTCAGCCATTTCACCACGTTCGGGCTCTCCGCCAGCCGTGCGTCGAGCCAGAGCGGCGTGTCGTGGTCGAACAGCGTCAGCGCGATCGCGGCCGTGCCGCGCATCATCGAGCCTGCCGTTCCAGCCATCGGGACGATGCGCTGGACCGAGCCCGGCCGCGCCATCGCGTCCATGACCGAGCGAAATGTCGATTGCGCCGACAGCACCTTGTCGGCGAAGCCCGGCGGCAGTTCCGCAATCGTGGTCATGATCTCACCCCTCACCGCGCACCATGGTGTAGAAATCAACCTTCGTCGCAGCGGTCTCGGCCGCCGCCTGCGCGCGGCCAGCCATAAGCTGCTCACGCAACGGGGCGATAACGTCCCGCTCCACCGCTCCGCCAAAATCCCTCGACTGCACCAGGGCGTCGCACAAAGCGATCAGCCGCGCTTTCTCGCCGTCGCGCCCGAGCGTGTAGCCGAACCCGACCTCGCCGCTCGCCAGCCGCACCGCGGCGCGCGACACCGTGGCTTCGCCGAGATTGAACGGCGCGCCGTCACCGCCGACCCGGCCGCGCAGCATGACGAGACCGTTTTCGGGCGCGCGCAGATCCTGATGGGCCGGGAGCGCCAAGTTGCGGAGGCGGGCGGCGATCTCGCCCGCCTCCGCGTGCGCCAGCACGGCCATGGCGGCCTGGCGCTGGGCTTGCTGGTTGTTGTGCAGGGTCACCTGATCCACCGAACCTTTGACAGAACTTGCCGCATCGAAGTTGTCTATTATAATAGACAACTTCATACGAGGACGCCATGACTGTTTCGTGACAAAGCTGTGATTTCTGGGCTAGGCTGGCCGGCGATATGAGCATGCAAGACACTGCGTCGTCCGGCGTCGCGCTATGGCGCCTCGTTGCCGACGGCATCGAGCGCGGCATCGCCGACGGCCGCTTTGCGGCCGGCGACAAGTTGCCGGGCGAGATGGAGATCGCCGAAACCTATCGGGTGAACCGCCACACCGTGCGGCGCGCGCTGGCAGCGCTTGCCGAGCGCGGCTTGGTGCGCGCCGAGCGCGGCAGCGGAACTTATGTCGAAGCGCAGAAGCTCGCTTATCCCCTGCGCTCGCGCACGCGCTTCTCCGAGATCGTCGGCGCCGGTGGCCGCGAGCCGCGCGGTCAGTTGATCGAGGCGACCGACGATGTCGCGACCCGCGAGTTGGCGCGTGAGCTCGGATTGAAGGCCGGCGCGCCCTTGGTGCGGATCGAGGCGATTCGCCTTGCCGACCGCACGCCGATCTGCGTCTCCACCACATGGCTGTCGGCGGAATTGTTTCCCGGCGCCGGTGCCGTGTTCGCGGCGACGCGCTCGATGACGAAGCTGCTGGAGCATTACGGGGTGCGCGACTATCGCCGCGGCGCGACCCGGATCACCGCCGGCATCGTCGACGCCACCGATGCGGCCCGGCTCGATCTCGCGCTCGGACGGCCGATCCTGGTGGTCGATGCCACCGACCACGATCTTGACGGCAAGCCGCTGATGACCAAGCATTCGCGCTTCGCCGCGGAGCGCGTGGAGTTTCTGGTGGAGTCGTAGGGGCTCTCTCCAAGAAAACCGGAGCCGTAGGGTGGGCAAAGGCGCACTTCGCGCCGTGCCCACGATCCTTCTCGATCGTTAAAAATCGTGGGCACGCTGCGCTTTGCCCACCCTACGGCACTTTTGATCAGGCCACGGCCCTGCGCCCAATGATCGCAAAGCGCAGCTTGCCCGAGATGAAATCGATCGCGGCGACCGCGACCAGGATCATCAGGATCAGGAACGACACCTTCTGCCATTCCAGCACGCGGATCTGCTCGGCGAGCTGCAGGCCGATGCCGCCGGCGCCGACGATGCCGATGATGGTGGCCGAGCGGGTGTTGGATTCGATGAAATAGAGCACCTGGCCGGCGATCACGGGCAGCACCTGCGGCAACAGCCCGAAGCGGATCTCGTGCAGCGGGCTGCCGCCGGAGGCGCGGATGCCCTCGACCTGCTTCTGGTCGGCGCCCTCGATCGCCTCCGAGAACAGCTTTCCGAAGGCGCCGAAATCCGACACCGCAATGGCGAGCACGCCGGCGAACGGGCCGAGCCCGACGACGTTGATCCACACCAGCGCCCAGATCAGCGTGTCGACACCGCGGATCGAATCCAGGACACGGCGAACCGGGAAGCGCAGGATGTTCGACGGCACCACGTTGCGCGCCGCGAGCAGGCTGACGGGAAGCGCGAAGACAGCGGCCAGCGTCGTGCCGAGCAGCGCGATCGACAGCGTCTCGCCGAGCGCCTTCAGATAGATCGGCAGCGACGAGCCGGGATCGGGCGGGATCATCATCAAGGTGATCCAGCCGAGCTGGCTGAGACCTGCGAAGAAGCGCGACGGCGAGAAGTCGAGATCGACCAGGCCGTAAATGAGGATCGCGAACGCCGCGACGATCATCGCCGGCGTGGCAAGCCGCGCCGAGGCGGGTCGGTCGAACACATCCGGATAGCGCGCGCGAAGCTCTCGCGTGTCGACCGCTTGCCGCCTCGTCACGTCCGCGCCTCCTTGCCGAACAGGCGGCCGCGCAGCCAGCCGGTGCTGATGTCGATGATGAAGACGGTGACGATGATGGTGAGCAGGATCGCGCTGACGTCCGAATAGTAGAATTTGCGGATCGCGACGACGAGCTCCTGGCCGATGCCGCCGGCACCGACGAAACCCATCACGGAGGCTTCACGGACATTGATCTCGAAGCGCAGCAGCGCGTAGCTCGCATAACCCGCGGTCACCTGCGGCACGACGGCGAACCGCATGCAGGACAGCCAGCTCGCGCCGGTCGAGCGGATGCCTTCGACCGGCTTCATGTCGGCGTTCTCGACGATTTCCGAAAACAGCTTTCCGAGTGCGCCGGTGGAGTGGATCGCGATCGCGAGCACACCCGCCATCGGTCCGAGCCCGAAGGCGATCACGAAGATCAGCGCGAAGACGATGCCCGGAACGGTGCGGGCGAACTCGAGCAGGCGCCTGACGACGAAGCGCAGCCAGGGTGCGGGCGAGGTGTTTTCAGCCGCGAAGAAGTTCAGACAAAATGCCAAGGTCGCGCCGATCAGCGTGCCGACATAGGAGATCAGCAGCGTCTCGCCGAGCATCTTCAGCCATTTGCGCCAGCCCCAGAGCCATTCGCCGACATCGGTCCAGACCCGCTGGCCGTTGTCGAGCGTGAGGATGCGGTCGAAATAGCTGATGAAATTGCCGAAATAGGTGAAGAGCGTGCGCAGATTCACTTCCGCGCCGATTCCCGCGAGAGCCAGCGCGGCGGCGAAGACCGCGATCCCTAACAGCAGGCGGAGCCGCCTGCGCCCGACCGCCTGGCGATAAGCGGCGTTGAGCACGGCAAGCTGCTGCTCGGGGAGGATCGAAACCGCTGTTGTCATCGTCCTGAGACGAGCTCCGTCAAAGAAAGAGCCGGGTCCAGGGACCCGGCTCCAGTTGCATCGCCCTGAGATCAGGACGCCTTCTTCTTACGCAACGCATCGACGAACTTGATCAGCTCGATCGTGCCATCCCAGTCCTTGGTGGTGGCGGGATGAAAGCCCTTCTTCTGGCCGTCGGAGAGGCGGTCGAACGCGGCCTTGTCCTTGGCCGGGGCGTCGAAGAACGCCTTCGCGATGGCGGCCTTGGCGTCTTCCGGCAGGTCGGAATTGTAGGCATAGGGGCCGTTGATGATCGGCGCCGACTTGTGGATGATGCGGAAGTCGTCCTTCTTCATCGCCGAACCGTCGGCATTCTTCAGCATGCCCTTGGTCAGCATCTGCGCCAGCGTGGAATCGTCGTCGCTGGTCCACTGGTTGGCGGCAACGTCGACCGTGCCCTGCGACAGCGCCAGCATTGCGTTCTCGTGGCTGCCGGTGAAGACGACCTTGCCAAAATAGCCGTCGGCATCGGGGATGCCCATCTTGTCCAGCTCGAAGCGCGGCACGTTGTTGCCGGAGGTCGAGTTCGGATCGACGAGGCCGAGATTCTTGCCCTTGAGCTGGTCGACACTCTTGTAGGCGCTGCTCGCCTTGACGAAGAACACCGAGTAATAGCCGGTCGAGCCGTCGGCATTGATGTCGTTGGCGAAGGCGTCGGACTTGACGCCGGTCAGACGGGCGCGGGCGAACGAGGCCGAGCCGTAGCTGGCGATGTGGATGTTGCCGGCGCGCTGGCCCTCGATGACGGCGGCGTAGTCGTTGGCGATGCGCAGCGTGACCTTCACGCCCAGTTCCTTGGAGAGATAGTTCACGAACGGCGCCCAGCGCTCGGTGACGCCGGAGGCGTTCTCGGCCGGGACGACCGCAAAGGTCAGCTCGGGATATTTCGCCTTCCAATCGTCGGCGGAGGCGGAGGCGGTGAACGCGAGCGCGGCGGCGCCGGCAAGAATTAATCTGCGAGTGATCATGATACCCTCTTCATCCGTTGGGGTCGGTGGACGCAAAACTGGCAACAAAACAGGTGGCGCGGCTCAGGCGGCCGCGGCGGTTCCGAGCGCCGGGACGCCCTCGGGCGCCGGGACGGGCACGGTGCCCATGACGTCGGCGGCTTCGAGATCGTAGAGCTCACGCGCAACGTGCTCGGTCAGCGCGGACGGCGCGCCGTCGAACACCACACGGCCCGCCGCCATGCCGATCAGGCGGTCGCAATAGCTGCGGGCGAGATCCAGCGAATGCAAATTGCAGAGCACGGTGATGCCGAAATGCTTGTTGATGCGCAGCAGCGCATCCATCACGATCTTGGTGTTGCGCGGATCGAGCGATGCGATCGGCTCGTCGGCAAGGATGATGTCGGGCTGCTGCACCAGCGCACGCGCGATCGCGACGCGCTGCTGCTGGCCGCCGGAGAGCTGGTCGGCACGCTGGGCGGCGAGCGATGCGATGTCGAACTGTTCGAGCGCCGACATCGCCAGCGCCTTGTCCTGCTCGGGCCACACTTGCGACAGTGAGCGCCAGGCCGGCATCGTCGCAAGGCGTCCCATCAGGACGTTGGTGAGGACATCGAGCCGGCCAACCAGGTTGAACTGCTGGAAGATCATGGCCGACCGCGCCCGCCACTGCCGCAGCTCCTTGCCGCGCAGCGCGGTGACGTCGATGCCGTCAAACAGGATGCGGCCCTGCGTCGGCGTCGCGAGACGATTGATGGTTCGCAGCAGCGTCGACTTGCCGGCGCCGGACCGTCCGATCACACCGACGAAGCCGCCGGGGGAGATTTGAAACGAAGCGTCGTCCACCGCGGCTTTCGCGCCGAAGCGACACGTCAGACCTTCCACCACCAGCATGCGGGACTCCAGATTAGCTGGAGCCAACCGCTAACGCCCGCGCTTGACACTTGTGTGACACGGGCGTTGCGGTGCGGCGATCCTACACAGCTCATCCCCTGTCATCGCCATGTCATGACATCGTCATCAAGCCGCTCGAAGAGGAACGCCCGCCCTCGCGCATCGGATGCAACATGGCCGCCAAGATTCTCTCGGTCCAGCCGACCGTCGACCCCTCGGCCAAGCTGCACGAGACCAGGCTCGGCGCCTATACCGAGGTCGGCGCGCGCACCATCCTGCACGACGTCGCGATGGGCGATTACTCTTATGTCGTGAACGATTCCCAGATCACCTACACCACCGTCGGAAAATTCTGCTCGATCGCGGCGATGACGCGCGTCAATCCCGGCAATCACCCGATGCACCGCGCGACGCAGGCGCATTTCACCTATCGCTCCAGCGCCTACTTCGAAGGCGAGAGCGACGATGCCGAGTTCTTCGACTGGCGGCGGCAGCACCACGTCCATATCGGCCACGACGTCTGGATCGGCCACGGCGCGATCGTGCTGCCGGGCCGCAACATCGGCACCGGCGCGGTGATCGCGGCCGGCGCCATCGTCACCAAGGACGTGCCGGCCTACACCATCGTCGCCGGCAATCCCGCCCGCATCGTGCGGCGGCGATTCTCCGAGGAGATCGCCGGACGGCTCGCGAAGCTCGCCTGGTGGGACTGGGATCACGACAAATTGCGCGAAGCGCTGCCCGATTTCCGCAAGCTCGGGATTGAAGATTTTCTCGCGACATACGAAGCACGGGCGACTCCCCAGACCAGATCCCTTACCAGCAAACGAAACGCGGTCGCGTGACAGACATTTTCCTTGAAGGCGGCCGGGCCCTGATCGGCACTGAGGTCGTCGAATCGTCATTGGCGGTCTCCGGACAGGACATCGCCCAGATCGATGCTTCACGGGGCCGGGCGCGGCTGGCGATCGATGCGCGCAACCTGCTGGTGCTCCCCGGCATCGTTGATCTGCATGGCGATGCCTTCGAGCGGCAGATGATGCCGCGCGCCGGCGTCGACTTCCCGATCGACGTCGCGCTCGCCGACAGTGACCGCCAGGCGATCAGCAACGGCATCACCACGGTGTTTCACGCCACAACCTGTTCGTGGGAGCCGGGCCTGCGCAGCGCCGGCAACGCGCGCGGCCTGATGGAGGCCATCGAGCGGCAGCGTCCGCAATTCGCCGCCGACACCCGCTTCCACCTGCGGCACGAAACCTACAATCTCGACGCCGAGGCCGAGATCAGCCAATGGCTCACCGAGGGCCGCGTCGATCTGTTCGCTTTCAACGACCACATGGATGGCACCGTCGCCGACATGGCCAAGCCGCGCAAGCGCAACCGTATGGTCGAGCGCACGGGGCTTTCAGCTGAGGAATTCGACCGGCTGGTCGAACGCGTGGTCTCGCGCGCCGACGAGGTGCCGGCTTCGGTTGCGCGTCTGGCCGCCGCGGCGCGCGCGGCCGAGGTGCGGATGCTCTCGCACGATGATGCGACGCCGGCGATGCGCCAGGAGTTTCGCGATCTCGGCGCTGACATCGCGGAGTTTCCGATCAACGAGGAGACGGCGCGGGCGGCGGCAAGCCACGGCGACGCCATCGTCTACGGCGCGCCCAACGTCGTGCGCGGCGGCAGCCACACCGGCTGGACCAAGGCCTCCGACATGATCGCCAAGGGGCTCTGTTCCGTGCTGGCCTCGGACTATTATTATCCTGCGCAGCTGCTCGCAGCGTTCCGCCTCGCCGCCGACGGCGTGCTGCCGCTGACGGACGCCTGGAATCTGGTCTCCGCCGGCCCGGCGCGCGCCACCGGTCTTGCCGATCGCGGCGTGCTCGCGGAAGGACGCCGCGCCGATATTCTGCTGGTCGACGACACCGTGCCGCTGCGGCCACGGCTGATTGCGGTGATCGCGGGCGGAAAGCTTGTCCATCTCACCGATGCGACGCGGATGCTCACTGCTATGGCGACGCCGCGCGAGACTGTCGTCGCGGCCTAAATTGGTTATGCTGAGGCGATGACAGGTTTCCCCCGCTACGCGATCTATTTTGCCGCCGGCAGTGATAGCGCCCTCTCCCTCTTCGGCGCCGAACTGCTCGGCTACGATGCCTACTCCGGCAACGAACTGGCCTTTCCCGCCGACGCATTGCGCGTCGCGCCGGACTGGCGTGACGTCAGCGCCGATCCCCGCAAATACGGCTTTCACGCCACGCTGAAGGCGCCGATGGCGCTCGTATCAGGCAGGACCGAAGCGGAGATGATGGCCGCCTGCGCCGCATTCGCCGGCAGGCCGCGGCCGCTTCCCGTGATCGGGCCGGTGGTCGATTCCATCAGCGGCTTCATCGCCGTCATTCCAGCCGAGCCGGTCGAGGCGCTGCAGCAACTCGCCGCCGATTGCGCCCGCGATTTCGATTCCTTCCGCGCCGCGCTGTCGGCGGACGACCGCGCGCGACGCAAACCCGAGAAGCTGAGCGAACGGCAGCGCGACTATCTCGACCGCTGGGGCTACCCTTACGTGATGGAAGAATTCCGCTTCCACATGACGCTGACGGGACGGCTGGATGCCGAGCGCCGCGGGCCGATCCTGGATATGCTGCGGACGCGGTTTGCAGCGCTGGGGATCGAGACGCTGGCGATCGACCGCATCGCGCTGTTTCGGCAGGATGATGCATCGGCAAGATTCCACATCGTCGACGAGTGGCCGCTGGCGCGATAGACCTCAGCGCCAGCTCGCAAGATTCAAGCCGAGCGCCACCGCGCCAACCAGAACGAGGCTGGCCGCCCAGACTGCATCCAGATTGAACCAGCTTCGCGAGACGAACTTCAATCCCAGATGGCGGTAGACCAGCCACGCCAGACATCCGCCGGCGCCGACCATGGCGGCAACGTGCACCAGGGACACCAGCAGCGCCATCCCGAGACTTGTCTTAAAAAGACTCGTCTTCATCAGCGCGCCGGCCGCCTCATGGCCGGCATCGAATTCGAAAGCCTGGCAGAGCCCGAGATAGATCGGCACGAGCATCAAGGCGGCGCCGTGAGCAATGGCGACGGCAAATGACCAGAGCGCCAATTGCGTCGGCGGAATTCGGGCCAGCGCGCGGGGATGACGCCGCGCGATCAGCCGATAGACGCCGAAGCAGATGACGAGGAGGCTTGCGCCAATCTGGATCGAACGCTGCCACTCGACCAGCACGAGCAGGAACGCGAACGGCAGCAGCACGAGAAATGTTGCCAGGAGATGCCCGGCCGACAGGGCCCACAACGCCCGGAAGAGTGCGGATGGGCTCTTGTCCATGAGCCCGGCCGAAACGGCGAGCGGCCATCCCATCCCAGGATTGACTCCGTGATAGAGGCCGCTCGCAACAAGAGCGAGCCACAGCCAGCCAAGCGCCGGGCTCGCGTGCCCCCAATCTAGACCGACGGGTAGCAAAAGGAGTCCGTCGAACAATCGCCGCCCTCCAGCCTGATCTGGTGCGCACGATAGCCGTCCGGGAAGCTCACGAAATAGTCCTTGTCGAGCTCGAGGCCGCCGTTGCGACCGACATTGGCCATGACCTCCACGCCCGGAACCCCATCCGGATAGAACTGGTCGTCCCAGGTGGAATAGAGCGAATTGGTCCAGTACACGCGCCTGCCGTCGCGGCTGATCTCGACCATTTGCGGGCCGGCCGCAAAGGCCTTGCCATTCGGATGCGCTGTACGGCGTGCGATGCCTCCGATGTGGACCGAGCCCGCAAGCTTCGGCTTTCTGGGATCGCTGACGTCGTACTGGCGCATTTCACCGGTGCCCCAGCACGAGACGTAGAGAAACCGGTCATCCATCGACAGGTCGATGTCGGTGACCAGCGGTGGCACGGCGCCAAATCCCTGCAGCAGCGGCGGGAGCTTCTCCTTTGGTGCGGGTTCGGGCGGGATCGTTGCCGTCTTCTCGGCATGGAATTTCCCGCCTTCGCGCCACCAGGTCCAGATCGATGCTTCGAGATTGGTGGTGTCGACCACGACGCCCACGAAACCGTATTCGCGAACCGGATCGTGAGCAGGCCGCACCTCCAGCGCCATCTGATGATTGGCGCCAAGGTCGATGGTCTGCACATTGCGGCGGGCGCGGAGATCCCAGAAGTGGAGACGATGGCCATATTTATTCGCCAGCAGATCCTCCGGGACGATCCCGTTCTCGAACTGCGGCGGCAGCGCCCATTCGCTCGTCACCATGTAATCTCGCGGCAGATTCCACCAGAAGTCATAATGCAGCGTCTGCGGGCCACGGTCGATCTCCCATCGTCCGAGGACCTCGAACGTCTCGCAATCCATGATGAAGACGCCTGGAGGCCCGTTGGTGCCGTCCTTCCCGCCGCCCCCCAGCGTGCTCACGTAAATGCCGTCCGGCCCGCAATGGATGGTGTGCGGACGCGAGTAGCCGGTCTTCTTGAAGATTTCCTCGGGCTCGATGATCTTGTGGATCTTGGCTTGGGTCGGATCTGGCTTGGTATCGATGATGTAGATCCGCGACGAACGGATTCCGGGGATGATGAGATAGCGCCGCTCGATGAAGGCGTGTCCGGCGAGCGGCGACAGGGCGGAGGAGCAGGCATTCCAGCCGAAGTGATGAAATTCGTCGCCCTTGTTGGGCATCGTCACGGTGTGGACGATCTGGCTGTAGGTCGGCGATCCCGGCTTGACGTCGATGACCGCGAGAGCATCCGGCTTCGAAAAATCCGGACTGAGCAGCAACGTGTAGGCAAAGTTCTCCGCAGGTGCTTCCATCGCAAGCCTGGGCGATGCGTGAAAGGTGGGGTCCGGCCTCATCGTCATGGCACTGCCTCCCTGATCTGTCGGTTCGCGCCAACCTGGCTCGGGATAACGGCATTATGAAGAGGTGTTACACGATGGCTCGAGATGCTCCGCGGGGCCTGGTTGGCGACGTATATTACTTCATCGCCGGGCCGCGGGAAACGGCTCGAATCGCGCAAATTCGACGCCGTCAGGCGAAAGGGGCGGATGAGATGAGGCGAGCGCGCAACTCCCCTTCGGGGTCGTTCCGGCAAAGGCCGGGACGACAGCTGAAATATTCACTTCGTAGGGTGGGCAAAGGGGAGCGTGCCCACCACCTGTCGCCGTCGGTAAAGATGGTGGGCACGGCGCTCCGCGCCTTTGCCCACCCTACGACAGCGACGCGTTTGGTACCGTTACTTCCCCCACCGCAGCGCCAGCGCGTCGCGTTCCTTGGCGAGTTCCAGCAGGCCCGCGCGCGTGGCCGGATGCAGCGGCTGGAGCGGATGGCGCACCGCGTCCGACTTGATCACGCCGCCGGCCTGCATCATCGCCTTGCAGGCGATCAGGCCGCATTGGCGGTTCTCGTAATTGATCAGCGGCAACCAACGCTCATAGGCGGCCTTCGCTTCCTCGCGCTTGCCGGCGAAATAGGGATCGATGATCTGGCGGATACCGTCGGGATAGCCGCCGCCAGTCATCGCACCGGTGGCACCGGCATCGAGATCGGCGAGCAGCGTGATCGCCTCCTCGCCGTCCCAGGGTCCCTCGATGTCCTTGCCGCCCGCCTCGATCAGGCTGCGGAGCTTTGAGGCCGCGCCCGGCACCTCGATCTTGAAATAACGGATGTTGGCGAAGTCGCGCGCCAGCCGCGCCAGCAGGTCGACCGACAGCGGCGTGCCCGCGACCGGCGCATCCTGGATCATGATCGGAATGGTGATGGCGCCCGAGAGCACCTTGAAGAATTCGACGATGCCCTTCTCAGGGACCCGGAAGGTCGCGCCATGATAGGGCGGCATCACCATCACCATGGCGGCGCCGGCGGCTTCGGCTTGCTGGCTGCGCGCGGCGCAGACGGCCGAGCTGAAATGCGTGGTGGTGACGATCACGGGAACCCGGCCCGCGACATGCTCCAGCACCGCATGCATCACGGTCTCGCGCTCGGCATCGGTGAGCACGAACTGCTCGGAGAAATTGGCGAGGATGCAGAGGCCGTTCGAGCCGGCATCGATCATGAAATCGATGCAGCGGCGCTGTCCCTCGAGGTCGAGCTCACCACGCTCGTCGAAGATGGTGGGCGCGACCGGGAACACGCCGCGATACGGGCGCTGGGCCTTGTGTGGGGTGACCGGCATCGAACTCTCCATCCCTGATCTGTCTTACGTCTGGCGCCGCATAGTTGATGCGGCGGCACAGATGTAGCCGCCGCGCGGACCGGCGGCAATGCCGAACCCACGACGTCAGGTTGGAAGAATAAGGCGAAACTACGCGGTCTTGACCGCGCCCAAAAAGCCCTCGACCGCGACGCGGAGGCGGTCGGCGTCGGCTGACATCTTCTTGACGGATTCCGACAACACCGTGCCGGCGTTGCCGGTCTCCTGGTTGAGCCTGGCGACGCTGCCGATGGTATCGGTGACTTCGCGCGTACCCTGCGCGGCCTGCTGGAAATTGCGCGAGATCTCGGTGGTGGCCGCGCGCTGCTGCTCGACGGCGGCGGCAATCGCCGTCATCTTCTCGTCGATGCCGCTGATGGCGCCGCCGATGGCGCGGATCGCGGTCACGGCCTGGCCAGTTGCGCCCTGGATCTCCTCGACCTGACGCGAGATCTCTTCCGTCGCCGTCGCCGTCTGTGCGGCGAGGTTCTTGACCTCGCCCGCGACCACGGCAAAGCCCCGGCCCGCTTCGCCGGCGCGCGCGGCTTCGATGGTGGCGTTCAAGGCCAGAAGGTTGGTCTGGCCGGCGATGGCGTTGATCATCTTGACGACTTCGCCGATGCGGCTTGCAGTCTGGTCGAGGATCTCGACCGTCGCGTTGGTCTGCTCGGCCTGCGACACGGCTTCGCGAGCCTCGCGGGCGCTCGACTGCACCTGCGCGGAGATCTCGCCGACCGATGCGGAGAGCTCCTCGGTCGCCGCCGCGATGGTCTCCAGATTGTTGGTGGCCTGCTCGGCGGCGGAGGAGACCGCCGCGGTCTGGCTGCTCGATTCCGACACCAGCGAGCGCACGCCGGTTGCGGTGGCATCGAGCTCCCGCGTCGAGGCCACAACGCTGTGGATCACCGCCTGCACGGTGTCATCAAAACTGCGGCAGGCCTCGTCGACAGTACTGGAGCGGGCCAGCTGCAAGGCCTGCTGCGATTCACGCTCCCGGCCCAGGCGCTCGGCGGTCGCCGCGCTCTCGCGCAGGCTTTCGAGCGCCGCGGCCATGGTGCCGAATTCGTCGGGATGCCGGGATTGCGGCACCGGCGTCGCATAGTCGCGCGCGCTGATGCGGGCGATGGCGTCGAGAATGGCGCGCACCGGGCGCATCAGGCGATTGCGCACCACGTATACGCCGGTCAGGGTCACGGCGAGCGCGAGCAGGAAGGCGAGCGACTGTACCATGAGGTTGGTGAGAGCCTTGGCCTGAACGGCCTCGGCACGCGCGATCGACTGATCCAGCGCCTTGGTCGCGACGCCGACAATGAGCGCGAACGGTGACTGGCAGAGCGTATTCCATTCTGCCGCAGGGAGCGCCGGTTTGCCGCTGCCGTCAAAATTTTTGGTGAGCTCGTTGATCTGCTTGAGGACGCCATCGGTCTTGGCCTTCGCGTCCGTCGCTGCCGTGACCAGCTCCGCCGACACACCGGGCGCAGCCAGCAGCTCGGCCATGCCGGCCCATGCGGAGGTGATGATGCCGTCCCATTGCGCCACCGACCGCTTCTGGGCGTCGTCGAGCGGCTTGCTGCTGTTGACGTTCGAGCGCAGCGACGAACAATGGATGCCATAGCGGTCGCGCACCTGCCAGGCGAAGCGGCGGACCTGGATCATGCGTGCGATATAGGGATCGTTCATCCAGGCGCGGTTCGACACCGCCGTGGAGGCGAGGTTCGCGGTGTCGATGACCTTGGTGACGGAATCGTACCAGGAGTTGGTTCGCTCAAGCTTGCGCTCGGCGCGCGGACGCTTGGCCTCGTCGTAGAACAGCTGGAATTGCGGCGCGGTCTCGCTCCAGCGCTGCTTCAGCGTGCCGGCGAGCTCGTCGCGGCGGGCGAAGTCGACGGTCGAAAGCGCAGCGCCGACGGCCTCATAGCCGACCTGCTCGGCCTTCTCCGCCGCTTCGAGCTTGGCGCGCGGATCGTCCTCGCCGAGCAACGCACTCTGGGCATCGCCGCGATTGGTCCGCAGCGACAGCACGCCCTGGAAGATCGCCTTATCGGCAGCGGCAAGCCGCTCGGTCTCGAGACTTTCGCTGTAGCGGCCAAAAGCCCCGGCCATCTGGAACGCCGTCGAGGCCAGCGCGCCGGCAGCAAGGAGGGCCATCAGCGTCAGGAGAAGCGAGCTTACCGATTTCTTAAACATTGCCATGGGTCGGGGGCCTACTCTTCACGAGCGGCCACCTTGCATCGCGACATGCCAAGGTTTGGTTAAGACTTTAATCAAGTGCCTGCGGTTGTGCACCGCGCCTCCTAGCGGGCCGCGTCCCCTCACGCGACCTTGGTGAAATCCGGCGGACGGCGCTCGGCAAAAGCCGTAAACGCCTCGCGCGCCTCGGCGGTGCGCAGGCGCTGCGCGAACTGCTCGCCTTCGGCCTACATCTGCGCGACCAGTGCTTCGCCGTTGCGCATCAGCTTCTTGGTCGCCGTGAGCGCACCGGCCGGCTGGCGGGCAAGGCGCTGCGCCAGCGCGAGCGCCTCGGCATCGAGCTTGTCGAGCGGCACCACGCGGTTGGCGAGGCCCCATTCCAGCGCGGCCTTCGCCGGTACGGTCTCGCCCAGCGCGAACATCTCGTAGGCGCGGGCATGGCCGATACGCGCCGGCATCAGCAGGCTCGATGCGGCCTCCGGCACCAATGCGAGGCTGACGAAAGGCGTCGACAATTGCGCGTTGTCGGCGAGCACGACGAGATCGCAATGCAGCAGCATCGTGGTGCCGACGCCGACGGCGCGGCCCTGCACGGCGGCGACCAGCGGCCGGGTGCAGCGCGCCAGCGACTGGATGAAGCGCACGACGTTGCGGCTGCCTTCGGACTTGCCGGCCGCGACCGCGGCGAATTCGCCGACGTCGTTGCCGGCGGTGAACATGTCGCCCTCGCCACGGATCAGGATCACGCGGGTCGACGGATCGAACTCGGCGGATTCGATGCTGTCAGCAAGCTTGCCGTACATCGCATCGGTCAGCGCGTTCTTCTTGTCGGGACGCGCCAGCGTGAGGGTGAGAATTCCGCCATTGTTCTCGATCCGGACGTGCTCGGTCATCGCTCTCTCCTTTTATTCGTCTGAATGTCTTGTTTCTGAAGATCTTGTATCTGAAGGCCTTGGAAACTTGTCCTGAATGCTCGTCAGCCAGCGCGCGACGATGTCGATCTCCGCCGCCGTGAATCCATCCGTCAGGGCGGCGTTGACCTCGGCCGCCCCGGCTTTCGCCTGCGCCAGGGCGGTGCGCCCCTTCGGCGTCAGAAAGATGCGCCAGGCGCGCCCGTCCTCGCGATCGGCCCGCCGCTCGATCAATTTCGCCGCCTCGGTGCGGTCGACGAGGCCGGAAATGCCCGCCGGCCCCATGTCGAGCGCCGCGCCCGCCTCGCCCATCAGCACGCCATCCTGCTTGCCGAGGATGAACAGCAGCCCTGCCTGCGCCGGCGTCACCGCGTTCTCCGGCCGCGCCGCCATCCAGCGCTGCAGCCGGCGCTGCGCGACGCTCAGCAGGTAGATCAGCCGATGATGCCGCGCGTCGGCCGGTTTATTTCGCATGCGAAGCAAATAGCGCCTGTCGGTCTCTTTGTCAAAGCGCTTGACGTTCTCGCGCGTTCATGTTCCTTATTTGTTCCAAACTCGTTCTAGTTGCAACAGAAAGGTGAGCCGTGGCGCAGAAGCTGGAGCAAGCGGAAGAGCAAGACCAAGAACACGAAACGGAAGGCGAACTCGCCTATGCGTTCGGGGTTCTGGACGCGTACTTCCATGGCGTTCCGCTCAGCAAGCTCGTCACGACCACCCGGCAGTTTCCCGGCCACATGCGAGTGGACGTCCAAGCCGCCCTCGACAAGCTGCTTGCAGCGCACGTCGACTTGTTCGGACTTGCCGAGGAACACTACGAAACGCTGTCGTTTGCGCGCCTGCTCCGCGACGATCGGAGCGCCGTGGCGATCGCCCCGCTGCAATATTCCGACGTCGATGTCGGCGAGAGCAGTCCGTCGCGGTGCCTCGACAACGGCTTGTGGCTCTGCGAGCACGACGGCGTGCGCCATGCCGTCCTGCTCTGCGCCGACCGCGACCCCCGTCGCGAGCCCGGCATCCGGATCGAAATCATGGTGTCCGCGGGAAGCACGGGGGCGGCCGTGGTGCAGCATTGCTTCGGCGCGCTCGAAGACGCCGTGCAGGCCGCGCGCACCTATCGCGGCAAGATCCTGTCGCTCGAGGAATCTTCCGACTACCGCGGCCAATCCCGCGGCATCAATGTGCACCGGCTACCGACCGTTCGACGCGACGAGGTGATCCTGCCGGAGCGGACTCTGCGGCTGCTCGATCGCAACGTGCTGAATTTCGTTGGGACGCGCGAGCAACTGCGGCGGCTCGGACAATCGACGCGCAAAGGCATCCTGCTTTACGGACCGCCCGGCACAGGCAAGACCCATACGATCCGCTATCTCGCAACGCATCTGCCTGGACATACGACCCTGATCATCACGGCCGGGCAGATCGGCCTTCTCAGCGCCTATATGGGCCTGGCACGGCTGCTGCAGCCCGCGATGGTGGTGATCGAGGACGTCGACCTGATCGCGCGCGACCGCCGCAACATGGGGCCGTGCGAAGAAACCATGCTCAACAGGCTGCTCAACGAGATGGACGGATTGAAGCCGGATGCCGACATCCTTTTCGTTCTCACCACCAATCGGCCACAGGACCTGGAAGCTGCCCTGGCCGGTCGCCCCGGTCGCGTCGACCAGGCCATCGAAGTGCCGCTCCCGGATGAAAATGGCCGCAGCAAGCTGGTGCGCCTCTATGGCAAGGGATTGCCGCTCGACGACGCGATCGTCATCGAGGCTGCCCGCCGCAGCGAGGGGACGAGTTGCGCCTTCATCAAGGAACTGATGCGGCGGCTGGCGCAAGCCAGCTTGGCGCGCGACGGCGGCAAGTCGATCGTCTCGGCCGATATCGACGAAGCCCTCGACGACATGCTGTTCTCTGGCGGCCGGCTCAATGCGCGTCTGCTCGGCGGGGCGCAGGCGATGGCAGCGGAGTGACTTCGCGGTCATCCATCCGGCCTGTGCCGCCTTACGGCGCGCAGGTGAAGCTTGCCGCCTCCGTTACCGGTCCCGCTTTGTAGTGCGGCCAGGCCGGCCAGCGGCACAGCGGCAGCGCGCGCAGCGTCGCGAATGAGGGCGCCTCGATCTTCGGCTCGCTGACTTCGAGATCGCCGGGCGCCTTGCCTTTCTCGACCCAGTCGACCAGCACGCTCAGCATGTCGACATTGGCCGGCGCACCGGAGCCGACGTGGTCAACGCCGGGTGCGGTGTAGAGCCGCGCGAACTCCGCCGTCTCGGTCTTGCCGAGCTTGCGCTCGACGCTCTCGAAATAACGGATGCCGGCATAGGGGCTCTGCGCGTAGTCGGCCATGTGCTCGAGCATGATCAGACGGCCGCCGCGGGCGTGGAAGCGGCTGAGATCGGGATCGGTCGAATCCATCAGCTTCGAAACCTCGAGCAGCCGCGCCTTGTGCTCCTCAACCTTGTAGCTGGTGACATCGAGCTTGGGATCGCGCGCAAAGACATATTGAATGCCGCCGGCGCCATAGATCCAGGCGATGCCGTTGTTGGGCGCAGGCGGCTGCGCCGGCGGCGCGGTGCCGAGCCACCACGCCACCCAGCCGCCGGTCGGGCCGATCGCCGGCGTATCCTCACCCGACACGCCCCAGCCGGGATAATCGTCGAGACCGTTGGCGAGCGCGAACGGGAATTTGTAGGTCCCGTGCAGGGTATCGATCGCCTTGATCTGTGCATCGGTCAGGCACTGATCGCCGCTCTTTCCGGCCTCACAGCGCAGCGTCTCGACCTTGAAGGCCGCCTTGCAGGCGACGGGATCCTGCACCAGCGCATCGTCGGAGCCATCGGCCTTGTCGCAAGCCGCCCGCACGGCATCGCCGACGAGCTTCACCTGCGCCGGATTGATCCAGCCCGCGCCCATGGTGACGAGGCCCGAACGCGTGCCGGCATGCTGCAGGCCGACCCAGTTGATCACGGGCACGCGTGCGAAGATCCCATCGAAGTCATCCGGGTAGCGCTGCGCCATGGTCAGGCCTTCACGGCCGCCCTCGGACGAACCCATAAAGTACAGCTTCTCAGGTCTCTTGCCGTAGGCGCGCTCCATCAGCCCAACGGCCACATCGCGCACCTTCTTGTAGGCGCGGTGAGCAAAATTCTCGAAGGCTTCGTCGTTGAGCGCGAAGACCTGTGGCGGCTCGCCTTGCTTGGTCTCGTGACCCGAGTCGGTGCCATAGGTGACGAAGCCGCGCGCCAGCGGCGACGGCTTGTCGAAGGGATAGGCCGGCGGCAGCGCAAGGCCGGTGATCAGCACACCATTGAAACCGCCGCCGCCATATTGCAGCGAGCGGCCGTTCCATTCGACGGGAAGGTTAACCTGGAATCTGATCGGCGGCGCCTTGGGATCGACAGGGTCGATATGGCCGAGCACCTTGCAGAAGGCCGGATTGGCCGGCGTGACGCGCCCTGACGGCGTCGGTCCGCGTTCGGCAACGGCGATCGGCGAGGGCGCCTGCAAGGTTGCAGAGTCGATCTTCACGGCATCGGCCCCGCCGACGAGACCCTTGCAGACCGCATCGGCGTCTTCCGCCAGCGTTGCCGCCGACGCCGTGCCCGTCCCCAGTGTCGCCACCGCGCTTACAAGCAACGCACACAGCTTCGCTCTCTTTCGCGTCATCGTTTCCACCCGGCTTTCTCGATTTGTTGCGTCGACGGCTGGCCGCATTCAATGCAACCTTCGTCCTCCCGTCAATCGCTCACGCCGAGCCGCCATCAGAATGATCCGAGCGCACTCCCTAAGGCGATCACGGCCACCAGCGCCAATAGCGACGTCACGATGCCCACCATCACAATGTCGAGATAGCTGTCGCGATGGGTCAGGCCGCAGATCGCGAGCAGGCTGACCACCGCACCGTTGTGCGGCAGGATGTCCAGCGTCCCCGAACCGATCACCGCGACGCGATGCATCAGCGCAAGGTCGATGCCGTTGCGCGCGGCGATCTCGACATAGGTCTGGCCGAGCGCGTCGAGCGCGATCGTCAAGCCGCCGGATGCCGAGCCGGTCAGCGCGGCCAGAATATTGGTCGCAACCGCGAGCGAGACCAACGGGCCACCTTCGATCGCAAGCACCCAGTCGCGCACCGTTTCGAAAGCCGGTAGCGCCGCGATGACCGCGCCGAATCCGACGAGGCTGGCGACGCTGAGCGCCGGCAGAACCGATGCATTGGCACCGGCGTCCATGGTCTGCCGCAGAGAGGGAAGCCGGGCCCAATTGAGGAAGATGGTCGTGACGATGGCGGCACCCAGCGCGGTGCTGACCGACCACACACCAGCGACCGCCGCCAACGATGTACCGCCGAAGCGCTGCTCGCTCAGATACGAGACATCGAGCCGCGGCAGCACCAGCAGCGACATCACGAGATTGACAGCAACGACGACGGCCAGCGGCAGGAGGGCACTCACCACCGGAGCAGACATTTCACCGCGCCGTCCATGCCGGATCTCGGCCGGATCGAATTCCCGTGCGGTGGTCGCGTATTCGCGGACCAGTTCGTCGTCGACGGCACGTTCGGCCGCACCCTCCATGTCCTCGCCATAGCCTTCCCCCGCTCGTCGAGCCGCGGCTTCGGCGCGGCGCAACCACCACAATCCCGCGCCAACCATGATCAGGGAGGCGATGATGCCGAGTCCGGGCGCGGCAAAAGGCGTCGTGCCGAAGAACGGCATCGGGATCGCGTTCTGGATCGATGGCGTGCCCGGCAAGGCCGACATCGTGAAGGTGGATGTGCCCAGCACGATCGCGGCCGGAATCAATCGCCGCGGAATCGCGGCGGCACGAAACAGCGAGCGGGCCATGGGGACGATCACGAAGAACGCAACGAACAGGCTGACGCCGCCATAGGTGACCATCGCACCGGCGAGCACGACCGCCAGGATCACGCGGCGCTGGCCGAGACGTCTCGCCATGAAGGCGGCAACCGAGGTGACCGCCCCGCTGTCGTCCATCAGTTTCCCGAATACGGCGCCAAGCAGAAAGATCGGGAAGAACTGCGCCAGGAATGCAGCAGCATTCACCATGAAGATCTGCGTCAGGTTCGCAAGCAGCGGCTCGCCGCCGAACAGCGCCGCGACGAGCGCGGCGAACGGCGCCAGCAGGAGGACGCTCCAGCCGCGAAAGGCGAATAGGACGAGAAGGCCAAGCCCGACGAGAATGCCGAGAAGCCCCACCTCTCAGCACTCCGACAGCAGGATGTCGAGATCGGCGGTCGAGCGCCGACCGATATCCGGGCCGTGCTCGTCGAGGAACGTTTCGGCCGCCCGACGTCCTTCGCCGTGCAGCATCGAGACGAACTCCCATTCGGCGTTGAGCTTGGACGAGGCGCCGAACTTCGCCAGCATGTCGCTCTTGACGCGGTGGGTCCGCATCTTCGCCCAGCGCGCGCCCTCGCCGCTTCCCGGGTCGGCCGCCTGACGCAGCAACGCGATCATACGCAACTCCTTCATCAACGGCGAGTTGAACGAAATCTCGTTCAGCCGATTGAGTATCTCCGCAGCCGTCCGCGGCTCTTCCGGCTTTTCAGTCGGATTGATCTGCACCAGGATGGTGTCGTGCGCGTCGCTTTCGCGAATGAGCGGTGTGATGGTCGGGTTGCCGGCATAGCCGCCATCCCAATACGGTTCGCCATCGATCTCGATCGCGCGGAACATGGTTGGCAGGCAGGCCGACGCGAGCAACACGTCAGCCGTGATCTCCGCGTTGCGGAAGATGCGTCCTCGCCCGGTGCGCACCCGCGTCGCAGTGATGAACAGCTTGATCGGCGAGCGCGCGAGGCGCTCGAAATCGATGCTCTCAGCCAGCACCGCATGCAGCGGATTGTAGCCGGTCGGATTGAGGTCGTAGGGAGAGAGCACCCGCGACATCAGGTCGGTCAGGATGTAGGCCGGCGAGGTATCAAGCGTCCAGCGCCCCATCAGCCGGTCGAGCGGCGAGCGCTGGAGCGGGCTGAAGGCCGCCGCTTTGGAAACGCGGCGCCAGTATCGTTCGAGCGCGTCACGCGCACCCTCGGCGCCACCGGCCGTCCACCCATCCGCCAGCACCGCTGCGTTCATCGCGCCCGCGGACGTCCCGGAGATCGCGGCGATCGTAAGCCGCTTCTCTTCCAGCAGGCGATCGAGCACGCCCCAGGTGAAGGCGCCATGCGAACCGCCGCCTTGAAGCGCGAGATCAATCAGTACGGTGTCCGGTTCCATCGCGGCACTCACGCAACTGAAGCTCAAATCCGACGCGATTAGTCACGTGCGCGTCGAAGTCGATGGCGTAGTGTAGAGAGCCTTGGCGAAGAAATGCAACCGGAACGTGGGCCCCGCGCCGTCTAGAGCGCGATGCGATGAGGATGAATCGTCATCGCGCTTTAGGTCGTTGTTTAAGCATGATCTTTTCGGAAAACCGCTGCGCGCTTCTCCGGATCACGCTTTAGTGCTCGAACACCAGCCGCGCGCCGACCGTGCCGTCGAGGGCGCGGATCTGCTGGAGCAACGCCGCGGAATCCTGCCCGCCGAGATCGGCATCGAGCACGACGTAACCGAGATCGCCTGATGTCTCCAGATATTGCGCGGCGATGTTGATGTCGCGCTGGAGGAAGACCTCGTTGAGCCGGCGCAACATGCCGGGGACGTTGCGATGGACATGGCTGAAGCGCGCGCCGGAGGGGCGCAAATGCAGCTGCACTTCCGGGAAATTCACCGCGCCCATGGTCGAGCCCGTGATGAAATAGTCGACCAGCTTGCGCGCGACCTCGCCGCCGATGCGCTCCTGCGCCTCCTCGGTCGAGCCGCCGATATGGGGGGTGAGGATGACGTTCTCGAGGCCCTGAATGGGGCTCTTGAAGCGATCGGAATTCGACGACGGCTCGACCGGAAACACGTCGACGGCCGCGCCGGCAAGATGGCCGTCGCGCAAAGAGCGCGCGAGCGCGTCGAGATCGACCACGGTGCCGCGGCTGTTGTTGATCAGGAACGAGCCAGGCTTCATCGCCCGCAGCTCCTTCTCGCCGATCATGCCCGCGGTCTCCGGCGTCTCCGGCACGTGCAGGCTGACGACGTCGCTCTGCGCGAGCAGCTCTTCGAGCCTCTCGACCGGCTCGGTGTTGCCGTGGCGGAGCTTGTCGGTGCGATCGAAATAGATCACGCGCATGCCGATGGCTTCGGCGAGCGTCGACAGCTGCGAGCCGATATTGCCGTAGCCGACGATGCCGAGCGTGCGACCGCGCACCTCGCGGCTGCCGGTCGCGGACTTGTCCCAGCCGCCGTCATGGGCCGACACCGAGCGCGGGAAGATGCGCCTCAGCAGCATCACGATCTCGCCTATCACGAGCTCGGCGACGCTGCGCGTGTTGGAGAACGGCGCGTTGAAGACGGGAATGCCGCGCTTGCGCGCCGCCATGAGATCCACTTGGTTGGTGCCGACGCTGAAGCAGCCGACCGCGAGAAGCTGGTCGGCGGCCGCGAGCACGTCATCGGTGATCTGGGTGCGCGAGCGGATGCCGAGCAGCGACACGCCTTTGAGCGCGCGCCGCAGATCCTCGCCGTCCAGCGCCTTGGTCAGCCGCTCGACATTGGTGAAGCCCGCGCTCTTGAAAAGGTCGACAGCGCTGTCATTGACGCCTTCGAGCAGCAGCGCCTTGGCACTCCGCTCAGGGCTTTGGCCTGGGGCTGGCATGGTATCTCCATAGATGATGAGCTTTGTCGCAGCTCATAGACCGCGGACGGTGCGCGGCACAATAGGGGTCGGATACGGGGAGAAAATGGCGGGTGGCCCATCATGCTCGCATCAGCCACTCCGTCATCCTGAGGCGTGAGCCCTGCGGTGCGAATGCACCGCTGGGCGAGCCTCGAAGAATGCACGGCCCCGATGCAGCCGCGCGGAGAGGTTGGGCCGTCGCCCTTCGAGGGCCGCTAAGAAGCGGCCACCTCAGGGTGACGGATAATCCACCCGTTCAAGGTCAAATCACAAAAAACCCGTGCGTGCCGTCGCGGCGGAGTTGCTCGACCAGCCCATATTCCCAATCGAGATAGGCCTGCATCGCGCGCTCGGCAACGTCAGTGCCTTCATAGGGGCGGCGGTAACGGTGGGCCGGATCGGGCTTGGGCAGCACGCGCGGCGGGCCGATTTCGAGCGCGGCGTCATAGCCCCCTTCCAGCACATAGACCTCCCAGCCCAATTGGGCGAGCCATGATGCGGTCATGTCGGCACGGACACCCTTGTCATCGCTCAGGAGAATGCGCGCACCACGCACGGGCGCGGCCATGTCGGTCTCCTGGACGAGCTGGCCGCCGGGATAATGGCGAAAACCCGGGAGATGGCCTCCCGCATATTCCTCGGCATCGCGCACGTCGAAACGGTAGAGCGTGCGATCGGTCCGCGCGACGAGCGCGGCCATCTCGCTTGCGCCGATATGGCGAACACCGGCGCGATAGGCGACGTCGCGCGCATTGGCCGGGCCGCTCTCGAACGAGCTGATCGCGCCACGCCTGTCGGCGCCGTGGTCGAGCGTGTGCCGCGCCAGCGTCCAGCCGATGGTGCCGTTGCGCAGCGCCCGCACCTTGTTGGGCACGCCGGCATTGATCAGCGACTGCGTGCCGATGATCGAGCGGGTGCGGCCGGCGCAATTGACGATGATGGTGGTTTCAGGGTCGGGCGCGGCCTGCCCCGCCCGCAGCACCAGCTCCGCGCCGGGCACGCTGATCGAGCCCGGAATGTTCATGGTGGCATATTCGTCGAAACGGCGGACGTCGAGGATGGCGATGTTGGCCTTGTCCGCGATGAGCTTTGCCACCTCGTCGGCGCTGAACGACGGCGTGTGCCGCCGCGCTTCGACCAGCTCGCCGAACGCCTTCGAATAGGAGTTGACGTCTTCGAACACCTGATAGCCCGCCTCGCGCCAGGCCTTCAGGCCGCCATCGAGCGCGCTGATATGGGTGTAGCCGAGCGCGGCGAGACGTTCGGCGCCGGCCTCGACCAGCCCCTCGCCGTCATCGTAAAGCACGATCGCCACGTCCTTGCGCGGCAGCCGCACCTCGGCTTCGACCTCGATCCGATCCACGGCCATGTTGGCTGCGAACAGCGGATGTCCGGTCGCAAAACCTGCCTCGTATCGGAGATCGAGCAGCGCGATTTCTTCGCGCAGCAGCAGTGTGCGGCGGATATCGGCGGGGGTGACGGTCGGAAGCTTCATGGCACGGACCTTGAGAAGAGGGCCAGAAGCTTTTGACCGATTAGAAGCGCGTTGGCTAGCCTCGTCCGCTCACTCGCCAGGAACGAGCCGCCCGAGCGGCTGCTGTGCCGGACGGCGCAGTTTGCGGCGCGACAGGTAGAGCAGGATGCCGGTGATCGCGAACAACGGCATCGACATCGCGGCAATCATGAACGCGAGCTTGCCCGGCCAGCCCAGGATCTCGCCGCGATGGATGTCGTAGATGGCCGCGATGATCTTTTCGCCGAACGTCTTGTCAGCAAAGCGCTCCGCAGAGACCAGCTGCCCGGTCACGGCGTCGATGCGGAATTCGTCGCGCGTGGTCTCCAGCAACGAGGCTTTCCCCCACGACCGGATCCGCAACGTCGTACCCTGCGCCGGCAGCGTCAGCAAAGCCCTGGAGAACCGATCGCCCTCCTCACGCTGGAACGTCATCCAGGCCTGATCGAATCCAATTGGCGCCGCCGGTTCGGAGTTGGCCGCACGCGGCAGCTTTGCGGGCATTTTCGCTGCTGTGACGTGCGGACGCGCGAGCAGCCAGGTCACGCCGTCCTTGTACCATTCGAAGGAGAAATACAGACCGGTGAGCGTCATCGTCAGATAGACCGGAAGGACCCAGGTGCCGATCACGGTGTGCAACGACCGGTGCAGAGCGCGGCCACCGAGCCCAAGATTCGGCTTCAGCCACATCTTCACGCTGCCTGCACGGCGCGGCCAGCGCAGCACGAGGCCCGAGACCAGCATGACGATCAGGCCGAGCGCGACCGTGCCGGTGATCGGACGTCCCCAGCCCTTGCCATCGCCGGGAATGAGCAGCCAGCGATGCAGCCGGCGCACAGTCGCGAAAAACGCTTCGCCGCGCGGCGAGCCGAGCACGCTAGCGTCATAGGGATCGACATAGAGCGAAGTCGGCCGGTCGCCCCGGCCGTCACGCGCAAAGCGGACATGAACCGCCGCAGACGGATCGCTCGACAGTGTGACGGCGGCGACCTTGCCGAGATCCTGCGAAGCCTTCAGCCGCGCAACCAGCTCATCAGGCATCAGCACCGGCGCCTGACGCGGCGCGACCTGCATGATGCCGGCGTTGAGATGATCGACGATCTCGTCCTCGAAACTCATGATCGCGCCGGTCAGCGCGATCAGGGACACCAGCAGAGCAAGGACCAGACCCGCGATGGAATGGACCTGGAACAGGACCGCCTTGATGGTGTGTCCGAGCCGCGCTGCCATGGCTAGAACTTCACCGTGGCAGACAGCGAGACGCGCCGCGCATCGCCGATCGCGACGTTCAGGGCGTTTCCGGTGGTGGATGTATAGTAGACCTTGTCGAACAGGTTCTTGACGTTGAACTGATAGGTCACCGGCAGATTATCGACCTTCGTGTCGTAAGTCGCAAAGATGTCTGCGACGGTATAGGCCGGCATGAAGAACGTGTTGGCGGCGTCGCCCGGCCGGTCACCGACATAGCGCGCGCCGCCGCCGAGTCGCAGACGTCCAGCGAGCGCGTCGCCGAAATCGTAGACGAGATAGAGTGAGGCCGTGTTCATCGCGACATTCAGCAATTTTGCGTTGCCGACGACGGGATCATTGATCAGGCGCGCATCCGTATAGCCGTAACTTCCGATCATGCTCCACTGGTCGGTCAGCTTGCCGGTCACGTCCAATTCGACGCCGCGCGACCGGGCCGCGCCGGAGGTGCGCGCCGCCGACTTGCCGTTGCCGATGTCATCGAGCACCAGCACGTTCTTCTTCTCGATGTCGTAGACCGCCAGGGTGCCTGACAGCCGCTTGTTGACATCGAACTTCAGCCCGGTCTCCCACTGTGTTCCCTCTTCGGGCGCAATGGTGGAGTCGACGACGAATCCGGTGGTGAAAGCCGCGATGGTCGAGGTCGGCTTCAACGACTGCGTATAGCTCACGTAATAGGAGAGCTGCTCGTTCAGCTTGACGATGACGCCGCCGAGCGGCAGCACCTTGTCGCCTGCGAGATTGGTGTTCGTGACGAAGACAGGCCGGCCCTTTCCTGCGAGCTGCTCGTATTCCATCCAGCGCACGCCCCCAACCACGGACAGCCAGTTGGTCAGATGGAAGGTGTCCTGAGCAAAGAAGCCGCGGGTGCCGAGCTTGTCGGTCTGCTCGCTGTCGGTTGCCGAAACGGTCGTTCCCGGCACGATCAGTCCGTAGACCGGGTTGTAGAAATTGAAGCTCGGCGTCGCCTGCCGAATCAAGTCGTGGCGATCGATCGTGCGATACAGCGCTTCGCCTCCGAACAGGATCTCGTGGCGGAAGCCGCCCATCCAGACGTCGCCCTGCAAATAGGCGGTGCCGTAACTGGCGTTGCTCAGCGAGTTACGGGTGCCGTCGTTGCTGCGCGTCTCGACGCCGGTCGTGGCGTTGACGTTGGTGATGCGGAGCTGATTGGCGCTGAAGGTCTCGGTATTGTAGCTGTAAGCCGCGGTGACCTTCCAATTGTCGTCGAGTTTCTGCTCGACCGAAGCCTGCATCAGGTCGGAGGTGCCCCACATATTGTTGAAGGGCTCGTCGAGCCGGCGCGTAGCCGGGATCGCCAGCGGCGCCCCCTTGACGAAGGACGTGCCGCGGTCGAACGGAGTGATGAACTCACGGTGCTCATAGGTGAGCTGAACCGTCGTGGTGTCGCCGTACCAGGCCAGCGACGGGTTCACCAGCATTTCCCTGTGGCGGCCGAAATTGCGCCAATAGTCCTCGCTGACGCCGTAGCCGATGAAGCGATAAGCGAGACCGCCGTCGCCGATCGGGCCCGTGATGTCGAGCGTGCCGTCGGCGCCTGTCTTGGACGAGCTGTAGGCCGAGCCGAGCAGCGTGATCGAACCGTGCTGATAGAGCTCCGGACGCTTGCTGATGGTGTTGACGATGCCGCCGGGGTCCATGATGCCATAGAGCAGCGAGGCCGGTCCCTTCAGCACCTCGACGCTTTCGACGGCGGCATTGAGGCTGCGCCCCTGCACCAGCGGCATGCCGTTGCGCATGATCGAGCCGTCGCGATTGTCGCCGAAGCCACGGCGGATCACGGCATCCTGGGTGCCGGCAAGCGTGTTGGTCTGGGTGATGCCGCTGATATTAATCAGCGCGTCGTCGATGTTGCGCGGCAATTGGTCCTTCAACACCTGCTCGGGCACGACGTTGACGGACTGCGAGGTGTCGAGTGGCGAGGCGCCGCTGCGCAGCGTCGTCGCGCTCGGCATCGCGCGGTAGCCGAGCTTTGCGGCCTGCTGCGCGGCGGCTTCCGCGGCCGCGCGCTCCGAGAGTGTCGGTACGGCGGGCGCAGGGTTACGATTGCGCTGGCGCGCGGCGGTCTGCGTGCGGCGTGACGCCTGATCCGACGCGCGCGCCGGCTTCGGCCGCTGCGCCGGCGCCTCCACCGTCACCGGGGGCAGGGCCGATTGCGCCTGCGCGGTCGTCATGATGGAGGGGCATTCGGCGAGCAGCACGGCCGCTCCGATGAGAAGACCTGCACGGCTCTTGCCGGCATGAGTTCGATGGCCGCAGACACGCTGGCCATCCAGATGGGCACGCACGTTCGATTCACTTCCAGGTCAGACGCAGCATTGAAGCTGGCGCGTCTAACAGCCGCGGTGCCCGAAGAGAACCGCAGGCAGAGTTGAATCGCTCTAGTGTTGAATCGTTCTAAGAAGGAGCGACATCGAACGGCAATCTCCAATTGCCGTCGTGCCGGTCGCAACACGCAACACGCGAATTCGCGGCGTGTCACGATTCTGTGCGGTCTCAGGCGATGGCAGGAGCCGTCAACTCGTCGAGCTTCCGCTTGAACGCGGAGCCGTCGGACGAGGCGCGGAGCGGCGGGCGCACGCGCTGCCAGGCCGCATCGCCGGTCTGTGCCGCCAGGATTGCTTTCAGCGTCGCAGTGAACGAGGGCGTCTTCAGCACGACGTCGATCGCAGCCTGCATGCGCGCTTCGACATCCTTGCCCTCGACCATGCCTTTGACCAGCTCGGGCACGACATTGGCCATGCCGCAGATGGTGCCGGCACCGCCGGCGGCGATCGCTCGGGTGATATCGGCTTCATTGCCGACGGTGATGGCGAGCTCGGGAGCCGCGGCACGGAACGCCTGGAACTGCTTGAAGTCGCCGCTGGAGTCCTTCAGGCCGGCAATCACCTTGCCGTAACGCTTGCGCAAGTTCGCGGCGACGGCGGTTGGGATCGCAACGCCCGACGTCTGCGGGATGTGATAGAGATAGGCGCGCAGCCGATCGTCGGCGACGCCGTCGATGATCGCGGCAAAGGCATCCTCGATGCCTTCGGGCGCGACGCTGCGGTCGAAGTAAGGCGGCAGCACCAGCACGTGGCGCAGGCCGAGGCCGAGCGCGGCGCGCGTCAGCGCGATGCCGTCGGTGATGGCGGGGAAGCCGCCGCCGATGCCGATGCGTTCCGGCGCGACACCGGCCTTGAGCACGGCTTCGATGGTCGCGATGCGCTCGGCGACATTGAAGGAGGTGCCTTCGCCGGTGGTGCCGAACAGCACGACGCCGTCGACACCTTTGCCGAAGAGCTGCTTGGCGTGAGCCGCCAGCTTGGCGGAGTCCACGCTGCCGTCGGCCGCCAGCGGCGTCGCCGATGCCACCCAGAACCCGCGAATTGCCTCTGTCATCACACCGCCCTCTAAGCTGCGATCTCGGACCAAGCCCCTGATCTCCCAATGGTCTTTAAGGAGGCTTCCGAGCCTTGTTTTTGCTTTACTTGCCGCCTTGTACCTTACATACAAGAAAGAGGCAAATCCTTTCCACCGTCACGGCGCGCATGGGCGCAGCCAGATTCAGGAAGGTCTCGCATGATCATGGTGACCCCGGTGAAGCGTCCCGACCAATTGCTCGGCGCCCTGCGCGACAAGCTCGGCGCAGCCGCCGTCCTGATCGGCACCGACGTGCCGGCGCGCAATTGCAACGACTGGAGCGCGAGCCTGCCGCAGACGCCGCTTGCGGTGATCCGTCCCGTCCATGCGCAGGGCGTGGCCGATGCGATTGCGACCTGCCGGCAGGCGCAGCTGCCGTTCGTGCCGCAGGGCGGACTGACCGGGCTGTGCCGCGGCGCTTCGCCCGAAGCCGGCTGGGTCGCGATCTCGCTCGAGCGCATGAGCGGCATCGAGGAGATCGACCGCGCTTCCGCGACGATGACGGTGAAAGCAGGCACGCCGCTGGAGACGATCCAGAAGGCCGCGGACGAAGCCGGCTTCTTCTTTCCGCTCGATCTTGGCTCGCGCGGCTCCTGCGCCATCGGCGGCAACCTCTCGACCAATGCCGGCGGCAACCGCGTGATCCGCTACGGCATGACGCGCGAGCTGGTGCTCGGTCTCGAAGTCGTGCTGCCCGACGGCACCATCATCACCAGCCTCAACAAGCTGATGAAGAACAATGCCGGCTACGATCTGAAGCATCTGTTCATCGGCTCGGAAGGCACGCTCGGCATCATCACCCGCGTGGTGCTGAGACTGTTCCCGAAGCCGCGCTCGACCATGGCGGCGCTCTGCGCGCTGAAGGATTACGCCGCGGTGATCGCGCTGCTCGATGCGGCGCGCAGCGGGCTCGGGCCGCTGCTGTCGGCGTTCGAGGTGATGTGGCCGGACTATTGGGACGTGATCACGACTCGCGCCGGCGTGAAGCCGCCGGTCGCCGCAGGTCACGGCCTCTATGTGCTGGTCGAGGCGCAAGGCACCGACGAGAGCCTGGACGCGCCGCGCTTCCAGGCCTGGCTCGAAGAGCTGATGGAGCGCGGGCTGCTGGCGGATGCCGCCGTGGCGCAATCGCTGGCGCAGACGCAAAGCTTCTGGCGGGTGCGCGACATCTGCGCCGAGTTCGGCCAGGTGCTGGGCCCGCACATCTCCCACGATATCGGCCTTGCGGTTGCGCGGATGGACGAGTTCGTCACGCGCTGCAAGGCGGCGCTTGCTTCCGGCATCGCGGGCTGCGAGAGCGTCTATTACGGCCATATCGGCGACGGCAATCTGCATCTGGTCTCCTGGGTCACCGGCCTTTCCGTCGAGCAGCAGCCGAAGGAAGAGATGGACACGATCATCTACGGCCTGGTCCGCGAGCTCGGCGGCAGCATCTCGGCCGAGCACGGCATCGGCACGCTCAAGAAGAAGTGGCTGGGCCACGCCAGGAGCGACGCCGAGATCGCGCTGATGCGGACGCTGAAAGCGGCGCTCGATCCCGACCATCTGCTCAATCCCGGCAAGGTGGTCTGAGAAACGCCAATGCGCTCGCTCAAGCTCGATACGCCGAAATCGCTGTCGCAGCGGGTGATGCAGCGGCTGCGGCAGGCGATCATCGACGGCGAGTTCGTGCTCGGCGCCGCCATCTCCGAGGAGATGGTGGCCAATTCCTTCGGCGTCAGCCGCACGCCGGTGCGCGAGGCGATGGGCCAGCTGCAGGCGCAAGGCCTCGTGGTGATCCGGCCGCAGGTTGGCAGCTTTGTCTTCACGCCGAGCGCGGACGACATCAACGCGCTCTGCACCTTCCGCATCGCGCTCGAACCCAAGGCTGCCGAGCTCGCCTATCGTCACGATCGTGACGGTGCAATCGCCACAATGAGCGAGGCCATCGCGGCGATGGAGCCGGCGGTTGCGGCAAAGGACAACATCGCCTATGGCCGCGCCGATGCCGCGTTTCACGAGGCGCTGTTCACCCATTGCGGCAACCGCTACCTCGCCGAATCCTATCAGCTGGTCTCCGGCCGCGTCGCCGCGCTCCGCACCAATCTGACCTCGCCGATCGACGTGCGCACCCGCACCTCGTTCGACGAGCATCGCAGGCTGCTCGATTTGTTCGCGCGCGGCGCGTTCGCCGCCTTCGAAGAATTGATGACCACGCATATCACCAATTCAGGCGTGGTCTATGCCAAGGCCTTGAAGGTGGAGGCGCTGAAGGTGGAATGAGCGCCTCTAGCGCCCTTCCCTCGGTCCCGGCCTGTCCAGAAAATCCAGCGCGGTATTGATCTGCTCGAGCTGGTGCTCGATCCTGTCGCGGTCCTCGACCGATGGCGCCTCTTCGAGCTGCTCCACGAGCTTCTGCTTTCGCAACAGCAGGTTCTCTATGACTGTACTCACAGCTCCCCCATCGCCAGAGGCGAACATCGCGAGTGCGCGCGAGCCGGGCTCGCGGCAACCCCTCATCAGAATGTCCGCGAAGGCCGATGGTTCCTGCGGGTGAACCCGGACCCATGCGGATGGAACTAGCGGCGCAAACTGGCCCAGACGCCGCTCAAAATCAGCAAACCACCGAAAAGATGGATCAGCTGCGGCGGTTCGCCGAGGATGGCGAAAGACAGCAGCGCGCTGGCGATCGGCCCGAGATAGAGCACGAGCGAGGTCCGCACCGAGCCGAACTTGCCGCCGAGCCAGGCAAAGCCGGCATAGGCGAGCAGACCGGGAACGATCCCGGCGAAGACATAGGCGCCGACAGCGCCTTGGTGCTGAAGACCTGTCCCGGCGTCGCCCACATCTCCATGGCCGCGAGCGGCAGCGAGAACAGGGCGCCGGCGCCCGAGAACAGGCTGATGCGTGCCAGCAGCGACGCCTTCGGCGCGGCGCGCGATTGCAGCAGCGTGTAGCCGGACCAGCCGAGCATCGCGATCACGACGAGGCCGTCGCCGGCCGCAGTCTGAAGTTCGATCAGTGTCTGCGGATGGCCGCCGGAGATGATGAGCAGCGCGCCTGCGAGCGCCAGCGCCGTGCCGAGCCATTGCAGCGGGCCGACATGCTCCATGCCGCGCAGGGCGGAGATCAGCAGCACCGTGATCGGCGACAGCGCCATGATCAGCGCGATGTGGATCGCCGTCGTCGAGACGCCCGCGGCATAGACCGGACCGCCGCACAGGAACATGCCCATGAAGCCGGCGGCGAGGATCGGCCAGACGTTTCGGCCGAGCGGCACGCGGCCGCCCTGGATCTCCTTGAGCGCGATCGGCGCGAGCCCGATTGCGACGATGCTCCAGCGGAAGAAGGCGAGCGCGAAGGGCGGGACGGAGCCTGCGAGCCCGCGCGCCAGAATCTGATTGGAGGCCTGCGCGGTCGCCACCAGGATGAAGCCGACCAGCGCAATCACGCCAAGCCAGGCATTCGCGGACGGCGATACGCTGCCCACTGCGTCATGACCGCCGTCGGAGGTTTCCTTGCCCATGGAGCAACCGGATATCCGATGTCGGCCGCGGTGAGAACCCTGACGACGCCCCGGCTGCGGCCCGGGAACCTCAACTTTCACGCGCCCGTCGGTTGAATTCGGAGGCGTGGGGACTTATCCCTTGGCGCCATGGACACCCAGATGATCACCGCCGCAAAGCCGCTGATGGCCCGGGCGCAGCCGCACAAGCCGGCACCTTTCCTCCCGATGAGCCGCGCCGAGATGGACGCGCTCGGCTGGGACGCCTGCGACATCGTGCTGGTGACCGGGGACGCCTATGTCGACCATCCGAGTTTTGGCATGGCCATCATCGGCCGGCTACTGGAGGCGCAGGGCTTTCGGGTCGGCATCATCTCGCAGCCGGACTGGCATTCGGCCGAGCCGTTCAAGGCATTAGGCAAGCCAAAAGTGTTCTTCGGCGTCACCGGCGGCAACATGGACTCCATGGTGAACCGCTACACCGCGGACCGGCGCATCCGCAGCGACGATGCCTATACGGCCGGCGGCGAAGGCGGCAAGCGGCCGGACCGCTGCACGGTCGTCTATGCGCAACGCTGCCGCGAGGCGTTCAAGGACGTGCCGATCGTGCTCGGCGGCATCGAGGCCTCGCTGCGCCGGATCGCGCATTACGATTACTGGTCGGACAAGGTGCGCCGCTCGGTGCTGGCCGACGCCAAGGCCGACCTGCTGCTCTACGGCAATGCCGAGCGCGCCGTCGTCGAGGTGGCGCAGCGGCTCGCCGCCGGCGAAGCGCCGCGCGCGCTGGACGACATCAGGGGCGTCGCGCTGTTCCGCAAGGTCCCCGAGGATTACACCGAGCTGCACGCCGACGATCTCGATTCCGCCGACGAAGGCGCGACCCGCCAGAAGGGTGCGACCGTCATCCGCCTGCCGGCGCTGGAGCAGGTCGAGCAGGACAAGGAAGCTTATGCCCGCGCATCGCGCGTGCTGCACCGGGAGAGCAATCCCGGCAATGCGCGGCCGCTGGTGCAGCGTCATGGCGACCGCGATCTCTGGCTCAACCCGCCGCCGATCCCGCTGACCAGCGACGAGATGGACGCGGTCTACGACCTGCCCTACGCGCGCGCGCCGCATCCGTCCTACGGCGAAGCAAAGATCCCGGCCTGGGACATGATCAAGTTTTCGGTGACGATCATGCGCGGCTGCTTTGGCGGCTGCACCTTCTGCTCGATCACCGAGCACGAAGGCCGCATCATCCAGAACCGCTCGGAAGGCTCGATCCTGCGCGAGATCGAAAAGATCCGCGACAAGACGCCGGGCTTCACCGGCGTGATCTCCGACATCGGCGGCCCTACCGCCAACATGTACCGGATGGCGTGCAAGGACCCGAAGGTCGAGGCGGCATGCCGGCGGCCGTCCTGCGTCTTCCCCGAGATCTGCCCGAACCTCAACACCTCGCATGACGACCTCATCAGGCTCTATCGCAAGGTGCGCGAGACCAAGGGGATCAAGAAGGTGATGGTGGCTTCCGGCGTGCGCTATGACCTTGCGGTGGAGAGCCCGGAATACATCAAGGAGCTGGTCACCCATCACGTCGGCGGCTATCTCAAGATTGCGCCCGAACACACCGAGCGCGGCCCGCTCGACAAGATGATGAAGCCGGGCATCGGCGCCTACAACAAGTTCAAGCGGATGTTCGACGAAGCGGCCGAACGGGCCGGCAAGAAATATTACCTGATCCCCTATTTCATCGCGGCGCATCCGGGCACGACCGACGAGGACATGATGAACCTCGCGCTGTGGCTCAAGAAGAACCGCTATCGCGCCGATCAGGTGCAGACCTTCCTGCCCTCGCCGATGGCGACGGCCACTGCGATGTACCACACCGGCGTCAATCCGCTGCGCGGCGTGCGCCATGGCGGCAGCGACAAGGTCGAGGCGATCAAGGGCCTGCGCCAGCGCCGCCTGCACAAGGCCTTCCTGCGCTATCACGATCCCGACAATTGGCCGGTGCTGCGCGAGGCCCTGATCGAGATGGGCCGCCGCGACCTGATCGGCTCGCAGCCGCACCAGCTCGTTCCCGCCCACCAGCCCCCCGGCACCGGTAAGGCCGCCGGCACGCGGCGACCGGTGCGGCCGGGCGAGAAGACCCAGCGGTTCACGACCAAGGGGCTGCGGGTGATGAAGTGAGCGCGCGCCGCAGCGTTGCTAGAGATCGAGCACCACCGCCCCTGAAACGGCGTCGGTCACCCCGCGTCCATTGCCCTGGTCCTCGAGCACCGACCGGAAACTGTCGAGGGTCTTGAGCATCGCGGGTCGCGCCGCGACCATCGCGTCCTGGCTGGCCCATGTGCCGATGAGGCAAAAGGTCTGCTCGCCGGTCTTGATGATGACGCCGTGCTCCAGCCCCGGCCATTTGGCCTTGCCGTTCCGATGCGCGTCGAGGAAGGCAGCTTCCTCGCCCGACTTCACCTTGAACCTGACCACATTATAAACCTGCATGATGCGCCTCCGAAAAATGGACTGATGAAAAACGGGCGCCGCGCGAGGTGAGGACGAAAAGTCTGTCCTTACGGTCGCCCTGGCTGATTGTTGTCCCCGCGCGCGGCGGCGTCACCGTGACAAATCAGCATGGTCTATCCCGGCCTTCCTGATCGCAGGACAGAATTGTGCGAAAACAACCCCATGCACAGTAGCCGGGGACAGCAAAATCAACAGCATAGGACGCGGCAAGAGAGCATGATCCTTTCGGAATTCGCGGCGAGAATTCCTGATTTTACGAGACGATCATTGATCCGTCGGGCAAAACAGGAACAGGATGACATCATCGGCGCGCCCGGTGTTGCGTGTCGGACCTGACGGCTTCAGCGCGGCGCACGGCGCCCCGCCCAGAAAGCGTAGATCGCCAATCCCTGCACCAACGCCGTGGCGACATAGAAGCCTGGCGCGGCACCAGAGGCGGCGGCCGAAAACCATTCGCGGATCAAGCCAAAGACCGCCGGCGCGAATGAATAGGCGCCTTGCGACATCGCAACGATCAGCGCGACGACACGCGGTACGTCCTCTGGTGCAAATTCGACCTGGGCGATCAACGGCGGCAGGAACGTGCCGTTGCCGAATCCGACACCGAACAGGACGACGCCAAGAATCAACAGCGGAACGTTCGTTCCAGCCGCGGCGATGAAGATCATCGAGCCCATGATTTGAACCGTGTAGCTGGCGCAGGCAATCAGCCGCCGGTCGGTGCGCTCCGGCATGAGCCAGCCCAGCAGCGTTCGACCCATGATCGCCATAGCGCCGATCAACCCGACCACCAGTCCGGCCCATTGCGTGCCGAGCGCGGGCAGCAGCAGCGAGAACAGGTGCGCGGTCAGGCCGATCTGCGCAAACAGCCCGAGGCTCATGCCGGCCGCGAGCGTCAGGAATTTTCGGTCTCGCCAGATCAGCGATCCCGGGAGCCGCCGCGCAGCGTCCGCAGGCCCGGTCGCCGCGGCTGGCTCCGCTCCGTCCGGCAGCGATCCGATCTGCGCAGGCGTGCGTGACAGCACGGTGCTTGCGAGCATCCACACCAGGATAACCATGATCACGCCGAGGACGGCCGCTGCGATGGCGAAGCCGTACATTGCAATGGCCGCGGCCCAGAGCGGCGGAAAGATGATCCCTCCGACGTTCGCGCCGTTATACGCGACGGCGAGCGCCGCAGGGCGGTGGCGGACGAACCAGGGCGACACGATGGCGTTGACGGCGGCGACGCCCATCGTCACCCAGCCCGCGCCGCTCAGCAACGTCGCGCCGAACAGCTGCCACGGCGTTGTTGCACTCGCCCATCCCAAGATGCCGACGGCCAGCGCGAGGGCGCCGGCCTTCGTCACGGCTGCAATGCCGAAGCGCCGATAAAGCGCCGGCAGATTGGCGGTCACGGTCGATCCAATCAGGAAGTGCACGGTGACGGCCATCGAGACCAACGCCAGCGGCCAACCCCTGGCTTCACAAACCGCGTTCAGGAAGATCGGCGGACCATAGAAGCCGAAACCAAGGCCGAGAACGGCGAGACCAAAGCTCGCCGCGACGACTCGCCAACCATAAAACGTGCCGTTCTGCATCTTTGTCGACAGCCTGCGCCCCGCGGCGCGATTGTGCACAAGCCTGACGGCGGGTCCTTCGCTCGCGGTCGAATTATGGGATCGGAAAGACCTGCGTGGGGCCCGCTTGACGCCGCCGCCATCATGTAACATATAAAGTTACATGAAACGAGATTCCCGACTCTCCGGCGTTCTGCACGTGCTGTTGCACATGGCGCAGCAGCCTGGGCCGTTCACGTCCGAGACGCTGGCCAAGGCCATGGACACCAACCCGGTGGTGATCCGCCGCATCATGGCGGGCCTGCGGGAGATCGGTTACGTGCGCTCCGAGAAGGGGCACGGCGGCGGCTGGACCATCGCCTGCGACCTGTCGAAGGTGACGCTGCGCGACGTCTATGCCGCGCTCGGCAATCCCCCGCTTCTGGCCATGGGCAACCGGACCGAGGCGCCCGGCTGTCTGGTCGAGCAGGCCGTCAATGCCGCCCTCGATCAGGCCTTTGACGATGCGGAGGCGCTGCTGCTGGCGCAGCTCGGCGAGGTGACGCTGGCGATGCTGGGCGAGGACCTGCGCAAGCGGCTCGGGTCCCGAAAGATCCACGACATCAGCGCGCATCGCGCGTGAACGGCTCCATTCACGGGGACAACATCATGACCGACATGCAAGCCGCATTTTCCGATCCGCAATTCGTGGCGAGATACACCGAGGGGCCGCGGCGCTTCGTGCCGGGCTATGACGCCATGCAGTCCATGACGGCGATTCTGCTCGCCGAAAGCGTCCCAAACGATGGGCAGGTGCTCGTCCTCGGCGCGGGTGGCGGCCTGGAGCTCAAAGCGTTTGCGCAAGCGCATCCCGGCTGGCGCTTCGACGGCGTCGATCCGTCCGCGGCGATGCTGGCGCTGGCCGGGCAAACCCTGGGATCGCTCGCATCCCGTGCACGCCTTCATCAAGGCTATATCGATGATGCCCCGGAGGGACCGTTCGACGGTGCCACCTGCCTCTTGACCCTGCACTTCGTCGGCGTCGAGGAGCGGCGCCGCATCGCCTCGGAGGTCCGTCGCCGCCTCAAGCCGCGCGCGCCGTTCGTGGTCGCGCATTTGAGCGCGCCCAATGGCGAGCAGGAGCGCCCGCTGTGGCTGTCGCGGTACTCGGCGTTCCTGGCCGCCTCCGGCGTCGAGCCCGAGCAGGCGGCAGCCGCGCGGAATGCCGTCACCAACCATCTGGAGATTCTGGCGCCCGCGCAGGATGAGGTGATCTTGCGCGAGGCCGGCTTCTCCGACCCAACCCTGTTCTATACCGGCTTCGCCTTCCGCGGCTGGGTCGCCTATGCGTGAGGTCGCAATTCGTCGTTCGGCATCACGGGATGCTTCAACCGCGCTTGGCTCTCGATACGTAACCGGCGGTCACCTCATCTTTGAGGCTGGCGAACGCAGCTAGTACTTCGGTCTTCTCGCGCTTCGGGACCTTGGCGAAGTCAAGTGTCCGTCCGAGTTCAGCGGCGACCTCGTCGAATTCCGCCGGAGAGATCCGCAATGTCCGGTGCGCCTCCTCAAGGCCAAGGGGCGTCGTCCCCGGCCTGGTGGCTTTGAACTGGAACGGCCCACCCGAAACGTCACAGACCCAAAGTGTTCGCATGAACTTGAGACCAGGCAAGCGTTTCAGATTTTTGGTGTGCCATTCCCTCAACTGCGGATTTTTTGACTTCTGACCGACGACGGCGTTCTTTACGACAGCGTCGCTGAAGTGATCCACGACCGCTGCAATGGCGAAGACGCCGCCAAGTCGTTCATACAGGCTTTGATCCGGAGTGGTTTGCTGGGCCTGCGCACGCGCTTGATTGGCTCCGGCCAAAGCCACGGGGGCGGCGGTCAGCGCCAGTCCTGCGACCACACTTCGTCTGCTGATGGAAGTCGAACGAGGCCTTGCCATGGGCACCTCCTTACATCGGTTTCCTGAGGCATTGCAGCCAGCATATCCCGTGCAACGGCCGCCGTGCGCGTTGCCGTCCGGAGGCCTGTCGGTGATTGCCGCGCACCCCTTGGATGGTTCGGAACGGAAATGGTTCCTGGAAATTTTTGAGCTGGACGTCGACCCATGCCCGCCGAACTGCGAAGAAACTTGGTATGAGATAATCTAGTCCGCCATGCCCTGAGAGCTGGCGTCGAGCCAAGCGTCGAACGCGGACGAAAAGGGCCAGGCCCGTGGGTTGGACCCTCTGCGATGAACTGGCTGACCGCCGATGCAACACGGCGGATCAAAATCTCGCCGGAGACTCTGGTAGAAGGGTTTACCAGCCAACGATCGATCTGACCTCGTGCCCTGCGGTCAACTAAGCTCCGCGACGAGAGGGACTTGGCGAGGCTTCGCTGCCGTCGAAGGGGAGCTTGTCTGCATTGGGTCAAAAGCAGCGGTCGCCCAATCGGTCAGGCGGTGCCCAGCTGTACGGTCTATTCTCAGCGGCCGCAGAAGCAGCACCGACGTTAACCCTGTCGGCAAATGATTCGCCGTAGGTCGGCAATCGCCGACAAGTTGCCTTATTGGCGCGGAGAATTTTCAGCGGCACTAACTTAGGTTAGAGGCGCTTTATGCTGAAAATGGCGTTGTTGGGCCTCCTCATCCTGTTGAGCGCAGGCGTGCTTTCGGCAATGGAGCTGAGCGCTCCACCGCGTCGCGCCGTCGCGATCGCTCAGCCGCTTGCCGAGCAGAGCGCTAGCGTCTCTGCGTCACATGACGCGTTGCCGAAGGCCGATCGCCTCGAGGTTGCCGCTGTGAGCAGCGCGATGCCGACACAGGACGCTCCGGTCGAGAACCCTGTTGCTCCGCAAGACATCCAAGTCGGTTCGACCGTACCGGAACCAATCGTCCGTCATCGGCGCGATACGAAGAAGATCGCGACCGCTGAACGTCCCAGGCCGAAACCAAAGGCAATTGTTGCCAAGCGAACTGCCAATGCTCAGCGTGCAAAGGCCGCCAGCGAGACCGAGCCCTGTCGACTCAAGGCGTTCGGCGGCCTGCTCAAGGCATTGAATTTGACCGGTTGCGAAATCTGAGGCCGCTTTCCGGGCACGACGGATCAAAGTCGAACGACCTGACGTCGTGGTGCGAACCCGGGCCTGCTTCCTCCTGGAGGCACTTACGGGCACACGCCTTGCCGCCACTTTTCCCTCGGCCAACGTCTCGCAAATTCTTCCGGTCATGCATACCTAGCCCTCATGAAAAAGATCGGCTTCCTCTCCTTCGGACACTGGACCCCCTCACCGCAATCGCAGACCCGCTCGGCGGCGGACACGCTGCTGCAATCGATCGAGCTTGCGGTCGCGGCCGAGCAGTTAGGGGCCGACGGCGCCTATTTCCGCGTGCATCATTTCGCGCGCCAGCTCGCCTCGCCGTTTCCGCTGCTCGCGGCGGTCGGCGCCAGAACCAGCACAATCGAGATCGGCACGGCCGTGATCGACATGCGCTACGAGAACCCCCTCTACATGGTGGAGGACGCCGGAAGCGCCGATCTCATCGCCGGCGGCCGGCTGCAGCTCGGCATCAGCCGCGGCTCGCCCGAGCAGGTGATCGACGGCTGGCGCTATTTTGGTTATCGCCCGGCCGAGGGCCAGAGCGATGCGGACATGGGCCGGCGCCATGCGGAGGTGTTTCTCGACCTGCTCCGGGGCGAAGGCTTTGCCGAGCCCAATCCGCAGCCGATGTTTCCCAATCCGCCGGGCCTCTTGCGCATCGAGCCGCACGCGCAAGGCCTGCGCGAGCGGATCTGGTGGGGCGCCGGCTCCAACGCCACCGCGGTGTGGGCGGCAAAGCTCGGCATGAATCTGCAGAGCTCGACGCTGAAGAACGACGAGACCGGCGAAGCCTTCCACGTGCAGCAGGCCGCGCAGATCCGCGCCTATCGCGCGGCGTGGAAAGAGGCCGGCCACGCCCGCGAGCCCCGCGTGTCCGTCAGCCGCAGCATCTTTGCGCTGATCGACGATCGCGATCGCGCCTATTTCGGCCGGGGCGGCGAAGGCGAGGACCAGATCGGCTTCATCGACCCGCAGACACGGGCGATCTTCGGCCGGAGTTATGCCGCCGAGCCCGATGCGCTGATCGAGCAGCTACGCCAGGACGAGGCGATCGCGGAGGCGGACACGCTGCTGTTGACGATCCCGAACCAGTTAGGGGTCGATTACTGCGCGCATGCGATCGAGGCGATCCTGAAGCACGTCGCACCGGCGCTGGGGTGGCGGTGAGCGAGTGGTCCACCTTGGCGCCACATTGGCCTGGATTCCGAGCGCTAAAGCGCGATGCCATCAGGATGAAGCGTCATCGCGCTTTAGGTTGCTGTTTAAGCATGATCTTTTCGGAAGGCCGCTGCGTACTTTCCCGGATCATGCTTTAGGCAAATAGCTCCCGGTCTCTCCTGCTGATCGGATCGTCCCAATCCTTCTGCCACCACGCCTTCTCTGAAGCCTTTTTGGGCGGCAACTGAAGCTCGAGCACCTTTTTGCTCTTGCCCTTTGCGTCCTCGCGGGCGGAGCGGAAACGATAGTGATCGTAGATGCGCAATGCTTCAATCATGTAGCTGGTCGCGACCGTGCGATCCTTGATCAGCAACAGGTTCTCGCCATTGTCAGTATCGGCGGACTCAGAGAAATTGTATGAGCCCAGATAAACGCGTGCATCGTCGGTATCGAAATCGAGCACGACGAATTTGTGATGCATCCGAGTACCCCGGTGCTGACCGTCGCTGCCGGCAAGTCCTGACGGTTCCGTACTGAACGGAGCCGGCACATTGCCGGTCAGCGCCGACGAACGAACGACGCGCTTCTTGTTGTCGGCCGTCAATACGGTGACGCCCAAATTCCCTTCCTTCACGCGCGCATCGGCGATGCCAAGCGCGAACACCGTCTTGCTCTTGATGGCGCGACCTAGGGCAGGACCGATCGGTCCATTTTTCATCTGACCCAGGAACGCCAAAGAAAAAAGAACACTGGATTTCGCCTTGGCTATGTCCTTGCCCACCACGGCCAGGAGCCCGTTCTCCTCGGTATGCGGCGAAAAAGCGACCTTTCCGCCGAGTCCGCTCACTCCCAGATCGCGCCAACCCGTCGCCACCTCGGAGTCGCGAAAGTCGCCGGCGGCTTCCGCCGAAAAATAGCTATCGAAAACCTTGAAGTAATCGTCGACAGCATTCTTGCTGTTGACAATAACCGCATTGTTCGACTGCACATAGAACCCGCGCCAGCTCATGTTCGTGGAGCCGTACACGACCTTATGCACTCCCTTGCCGGAAACCGCGATGGATTTATGGTGCTGCAGGTTCGCCATATGCTGGCGCTTGACGTTGTCAGCCCCGGCCGATTTGCGTAAGCGCTTCTCAGCGACGCTCTCGGGCGAATCCTTGGCTTTGTGCCCGCCGCCCTTGGCCGTCGAATCGTCGATGATGACCTTCAGCCTTTTTCCGAGCTTTTCGAGACGGGTCAGGATTTCGGGCATGTTGAAGTCATAAGCGATGACGCGAACATTGGCCTTGGCGGCGATCGCCTCATCCAGCACGTCGAGGATCGACGCACGCGCTTCGAAGCCCATCCACTTATAGGCTTCCTCGGCCTTCTTGTTCGTGGGCTTGAAGGTCAAACCATCCTTTGCATCATCTGGAATGAGGCTGCCGAGCTTGCGGTCGGGCGCGAACTTCTCAACAAAGGATTGCGAGGACACATAACCGCGCGTGAAAGCAACATTCAGCTTGCCCGGTAATGTCTCGCGCATCAGGGCGATCGAGGCTTCCTGCGGTTCGCCTCGACTGAGCGTTCCCAACTTGTCCATGAACATGGGTGTCACGCGATAGAGAAATTGTCCGTCCTTGTCGGCGTGCCAGGGGAAATGCACCCAGCGGAATTTTTGAATCGGCGCAATCGTACTCGGGAGCATCGGGTCGCTCGGCTTCTTGCGCTGACCCGGAAAGCCGATGCGGTTGGGCACCGGCCAAAACCGATCTTGCTTCGGCTCCTTGTACTCGATTGCAAAGCCGACGAAATCGCGCGGTGGCTTGCCCTGCCGCCAATTCATCGCGAGCAGCAACATCCCGTCGCCGCGATGAATCTTCAGGGTGAATGGCGCGTTCGCATTGGTGCCCGTGACCTGATAGGAATTCTTCATTCTGCCCCCCGCCCTGAAGTTTGGCGCAAATCCTATCAACACAATTTTTGATTGCAAGTGCGTGATGCTTGGCGCATGAGGGCTACACCGGCCGGGCCAATGCGATGCTACCCTTGTCTTCCTGACAGCGAGCTTCCCGCCATCCACCAGGTTGCGTGATGAATCAGCATCTGTCCCTCGTCACTCTCGTGGTCGCTGACTATGATGAAGCGATTGCCTTCTTCACGCGCGCGCTGAATTACGAGCTTTGCGAGGACACGCCGCTCGGTGGCGGCAAGCGCTGGGTGGTGGTGCGGCCGCGGGGCAATTTTGGCTCCAGCTTGCTCCTGGCGCGGGCGGACGGTCCGGCGCAGATGGCACGCATCGGCGACCAGACCGGCGGACGCGTCTTCCTGTTCCTGGAGACGGATGATTTCGAGCGCGATCATGCGCGCATGATCGCCGCCGGCGTGCGCTTCGTCGAGGCGCCACGGCATGAGGCCTATGGCGTGGTGGCGGTTTTCGAGGATCTCTATGGCAACCGCTGGGACCTGATCCAATCAGCCAAGCGCAGCTGACACACGAGCGACCGCGCCCCGCCCGGCCTTACCCCGTCTTCGTCCCCGTGATCACCGCCAGTGCCTCGACGAGGCGATCGAGATCGGCCTCATCGGTAAAGAGCGACGGCGTCACGCGGATGCATTGGCCCCTGGCGACGCCGGCCCGGCGCACCGTCATGACCTTGTGGCTGTCCCGCAGCTTCACCACGATGGCCTCGTTGTCGGCCTTGCTGGTCTTGCCGGTGAGACGGAACGACGTGATCGCGCCGTATGAGCCGACTTCGTCCGGCGTCAGGATCTCGATGTCCTTGAATCCGCGGGCGCGGCTCACCCAATAGTCGCGCAAATGGCGCAAGCGGGCCTGCTTTGCCGCGGCGCCGATCTGCTGATGCAACGCCACGGCCGTCGGCACCGTCAGCACCGTGGCGAAATTGACTGTGCCGGTGTGAACCCGCGAGCGGATATCGGCCTCCGCAAAATCCTCGTCACCCATGTCGCGGTCGATGGCGGCGAGGCGGTCCTTCCTGATGTAGAGGAAGCCCACGCCGAGCGGCGCGCCGATCCATTTGTGCAGATTGAAGCCGACGAAATCGGCCTCGAGTTCACCGACCCGGAAGTCGATCTGCCCCCAGGAATGCGCGGCGTCGACGATGGTGTCGATGCCCTTGGCCTTCGCCATGCGGGCGATCTCGGCGATCGGCATGACGAAGCCGGTGCGGTGGCTGACATGGGTCAGGAGCAGAAGTCGCGTCTTCGGGTTCGCCTCGATGGCGCGGGCATAGGCGTCGAGCACCGCCTGGCGGGTGGCGGGCTCCGGCACGTCGAACTTGACCACGTCGACGCCGCGGCGCCCCTTCAGCGCGTTCATCGCATACTGCATCGAATCATAGTCGAGATCGGCATAGAGCACGGCATCACCTGGCTTCAGCCTGTTGTAGCCGCCGATCAGGAGCTGCAGCGCTTCGGTCGCACCGCGGGTGAGTGCGATCTCCTCGGTCGCCGCGCCGACCGCCTCCGCCACCTTGGCGCGCACCGCCTCGAAATCCGCACCCGCGCGCTGCCGCGCGTAATAGGTGTTCTGAAAGTTGATCATGTCGGACTGGCGGATGAACTCGCGCCGCACCGGCTCGGCCATGATGCCCCAATAGCCGTTCTCGAAATTGACGACATCGGGCGTCACGGCGTAGAGCCCCTTCACTGCCGCCCAATAGGCCTTGTCGGCGGCGATCGCGGCGGCCGAACCAGCCGGCTGCGCCGGAAGGCCCTCGGCCGCCATCGCCGGCGCAGCAATCGGCGCCATGGCTGCGGCCGCGAGGCCCTTGAGGATCGACCGGCGGTCGGACGAAATGGATTTGGTCAGATGCATGTCAGTCTCCACGATGCGCGGCGAAAGGAGCAGCGATCAGTAGAGCGCGAATGACAAGGCGATGACAGTTCGATGATGCCGGGCGAGGCAATCGTGCTCCTGGCGTGACCGATTCACCTGCACGTTCGGCACAGCCCATGGCGCGAAGCCCGGCCATGGTCGCCTGCACAAACGTCAATCACCTAGCGCCAGGCTCGCAATCTGGTGCCTGAGTGAGTTCGGGCAGGTTTTTATGGCGCCCCGTCTAGTCGGCGCTCAGGCTGTGGCTGATCCGTGTGACGACGCGGTCCCATTGCCGTTTTTCGGCCGCGGGATAATTGATAAGCACGCAGTGCACATAGCCGCGCGCAAAGTTGCAGCGGTCGTACCAAATCTTGTCGCGCTTGATGCTGGAGACCACGAAGAACTTCGCGGCAACACGCTTGTAGATGATGCCGGACGGCGGACTCTTCCTGGCCAGGAATGCAGCCGGCGAAAGACCTTGGCCGTTGGAAACGGCCTGTACGGTGAGATCGGCCCTGCCGTCGGAGGTGCGAAATTGCTGGCCGTAGCCATCGGGCTTGCCGGCCATCTCCTTGAAGAGCGAAGCGGGAATGTCCACCGAGGTCCCGGTCTCGGCGATGCGGTAAGTCGTCCAGCTGTCTGCTTGGGCGGCAGACAGAGTGGCAAGCATCGCGACAATCGCAACAGAGGTCGTCCTCATGTCCGCCTCATCACTCGCGCGGCATCAGTTGCAGCTCCATCAAGGCGATCCTTTGCAGGTCGGCGACGTTGCGCTCGCCCGCGCCGGCCGTGCGCAGGATGGATTCGGCGAGCATGTTGACGTGCGACGCTTGCACCGGCTCCGGCAGGCTCGCAACCGCGGCTTCCAGGGCGCTCGTCATGATCGCGATCACCCCGGGTGAAAATTCAGCGTTGGAGAAATTCTTCATCGTGCGGACCGGCCGCTCATGCGACACACGGGACCAACGCCGGGAAAAATCGGAAGTTCCTGCGTCAGAGCGTTCAGGTGTGGGCGCCTGGCGCTGAGCTACGCCACGGGCTGGTAGCGCGTGAGGTGCCTCAACTCCGCCTGCTCGCTGGCGGCACTCTGCATTCTCACATGACTGCCGATGACGAGGCCCGTGAGCGAGAGCATGAGCCCGAGCGCGAGTGGCGCGAACAAGGCCTCTTCCTGGAACAATCCGTTGAGCAGCACGACCATGACGCCGAAGCCGGCGAGACCCTGCGTCAGATAGCCCGATGAGGCGTAGAGGCGCCATGCCCTAAGCGCCATCGCGAAATAGAAGGCCAGCAGCACGAAGGCGCCAACGCCCATCTGGTACAAGAGCACGCCGATCGCGCTCTCGACGGCGCCGTCGATCGTCCCGGCCGCCTGTGCGGCACTCCAGTCGATGGAGAAATAGCTCTCCGACAAATTGCCACCAATGCCGAGGCCCCGGCCGAAAGGTCTCTGCACGAAGCCGTCCAAACCACCCATCAGTCCAATGACGTGATAGTCGCCGATCTGCAGCCCGAGGCGGATCGCCAGAACCGCGAAGGCGGCCATGCCGAGGAAGCCGAGCAACAACGTCACCACGGCGCCGATCAGACGGGTCGCGATCCAGGCCGCGACCACGAAGATCACCACGATGAGCGCGCCCTTCACGCTACAAAAGATCAGCAGCGGCAATGCTGCGAGGGCCAGCAGCGGTCGTCCCACCGAGAACAGGAACAGGGCGAGAAAGCCGACGCCGTAAGCGAAGCTGATCGGATGCATGTTCGGACCATTGATGCGCAGCATCTTCGACAGGCCGAACCCTTCGAGCAAGGGCGTGTTCAGAAAATCGAAGCTGAAGCGGTCCTTGAGGTCGACGGGCACGTTACCGGTGGCCCGCATCTGGGCTTCCCAGACACCCGAATGGGTCGCCTTGAGCTCGTCGAAACCCCAGAACGTATAGCTGTTGGTGATGGCCAGCCAGAGATCGCGGAAGACGAGCTCGACATAGCCACACAGCAGAAGGATGACCGCGAGCATCACCAGGAACGGCGTGATGCGCACCTCATAGGTCGCGGCCGTCAGAAGCGAGAGCTGGAACAGGAACAGCGGCAGCACGATATTGCGCAGATAGACCGCCGCCGGCTGTCCGTCCTGGATGAAGCCGATCGCGAAATACAGCGACACCACGGCGAGGGTGACGACACCCCAGCGCATGATCTGGTTCACCTCGGCCGATTGTTTCCTCTGGCCCAGCGCGTAAAGGCCGAACGTCGCCAGCCACATCACTGAGCAGACGAGGAAATTGTAGCCCTTGATGAAATCGAGATCGGACCGCAGCGGGACCAGCGGCGACAGGATCGAGACGAACAGGTTCTGGAAGAACAGGACGAAGATCGCGATGGCCGGCGCATAGGTCGGGACCGCCAGCACGATAGCGATGCCGATGAGGACCTCGACCACGATGGCCAGGGCCGGATAGGCCAAATGCAGGACCGGAGCAAAGCCGATCGCTGCCACGGCGATGCAGAGGGTCGGAACCAGCTCGCGCCAGGCCGGCGGCGATGGCTCGGCCGGCACGGTCTGAACCTGGGTCAAGTCCCCGGCACCCATCAATCGTCCTTTGGCAGCGCGCGTCGAGCACGATAGCGGGGCGATGTGTAAGGATTCGTTAACGATAGCGAACCCGTGCGATGTCAGCGCCGGGCGCGCCGGGGCGCGCCGCCAAGCAGCGCCCGCATCACGTCGGGATCGGGCTTGCCCGTGCTGCGATCGACGAGGCCAAAGCCTTGCGCCAGCTCCCAATGCGTCCAGCCCCAGCAATGCTCCCTGGCATAAGCGGTGACGTCCGCCAGCCAGCGCAACCGGCTTTGTCTGGGCGCACCGGCTTTCAGCACGCCGAACTCGTTGACGATGATCGGCCGCTTGAACTGCTGCTGCCATGCGAGCGCGGGCGCGAGCCAGCGATCGGCGCCTGGCTTGTCCTTGGCGGCGGCAATTGCAGTGTCGAGCATGCCGAGCGCCTTGGTCGCGCCCCTCGCCTGCAGATCCTGGCGCAGCGCCTGCACTTTGGGATCGCCGGCGTTGATCGGATAAGGCAGATCCATGATGTCGTGCAGCGGATCCTGCGCATCCCAGTGACCCTGATGGGTGAACACCATGGGATCATAGAAGTGGATGGCATAGACGATGTCGGGATCGTCCAGCGGACGAAACCGCGGCAGCGAGTCCGCGCGCTGCCAGTTGACGGGGCCGACAATGAGAGTGGTGGCGGGAAGCAATTTGCGGACGAAGCCGGCGAGCGTATCGACCTGCCTTTGCCATGTGTCAGCGTCGATATCGGGCTCGTTGAGCAGCTCGGCGAAGACGCGATCGGCCGGATAGGAGCGAATGACTCCCGCGAGGCTGCCCCAGGCGTCCTGCATCTCACGCAGCGCCGCGTCCTGATCTTCCTTGTGCAGGCGATTGAAGCGCTCGCCGGGATGAAGATCGACGGACGTGGCATAGCCGAGCGCGGTGAGCTGCTTCAGCGCCTTCTCGAGCGCGCGCAGCGTCTCGTCGCGTTCGGCCTTCTCAGCGAACCGGGGCATCACGCGCTCGGCCGGCACCGGCAGCCGGACGTGAGTCATTCCAGCGCTGCGCAGTTGCTGCAGCAACTCGCGGCTTGGCACCTCGCCGTTGATCCAGCCGTCGGCATTGAAGCCGCGCGACAGTGCGGCGAGCCTCGCCGGCGCCACCGTCTGCGGCACGGGCACGCAAGTGTCGGCGAAGGCCGGCGCTCCGAACGAGATCGACAGCAGCATCGCAGCAGTCAGCAGACGACGGCGCGCCGCTTTCACCGTCAAACCGCAAGGCCCAATGCGCCGCCCTCGGGGTGCGGCGCCGTCGAGCCCGCAGGCGCGTGATTGACGACCAAACCCGTCGGCACGGTCTCATACCTCGACAGCGCGGCGGTCACCCGGCGCATCGCCGCCGAACCGAGCTCGCCGGCGCGCGTCACCAGGACGATCAGGTCCGCATGCGCCGCCAGCGCGATGGCGTCGGGCTGCAAGGCGAGATTGCCGGCATGGACGATGATCAGATCGAACTCCGAACGAATATCGTCCTCGGGCCTCGCATCGGCCTTTCGGCCGGCACTGAGGAGCTCGTCGATCGACTGGAGTCCTGCCGTGGTCGAGCCGTCGTTCCATTCGGTCACCGGCGGCTGGTGACCTGCGAATTCGCCCTGCAGCCGGATCAATACGCTCATCATGCCGCTGTTCACGGCGGCGCGATTGAGCGAACGCGCAACGGTGTTGCCGCCGGCGCTCTTGCCGACCGACAGCACGAGGGCGACCTTGCAACCGCGCACCGGCACGCGATCGATCCGCTTGAGCAGAGGCCGCAGATAGGCGCCGAGATCGAGCTCCACTGAGGCAGCGATCGGTCTTTGCCAGACGGTGTTGGTGTTGGTCCCGGCTCCGGACGAAAGATCGGGGATGCGGGCCCAGACAGGAAGGCGCGTCACCGCCTCGGGCCGGGGCGCGGCAGCGGCGGGCTGCTGGACTTGCGGCTGGAGCTGCTGCTGGACTTGCCCGTCTTGCGTATCCTGCGCCGCTGCGTGCACGGCAGCCTCGGCCGGCGCAGGCCCGCCGGACATGCTCGTCATCGCCGCAGTGGCGGCGGTCGATGTCAGCAGCGATCCGATCGCCAGCGCCGCCAGCAGCAGAGCGAGCGGCGGACGGGTCGAGCGCAGCGGCGGAATGGCGGGCGAAGCGATCTTGGTCTGGGAGTTCTGCAGCTGACGCTGCTCATTGGTCGTCTTGAACCGCGACAGGAACTGCTCGTAAATGTTCCTGTTGGCATCGGCGTCCCGTTGCAGCTCCTGCAGCTTCACCAGCGCCTGGCCGTCGACCAGCATCTGCGTCTCGACCGCCTTGAGCTGCTTCTCCAGCGCGTTCTGCTGCTCCAGCTGGGCCTCATATTCGGACTTCGCCGTGTCGATGTTCTTTTTCCGCTCGACCTCGATCTGCCGGTTGATATCGGCCAGCTGGCTGTAGGAGATCGCGAGGTCGGGATGGCGGTCGCCGTACACCGCCTTCTTTTGCGCAATCTGGTCGTTCAGGGTCGAGCGCTGCGCACGCAGCATGCTCAACAGGTCCTGCTTCACGGGACCTTCGACATTGGCCTTGAGATCGCGCTGCACCTGCTCGTAGCGCGCCTTGGCTTCCTCGGTGCGAAGACGAGCGGCGGAGACCTGCTGATTGAGATCGGTCACCCGCAATTGCTGCGTGGTCGAATCCTTGCCGGCATTGAGGATCTTGTGCTCGAGCCTGAAGGCGGCGACGGCGTCTTCCGATGCGCGCAGCCGCTCGTTCAACGTGTTCAGCCGGTTCTTGAGCCAGTCGGCCGCCTCGTCCGTGGCCTCGGTGCGGACGCGGCCCTGGCTGGCAACGAACGCCTCGGCGATGGCGTTGGCGTAGTAAGCGGCCCGCTCGGGGCGGTTCGAAGTGAAGGAAATCGCAATGACGTAGGTGAGCCCGCGGCGTGTGATCTCGAGGCGGTTGCGGAATTTTTCGAGCAGGCGCGTCATGTCGGTATGACCGCCCGCGATATCATCGTCATCGGCGATCTTGAGCTGCTCGATCAAGGGGCGGAGAAAGCCGTCCGATTTGGCGATCTCGATCTGGCTCTGAAGCGCCGCGGCGTCCTGGCCGATGCCCGGCAGCACCTCCTGATCCGAGGTCACGCGCAGCTCCCGGGGATCGAGCACGACCAGGGCCGTCGCGGCGTACCGGACCGGCAGAATCATCAGAACGACGACGCCGAGAGCGAACAACGCCAGCGCCAGCGTCAGAATGCGCCGGCCGTTCTCGCGCAGGAAAGACAGCACTCCGGTGACGGTCAGCGATCCCTTGATCAGCGCCGGCGCGGCGCCGTCAGGTTTGGTCCGCGCAGCCCGCGGCGCTTCCCACGAAGCCGCAGGCTCCGTCGGGGCGATACTTCGCGGAGTTGCGCGGCTACCGAACGCCATGGGCTCGACTCGAAATCAACTGACAGTCACAGTTCAGAGGCTTTCGACACCGTAAATATCCATGGTTAACCGCCGGTTACGGCCGGCGCGCGAAGCCGGTCATGGCAAAACCTGAGAACAGGCCCGTTCAGGCGGAAAAGAACGGCTTGGATGGTCTGCGTGCCGGCCCTGCCGGACTGGCAGCCAGCGGCGCCCTCGGCGTGGCCGGCCGCGCGCGCTCGACATCGCCAAGCAGGCAGGACCGCACGGTTTCGATCTCCGGACAATCGGCAGTGCCCAGCGGCCCGATCAGGAAGCCGCTCTCCAGGGGCTCGCATTTGTAGCCGGGACAGCGTTGCACCCTGTCCGCGATCACGACGTCGACCTTGCCTTCGAGCAGCTCGTGCAGCCCTGCCGGCTGACTGATGCGAATGGCGAGCTGGGGCTGGGCCCGGCGGAACTGCGCCAGGCGCGCCCGCAACGCATCGACGGCAAAACTGGCGTGGAGCCCGATATGCAGCAGGCTCGTGACGCCCTCGGGCTTGAGCTCGGCGGTGGCCTCGGCAAGGCAACGAAAGGCGTCACGGACCCGCGCCAGATAGGTTTCGCCGGCGGAGGTCAGAATGATCTGCCGTGTCCGTCGCTCGAACAGCTGCACCCCCAGCCGTTCCTCCAGCAGGCGGACTTGCTGGCTGACCGCACCGGCCGTGACGTGCAGCTCGTGAGCGGCCTGCTTGAAGCTGAGATGGCGGGCGGCGGCCTCGAAGGCGCGCAGGGCATTGAGTGGCGGCAGCAGATACGTCATGGCCGGCTCCGGGCGATGCGGGAAGGCCGGGAGGATGCATGAGTTTCGCTCGCTCGACAAAAGAGAAATCCTGCTTTGTCGCCGCTGACGGCGAGCGATACCCCAGGGCCGATCTCCATGCAGCCCCAGGAAACCCGCCGCAGTGCCTGACATGCCGTCGATCGAAAAATCGTATTCCTGGATTCGCCTCACCGCCTCCATCGCCCTCAGCGCATTGGGCTGCGTTGGCATGTGGTCGCTGATCGTGGCATTGCCGGCGTTGCAGGCCGATTTCAATGCGCCTCGCGCGGAGGCGACCCTGCCCTACACGCTCGCCATCATCGGCTTCATGATCGGTGGCATCATCGTCGGCCGCTTGGCGGATCGCTTCGGCATCCTGCCGCCACTGACCGGCGGCACGATCCTGATGAGCCTCGGCTATGTCCTGACCGCCTTTGCCCCTAACCTGTCCGTGTTCGCGACGATCTCAGGCGTCACGATCGGGCTCGGCGGCGCGGCGAGCTTCGCGCCCCTGGTGGCCGACGCATCGCTGTGGTTCGACAGGCACCGGGGCCTTGCGATTTCCCTGGCCACGGCCGGCGGCTCTCTTGCCGGCATGATCTGGCCACCCATCGTCCAGCATGCCATCGCCGCGCACGGTTGGCGGCAGACCCATATCGGCATCGGCCTGTTCTGCCTCGCAACGATGCTGCCGCTCTGTCTGGTTCTGCGGCGGCGACCGGTATTCCACAAGGTTGCGCACCAAGCGGCGAGCTGCGGCAACACAATGCAGGCCATCGGCCTGTCTCCGGGCGTCACCCAGGGCCTGCTGGCCCTGGCCGGCATGTGCTGCTGCGTCGCCATGTCGATGCCGCAGGTCCATTTGGTCGCCTATTGCGGCGACCTCGGCTACGGCTCCGCGCGCGGCGCCGAAATGCTGGCGGTGATGCTCGGCTTTGGTGTGGCGAGCCGTCTGATCTTCGGCTGGGTGTTGAACCTCATCGGCGGCCTGCCGACCTTGCTGCTGGGCTCGGCGATGCAGGCCATGGCACTCGCGCTCTATCTGCCGTTCAACGGGCTGGTCTCGCTCTACGTCGTGTCCGCCATTTTCGGCCTGGCGCAGGGCGGCATCGTGCCGAGTTATGCGGTGATCATCCGTGAGCTGTTCCCGGCAAGGGAGGCCGGCTTTCGCGTCAGCCTCGCCATCTCGGTCACGCTCGCCGGCATGGCGCTGGGGGCCTGGATGGCCGGCGCGATCTACGACTGGACCGGCTCCTACGCTTCGGCGCTGGTCAATGGCATCGCCTGGAATATCGTGAACATGGCGATCACAGCCTGGCTGCTGCAGCGCCAGCGTCGATGTGCCGTCGGCGCCTTCGCCGCGGCCTAGCTGATGTTCAGCAGGATCCGCCCCGATGTGCCGCTGCGCATCAAATCCAGTGCGTCGTTGACGTCGTCGAGCGCGAACTCGTGGGTCACGATCCCGCGGTAGCTCACCTTGCCGGCGTCGCTCAGGCGAACGAGACGTGGGATATCGCGCGCCGGCTGGCATTGCCCGCCTTCCGAGCCCTTCAGCACTTTCTCGAAGTGCAGCGGCAGCGTGTAGATCTCGGCCTTCTCGCGGGGAACGCCGACGAGGATGCAACGGCCTTTCTTCGCCGTGATCTCGTAGGCGAGCTCGATCAGATTCTTGACGCCGGTGGTCTCGACGACCTTGTCGGGTCCCTCAGTGCCGGTGATGGAGCGAACCTCGGCAGCGACATCCTTGACCGCTTCGGAATTGATAATGTGGGTGGCGCCGAAATCCTTCGCCATCGCCAGCTTGTTGTCGAGGCGGTCGATCGCAATGACAGGATAGGCGCCGACCATCGCGGCGAATTGCACGATGTTCAACCCGACGCCGCCGACGCCGAACACGACGACCGCCTCGCCGATGGCGATTTGCGCGTCGTTGTTGACGACGCCGAGCGCGGTCGTCACCGCGCAGCCGAGCAGCGGCGCGCTTGTACGATCGATCGAAGCGGGAACGGGCGTGACGCGGTTCTCCGAGACCACGGCATATTCATTGAAGGTGGTGACCCAGCCGGCATTGAGGCGCTTGCCGCGCCAGGAATAGGCCGGCGTATTGGCCTGAATGCCCTTGCCGGGCCGCCAATGCATGACGACGGTGTCGCCCTGCTTGCAGGAGACGACGCCGGGTCCGGTTTCGATGATCGTTGCCAGCGCTTCGTGCCCCAGAAGATGCGGCAGGAACTTGTCGACGCCCTTGACGGCGTCGATCTCGTTGATCTGCGCACCACAGATGCTCGACGTGTGCACATGCGCGAGCACCTGGCCGTGTTCGAGCCTATCGGGCAAGGTGAACTCGTCGACGATCAGCGGCTTGCCGGATTCGACGAGAATGGCCGCCTTGGCGGTCTTGATATCCATGAGGCGCGCCCGATCACTCGAAATAGATGAATTCGTAATCGCCGGTGTAACCGAGCTTGCCGTAGAGCCAGATCCATTCTGACGTGTGCAGGATGGACTCCGCCGTCAGCGCCCAGCATTCGAGGTTGTGCAACTCGGCGACGTTCCGGTAGCCCTCGACCATGACGTATTTGTTCTTGCCGACCCGCTCGACCTCCTTGAGCGCCGCTTCGAGCTCATAGAGCCGGAGATTGTGCAGCGTGCCGAGCGAGATGACGAGATCGAAACTGTCGTCGCCATAGGGATAGATGTCCTGGGCACGGTAATTGAAGAGGTACGGCTTCACCTGCTCGTGCGCATTTTCGAGGCCGTGCTTGGAAATATCGAAGCCGACGACCTTCAAGCCCGGCAGGATCTTCTGCATCTCGTACAGCAGGAAGCCCTTGCCGCAGCCGACGTCGAGCACGCTCGAGCCATCCTTCAGGCCATAGGTCTCGATCAGCGCCTTGGCGACCGGCGCCCAGCGCCCCTCGATGAAGCGATAGCCGCCATAGCCGAAGCGGCGGTCGCCATCCCAATAGTCGGCCTCGTATTCCCGCGCTTTCAGCGAGCAGCCGATCTTGTCGTCGTTCATGCGGCCCATGTAGTCGCGCTTGGTCGCCGTATGCAGCGGCGTCACGATATTCAGTAGTCGTCCCATTGAGCCCTCAGATTCCAGCACGCGCTGCGATTGTCGCGACCGGCTGGGAAGCCCTGAGTCGCAACTTGCGAGTCGTTCTAGCATTGGTGGTCGGGATCATCATTGCTTCAGATCAATGATGGGGAATTCCGAGACGGGACCGTCAGCAGCCGGCACAGGTTCCGCTGCCGGCAGCGACAGGGAGGCGCATGGAACGGGACTGCGAAGCACGGCGTTTCGCCCGGAAGGAGTCCACCATGCCGACCAAGCCGACCATAGCTCGCATCTGGCGCGGTCGCACCCGCCGCGATCTTGCCGATGCCTACCAAGCCTATCTGCAGTCCGAGGGCATTCCGCCGCTGCTCAAGACCGCGCTCGGTGTGCAGCAATTGCGCGAAGACCGCGATGAGGAGACGTGGTTCACGACCATTTCCTATTGGGCGGACATCAAGGACATGACGGCCTTCACCAAGGGCGAGCCGACCAAGGTCCATCATCTCGCGCGCGACGCGGAATTCCTGATCGAGCTGCCGGAGCGCATCGAGATCCACCGCATCCTGATCGACGAGCAGGGGCTGCGGTGAAAGGCCAGTGCCAAAACTGAAGCTCATATCACCGTCGAATTATGGCCGTTGCAGCGATTCGATCGCTCGCGACTGTGCGGTTTAGCCGCAATGTTGCTGGCGAAATGAATCACTATAGTCAGAATGTCATGGCATATGTCGTCGACATAGATGCGCGCACCGCGCGCTTCGGTCTTCACGCCGGCCGCCTCCAAGCAGGCGGTTAGCCGGACGGTGCTTGCACCGTCCGGGCTCTTTTCCAGCTTTCGTGACCTCGCCCTGAGAGGTCGTCTTGAAGCAGAAGGAGTGTGCCGTGCTGCCTCTTCCAAAAATCGCGCTCACCGCATCGGACTATCCGCGACTCGAACAGCTTGCCCGCCTTGCCGCCCAAAAAGGCGATTTGGACGGGATATTTCTCATCAGTGAGATCAACCGCGCTGACATCGTACCGAACGATTGGGACGATCTCCGTTCGCGGGTGACCGTTGGATCATGGGTCACCTATTGCACGAATTGGGGCGTTCCGCGTCGCGTCGTGCAATTGGTCTGGCCCGAGGAGTGTGGGTCGGATCCCGCCCGCATTTCGGTTCTGACACCTTTGGGGGCAGCCTTGATCGGCCTGCAGGTCGGCGACCAAATGCCATACATCCTCGCCGGCTGCCTGAACGTCGTCAGGGTTCAGAACGTGACCCAATCAAGCCCCAACGTCGTCCCGCTCTTCCGGGCTCATCGGCGCAAGCCGCTCGATGACGATCCCGGACCAACCGCAGCATAGGAGACATCAAATGCACAACTTCGAAACCGAGATTCGGCGAGACCAGCCGGCGTTGCCGCCGATCAAGATCACTGAAGACGAATCGCGGCGTCTCAGCTCGCTGGCGAATTCGACCATGGATCTGTTCCCTCGTGTCGCCCAGTTTCTGGCGCGCGAACTGGAACGGGCGTCGGTCGCCGCAGAGAACGATTTGCGCGGCGTGGTCAGGATGGGCTCCAAAGTAACCTATCGTGATGACGGGACAGGTGCCAGCCGGGAGATCGTGCTGGTCTATCCGCACGAGGCGAACATCGAACTCAACCGGGTCTCGATTCTGACGCCTGTTGGAGCGGCCCTGATTGGCCTCTCGGTGGGGCAGCGGATCGAGTTCGAGACGCCGGACAAGCGCACCAGGGGGCTGACCGTTCTCGCCGTCTCCGAATGAGGGCTGTCATCCGACCGAGCAAAACACTCTAGCGAGGACAGATAGCGGAGCGTGCTTGCGCAATGTTCCGGCAATGCGCAGGCGCCCTCCTGCTGTCCTATTGCACCTCGATGTTGGCGTCCTTGACCAGCTTGCGCCAGCGTTCCTCCTCCTGCCCGACATAGCGATCGAGCTGTTCCGGAGCGCCGCCGACCATGATGAGGCCTTCGTTGGCCTCCAGCTTCTTGAACGCGCCGGACTGAACCGCCTTTGCGATTGCCTGATTGAGACGCGCAATCACCGGCGCGGGCGTCTTGGCCGGAGCGTACAATCCGTACCAGGATTCGGCGGCATAGCCGGGCACCCCGGCCTCGGCGACAGCAGGCAATTGCGGAAATGCCGCCGAACGTTCGGCGGACGTGACAGCCAGCGCCCGGAGCTGGCCCGCAGCCACCAGCGAGGCCGCGCTTGCCACGGTGGTGAACATCACGTCGATCTGGCCGCCCAAGAGATCGCTGATCGCGGGCGCCGCACCCTTGTAGGGCACCGCCGTCATCTTGACCTTGGCCATCGCATTGAACAGCTCGCCGGCGAGATGGGCCGAGGTGCCGGTGCCGAATGTCCCGAAATTGAGCTTGCCCGGATTGGCCTTGGCTTCTGCGATCAAATCGGAGATCGAGTTGATCTTGGAGGCCGGGTTGACGACGACAATATTGAAGGATCGCGCGATCAGCGATACCGCCGCGAAATCCTTGTGCGGATCGAACGGCAGCTTTTTGTACAGGCTCGGATTGACCGCGTGCGCGAAGGTCGCCATCAGGAGCGAATAGCCGTCGGGCTCGCTGGTCGCCACCGTCTGGGTCCCGATGATGGTTCCGGCGCCGGGCTTGTTCTCGATGATGACGGACTTGCCGAGATCCGTCTGGATCTCCTGCGCCGTCGTTCGCGCCATGATGTCGGTCCCGCCGCCGGCTGCGAAGGGCACCACGATCTTGATGATCTTGTCGGGATATTCGGCGCGCGCCGGCGTCAGTCCGAGCCCCGAGACGACAGCACAGGCGAGCACGACGAGACCTCGCCGGCGCCGCACGACGACACCCTTTCCGCGCGCGCGATCATGATTGATGATTTCGCCACTGGCCATAAGAAGCTCCATCCGATTTTGTTCAGACATTGAGAACAACCAATCCGTCTGCCGCCTTCACGCCCCGGCCCGCCGGCAGCACGAAGACCGGATTGATTTCGGCCTCGACGAGGCGATCACCGAGCTGCGCAACCATGCGCGAGAAAGCGACGACCGCTTCTGTGAGCGCTTCGACATCGCATTTCGGCCGGTCCCGAAAACCGTCCAGCAACGGCCAGGTGACGAGATCACGCACCATCGCGAAGGCCTCGGCCTGGCCGAGGCTGCCGTCCGGTGGCAGCAGGCGCATCGTCGTGTCCTTGAACAGTTCGGCCGCGACGCCGCCCATTCCGAGGAGGATGGCCGTTCCCAAGGGATCGCGATGCATTCCGAGAATGATCTCGACGCCATCGGAAACCATCTCCTGAACCAGGAATTGGTCGGGCCGCGTCCCGACCCTGGCCTCGACCTCGTCTGCCATCGCCGTCAGGCGGCCACTGATCGTCTCGGCAGTCAGGTTGACCGCGACGCCACCGACATCGCTCTTGTGCGCGATCTCGCGAGAGAGAATCTTGAGCACGACCTGGCCGCCGAAGTCTCGTGCGGCCTGTTCCGCTTCGCTCGCCGTTGCGACCATTTTCTCCGCCACGACCGGAACACCAAAGCGGGCGAACAACGCCTTGGCTTGAGCCTCATCCAGCGATCCCGCCGGGAAGTCGCTGACATCGGCCGCCGTCAGGGGCAAGGTGGGTCTCTGGACCTGCTCCGGCACTCCGGCCCGCAAGAGCCCGTCGAGCGCAGCGGCGCAGCTTTCGGCGGACGTGTAGGCCGGGACGCCTCGGCGGGTGAGGACGGAAACCACCTCGGGCGCGTAGGGGCTCACATAGGCAATGACGGGCTTGTCGCTCAGCGGCAGGCAGTCGTGGATGGCATCGGCCATCAGGCTCGGCGATCCCACAGCCGACGAGCCGGCAATGACGACCAGCGCATCGTAGGAGGGACTTGCGAGCAGAATGCGGATGGCGGCGCGCAGCAGATCCGGCTGCAGGCCGGCGAGGGTCACATCGATCGGGTTGCGATCGAGGTTGGCTTGCGGTCCCGACTGCAGCGCGCGCAATTGCGCGGCCGTCTCAGCATCGGGGGCGGGTGTCACAAAGCCGGCGACGCCGAGACTGTCTGATACGATCGTGCCGGCGCCGCCGGTCGAGGTGAGGATCGCAACACGCCGGCCGGACAGCTTCCGTCCCGCACCAAGGGCTGCGGGAATATCGAGCAGGTCTTCGAACGTTTTGGCGCGGATCACGCCGACTTGCCTGAACAAGGCGTCATACATGCGATCGGAGCCGGCCAGCGCGCCGGTGTGCGAGACCGCCGCCTGTGCGCCCGCTTCCGATCGACCGATCTTGAAGGCGACAATTGGTTTGCCGGCGCGGCGCGCTTTCAAAACCGACTCGCGAAAGCGAGCCGGATTGCGGATCGCCTCGACATAGAGCGCGATGACCTTGGTTGCGCTGTCGTCGGCGAGAAAATCGATGAAATCAGCGAGGTCGAGATCGGCCTCGTTGCTGGTCGACACCAGCTTCGACAGACCGACCCCGCGCGCCGCGGCGCGCGACAGCAAGGCGCCGAGAATGCCCCCGCTTTGCGAGATCAATCCGATGGATCCCGCCGGGAAGTCATCCATCGCCAGCGCGCCCGACGCCGACAGCACGATATTGTCGGTGAGATTGACGAGGCCGATCGTGTTCGGCCCGAGGATCCGCATGGAGCCGGCGGCCTGCATGAGCTGCTTCTGCCGCTCGGCGCCTTCCGCCCCTGTTTCAGTGAAGCCACTGGCAAGGACGATCGCCGCGGCGGCGCCCCGCTCGGACAATTCGCGCACCGCGACGTGCGCGCGCTCGGCACCGAGCAGGACAAGGCCGACGTCAGGCACATCGGGCAGCGAGGCGATGTCGGGGTAGCAAGTCAGACCGCCGATGCTCGCGACTCTCGGATTGACGGGATAGATCGCGCCCGCAAAGCCATGCTGCCGGAGATAGGACACCGGCCGCCCCGACGTCTTGCTCGGGTCCGCTGAAGCGCCGATGATGGCGACGCTGCGGGGCCGGATCAGGCGTTCGATCGCATCCATGGCTCAATCCTTCGACGCGGATTGCGCAAGGAACGCGGTCACCGCGTCGCGATGCTCCGCGCTGGTGTAGCAGATGGCCTGCGCCTGGCTGCCGAGACTGAAGATGTCGTTGGCGGAATGCTCGAACGTCTCGTTCAGGATCTTCTTGCCCAGCGCCAGCGCGGTGGGAGAGCCTTGAGCCAGTTCGGCCGCCCAGGCCTGCGCGGCCGGCAGGAGCTCGCTCGAGGCCACCTTGCGATCGACGATGCCGAGCGCGAGCGCTTCGTCAGCCTCGACGACGCGTCCGGTGAAGATCAGCTCCTTGGCCTTGGGAAGCCCGACCCGGCGCGGCAGGAAATACAGGCCGCCGCCGTCGGGGATCAAACCGCGCTTGATGTAGGACCAGGTGAATTTCGATCGCTCCGTTGCCATGACGAAGTCGCAGGCCAGCGCAGTGTCCGCGCCGAGACCCGCCGCGGCGCCGTTGACGGCGGCGATCGTCGGTTTCGGCAGGCCCAGCAGCAGCGACTGCACGTGATGCACGCCCTGCTGACGGCTCCATCCGTTGAATGCGACGTCGCCCTGCGGCGCCTCGAGCCGGCGCTTCATTCCGCTGATGTCGCCGCCGGCGCAGAACGCACTGCCGCGCCCCGTCAGCACCAGAGCCTTGATCGCTTTGTCCCGGGCCACGGTTTCGAGCGCAGCGACCAACTCCGAGCGCATGTCGTCGCTCATGGCGTTGCGTCGGTCCGGCCGGTTGAATGCAATCGTCGCGACACCCGCCGCGACTGAAAATTCGATGAGCTGATAGGACATGGCAAGCTCCTTGGTTCGAGTCGGATCGATCACCGCGACGCATTGCGGATGTCGAATGCCGATTTCGGCGGTGCCGTTTCCTCGTTGAGCCCCAGCACGGCCGGGCATTCTTCTTCCCGGTGCTGATAGCGGCTTGCGCCCGCCGGAACATCCCCCTAATTCCACTTAGTGGAAACGCCGGACGGAGGCTGATGTGGCGCAGCTGCGCACATATGCGGGCGGGGTTGACGGCAACCGGTCGCTCGAACGGGGCATCGAAATCCTCCGGGCGTTCCGGCCCGGCGTCGACACGCTGGGCAACGGCGAGATTGCGGAGCGAACAGGACTGCCGCGATCGACGGTCAGCCGGCTGACGCGAACGCTGGTCAATTCCGGGATGCTCGACGAAGTCCGCGCGATGCGGACCTACCGGCTTGCCGCGTCCGTCATCAGCATCGGTCACGCCATGCGGACGGGATCACCGGTGCTCAACGCGATCGGACCGATGATGCGGGCCGAATCGGCCAAGCGCCGGCTCAACGTGGGCCTCGCGACGGCGGATCGAGCCATGATGGTTACCTGGAGTCGATCCGCTACAGCCCCCGAGCGGCACTGCGGAACGTCGTCGCGGGTCAGCAGGTCCCGATGGAGTTGACGTCGCTCGGGCGCGCTTATCTGGCCGGCATTGCCGAGGCCGAGCGCGAGCGATTGCTGAGGCAGTTCAAGCGGCGTAGCGCGGCGGCCACGAAGGCGCTGCTTGCGGACGTCAGGGCATCGATACGCTCAGTCGAACGCAACGGTTATTGCGCAGTGTCGTGGCAACCCGGCGTTCTCGCCGTTGCCACACCCATCGTGCTGGCCGGGCTTCCGGTCTACGCCCTCAACATGAGCCTGCAAAATGTCGAGCGGTCCGATGCGCTGGCCGGCGAACTTGGCGCGTACCTCAACGCGTTTGCGGCAAAGTGCAAGGAGGTGCTGGCGGGCCAGTGAAGCCGATTGGCCGCCGCTTCGCTACCGACTGGCCCTACGCGCCCTTGGCTTAAGCTCGCGGCAACTTTCCGTTTCAAGATGCGTTGAGCTTCAACACGATCCGGAGAAGACGGCGGCAACGTCAAGATCGGGGACCTCTAGCTGCGATCGCCGTCGGTGAGTGCTGACTCGCCGGGACGGCAAATGGCTGATCAAGGCGCTCGACAACGTAACCTTGACGAACCCACGCACGGCGAGCTGGTCCTGCGAAAGTGACGTCAGCGGAGACTTCCGATCCCGACACGCGTTGGAGGCGACTATGAAGACGATGGAGACGAACGTCAGGAAGCTGTTCGAGCGATATGAGAGTATCTCCAAGGCGTCTCTGCGCGGCGACGTGAACATGGATGAAGTCGCCGCGCTCTACGCCTCGGAGTTCATCGCGGCCACACCCGCCGGCGTGATGACTGGGAAGAACGACGAGCATCTCAAGCAGGTCCTTGCTAAGGGCTATGCCCACTACCGCGCTATCGGAACAAAGGCGATGGAGATGCGGGGGCTCCGCATCGCGCCATTGGACGAACACCATTGCGTCGCCCACGTCTCCTGGAGAGCGATGTATGTCCGCAAGAACCAATCCGACGTCGTGATTGATTTCGACGTCCACTACCTCGTCCAGCATTTGGGCGCAGAGCCCAAGGTCTTCGGATGGGTGTCGGGGGACGAGCAGACCCTTCTGAGGGAGCGCGGCGTCATTTGACGCTGGCCAGCGTCCTACGGGCTAATCTAGGACGGTGAGCCAAAGGCGCATCTCTCGCCGGCAATGTCGTACGCCGCCGCTACAATTTCCCATAGACCCGCCCGGCGACCGCCTTCAGGCGCTCGACCGAGCCGGATTCCGGATGCGGCTTGACCGGGGCAAACACGATCGAAGCCTGCCTGCCGTTCTTCCAGACATAGATGGTGACGGCGTTGCCGTTGCCCTTGGTGCAGGAATGCTCACCGAACGCTTCACCACCGAGCTCTTGTATCGCCACGTGCTTGCAGGGACCTGCGCGCTTCATCATGCCGATGGCGGTGTCCCGCGAGGTCGCGATCACCGCGACGATCATGGTGTTGGCGTCGCGATCGAACATCATGCAGCTGCCCGCGCCGGTGCGCTGGACCGTCAGCGTGCTCTTGTCGAGAAAGCCGTCGGCATCCGCGGCCGTGAGCCACTCGCAATTGCCGAACCGCTCGCTGCTCTTGCTCACGCTGGCGATGGCCACGCGCGCGGCTTCGGTGACCGGCCCGAGCAGCGCGTCGTCGGCACGCCGGCCGACCGGATAGACGGTGATCTGCAGAATGTAATCGCCGGACAAGGCGACGACCGAGGCCTCCTGGCGCTCTGCGCCGGCCGCGCTCGTTCCGCCCTGGCCTTCGTCGCCGATCCCGGCGACTGCGTTAAGCGGCATGCGCTCGCCAAGCGTCTTGACGAAGGTCGCGTACAATTCCCTGGCGCGGTCCTTGTCCGGGTTGCGGAACACGGAGAGCATCATCGTGTCGCCGCGCCCGGCCTGGTAGATGCAGCCACGGCCGTCCTGATTTGAAATCAGCGACCATTTGAGCGCCGGCATCGCGGCGGCGAGATCCTTGGCGCTGATGAACGGGCAGGTTTCAGCCGCGCGCGCGGGAAGCGCGGGGATGGCTGCGATTGCAAGGAACAGAACGAGGCAGGAGAGCAGGCGATCGATGGTACGCATGGGACGTACTTACTACCGAAACGGTGCGCCCGGAACAATTCGAACGCCCCCCTCAGATCCGTCCTTTGATGCTCTATCCAGCCGAGCCAAGGACGGCCCGCGCCGGATCAGCGCAGGGCCATCGCTACTGCCCGTTATATTCGGCCCAGCAGTCCGCCGTTTCATAGACACGGACCGCCGACAGCTGTCGAAGGCTCGGCTTCAACCGGTCCCAGATCCAGATCGCGATATTCTCGGCGGTCGGGTTCTCGAGGCCTTTGACCTCGTTCAGGCAGTGGTGATCCAGCGCGCCCAGGATGTCGGCGAAGCTTTTTTCGATGTCGAAGAAATCCGCGACGAAGCCGGTATGCGGGTCGACCGGCCCGTCCAACTGGACCTCGACCCGGTAGGAATGACCGTGCAGCCGGCGGCATCGATGGGTCTCGGGCACGTTCGGCAGCCGATGCGCCGCCTCGAACTTGAACGCTTGCGATATCTTCATTCCGCTCCTCACACGGCGTCACCATCCGGTCTCGGGCCCGTCTGGCGACCAGATGCTGCTAGGTCCTGACCTTTCGGCGAAGAATGGCGCGCCCGGAACGATTCGAACGTCCGACCCTCAGATTCGTAGTCTGATGCTCTATCCAGCTGAGCTACGGGCGCGTTTTTCGCAAACAGCGCGGGCTTGGCCCGCAGGCAGCCCCCGGCAAAGCCGGAGGGGGTGCGAAAGAGCGCTCTGACTAACCGCTCTTGCCCCGATTGGCAAGGTCCGGGATGGGGAGATTTTGCAGGGAAATGACGGTTTGGATGTCATTCCGGGGCGATGCGCAGCGCCGAACCCGGAATCTCGCGCCAATGCTCGGGATTCCGGGTTCTCGCTACGCGAGCCCCGGAATGAAGGGAGATTATAGGCCTCTGGCCGACTACGCCCTCTGCCGCTCGTTGCGGATGGAGAGGAGCTCGACGGGGCGGTCGGGAATGACGATGCGGAAGGTGGCGCCGATGGTGCCTTCGACCAGGTGGATATCGCCGCCATGGGCGCGGACCAGCTCGGCGGCGATGGCGAGGCCAAGGCCGCTGCCGCCGGGGCGGCCGGAGGTCTGGAACGCCTCGAACAGGTGCTCCCGGGTCTTCGGGGGGACACCGGGGCCGGTGTCGGAAACCTCGAGAATTGCGACCGCGCCCTCGCGTTTTCCCGTGATCCGGATCTGCTGCACCCCGCCCTCGCCGGAGGCGTGACTTTCCAGCGCCTGGGCGGCATTGCGGACGAGGTTGAGCAGCACCCGGAACAGCTGATCGGGATCGGCATCGACCGCAAGACCGCGATCGATCGCGGCGACCCAGGCGATCGAGGCGTCGGAGGCGAGGCCCGCGGTCTCGCGCACCTCCAGCACGACAGGCTCGATCAGGATCATGCGACGGTCCGGTGCGGCCTCCTGGGCGCGGCCGTAAGACAGCGTCGACTGGCAGAAGGCGATGGCGCGCTCGAGCGAGCGCACCAGCTTTGGCGCGAAGCGCTGCACCCGCGGGTCCGGCACGCTGGCGAGTTGGTCAGACAGCAGCTGGGCCGAGGCCAGAAGATTGCGCAGATCGTGGTTGATCTTGGACACGGCGAGGCCAAGGGCGGCGAGCCGGCTCTTCTGATGCAGCATCGACATCAAATCGCGCTGCATGTCCGACAATTCGCGCTCGGCGACCCCGATCTCGTCGCTGCGCTGGCTCGGCACGATGATCCCCGCTGAGCTTTCGGGGTTCTCGTGGAAGCCGACCAGGCTCGCGGTCAGCCGCCGCATCGGGCGCACGAAGAGATAATGAAGCGCGAGGTAGACGAGGCCCGCGGTCAGCGCCGCGATGATCAGCGCGACCACCACGACGTTGCGGGAGAACCGGTACATCTGCTGCCGCAGCGGCAGCTCGTCGGTGACGATCTCGATGAACTGGGCATTGCCGACGCCGGGCCCGACGATGCGGATGGCCTGATTGCCGGTCTCCAGCATCATCCGGAACGAGCCGGTGATCGCCTCCCATGCCGTCATGTCGCGCAGGTCGATGTCATGCTCGATGGCAGCCGGAATGTTGTCGCTGGCGAGCAGCCGGCGCTGCTGGCCCATCTTGATGGCGACGGCGCGAGCATTGATGCTCTTCAGGATCTGCCGCGACAGCGAATCAGGAACCATGCCGAGCGGCGCCGCATCGAGCACCAGCGCCGCGGTGTTGGCGGCGGCGACGCGGTCGTTCAGCCGATTGACCCAGAAGTTGGCGATGGCGGGCACATAGAGCAGGCTGGCCGCGATCATCACCAGGGGAACGGTGAGCAACAACAGCTTGCCTGACAGCCCGAGGCCGCGCGTCCCGCGGGGGCGCATCGCCGGCTGGTCCGGCTGATCCTGATCCTGGATCGGCTGGAGGTCTGTCGCTGCCACGAAAGTCGCCCTCGCTGCCTTTGGCCGGTAAAGGATTGGCGGTATGAAGATGCGACCCGACCCCGGTCCGGTCAAATTACGGATCGCTAATCTGCCGAGGTGGGATGTAAGCGCTGATATCGCGAGTCGCCACCTCAAGGGTTAAAAACCCCGCACAAACAGCGATATTCACCGGAATCGTGCGCTTGTGCGGCGTTGACGAAAAGAAGGCACTCCCTTATAAGCCGCGCAAATTGTCCGCGATGACCCGGTGCGACACCGGGAGCGGCTCTCTTGGGGCCGGAAACGGCTCGTTTTGGGCCGCATCTTCCGGACTTTACCATCAATTCTACAGGCAAATTGCCCGGTCAGCGGAGAAAAACCCGTGAAGCGGACTTATCAACCCAGCAAACTGGTGCGCAAGCGCCGTCACGGCTTCCGTGCTCGTCTCGCCACTGCCGGCGGCCGCAAGGTTCTCGCCGCCCGCCGCGCCCGCGGCCGCAAGCGTCTGAGCGCCTGAGCCGGACCCCCTTTTCCGGGATTTCATCATGGATCGGCTGAGGCAGCGGGCGGATTTCCTCGCCGTTGCCAATGGCGCGCGGGTTAACAGTCCCGCGTTCGTCCTGCAAAGCCGCCCCCGCGATGACGGCGGCCCGATCCGGATTGGCTTCACCGTTACCAAAAAGAACGGCAACGCCCCCGCGCGCAATCGTATCCGGCGCCGGCTTCGCGAATTGGTGAAGCGGCTCGATCCGGTGTCGATGCAGCCCCATCATGATTATGTCCTGGTCGGACGAAGCGGCGCGCTCTCGCGCGACTTCGCCACCATGCTCGACGATCTGCGCATGGCGTTCACGAAGCCGGCGCGGCATACGGCCAAGGGACCTGCGAAGGGACGCGGCCCGAGGACTGACCGTACCGGGCCCCGCCCCGCTCCTGCTGCCAGCCGCAAACCGGATTGATGACGAGACCCCAGAGATGACCGACAATCGCAATACCATCCTCGCCGTCATTCTGTCGGGCCTCGTCCTGATCGCCTGGCAATATTTCTACAATGTTCCGCAGATGGAGAAGCAGCGCGCCCAGCAGCAGACGCAGGCCGAGCTCCAGAAGACCACGCCGCAGCCGTCGGCCTCCGCGACGCCGGGCGCGGCGCCGCAGCAGCCGGGCAACGCCGCTCAGCCGGCAACGCCGGGCGCGAACCAGCAGGCCCAGCCCGTGGTGGCGCGCGAGGCCGCCATTGCAGCCAGCCCGCGCGTGAAGATCGACACGCCGCGGATTGCCGGCAGCATCGCGCTGAAGGGCGGCCGCATCGACGACATCGCGCTGGTGCAATTCCGCGAAACGGTCGATCCGAAGTCGCCGCCGATCATCCTCTATTCGCCCTCGGGCACCGCGGAGCCCTATTACGCCGAATTCGGCTGGGTGGCGGCGACAGGCGTGACGGCGAAGATGCCTGATGCCCAGACCGTCTGGCAGCAGGACGGCAGCGGCAGCCTGACGCCGACGACGCCGGTGGTGCTGAAATGGGAGAGTGGCGATGGCCTCACCTTCCGCCGCACCATCGCAGTCGACGACCATTATCTCTTCACCATCAAGGACGAGGTGAGCAATGTCGGCAATGCGCCGGTTACGCTCTATCCGTTCGCGCTGATCTCGCGCCACGGTGCGCCGCAGGTCTCCGGCTACTACATCCTGCATGAAGGTCTGATCGGCTATCTCGGCGACCAGGGCCTGCAGGAATATGCCTACAAGAAGATCGACGAAAGCAAGAAGGTGGACTTCAAGGTCACCAACGGCTGGCTCGGCATCACTGACAAGTACTGGGCCTCGGCGCTGCTGCCCGATACCAATGCCCAGCTGCAGGCGCGCTTCTCGTCGAACCCATCCGGCAACGTCCACACCTACCAGACCGATTACCTGCTCGACCCCGTCACCGTCGCGATCGGCGGCACTGCGACCGCGAACGCGCGGCTGTTCGCCGGCGCCAAGGAAGCCGGCGTGGTCGGCGTATTTCCGTTCGCCGGCCTCGGCGGCTACAACAAGGAGCTGGGGCTGAACCATTTCGATCTCTTGATCGACTGGGGCTGGTTCTACTTCATCACCAAGCCGATGTTCCTCGGCCTCGACTTCTTCTACCGCTTCTTCGGCAATTTCGGCATCTCGATCCTGCTCGTGACCGTGATCGTGAAGCTGCTGTTCTTCCCGCTGGCGAACAAGTCCTACGCCTCGATGGCGAAGATGAAGTCGGTTCAGCCGCAGCTGCAGGCGCTCAAGGAGCGCTACCCCGACGACAAGGTGAAGCAGCAGCAGGAGATGATGGAGATCTACCGCAAGGAGAAGATCAATCCAGTCGCCGGCTGTCTTCCCGTGCTGATCCAGATCCCCGTGTTCTTCTCGCTCTACAAGGTGCTGTTCGTCACCATCGAGATGCGGCACGCGCCGTTCTACGGCTGGATCAAGGACCTCTCGGCGCCGGATCCGACCAACCTCTTCAACCTGTTCGGGCTGATCCCGTTCGATCCGACCACGATCCCGGTGTTCGGCCACTACCTCGCGCTCGGCATCTGGCCGATCATCATGGGCATCACGATGTGGTTCCAGATGAAGCTGAACCCGACGCCGCCGGACCCGACGCAGCAGATCATCTTCAACTGGATGCCGCTGATCTTCACCTTCATGCTGGCGGGCTTCCCGGCGGGCCTCGTGATCTACTGGGCCTGGAACAACCTGCTCTCGGTGATCCAGCAGAGCTACATCATGCGCCGCAACGGGGTGAAGGTGGAGCTGTTCGACAATCTCAAGGCGACGTTCGCGAAGAAGGCGACGTAAGTCTCACACTCTGTCATTCCGGGATGGTGCGAAGCACCAGACCCGGAATCTCGAGATTCTCAAGTGCGCAATAGCGCACCAGAGCTCGATGCTTCGCATCGCCCCGGAATGACAGGAAGCAAAGAGCTTCGCATGACCGACGACAAAGATGCGAAGCTGATCGAGGCCGGGCGGAAGCTGTTCGCGCGCGACTGGCAGTTCATCTGGGCCTCGCCCTCGATCCAGACGCTGCCGCCGATGGCGGGGCTTGAGGTCGCCTTTGCCGGGCGCTCCAATGTCGGCAAGTCGAGCCTGATCAACGCGCTGACAGGGCGCAACGCGCTGGCGCGCACCTCGCATACGCCGGGACGCACCCAGGAGCTGATCTTCTTCGAGGTCCCCGGCAAGACCGACCTGCGCCTGGTCGACATGCCCGGCTACGGCTATGCCAAAGCGCCCAAGAGCCAGGTCGCGTCCTGGACCGAGCTGATCCACAAATTCCTGCTGGGACGCGCATCGCTTGCGCGCGTCTACGTGCTGATCGACGCGCGGCATGGCCTCAAGGAGGTCGACCTCGAGGTCCTCAAGACGCTCGACCGCTCGGCGGTCAGCTACCAGATCGTGCTGACCAAGGCCGACCAGGTGAAGGCCTCCGAGCTGCAATCGCGCATCGCCGAGACCAAGGCGGCGCTGGCCAAGCATCCGGCCGCGTTCCCGAACGTGCTCGCGACCTCGTCACGCAGCTCGACCGGCATGGAGAGCTTGCGCGCCGCGATGGCCAAGCTGCTGGAAGAGCGGGCCTCGTGATGGTGGCGCAGCGCCTGCTGATCGGGCTTGCCGGCTTGATGGGCGCCGCCGGCGTCGCGCTGGCCGCCGCCTCGGCGCATGGCGGCGATGCGAGCCGGCTGGCCTCGGCCAGCGCGATGCTGCTGTTTCATGCAACTGCCATACTTGCAGCTGTCGCCTTGCTCGCGCGCGGCCTTCTGCACGGCGGAATTGGCCTGATCGGCGCATTCGGCTTCGTGATCGGCGCCATGCTGTTCGCGGGCGACCTCACCTTGCGGCAATTTGCCGGACACTCGCTGTTTCCGATGGCGGCGCCGACGGGCGGGACGGTGATGATTTTGGGCTGGCTGGCGGTGAGTGCGGCGGCGGTGGCGGCGAGGAAGTGATACGCCTTCTTACCCTCCCCTGGAGGGGGAGGGTCGCTAGGCATGCAGCGAAGCGAAATGCGTAGCGGGGTGAGGTGACAGTCTCTCCATAGAAGTAATGCCCGTGTGGAGAGATCACCCCACCCCGCTCGCGCTACGCGCGATCGACCCTCCCCCTCCAGGGGAGGGTAAGACCACTTTGCGCCACGCCCGCCAATCGGATAGAACGCAGGCCGCTCCAGTCCCGCCAGCGAGATCCGCGACATGACCGACATCTCCCCGCTCGACCAGGCCCGCATCCTGTCGGAAGCGCTGCCGCATATGCAGCAGTATGACGAGGAAACCATCGTCATCAAATATGGCGGCCATGCCATGGGCGACGAGGAGACCGCGAAGAATTTTGCCCGCGACATCGTGCTGCTGGAGCAGACCGCGATCAATCCGGTGGTGGTGCATGGCGGCGGGCCGCAGATCGCGACCATGCTCAAGCGCCTCGGCATCGTCTCGGAATTCGCCGCCGGCCTGCGCATCACCGATGCGGCGACCATCGAGATCGTCGAGATGGTGCTCGCCGGCTCCGTCAACAAGCAGATCGTCGGCTACATCAACGAGGCCGGCGGCAAGGCCGTGGGGCTGTCCGGCAAGGACGGCAACATGGTGAAGGCGTCGAAGACGACGCGCACCATCATCGATCCTGGTTCGAACATCGAGAAGGCAATCGATCTCGGCTTCGTCGGCGACCCCGAGAAGGTCGACCTCACGCTGCTCAACCAGCTGATCGGCTACGAGCTGATCCCGGTGCTGGCGCCGCTCGCAACCTCGAAGGAAGGCCAGACGCTGAACATCAACGCCGACACTTTTGCCGGTGCGGTTGCCGGCGCGCTGAAGGCCAAGCGGCTGTTGCTGCTCACCGACGTGCCCGGCGTGCTCGACAAGTCGAAGAAGCTGATCCCGCAATTGTCGGTGAAGGATGCCCGCAAGCTGATCGCCGACGGCACCATTTCCGGCGGCATGATCCCGAAGGTCGAGACCTGCATCTATGCGCTCGAGCAGGGCGTCGAGGGCGTCGTCATCATCGACGGCAAGATGCAGCACGCCGTGCTGCTCGAGCTCTTCACCAACCAGGGCACGGGAACACTGATCCACAAGTGAGAGACGAGCGGACAAAGAAAACCGTCATGGCCGGGCTTGTTCCGGCCATCCACGATCTTTCGATCCGCGCCAAGAACGTGGATGGCCGGGACAAGCCCGGCCATGACGAGCGGAGAGAGCGGAGAAATCGCCGCTCGCCCGTGACCCGCTTCCTGATGGCGTTGCCGGCGGCGGCCGTCTCGTTCCTGTTCTCCTCGGTGCCGGCCTTCGCCGATCTGAAGATCTGCAACCGCATGTCCTACGTCGTCGAGGCAGCGATCGGCATCGACGACAAGGCGGCGACCGCGACGCGCGGCTGGTTCAGGGTCGATCCCGCCACCTGCCGCGTGGTCGTGCAGGGCACGCTGACCGCCGACCGCATCCTGCTCAATGCCCGCGCGCTCGGTGTCTATGGCGCCTCGCCGATTCCGCAGAACGGCAGCGACATGCTCTGTGTCGCGCAGGACAATTTCGTCATTGCTGCGGCCCGGCAATGCCGCAGCGGCCAGACCCAGGCCGCGTTTACGCAAGTCACCCCGACGCAAAGCGCGGACGGCAACCTCATTGCCTATCTCGCCGAGGATTCCGAATATGACGACGAGCAGGCCCGCCTCGCCGGCATCCAGCGGCTTTTGGTCATCGCGGGCTACGACGCCGCGCCGATCGACGGCGTCGACGGGCCGAAGACGCAGGCAGCCCTGGCCGCGTTCCTGAAGAGCCGCGGATTGTCCTCGGACATCGTGGGCTCGCAAAACTTCTTCAAGACCATGGTCGATGCGGTGCAGACGCCGTCCGCGACCGGCCTCACCTGGTGCAACGATACGCCGCACAAGGTGATGGCGGCGATCGCGACCGACGACGGCAAGTCCGTGACCAGCCGCGGCTGGTATCGCATCGATCCCAAGACGTGCCTGCATCCTGACGTGACCGGCCAGCCGAAGCAGATCTTCAGCTTCGCGGAGGCCGTTGACGCCGACAACCGCGCCGTCAAGCTGAAGGACCGGCCACTGAACTGGGGCGGCGACAGGCAGCTCTGCACACGCGAGACCAAGTTCGAGACCGTTGAGCAGACCGATTGCGGCGCGCGCGGTTTCGGGGCGACGGGATTTGGCGCGGTGGACATGTCGAGCGGCGGCAAGACGCTCCGCTTTGCGGTGCCGTGATGGTGTTGCTGTGATGGTGGCGGCGCCACAAACTCCGCTGTCGTCCCTGCGAATGCAGGGACCCATAACCACAGGGAGTGGTTGTGGCGCGAAGCTGGTCACCCCGAATCTTCGCCAAACCACTCCCTGTGGTGATGGGTCCCGGATCGCGCTTCGCTTGTCCGGGACGACGAGCTGAGAATGTTGATATGAACCAACCCCGCACCTTTGCCCATGTCGACACCTGGGTATTCGACCTCGACAACACGCTGTATCCGCATCACGTCAATCTGTGGCAGCAGGTCGATGTGCGGATCACCGAGTTCGTGTCGAGCTGGCTGCAGGTGACGCCGACGGAAGCGCGATAACTGCAGAAGGATTATTACCTACGTTTCGGCACCACGATGCGCGGCATGATGACCCTGCATGGCGTGTCCGCCGACGACTATCTCGCCTACGTCCACAAGATCGACCATTCGCCACTGGAGCCGAACCCTGCGCTCGGCGAGGCCATCGCAAAATTAACGGGGCGCAAGCTGATCCTGACCAATGGCTCGGTCGACCATGTCGATGCCGTGCTGGCGCGTCTCGGCCTGGCAACGCATTTCGACGGCGTGTTCGACATCATCGCCGCCCAGTTCGAGCCGAAGCCGGCGGCGCAGACCTATCAGAAATTCCTCGCCGACCACGCGGTCGATCCGACCCGCGCCGCCATGTTCGAGGACCTCGCCCGCAACCTCACCGTCCCGCACCAGCTCGGCATGACCACCGTGCTGGTGGTGCCGGACGGAACGAAGGAGGTGGTGCGGGAGGACTGGGAACTGGAAGGCCGGGATGCTGCCCATGTCGACCACGTCACGGATGATCTGACGGGGTTTTTGGCGGGGTTGTCGCCCAAATAGCCACTGTCGTCCCGGGCTCGCTTCGCGCCCCGGGACGACAGCGGAGTATGCCTTGACTCTCCCCCGCCAAATCCCGAAAAAGCGCTCCAATTCACACGAAACCACGCCTTCCCCCAGAGGAAATCCCGATGTCTCTTGCAGCCCTCGAATCCACCATCAACAGTGCCTTCGACGCGCGTGACGGCATCTCGACGTCGACCAAGGGTGAGGTGCGCGAAGCCGTGGACCAGGCGCTGGAGACCCTGGACAGGGGTGAGGCACGCGTTGCCGAGCGCGGGGCCGACGGCAAGTGGAAGGTCAATCAATGGCTGAAGAAGGCGGTGCTGCTGTCGTTCCGCCTCAACGACATGGACGTCATTCCCGGCGGCCCCGGCCAGGCGAGTTGGTGGGACAAGGTGCCCTCGAAGTTCGAAGGTTGGGGCCCGAACCGCTTTCGCGACGCCGGTTTTCGTGCGGTGCCTGGCGCCGTCGTCCGCCGCTCGGCCTTCATCGCCAAGAACGTCGTGCTGATGCCGTCCTTCGTCAATCTCGGCGCCCATGTCGATGAGAGCACCATGGTCGACACCTGGGCCACGGTCGGCTCCTGCGCCCAGATCGGCAAGCGCGTGCACATCTCCGGCGGCGCCGGCATCGGCGGCGTGCTCGAGCCTCTCCAGGCCGAGCCCGTGATCATCGAGGACGATTGCTTCATCGGCGCGCGCTCCGAGGTCGCCGAGGGCGTGATCGTGCGCAAGGGCGCGGTGCTGGCGATGGGCGTGTTCCTGGGCGCCTCGACCAAGATCGTGGACCGCGAGACCGGCGAGGTCTTCATCGGCGAAGTGCCCGAATATTCGGTGGTGGTGCCCGGCGCGCTGCCCGGCAAGCCGATGAAGAACGGCCAGATTGGCCCGAGCACCGCATGCGCCGTCATCGTCAAGCGCGTCGACGAGCGCACGCGCTCCAAGACCAGCATCAACGAGCTGCTGCGGGATTGAGTTAGAGCGACGATCCCAGACCCATCCCCGTCACCCTGAGGTGGCCGCTCCTTCAGCGGCCCTCGAAGGGCGACGGCCCGGCTGGCGGCGACATCGCGGGCCGTTCATCCTTCGAGGCTCACCATGGGACGCGTCGCGTCCCATGCTTCGCACCTCCAGCGACAACGGCTTCGCCGTTGCGCGGGGATGACGGGTCTTAGAGCCCTATCGAACCCACCCTTCTTCCATCGCGACCAATCTTCGGGCGGCTCCTCCCGCCCGGAGCCGTTCGCATGGACTGGACCTGGTATCTGTTCCGCTTCGACGGTCGCATCAACCGCGCCCTGCTGTGGCAGGCGCTGCTGATCGTCGCGCTGCTGGCGGGCTTGCTCGGCGTGATCGGTCAGGTGATCCACCTCCTCAATGCCGACGGATCGTTGAAGCTATCCATCAAGCTCGATTTCGACTTCGGGCTCGACGACCTCTTCAAGCTGGTCGATCCCCGGACCTATCGGTCGCTGGCCTCCTTTGACCGCACGGATCTGATCCTGAAGTCGTCCGGCCTTTCGCTGTTCTTATGGATTTTCCTGGCGACGGCCATCAAGCGGCTGCACGATCGCGACAGGAGCGGCTGGTGGATCGTTCTGTTCTTCTTCGTGCCCGGGCTGTTCAGCCAGTTCTCGGACCTGCTGCCCGACGCCAGTTGGGTGCTTCCCTTCAGCCTCGCCGCGTCCGCTCTGTGGCTGTGGGGAATCATCGAGCTGTTCATCGTGCCCGGCACTGCGGGCCACAACCGGTTCGGCCCCGATCCGCTCGCCGACTTCGACGATGGCTCCGCATCCGCCGCTCCCCCTGCGAAAAGCTGGGACCAGAGCCGCGAGATCGAAATTGTCCCGCCCCGCGCTAGCCCACCCGGCGGCATGCATGTTAAGCGGGGCGCATGACCGATGCTCTGTCCATTGCCCGCGATCTGATCCGCTGCCCCTCGGTAACCCCTGAAGATGCCGGTGCGCTCGGGGTGCTCGAAAAAGCCCTCACCGCCGCCGGCTTCACTTGCCACCGCGTGACCTTCAGCGAGGAAGGCACTGCCGACGTCGACAATCTCTATGCGCGGATCGGCACTGAAGGCCCGCACATCACCTTTGCCGGCCACACCGACGTGGTACCAGCAGGTGACGAGAGCGCCTGGAGCGTCGGCGCGTTCTCCGGTGAGGTAAGGGACGGCGTCCTGCACGGCCGCGGCGCGGTCGACATGAAGGGCGGTATCGCCTGCTCGGTGGCCGCGGTGCTGGAGCATCTCGCCGCCAACGGCGGCCAGCCGCGCAGCGACGGAAAGGGCTCGATCTCGTTCCTGATTACGGGCGACGAGGAAGACGTCTCCATCAACGGCACCATCAAGCTGTTGAAATGGACGGCCGAGCGCGGCGAAAAATTCGACCATTGCGTGCTGGGCGAGCCCTCCAATGTCGAGACGCTCGGCGACACCATCAAGGTCGGCCGCCGCGGCTCGCAATCCGGCACGCTGTATGTGGATGGCGTGCAGGGCCATGTCGCCTATCCGCACCGCGCCTCCAATCCGGTGCCTGACATCGCCAGGCTGATCGTGGCGATCTCCGGCGAGCCGCTCGACCATGGCAGCGCACAATTCCAGGCCTCCAATCTCGAGTTCACCTCGGTCGACGTCGGGAACAAAGCTAACAACGTCATCCCCGGCGAGGCTCGCGCCAAGTTCAATATCCGCTACAACGACAACCACACCCAGGCCTCTTTGCGCGAGCTGGTCGAGACGCGGCTGACAAAGGCCTGCGGCAACCGCATCAAGGCCCGCATTGTCTGGGAGCCCTCGAACTCCAACGTGTTCGTCACCAAGCCCGGCCCGTTCACCGATCTCGCGGTGTCCGCGATCGAGGAGGTGACGGGGCGGAAGCCCGAGCTGTCGACGTCAGGCGGCACGTCGGACGCGCGCTTCATCTCGAGCTATTGCCCGGTGATCGAGTTCGGGCTGGTCGGCCAGACCATGCATCAGGTCGATGAGCGGGTGCCGGTTAAGGATCTGGAGAAGCTGACGCAGGTCTATCGCGGGATTTTGACGCGGTATTTTGCTTAATACTCCGCTGTCATCGCCCGGCCAGTGCGCAATTGCGCACTAGGACCGGGCGATCCAGTATTCCAGAGACGATAGTGATCGAACCGAAAGGCCGCGGCGTACTGGATGCCCCGGTCAAGCCGGGGCATGACAGCGAGGGTGTGGAGAGAGCGCGCAGCCTTTGCGCTCTCACACCTCTAATAATCCACCTTCATCAGATACAGCCCATCCGGCGGGGCGACGATGCCGCAGGCGGCGCGGTTGCGCGCCTCCAGCGCTGCGGAGAGATCGTCAGCGGTCCAGCGGCCCTCGCCGACCCAGACCAGCGAGCCCACCATCGAGCGCACCTGGCTGTGCAGGAACGAGCGCGCCGAGGTGACAATGGTGATGTCGCGGCCGTCACGCAGCACGTCGAGCTGGTCGAGCGTCTTCTCCGGCGACTTGGCCTGGCACTCGGTGTCGCGGAACGTGGTGAAATCGTGCTTGCCGAGCAGGCGCTGTGCCGCCGCATGCATCGCATCGGCATCGAGCCGGCGCGGCACGCGCCACGCGTGGCCGATGTCGAGCGCGAGATTGGCGCGGGTGTTGACGATGCGGTAGCGGTAGTGGCGCTTCACCGCCGAGAAGCGCGCTTCGAAGGTGTCAGGCACGATCTCCGCCTCCAGCACCGCGATCGGATGCGGGCGCAGATGCGCGTTGAGCCCGTCGCGAAACCGGCCCGGCGGAAACTGCTTGTCGATGTCGACATGCGCGACCTGGCCGCGCGCGTGCACGCCGGCATCGGTGCGGCCGGCGCCATGCACGCGCAAATCCGCGCCGGTCATCGCCTTCACGGCCGCCTCCAGCGCGCCCTGCACCGAGGGCAGCGTGTCCTGCACCTGCCAGCCGAAAAACGGCGCGCCGTCATATTCGATGGTGAGCTTGTAGCGGGGCATCGCTGATTAGTTGAACCTCGCTCCCGCCTTCAACGGCACGCCGCGCAGGAAGTCCGCGGCCTGCATCCGGCCCTTGCCCTCGCGCTGGAGCTCGATGATGCGGATGGCGCCCTCGCCGCAGGCGATGGTGAGCTTGTCATCGAGCACTTCGCCCGGCGCGCCCGACCCCTTTACCAATTCACACCGCAGGATCTTGACGCGCGCATTCTCGCTGACGCCGCCAAGCTCGGCCCATGCGCCGGGAAACGGCGACAGGCCGTGGATGTGGCGCAGCACGGCGCGCGCCGGCCCCGTCCAGTCGATTCGCGCCTCGGCCTTGTCGATCTTGGCGGCGTAGGTGACGCCGTCCTCGCTCTGCTTCTTGAGCTGGAGCCCATCGCGGGCGAGTGCGGCCATCGCGCGCACCATGAGATCGGCGCCGAGGCGGGAGAGACGATCGTGTAAATCGAGTGCAGTCATGTTGTCGGTGATGGCGAGGCGCTCGGCCATGGCGACATCGCCGGTGTCGAGGCCGACATCCATCCTCATCACCATCACGCCGCTCTCGGCATCATCAGCCATGATCGCACGGTTGATCGGCGCTGCGCCGCGCCAGCGCGGCAGCAGCGAGGCGTGCAGATTGTAGCAGCCGAGTTTTGGCGCATCGAGGATCGCCTGCGGCAGGATCATGCCGTAGGCGACGACCACGGCGGCATCGGCATCGAACGCGCTGAACTCGTCGAGCGCTTCCTGGGTCTTCAGCGTCTTCGGCGTCAGCACGGGAATGCCGAGCTTTCGCGCGGCCTCCTCGACCGGCGTCGGCTGCAATTGCAGCCCGCGCCGCCCGCCGGGCTTCGGCGCGCGGGTATAGACGGCGACGATCTCATGGCCGTGCGCGACCAGCTCGAGCAGCGTCGGCACGGAGAAATCGGGCGTGCCCATGAAGATCAGGCGGAGGGGCATGACAAGGACTCGATGCGTTCCCTCCCCCTTGTGGGGGAGGGCTAGGGAGAGGGGTGCCACACGACGCGCTCTTTCGGCACGAGCGTTCGCGGCACGCACTCGATTCAGATGACGGATAGACTTCCGCCTGGGCTACCCCTCTCCCCCGCCCTCCCCCACAAGGGGGGAGGGAGCGCAGGGGAATGCGGGCAGCACCAAAACTCACTCCGCGCGCTTGGCGGCTTTCTCGAACTTCTTCATGACGCGGTCGCGCTTGAGCTTCGACAGATAGTCGACGAACAGGACGCCGTTGAGGTGGTCGATCTCGTGCTGGATGCAGGTGGCATAGAGGCCTTCTGCGTCCTCCTCGTGCACCTTGCCGTCGAGATCGGTGAAGCGGACGCGCACCTTCGCAGGGCGCTCGACCTCCTCGTAGTATTCGGGGATCGAGAGGCAGCCTTCCTCGTAGACCGAGAGTTCCTCGGACGAGGCGATGATCTCGGGGTTGATGAAGACGCGCGGAAGCGGCGTGGTCTCGCCGTTCTCGTCGCGCTTGGCGAGGTCCATGGTGATCAGCCGCAGCGGCTGCGCGATCTGGATCGCGGCGAGGCCAATGCCGGGCGCGTCGTACATGGTCTCGAACATGTCGTCGGCAAGCTTGCGGATCTCCGAGGTGACCTTCTCGATCGGCTTGGAGACCAGACGCAGCTGCCTGTCGGGCAGGATGATGATTTCTCTGAGGGCCATGGCCGCGATTTAAGCCCCGCGCCGGGTGCGGTCAATGCGGCCGGGAACCCCGTTAACTCTCCGCTAACCATAAAACTTCGCTTTTCATTAACCATGAAAATTAGGGGACCATTAACCGTCAACGTTCCCTCTTCGTTCGCGGGAGCCAGCGAATCGGCTAGAAGGGCGGCATGAATGAGATCATTTTCATGTTGGGCGACTGGCCGGTGCGCACGATCGATGCGCTGATCGGCTTCGGCGCCCTCGTCCTCATCCTCCTGGTGGTCATCGCCGTCGTGATCGCCCGCTCGGGCCGACGCGGCGCGGAACTCGCGATGGCGCATGCGATCCGGGCCGACGAGCTCGAGGAGCGCCTCAGCGAGGTGCTGCGCGCCCAGAGCGAATCCTCAGGGCGGGTCGACGCCATGACCCAGGCGCTGGCGGGACGCCAGGCCGAGATGGCGCGCGCGGTCAACGAGCGGCTGGATTCGGTGACCCATCGCGTCGGCCAGTCGATGGAACATTCGACCCGCAACACCATGGAGAGCCTGCGCGCACTGCACGAGCGGCTCGGCATCATCGACAGCGCCCACAAGAACCTCACCGATCTCACCACCCAGGTCACGACCCTGCGCGACGTGCTCGCCAACAAGCAGTCGCGCGGCGCCTTCGGCCAGGCGCGGATGGAGGCGATCGTCCAGGACGGTCTTCCAAAGGGCGCCTACGAGTTCCAGTTCACGCTCTCGACGGGAAAGCGGCCGGACTGCGTCGTGTTCCTGCCCGACCAGCGCCCGCTCTGCATCGACGCGAAATTTCCGCTGGAGGCGATGACGGCGCTGCACGACGCCCGCACCGACGAGGAGCGGCGCGTCGCCACGCAGCGGCTGCGCGGCGACGTGATGAAGCATGTCAGCGACATCGCGGAAAAATATCTCGTCACCGGCGAGACCCAGGAGATGGCGCTGATGTTCGTGCCGTCGGAATCGGTCTACGCCGAGATCCATGACGGTTTCGACGACGTGATCCAGAAGGCCTATCGCGCCCGCGTCGTGCTGGTGTCGCCCTCGCTCTTGATGCTCGCGATCCAGGTGATGCAGCAGATCATGAAGGACGCGCGCATGCGCGATGCCGCCGACCAGATTCAGACTGAAGTGATCAAGCTCGGCGACGATCTGGGCCGTCTTCGCGACCGCGTGGTCAAATTGCAGAAACACTTTTCCGATGCGAACGAGGACGTCCGCCAGATCCTGATCTCCGCCGACAAGATCGAGAAGCGTGCCGGAAGGATTGAGGAGCTCGATTTCAGCAAGAGCGATGCGGAAGGGCCGCGGCTGGTGGCGACGGGCGCAAGTGAGCTGTTCCCGCGGAAGCTCCAGGCGGGGGAGTGATTCTCTTCTGAGATCAGGTACGCTGCCGGCCCAATTTCACTGTCGTCGCCCGGCTTGACCGGGCGACCCAGTATCCCAGAGACGGCAGATGAGCCCTCGCTGCTACTACGTGTACATTCTCGCCAGCAAGATTGGCGGAACACTCTACATTGGCATCACCAACGACCTCATCCGCCGGGTCGCACAACACAAGCTGAAGCTCATCGAGAGCTTCACGAAAGACTACGGCGTCGTGAGGCTGGTCTACTTCGAGCAGTTCGATGACCCCGAGAATGCGATCAAGCGGGAAAAGCGCCTGAAGAAGTGGAAGCGTGATTGGAAGATCGCGCTGATCGAGAAGGACAATCCGGACTGGAACGATCTCTATCCGGAGATTGCAGGTCCTCCATAACTCCGGCCTCTGGAATACTGGGTCGCCCGGTCGAGCCGGGCGACGACACCTCACTTGTGGCCCCCAGAATCTGCTAACACCGTCCCATGACCGCTCCCGACGCGACCTCCCCCGCCGCGACCTCCGCTCCCGCCGCCTCCTGGCGCGACAGCCTTGCCGTTTACCTGCAGCCGCGGGTGCTGATCGTGCTGTTTCTCGGCTTCTCCTCCGGCCTGCCGCTGGCGTTGTCGGGCTCGACGCTGCTGGTGTGGATGCGCGAGGCTGGGGTTGACCTGAAGACGATCGGGCTGTTCGCGCTGGTCGGCACGCCCTACACGCTGAAATTCTTGTGGGCGCCGCTGGTGGATGCGCTGCACGTGCCGCTGTTCACCCGGGCGTTCGGGCGGCGGCGCGGCTGGCTGGTGTTTTCGCAACTACTGCTGATCGTCGCGATCCTGCTGCTGGCGATGACCGACCCGGCCAGCTCGCCGTTCTACGTCGCGCTGGGCGCGCTGCTGGTGGCGACGACGTCGTCGACGCAGGACATCGTGGTCGACGCCTTCCGCGTCGAGAGCCTGCCGGAGAGCGAGCAGGCCGCCGGCATGGCGGCTTACGTTGCGGCCTACCGCATCGGAATGCTGGTCTCGACCGCGGGCGCGCTGTTCATCGTCTCGGGCTTCGAAGGCACCGGCATAGCCCGCACGTCTGCCTGGATGTGGGGCTATGTGGTGATGGCCGCGATGGTGCTGATCGGCACGATCACCGCGTTGGCCGCGACCGAGCCGGCGCAATCCGCACAGGCGGAAGCTGCGACACAAACCGAGACCGCATTTGCGCGTGTGTTGAGCGCGGCGATCGGCGCGTTCTCCGAATTCCTGTCGCGCAAGGACGCACTCGCCGCGCTCGCCTTCGTCGTGCTGTTCAAGTTCACCGATGCCTTCTCGGGCACGATGACGGCGCCGTTCGTGATCGACCTCGGCTTCACCCGCAACGATTATGCGGCGATCGTGAAGGGCGTCGGCCTCGCCGCCACCCTGATCGGCGGGTTTGCCGGCGGCTTCGTCGCGCGGCGTTATTCGCTCGCGACCAGCCTCTGGATCGGCGGCGTGGTGCAGGCGCTGGCCAATTTGTCCTTTGCCTGGCTCGCAATGGTCGGCACCAATCAATGGGCGCTGGCGCTCGCGATCTGCGCCGAGAACTTCACCAGCGCGATCGGCACCGTGATCTTCGTGGCCTACCTGTCGGCGCTCTGCCAGAACCCGCTGCACACGGCGACGCAATATGCGCTGCTCACCGCGCTCGCGGCGGTGGGGCGGACCTATCTGTCGTCGAGTGCGGGCTATGTCGCGGAGACGACGGGCTGGCCGCTGTTCTTCGTGATCTGCGTGCTGGTGGCGATCCCGAGCCTGCTGCTGCTCGCCTGGTTGCAGAAGCGCGGGCATTTTGAGGCGCTGGGGCCAGTCAGGGTGTGATGGTCTCGTAGTTTGAAGGTCTCGTAGGGTGGGCAAGGGCGCGACGCGCCGTGCCCACCATCGCGCCAGGAATTCGAAAGAGGTGGTGGGCACGCTTCGCTTTGCCCACCCTACGGCATCTCGCCTCGCCGCCCCTACTGCTTCTTGATCAGGCTCCACTTCGTGATCACGGCTTCGCTCATCTGGCCGGGGTCGCTGGCGCAGGCGACTTCGTCGACCTTGACCGAGATTTCCTTGCCGACGAACGTCTTCAGCTGCGCCGCTTGCGCATCGCCGCTCGGAACGAGCTGGAAGGTCTCGGGCCCGGTCTCGAGATTGCACAATCCGTTCGGCGGCGGCAGGCGGCGCGGCTCGGACGTGATCTGGTAGGTCGCAACCCGCTTGCCGGCATTCTTGACGTCGCGCACTTTCAAGGCGTTCAACTCGCCGGACAACACCTCGCCGGCGTTGATCGGCTTGCCGGGCTTGGACGGCGGCGGCGCCCCGTCGTCCTGCTGCGCGGAGATGGCCGGGCTCGCCAGCAGCATCATCGTCGCGACCAAAGCCAAGCGTGTGGCGAAAAGTTTCGTCATGTCGTCCGTTCCGTAAAGTCTGGATGGCTAGAACAGGGTACGCTGCCGCATCGCGGCCGATAGCGTACCTTCATCGAGATAATCAAGCTCGCCACCGACAGGCACACCATGGGCCAGCCGGGTTACTTTTACGTTGGCGTCCTGAAGCAGGTCGGTGATGTAGTGCGCCGTGGTCTGGCCGTCTACCGTCGCATTCAGCGCCAGGATGATTTCATGCACCCGAGAATCATGTGCGCGCGCGACCAGCGCGTCGATGGTCAGATCCTGCGGGCCGACGCCGTCGAGCGGCGACAATGTCGCGCCCAGCACATGATAGCGACCCTGGGTCGCATTGGCGCGCTCCAGCGCCCAGAGATCGGCGACGTCGGCGACGACGACGATGATGGCGTCATCGCGCTTGGGATCGGTGCAGACGGTGCAGGGATTTTGCGTATCGATGTTGCCGCAGGTCTTGCAGACCTGGACCTTGTCGAGCGCGACCTGCATGGCCGAGGCCAGCGGCATCATCAGCGCTTCGCGCTTCTTGATCAGATGCAGCGCCGCGCGCCGCGCCGAGCGCGGACCGAGGCCCGGCAGTCGCGCGAGAAGCTGCACCAGCCGCTCGATTTCGGGACCTGCAACCGCGCCCATCTTACTGGCCGAACAACCCCGGCGGCAGGCCGAGACCGCCGGTCAGCGACTGCATCTTCTCCTGCATCGCGGTCTCCGCCTTGCGGCGGGCATCACTGAGCGCGGTGACGAGCAGATCTTCGAGCACTTCGCGCTCTTCCGGCTTCATCAGCGAGGGGTCGATCTTGATGCCCTTCACGTCCATCTTCGCGGTCATGCGCACGGCGACGAGGCCGCCGCCGGAGATGCCCTCGACTTCCACATTGCCCAGCTGCTCCTGCATCTCCTGCATCTTGGATTGCAGCTGCGCCGCCTGCTTCATCATGCCGAGAAAATCAGCCATCGGTGCTCGTCCTTGGAAAAAGATGGGCTCAGAGATCGTCGCCGTCGGAACCGTCGGGCGGATCGTCACTGCCATAGTCAGCGTTTATATTGGCTTCCGGCGTCTCGGGGGCAAGCCTGCGGACCTCGACAACCTTGGCACCGGGGAATCGCGACAGCACCTCCCGCACGCGCGGATCGGCCTCCGCGGTACGGGCATGCTCCTGCTTCGCCGCCTGGTTCACCGAGCGCAGCGTCGGCTGGCCCTGCTCGTTGGAGACAATCACTGTCCAGCGGCGGCCGGTCCACAGCTCGAATTTCCTCGCGAGCTCGGAGATCATGGTCTTGGAGGCGTTCGGCTCGAGCGCGACCTCCAGCCGGCCCTCCTCGAAACGGACGAGGCGCATGTCGCCTTCGAGCGCGCTCTTGGTCATGATGTCGCGCTTCTGCCCGGCCAGCGCGACGAGCTGGGTGAAGCTCGTGATGCGCAACGCCGGCGCCGCGCCTTGCGGATCCGGCGCAGGTGCGGCCATCTGCGGCCGCGCACCACCACCGCCAAATGAAGGCGACGAGGTCGGCATGCGAACAGGCGCTGCGGAGGCCGTCGGCGCGGCCGGTACGCTGCGTGCAGCGCCGCCGCCGCTCGCGGCCGGCGAGCCGCCGCCGTTCTGCTCCAGCATCCTGATCGCTTCGTCCGGCGTCGGCAGGTCGGCGACATAGGCGATGCGCACCAACACCATCTCGGCGGCCGCAGCCGGGCGCGTTGCGGCCTGCACCTCGGTGATGCCCTTGAGCAGCATCTGCCACATCCGCGACAGCACGCGCATCGAGATTTTCGAGGCGAACTCCTTGGCGCGAACCCGCTCGGTCTCGCCATAGGCGACGTTGTCGGCAATCGCCGGAATGACCTTCACGCGGGTGACGAAATTGACGAATTCGGCAAGGTCCGAGAGCACGACGATGGGATCGGCGCCGACGTCGTACTGGTCGCGGAACTCCTTGAAGGCGGCGGCGATATCGCCGCGCGCCAGCGAATTGAAGAGGTCGATGACGCGGGTGCGGTCGGCGAGCCCCAGCATCTGCCTGACCGCGTCGGCCTTCACCGTGCCTGCCGCATGGGCAATGGCTTGATCGAGCAGCGACAGCGAATCACGCACCGAGCCTTCGGCGGCGCGCGCGATGATGCCGAGCGCCTCCGGCTCGATCTCGACGCTTTCCTTCGCGGCGATATTGGCGAGGTGCTTCATCAGCACGTCGGCCTCGACGCGGCGCAGGTCGAAACGCTGGCAGCGCGACAGCACGGTGACGGGAACCTTGCGGATCTCGGTCGTCGCGAACACGAATTTGGCGTGCTCCGGCGGTTCCTCCAGCGTCTTCAGGAAGGCGTTGAACGCCGCCGTCGACAGCATGTGGACTTCGTCGATGATGTAGACCTTGTAGCGCGCGCTGGCCGGCGCGTAGCGCACGCTGTCATTGATCTGGCGGACGTCGTCAACGCCTGTGTGCGAGGCCGCGTCCATCTCCAGCACGTCCATGTGCCGGCTTTCCATGATCGCCTGGCAATGCACGCCCAGGGTCGGCATGTGGATGGTCGGGCCCTTCACCGAACCATCCGGCATCTCGTAGTTGAGTGCACGGGCCAGGATGCGCGCAGTGGTGGTCTTGCCGACGCCGCGGACGCCGGTGAGGATCCAGGCCTGCGGAATTCGCCCGGTCTCAAACGCATTGGAGACGGTGCGGACCACCGCTTCCTGGCCGATCAGATCGTCGAAACTGGAGGGACGGTATTTGCGCGCCAGCACCCGGTAGGGCGCGTTGCCCGAGCCGGCGCTGTCGGGGTTGGGAGGGGCGCCAGCGTCGGTCATCGGTCGATCCGCAATGAAATGTCTCTTGGCCGGCTTTTGCGGAAAGGAGCGCGCTGGCGGCCGGTGCCGCCGGCGCTGGTTCGCTCGAAAAACAGGTAGGAGACTGACGAGCGACCCGATCCGGACCTCGTTAGGGCTGCTTCCTTCCGGACCTGACCCGGTTGGCGAGTGGCTCGTCCACCGCCAATCTCCCGGTCCCTATTTGGGGCCAAAAGGGGCGGAAAGCAAGCGGCGATCGCCCTTGATCGACGACGCCTGCCCAGCATCCGGGCAATTGCCGATCTGCCCAGCCGATAGGCTGTGCTTTCACTGAAAGTGCGACCTTGGTATGAACCTGCCGGAACCTGCCCCAACCAGAAAAGCGATTGATCCCAATGGTTACACGTCGTGATGTTGCATCGATTGTCGGACTTGGCGCGATGACCGCGGCCGCGCTGGCTTCGCCCGCCGTGGCCCAGACCGCCGATCCGAACGAATCGACCTTCGCCCGGATCCGCCGGACCAAGAAGATGCGGATCGGCGCGGTCGGCGGCGGCGCGCCCTATTACATGAAGGATCTCTCCAGCGGTCAGTGGAAGGGCTTCTACATCGACATCGCCAAGGGGCTCGCCGACGACATGGAGGCCGAGCTCGAGATCACCGAGACCACCTGGGGCAATTCGGTGCTCGATCTACAGGCCAACAAGATCGACATCTTCTTCGGCCTCAACCCGACCCCGAAGCGCGCGCTGGTCGTCGACTTCTCGGTGCCGGTGTTCAACAACGCCTTCGCCATCCTCTGCAAGAAGGACTTCAAGCCGAAGAGCTGGGCCGAGCTGAACTCGCCCGACATCAAGATCGCGGTCGACCAGGGCTCCTCGCACGATCAGGTCGTCAGCCGCCTGACACCGAAGGCGCAGATCACGCGGCTGAAGACCGCGGACGATGCCACCGCCGCGCTGCAGACCGGCCGCGTCGACGCGCAGTGCCTGATCACCATGCTGTCCTTGACCGTGCTGAAGAAGAACCCCTCGCTCGGCCAGCTCGTGTTGCCGACGCCGATCTTCGCGACGACGTCGAATGCCGGCTTCCGCCGCGAGACCGACAAGACCTGGCGCGACTACGTCAACACCTGGATCGACTTCAACAAGGGCCTCGGCTTCATCCGCAACGCGATCATCACAAACATGGAGCTAGTGGGCGTGACCGAAGCGGACATTCCGCCGGGCGTTTCGCTGTAACAACCGGTAAGGTTAGGCTGGCTATCTCCGCGCACTCCGCTCTGCCCCCTCTCCCGCTTGCGGGGGAGGGTTGGGGTGGGGTGGGGTGGGGTGGGGGTCTCTCCACAAAGAGACTCCCCCAGAGGAGAGAGCCCCCACCCGCCGCGCTCTGGCGCGCAAGTGCGCTGCCGAGCGCGTCGACCTCCCCCGCAAGCGGGAGAGGTGCACCCAGAACGACGCGACACCGTTCCAAGCTTTTCGCCGGCTGAGTAAAGACACACATGTATCAGTGGGACTTCGGCATCCTCTGGAGCTATCGCTGGCTCTTTCTCAACGGGCTTGGCGTCACCGTCGGCTTCACCGTGGTCATCGTCGTGTGCGGGCTGCTGTTCGGCCTGTTTGGGGCGTTCGGCACCCTGTCGCGTTTCAAGGCGCTGCGCCTGCTCGCCCTCACCTTCATCGAGGCGTTTCGCTGCACGCCGATCCTGGTGCAGCTGATCTGGTTCTATTACGCGCTGCCGATCCTCGCCGGCGTCGAGATGACACCGATCACGGCCTCGGCGCTGGCGCTCTCGCTCTATGGCGGCTCGTTCTATTCGGAAATCATCCGCGGCGGCATCATCTCGATCGACCGCGGGCAGTCCGAAGCCGGCGCCGCGCTGGGCATGACGCCGATCCAGACCATGCGGCGCATCGTGCTGCCGCAGGCCATCAAGCGCATGATCCCGGCGCTGATGAACCAGTCGATCATCCAGTTCAAGAACACCTCGCTGGTCTCGGTGCTGGCGGTGCCTGACCTCGTCTATCAGAGCCAGGTCGCCGCCCATGACAGCTACCGGCCTCTGGAGACCTACACCGCGGTCGCGGTCGCCTATGCGGCGATCCTGATCCCGCTCACCATCCTCGTCCGCCGCGGCGAGAAGCGATTGGCGGTCAGCGAATGAGCGAGACGCAAAAGATCGAGATCCGGAGCCTGCGCAAGAGCTTCGGCAGCAACGAGGTCTTGAAGAACATCAATCTCGGCGTCGCCAAGGGCGGTGTCGTCGCGCTGATCGGGCCATCAGGCTCGGGCAAGTCGACTCTGCTCCGCTGCATCAATCTGCTGGTCGTGCCCGATGGCGGCAGCGTTCGTGTCGGCGACACCCACTTTGCGTTCGGTGACGGTGCGAAGCCGCCCGACGTGAAGACGCTGGCAAAATTCCGCGCCACCACCGGCATGGTGTTCCAGCATTTCAATCTGTTCCCGCACATGACGACGCTTGAGAACGTGATGGAGGGACCGGTCACGGTGCGGCGCATGGCCAAGGCCGACGCCGAAAAGCTTGCGCGGACGCAACTCGCCAAGGTGGGGCTTGCGGAGAAGGCCGACCAATATCCGGCGACGCTGTCCGGCGGACAGAAGCAGCGCGTCGCGATTGCGCGCGCGCTCGCGATGGAGCCTGACGTGATGCTGTTCGACGAGGCGACCTCGGCGCTCGATCCCGAACTGGTCGGTGAGGTGCTGAATGTGATCCAGCAACTGGCCTCCGAAGGCATGACCATGGTGATCGTAACCCACGAGATCGCTTTTGCTCGCGAGGTCGCCGACCGCCTCATCTTCATGCGCGATGGCGTCGTGGTCGAAGAAGGCCCCGCGCGGCAGGTGATCGACAATCCCAGGGAAGCCGCCACCCGCGCTTTCCTCAGCCATTTCCACCGCACCGGCGCGCTGCCGCCAGCCACAACGGCATCGTGATGTCCGATATCAACCGCGTCTATCTCGTCACCGGTGCCGCCAGCGGCATCGGCCGCGCCACCGCCAAACTGCTCGCCGCGCCGGGCGTAGGGCTTCTGCTCCAGACGCGATCGAACGCAGAAGGTCTTCAAGCCACCGCGGCGGACATTGAAGCGAAGGGCGCCGTGGCGGCAAGTTGCCTTGGCGATCTCGCCGAGGAGAGCGCGGCCACCGACGCCATCGCCGCTGCGAAAGCCGCCTTCGGCCGGCTCGACGGATTGATCCTGGTCGGCGGCCATGCCCGCCGCGGCAGCGCGATCGGCACGCCGGCCGATCAATTCCGGCAGGCGATGGATGAGTCAGCGCTGGCCTTCACGCGAATGGTCGAAGCGGCGCTCCCACTGCTGCGCGCAGGGGAAGATGCACGGATCGTCGCCGTGTCCTCCTTCGTTGCGCACGCGATCCGGCCCGAATTCGCGCCGTTCGCGGCAACGGCCGCAAGCCGTTCCGCGCTGGAAGCCTTGGTGCGACTGACCGCGATCGAGCTCGCCAGCGACGGCATCACCGTCAACGCGGTGTCGCCCGGCCTCATCGTCAAGGACAAGCCGAGCGAGAGCCGGCTGTCGCCCGAGCAGATCGCCGCGACCGAAGCGCTGATCCCGATGCGCCGCCGCGGGCGACCGGAAGAGGTCGCCGAGATCATCGCCTTCCTGGCATCCCCAAAAGCATCCTACGTCACCGGCCAGGTCTGGCACGTCAATGGAGGCCTGACATGAGCGAAGCAACCGTCGAACGTCTCAGGCTGTTCCTGATCGAGAGCCCGATCAAGATGGCGCGCCTGCAGGGCGTCGGCAACGTCAAGGGCACGGTGAAGCGCGTGCTGATCGAGCTCACCGCGAGCGACGGCGTGGTCGGCTGGGGCGAGGCGGCGCCGTGGGAAGTGTTCACGGGAACGCCGGAAGCCGCGTTCGCCGCGCTCGATATCTACTTGCGTCCCATCGTCCTCGGCACGCCGGTGCGCCGCATCCGCGCACTGATGGCCGAGCTCGACCGCGCGCTGGTCGGCCATGCCGAAGCCAAGGTCGCCATCGAGATGGCGCTGCTCGACATCGTCGGCAAATCGTCGGGGCTCTCGGTCGCCGACCTCCTCGGCGGCCGCGTGCGCGACACCATTCCCCTCTCCTTCTCCATCGCCGATCCGGATTTCGCCGCCGATCTCGAGCGCATGCGAAAGATGGTTCCGGACGGCAATGTCATCTACAAGGTCAAGACCGGCGTGAAGCCGCATCGTGAGGATCTCGATCATCTCGAAGCGATCCGAAAGGAGTTCGGCGACAAGGTCGATCTGCGCGTCGACTACAACCAGGCTCTCGCGCCATTCGGCGCCATCAAGATTTTGCGCGACGTCGAAGAGTTCGCGCCGACCTTCATCGAGCAGCCGGTGCCGCGCAAATATCTCGACGTGATGGCCCAGCTCACCGCGGCGCTGGAAACGCCCGTGCTTGCCGACGAAAGCTGCTTCGACCGCCGCGACATGATGGAAGTGGTGCGCCGCGAGGCGGCCGACGCCGTTTCGATCAAGCTGATGAAGGCCGGCGGCCTGTTCGAGGCGCAGGCGATCATGGCCATCGCCGACATCGCCGGCCTGCCCGGCTATGGCGGCACGCTGTGGGAAGGCGGCATTGGCCTAGCCGCCGGCACGCAGCTGATCGCGGCAACGCCGGGCATTTCGCTCGGCTGCGAATTCTACATGCCCCATCATGTGCTGACCGAGGACGTGCTGGAGGAGCGCGTCGCCAACCGCGCCGGCCATGTCGTGGTGCCCGACGGTCCCGGCCTCGGCATTCGCGTCAGCGAGGCCTCGATCCGCGCCAATGCAAGGGTGCTGGCGGAGGCGTGAGCCTGCGGTCGCAGCTACAAACTCCGCTGTCGTCCCGGCGAACGCCGGGACCCGTACCGCGTGATCTAACGATGAACATAGGTCGTTGTACCGCGGAACGACGCTTCAAACGACGACCGTGTATGCAGCAAGAGCGGGGCGCCATCCTTCCCCTTGCCAACTCCCTATCGTATGGTCGGGCCAAACACGCCCGACCCCATCGGGCCATCCGGAAACCTTCATGCCCGAACCCGCCTGGACGCTGCACTCCCGCCTGAAAGAGGACACCATCGACATCGGCGATCTGCCGCTGTCGAAGGTGCTGGTCATCAAGGACGCGCATTATCCCTGGCTGCTGCTGGTGCCGCGGCGGCCCGACGCGGTCGAGATCATCGATCTCGACGAGGTACAGCAGGCGCAGCTGATGACGGAGATCTCCCGCGTCTCGCGCGCGCTGAAGGAGATCACCAGGTGCGACAAGCTCAATGTCGCGGCGCTCGGCAACCTCGTGCCGCAGCTTCACGTCCACATCATCGCGCGGCGCACCAGCGATGCGGCCTGGCCGCGGCCGGTCTGGGGCGTGATGCCGCCATTGGCGCATGACGCCGCAGAGGTTCAGAATTTCATCAGCGCGCTTCGCCGCAAGATCTGGTTGGGTTGAAAGAACGATAATGTCAGCATTCAACGCATTTCCGCTGGGACAGCCGGCCTTCGTCACCAACATCCTCGATCGCGCCGCGCATCTGCGCCGCGACGACCAAAAGCTGTTCGCGATGGAGCAGAAGCCCTCCTCGCGCGCTTATGTCGTTTACCGTGACTCGCTCCTGATCAAGCGCGAGGGCGACAAGATTCGCGCGCTGCTCTCGATCGACGAGGCGCTGAAGTGCGGCGCCAATCCCGGCACGATCTTCCTGGGGCTGCGGGACGGCGCCGCGATGTTCGGCATGGGCCTGTCGCAGGCCGCGGCCGAGAAGCTGGTCGGACGCGAGGACTACACCGTGACCGAGCTGCGCGGCATGGCGATGCAGGGCGCGATTCCGCCCGAGGAGCTGTCGGCGATCGCGATGGCGAAGTCGATGGTCGGTTGGCACCAGCGCCATGGCTATTGCGCCAATTGCGGCTCTCGCAGCGCGATGAAGGAAGGCGGCTGGAAGCGCGAGTGCCCGGCTTGCAAGGCCGAGCATTTTCCCCGGACCGACCCTGTCGTGATCATGCACGTCGCCTCCGGCGACAAGTGCCTGCTCGGCCGCCAGAAGCAGTTTCCGGCAGGGATGTATTCGTGCCTCGCCGGCTTCGTCGAGGCCGCCGAGACCATCGAGGACGCGGTGCGCCGCGAGATCCTGGAAGAATCCGGGATCCGCTGCACCGACGTGCAATATTACATGACGCAGCCCTGGCCCTATCCGTCGTCGCTGATGATCGGATGCAGCGCGCGGGCTGTGAGCGAGGACATCGTCGTCGATCACTCGGAGCTGGAGGATGCGCGCTGGTTCACGCGCGAGGAGGCCGCCCTGATGCTGACGCGGACGCATCCGGACGGGCTCGCCGGCCCGCATCCCTTCGCCATCGCCCATCATTTGCTCGGCCGCTGGGTGCACGACAAGAGCTGACCGCCGATGGCCGCATCCGGAATCGCGCCGCGCATCCTCTGCATCGGCATTCCCGTGCGCGACCTCACCTTTCGGGTCGAGGCCGTGCCGGCGCGCGGCAGCAAGGCCAACGCCAGCCATCTCGCCGAGATCTGCGGCGGCAACGCGCTCAATGCCGCGATTGCGATTGCGCGACTTGGTGGCCGCGTCTTTTTCGCTGGCCCCATGGGCGATGCGCGAGAGACGTCGAGCGGCTTCATCCTCGACCAAATGGCGCAGGAGGGCATCGACACCACGCACATCGTGCGCATGCCTGATGTGGCCACGCCGGTCTCGGCGATCATGATCGAGCCCTCGGGCGAACGGACGCTCACGATCTATCGCGATCCCGGCCTGTGGAGCGTGAAGTTGCCCAATGCCGACGAATTGCTGACCGACTGCCGCGCCGTCCTCGTCGAAAGCCGTTGTGCCTCATTCTGCGTTGATCTCTGCGCCGAGGCGAGGCGACGCGGCATTCCAGTCATCGTCGGCGTCGATCGCGCGATGTCGTTGCAGGACGGCCTGCTGACCGCCGGCTCGCATCTGCTGTTCGCCAGCGAGCAGGTGCAGGAGACCGCCGGCATCGCCGACGACGCCGAAGCGTTGCAACGCCTGGCCAGGCTGACGCCGGCCTTACTTGCCGCAACCCGCGGCCCGCTCGGTACCATCTGGCTGAACGAGACAGGCGAGCTGGAAGAGACCGCGGCCTTCCCGGTCCAGGCGGTCGATACGCTCGGGGCCGGCGACGTCTTTCATGGCGCCTTCACGCTTGGCCTCGCTGAGAGCGGCGACGTGCGGCAGGCGCTGCGATTCGCCGCGGCCGCGGCAGCACTGAAATGCACTCGCCATGGCGGTGGCATGGTTGCACCCCAACGCATTGAAGTTGAAGAGTTTTTGCGAGGAAGGCCCTAGAGCAATTCCATTGATGAGCCGAGATTATGGGCTTGCTGGGGAAAGATTTTCTCTATATCAGGGAAATCAGCCTCTTAAATGGAACAAAGTTCTTCAAATGACCGACGTCGCCGTCCAGATCCCCGAGACCAGCCGCCGCCTCGATGCCATCGACCGCAAGATCCTGATGGTTCTGCAGGAGGATGCCTCTCTGTCCGTCGCCGAGATCGGCGACCGCGTCGGGCTGTCCTCGACCCCCTGCTGGAAGCGCATCCAGCGCCTGGAGGCTGACGGCGTGATCCTGAAGCGGGTGGCCCTGGTCGACCAGAACAAGATCGGGCTCGGCATCTCCGTGTTTGTCTCGGTGGAAAGCTCCGATCATTCCGACGCCTGGCTGAAGAAATTCGCCGAAGCGGTCAGCGCCATGCCCGAGGTGATGGAGTTCTATCGCATGGCCGGCGACGTCGACTACATGCTGCGCGTCGTGGTCGCGGACATGCAGGCCTATGACGTGTTCTACAAGAAGCTGATCAGCGCCGTGCCGCTGAAGAACGTCACCTCGCGCTTCGCGATGGAGAAGATCAAGTCGGTCACCGCGCTACCGATCCCGGCGGTGGTGGCGGCGTAGGTCGCGCCACACAGACGCTGTCATCGCCCGGCGAAGACCGGGCGATCCAGTATTTCAGAGACAGCGATTGGATACGGAGAAGCTGCGGCGTACTGGATTCCCCGCTTTCGCGGGGAATGACAGCGGAGAGACAGGCACGGATCGTGCCTCACTCGAGCAACCTCAAATCTTCTGATTGTACTCGCCGACCTCGGGATGCGTGCGCAGCACGCTGTTCACCATCTCGAACATGTCGTGCATGCGCTGCTCGGAGACCGGGCTCTCGACCACGACGACGAGCTCGGGCTTGTTGGAGGAGGCGCGCACCAGGCCCCAGCTGCCGTCCTCGACCGTGACGCGCACGCCATTGACGGTGACGAGATCGCGGATTGCCTGCCCGCCGATCTTGGCGCCCTTGGCCTGCAAGCCTTCGAAGTGCTTCACCACCTGGTCGATGACGCCGTATTTGGTCTCGTCGGCACAATGCGGCGACATGGTCGGCGACGACCATGTCTTCGGCAGCGCGTTCTTCAGGTCCGCCATCGACTTGCCCGGCGCGCGGTCGAGCATGTCGCAGATCGCGATCGCCGACACCAGGCCGTCGTCATAGCCGCGTCCATACGGCTTGTTGAAGAAGAAGTGGCCGGACTTCTCGAAGCCTGCCAGCGCGCCGGTCTCGTTGGTGCGGCGCTTCATGTAGGAATGGCCGGTCTTCCAATAGGCGACCTTCGCGCCCTGCTTCTGCAGCACCGGATCGGTGACGAACAGGCCGGTCGATTTCACGTCGACGATGAACTGCGCGTCCTTGTGGATCGCCGACATGTCGCGCGCCAGCATCACGCCGACCTTGTCGGCAAAGATCTCCTCGCCGGTATTGTCGACGACGCCGCAGCGGTCGCCGTCGCCGTCGAAGCCGAGGCCGACATCGGCCTTGTGATGCAGCACCGCATCGCGGATCGCGTGCAACATCTCCATGTCTTCGGGATTTGGATTGTATTTCGGGAAGGTGTGGTCGAGCTCGGTGTCGAGCGGGATCACCTCGCAGCCGATCGCCTCCAGCACCTGCGGCGCGAAGGCGCCGGCGGTGCCGTTGCCGCAGGCCGCAACGACCTTGAGCTTGCGCTTCAGCTTCGAACGAGAGGTGAGATCGGCGATGTAGCGCGCCGGATAGTTCTCGTGGAATTGGTAGGAGCCGCCGGCCTTGTTCTTGAATTCGGCGCCCAGCACGATCTCCTTCAGCCGCGTCATCTCGTCGGGGCCAAAGGTCAGCGGACGGTTGGCGCCCATCTTCACACCGGTCCAGCCATTGTCATTGTGCGAGGCGGTCACCATCGCAACAGCGGGCACGTCGAGATCGAACTGCGCGAAATAGGCCATCGGCGTCACAGCGAGGCCGATGTCGTGCACCTTGCAGCCGGCCGCCATCAGGCCGGAGATCAGCGCGTATTTGATCGAGGCCGAATAGCCACGGAAGTCGTGGCCAGTGACGATCTCCTGCTTGATGCCGAGTTCGGCGATCAGCGCGCCCAGCCCCATGCCGAGCGCCTGCACACCCATCAGGTTGATTTCCTTCTGGAACAACCAGCGCGCGTCGTATTCGCGAAAGCCCGTGGGCTTCACCATCGGCTCGGATTCGAAGGCGTAGGTGTTGGGCAGCAATACGGATTTCGGCTTGGGGAACATTGAGACGGTCTCGTGAAAAAGGGCAGGAATTGATGCAGCCTTAGCGAATGCCAGGCCGCAGCGGAAGGCGGGAATGAAGGCTTATGGCCGATAATTGCGGCAGTTTGGTAACGAAGAAACGTTACCGCGAGGGCGGTCGAGGCAAATAGCTATCTTGAAATGGAACGCGCTTGATCGCGAAAGGCTCCGCCTATTGCTCCAGCACCATCTGGCCGTTGGAATATTCGAAGCGCTTCAGGCGGGAGAGGAAGGAGAGGCCGAGCAGGTTCTCCGACAGCGCCTCGTCGGGCAGCACCATGGCATCGACGTCGCGCACGACCAGACCGCCGACCTCGAGCATCGCGATACGGGTGCGCGCGGCCTTGATGGTGCCGTTCGCGGTGGAGACGGTGGCGTTGTAATCGCCGCGCGAGGGACGCAGGCCGAAGCGGGCGGCCGAGGTCTCATTCAGCGCAACCACGGAGGCGCCGGTGTCGAGCATAAAGCCGATGCGCTGGCCGTCGATCCGGCCCTCGGTCTGGAAATGACCGCGGCCATCGCGGGAAATGGCAAGGCTGCGGCCCCCGGCGGGTGCAGTCGCCGCGACGGCGACTGTGGTGCGCGGCACCGAGCTTGCGGAGGCGGAGCTCATCTTGTCCGCCATCTGCGCCATGAAGGTGCCGAGGCCGATCATGACGGCTGCGATGATCATAATGTTACGCATCACACCACTTCCGTGCCGGAAAGCCCGATTTCAACACGCGACACGCCAGGCCGCGAGCATTGCTGCGGCCAGAGCGATGCTATTTTGACGAAAAGGATGAGCGGACGGTTAACGCGCCCTCACGTTCCGCGCGGCTTGGCGCGTCGGGTCGGCACTGCGCTGGCCGGATCGTCCGGCCAGGGATGACGGGGATAGCGGCCGCGCAGGTCGGAACGGACCGCGGCATAGCTGCCGCGCCAGAAACCGGGAAGGTCGCGCGTCACCTGCACCGGGCGCTGCGCCGGCGACAGCAATTCCAGCACCAGCGGCACCTTGCCGGCCGCGATCGAGGGATGGCTGTTGAGGCCGAACAATTCCTGCAGCCGCACCGCGATGGTCGGCCCCTGCTCGGCCTCGTAGTCGATCGCGAGCACGCTTCCTGTCGGCGCCTCGAAATGCGTCGGCGCCTCGCGCTCGAGCCGCGCGCGCATCTCCCACGGCAGCAGCGCCATCAGCGCGTCGGAGAGATCGCCGGGCGAGACGTCCTTGAGTGCGATCTTGTCGTAGAGCGCCGGCACCAGCCAGTCGTCGCGGCGCGCGATCAATCCCTCGTTGGACAGGTCTGGCCAGCTGTCGCCCTCGGCCTTGCGCAGGAACATCACCCGGTCGCGCCATTGCTTTGCAGCCTTCGACCAGGGCAACCGATCAAGGCCGGCGGCGATCAATCCATCCGCGAAAATGCGCGCGGTGTCCTCGGAGGGCGACACGGCCAGTGTCGCCTCGGACAGCGTGATCGCGTGCAGCACGCGCTTGCGCCGCGCGCGCAGCGCCATCGCCCCGCGATCGAACGAGATCTCGTCGGCGCTCTCGATATGCTCGGCGAAATGCCGCTCGATCTCGCTCTCAGTGATCTGCGCAGCGAGCAGGATGCGCCCGCTCGCCGCCGTTCCCGTCATCTCGCCAATCGCGATATAGGGCGCGCGGGCGAGCGAGGAGGTCTGCTCGACGGCAGCGCCACGACCGTTGGCAAGCACGAAACTGCCATTGCCGCGATTGCGCGCGACGCGGTCCGGGAACGCATAGGCGAGCATCAAACCCGTCGAAAGATCATCCTGCGGTCCCGCCTTCTCCGAAGCCGCCACTTGCGAGGCCCAGCGCCGTGCCAGATCGCGGGCGCTGCCGGCGCGCGGCGAGCGGTCGCGGCGGAATTGATCGCGCCGGTGCTCGAGATCGACGCTGTCACCGCCAAGCCCGCGCTCGGTGATGATGGCCGCGATCTCGGCGGCGGCTTCGCCCTCGCCTGCGCGATGCGAATCCACGATCATGCGCGCCAGCCGCGGCGGCAGCGCCAGTGCACGCAGGCTTTTTCCCTCTGCGGTGATGCGGCCATCGCCATCGAGTGCGTTGAGCTCGGAGAGCAGGCTTTTTGCCTCCTTCCAAGCGGGCGCCGGCGGCGGATCGAGGAACGACAGCGCGGCAGGATCGCTGACGCCCCATTGCGCGAGATCGAGCACCAGCGAGGAGAGATCCGCGCTGAGAATTTCCGGTTGCGTGTACGGCGCGAGTGAAGCCGTCTGCGGCTCGTCCCAGAGCCGGTAGCAGATACCTGGCTCGGTACGGCCGGCGCGACCGCGGCGCTGATCCACTGCCGCGCGCGCGGCGCGCACGGTCTCGAGCCGCGTCAACCCGATGTCAGGCTCATAGCGCGGCACGCGGGCAAGCCCGGAATCGACCACGATGCGCACGCCTTCGATCGTCAACGAGGTCTCCGCGATCGACGTCGCCAGCACCACCTTGCGCGTGCCCTTGGGCGCGGGCGCGATGGCGCGATCCTGCACGGCGGCATCGAGCGCGCCGAACAGCGGCACGATCTCGATGCTGGCGTCCTGCACGCGCTCGCTGAGGAAATTCTGGGTGCGACGGATTTCGGCGGCGCCGGGCAGGAACGCCAGCACGGAGCCGCTGTCGGCACGCAGCGCGGATGCAATCGCATCCGCCATCTGCCGCTCGATCGGCACATCCGCCTTGCGGCCGAGATAGCGCGTCTCGACGGGGAAGGCCCGACCCTCGCTCTCGACGACGGGCGCATCGCCAAGCAGCTTTGCAACGCGCGCGCCATTGAGCGTGGCCGACATCACGAGGATGCGCAAATCTTCGCGCAGGCCGGTTTGGGCGTCACGGGCGAGCGCCAGGCCCATGTCGGCATCGAGCGAGCGCTCGTGGAATTCGTCGAACAGGACGGCGGCAACGCCTGACAGCTCGGGATCGTCGAGGATCTGGCGGGTGAAGATGCCTTCGGTCACCACCTCGATGCGCGTGGTGCGCGAGATCTTCGAGCCGAACCGGACGCGGTAGCCGACGGTCTCGCCGGCGCGCTCGCCCAGCGATTTGGCCATGCGGTCGGCGCTGGCGCGCGCCGCGATGCGCCGCGGCTCCAGCACGATGATCTTCTTGTCCTTCGCCCAGGGCGCATCGAGCAGCGCCAGCGGCACGCGCGTGGTCTTGCCGGCCCCGGGCGGCGCCACCAGCACGGCGGCATTGTTGGACTCCAGCGTGCGCGACAAATCGTCGAGCACGGCATCGATCGGGAGGGGCGTGTCGAAACTGCGGGGCAAGATCTCGCATCCGTCATCACCCGCCTTGCGCGCCGGGCGGGTGATCCAGTCAACTCAGATCCCGATCATCACGAAGATCGGGATTACTGGATACCCCGCCTTCGCGGGGTATGACAATCGTGTGTGGCGATCAGCCCTGCACAGGCGGCCGGCCGATGCTGTCATAGGTGAAGCCGGCGGCTTCCATGTCCTCGGGGCGGTAGATGTTGCGCAGGTCGACGACCACGGGCTGCGCCATGACGCTCTTCAGCCGGTCGAGATCGAGCGCACGGAACTGCACCCATTCGGTGACGATGACGAGCGCATCAGCGCCTTGCGCGCAGGAATAGGCGTCCTCGCAATAGGTGATATCGGGCAGCTCGCCCTTGGCCTGCTCCATGCCGACGGGATCGAAGGCTTTGACCTTCGCGCCCATGTCGATCAGGCCCGTCACCAGCGGGATCGACGGCGCATCGCGCATGTCGTCGGTGTCTGGCTTGAAGGTGAGGCCGAGCACCGCAATGGTCTTGCCGCGCAGCGAGCCGCCGAGCGCCTGGCTCACCTTGCGCGCCATCGCGCGCTTGCGATTTTCGTTCACGGCCAGCACGGATTCGACGATGCGCAAGGAGACGTCGTAATCCTGAGCGATCTTGATCAGGGCCTTGGTGTCCTTCGGGAAGCACGAGCCGCCGAACCCGGGACCGGCATGCAGGAATTTGGTGCCGATGCGGTTGTCGAGGCCAATGCCGCGCGCGACCTCCTGGACGTTGGCGCCGGCCTTCTCGGAGAGATCGGCGATCTCGTTGATGAAGGTGATCTTGGTCGCGAGGAATGCGTTCGCGGCATATTTGATCATTTCGGCGGTGCGACGCTCCGTGAACATCAGCGGCGCCTGGTTCAGCGACAGCGGACGGTAGATATCGCCCATCACCTTGCGGCCGCGCTCGTCGGAGGTGCCGACCACGACGCGATCGGGAAACTTGAAGTCGCGGATCGCCGCGCCTTCGCGCAGGAACTCGGGGTTCGAGGCGACCACGACGTCGGCGTTGGGATTGGCCTCGCGGATGATGCGCTCGACCTCGTCGCCGGTGCCGACCGGCACGGTCGACTTCGTCACCACGACGGTGAAACCGGTGAGCGACCGCGCGATCTCTTTCGCTGCGGCGTAGACATAGGAGAGGTCGGCGTGGCCATCACCGCGGCGCGACGGCGTGCCGACCGCGATGAACACGGCATCGGCATCGGCGACCGGCTTGGACAAATCGGTGGTGAAGTCGAGCCGCTTGGCCTTGACGTTGGTCGCAACCAGCTCGTCGAGCCCGGGCTCGTAGATCGGGATCTCGCCGCGATGGAGCGCCGCGATCTTCTTCTCGTCCTTGTCGACGCAGGTGACGTCGTGACCGAAATCAGCAAAGCAGGCTCCGGACACCAGTCCCACGTAACCCGTGCCGATCATCGCGATGCGCATGAAAATCCCTGTTTTAGATTGGTTAACGAAACCCCGACACGGGGCGGTTTAGCATTTTCCCGAGGGGAGGGAACAGTCCGCAGGCAAAAAAGCGGCATGGGAATTGAACCGGTAAAGAAGTCGGAAACCGTGCAGGCCCCACACTGCCCCGCCCCCGAACAGGACGGGCGGAACGCGCCTCGAAAAGAGACACCATGGCACCATCTGGCACAATCGCAGGGAGCGGAGGCAGCCAAGCCCCTTCTGCCGCGCGTGTCGACTGGATCGACTACGCTAAAGGCATTTGCATCATCATGGTCGTGATGATGCATTCGGTGCTGGGGGTCGAGCTCGCCGCCGGCGAGACCGGTTTCATGCATGTCGCCGTGGCCTTCGCAAAGCCGTTCCGGATGCCGGATTTCTTCCTGATCTCGGGCCTGTTCCTGCCGCTGGTGATCGATCGGGACTGGCGAACCTATCTCGACCGCAAGGTGGTGCATTTCGCCTATTTCTATGTCGTCTGGGTGACGATCCAGTTCGGCTTCAAGGCGCCGGCTTTCGCGGCGGAGTCCAGCTGGCATCACGTTGGCCTCCTGTATCTTGAATCCTTCATCGAGCCGTTCGGCACGCTGTGGTTCATTTATCTGCTGCCGGTCTTCTTCATCGTCACAAAACTGACACGCAAATTCCCGCCGCTCGCGATCTGGCTGGTCGCCGCCGCCCTGGAGACGGCCCGGATCTCGACCGGCTGGACCGCGATCGACGAGTTCTGCTCACGCTTCGTCTATTTCTATTCGGGCTATCTGTTCGCACCTTACGTGTTCGCGCTGTCCGATCGCGCGCGGAAACATCCCGCCCTTGCGCTCGCAGCGCTCGCGACCTGGGTGCTGGTCAATGCCGGCCTGGTCGGGTCGGGGGCCAGCGAATGGAAGATCGTCTCGCTCGTGCTCGGCTTTGCCGGTGCCTGCGCCATCATCACGATGGGCACGCTGCTCGCGCGCGCGCAATGGCTAAACTTTTTCCGCTTCTGCGGCGAGCATTCGATCGTGATCTATCTCGCTTTCTTCCTGCCGATGGCGGCGACGCGGACGCTGCTGCTGCGCACCGGCATCATTCCCGATATCGGCACGGTGTCGCTAATCGTCACCATTGTCGGCGTGGTCGGAGCGCTCGCGATCTGGCGGGGCGCCTTGCTGTTCAATGCCCGCTTCCTGTTCGAACGGCCGGACGCCTTCTGGATCGCGCCAAAGAAGGCTGGCGTGCGATTGCAGGCGGCGGAGTAGTCACGCTCTCGCAGTCGTCGCCCGGCTTGACCGGGCGACCCAGTATTCCAGAAGCAGTCGTTGTCGACCGATAGGCCGCGGCGTACTGGATTCCCCGCTTCCGCGGGGAATGACAGCGGGGGATAGTGGCACCAGCAAGCCAAAAATCCCCCTCCCAAGGCTGTCAAAGCCCGCAAAAATTCATACATTGCGGCCATGCCCAAAACATCCCCGAAGACGACCGCCAAAGCTGACACCAAGGCTGCCGCGCCCAAGGCCGGCGCCGACACCAAGCCCGCCGCGCCAGCTGCTGCCAAACCGGTTGCAGCAAAGGCGGCCGGCAAGGGCGACCACGTCTTCCTGGTCGACGGTTCCGGCTACATCTTCCGCGCCTATCACGCGCTGCCGCCGCTGAACCGCAAGTCCGACGGCCTGCAGGTCAACGCCGTACTCGGTTTCTGCAACATGCTGTGGAAGCTGCTGCGCGACATGCCGGAAGACAACCGGCCGACGCACCTCGCGATCATCTTCGACAAGTCGGAGGTCACGTTCCGCAACAAGATCTACCCCGAGTACAAGGCCCACCGGGCGCCGGCGCCTGACGATCTCATCCCGCAATTTGCGCTGATCCGCGAGGCGGTCCGCGCCTTCGACCTGCCCTGCCTGGAACAAGTGGGCTTCGAGGCCGACGACCTGATCGCAACCTATGTGCGACAGGCCTGCGAGCGCGGCGCCAGCGCGACCATCGTGTCCTCCGACAAGGATTTGATGCAGCTCGTCACCGATTGCGTCACCATGTACGACACCATGAAGGATCGCCGCATCGGCATCCCCGAGGTGATCGAGAAATTCGGCGTGCCGCCGAACAAGGTCGTCGAGGTGCAGGCTTTGGCCGGCGATTCCACCGACAACGTGCCCGGCGTGCCCGGCATCGGCATCAAGACGGCGGCGCAGCTGATCACCGAATATGGCGACCTCGATCAACTGTTGTTCCGCGCCGGCGAGATCAAGCAGCCCAAGCGGCGCGAGGCGCTGCTCGAGAATGCCGAGAAAGCGCGGATCTCGCGGCAGCTCGTGCTACTCGACGACAAGGTCGACCTCGAGGTGCCGCTGGACGACCTCGTGGTCCACGAGCCCGACGCACGCAAGCTGGTCGCCTTCCTGAAAGCCATGGAATTCACGACGCTGACGCGGCGCGTCGCCGAATATTCGCAAATCGATCCCGCCAATGTCGATGCCGACCCTGGCTATGCCAGCGGCGCCAGCGTGTTCACGACGCTGCCGCCCTCGGATGTCGTGCCTGCGCCGGGCGGCGATACGTCGGCGCAAGCCCGGGCGAAAGAGCCCAACAAGTCAGCGGGCAAGGAGGACAAGGCTGCGAGCGCGAAGGGCGCCCCGATCTCGCTGGCCGCCGCGCGCGAAGAGGCGCTGCGCAAGCTTCCGGTCGATCGCGCCAAATATCAAACGATCAAGTCGCTCAAGGAGCTCAACGCCTTCATCGCGCGCATCCACGATACCGGTCATGTCGCGGTCGAAATCCGCGGAAACTCGATCGATCCGATGCAGGCCGATTTCTGCGGCATCGCGCTGGCGCTGGCGCCGAACGAGGCCTGCTATCTGCCGCTGGCGCACAAGCAGTCCGGCGGCGGCGCCGGCCTGTTCGACGCCGGCCTTGCGCCGGATCAGATCAAGCACACGGATGCGATCGAAGCGCTGCGGCCGGTGCTGGAATCGGCGGGCATTATCAAGATCGGCTTCGACCTCAAATTCACCGCCGTCATGCTGGCGCAGCACGGCATCACCTTGCGCAACACCGACGATGCGCAGCTGATCTCCTACGTGCTCGATGCCGGCCGCGGCTCGCATGCGATCGAATCGCTGTCCGAGCGCTGGTTCGGACACGCCATGCTGAAGGAGAGCGAGCTGCTCGGCAGCGGCAAGGGCAAGATCACCTTCGACCAGGTGCCGATCGACAAGGCCGCGGCGCTGTCGGCCGAAAGCGCCGACGTCGCCTTGCGCGTCTGGCGCGTGCTGAAGCCGCGCCTCGTCGCCGAGCACATGACCGCGGTCTACGAGACGCTGGAGCGGCCGCTGGTCGCGGTGCTTGCGCGCATGGAGCGGCGCGGCATCTCGATCGACCGCCAGGTGCTGTCGCGCCTGTCCGGCGACTTTGCCCAGACCGCAGCGCGCGTCGAGGCCGAGATCCAGGAGATCGCGGGCGAGCCGGTCAATGTCGGCAGCCCGAAGCAGATCGGCGACATCCTGTTCGGCAAGATGGGACTGTCAGGCGGCACCAAGACCAAGACCGGGGCCTGGTCGACCACCGCGCAGGTGCTCGACGAGCTCGCCGAGCAGGGCCACGACTTCCCGAAGAAGATCCTGGAGTGGCGCCAGGTCTCGAAGCTGAAATCGACCTACACCGACGCGCTGCCGACCTACGTCAATCCGCAGACCCATCGCGTGCACACGACTTACGCGCTGGCTGCGACGACGACGGGCCGGTTGTCGTCGAACGAGCCGAATTTGCAGAACATTCCGGTGCGCACCGAGGATGGCAGAAAAATCCGCCGCGCCTTCATTGCGACACCGGGACACAAGCTGGTGTCCGCCGATTATTCGCAGATCGAGCTGCGGCTGCTGGCGGAGATCGCTGACATTCCCGTGCTGAAGCAGGCGTTCCGCGACGGTCTCGACATTCACGCCATGACGGCGTCGGAAATGTTCGGCGCGCCGATCAAGGGCATGCCGAGCGAGATCCGCCGCCGCGCCAAGGCGATCAATTTCGGTATCATCTACGGCATCTCGGCCTTTGGCCTCGCCAACCAGCTCGGCATCGCCCGCGAGGAGGCCTCGGCCTACATCAAGAAATATTTCGAGCGCTTCCCCGGCATCCGCGCCTATATGGACGAGACGCGCGATTTCTGCCGGCAGAATGGCTACGTCACCACGCTGTTCGGCCGCAAATGCCACTATCCCGACATCAAGGCCTCAACCGCCTCGGTGCGCGCCTTCAACGAGCGCGCCGCGATCAACGCGCGGCTGCAGGGCACCGCGGCCGACATCATCCGCCGCGCCATGACGCGGGTGGAGGATGCCCTCGCCGAGAAGAAGCTGTCGGCGCAAATGCTGCTGCAGGTGCATGACGAATTGATCTTCGAGGTCCCCGACGCCGAGGTCGAGGCGACGCTGCCGGTCGTGCAGCACGTGATGCAGGACGCGCCGTTCCCGGCGGTGCTGCTGTCGGTGCCGCTGCATGTCGATGCGCGCGCCGCGAATAATTGGGACGAGGCGCATTAGTTCTTCTTTTACTTCTCCCCGCTTGCGCTCGCTGACGCCACACAGTCGGTGTCGTCCCCGCGTTCGCGGGGACGACGTTGGAGTGACATGCGAGAACCTGAATTGTCCTCCGAGCAATTGCGCGATGGCCCCACCTCGCCTCGCATATTAGAACCGTCGCATCTCCCGCACCGGTTCACCCATGCCCCACACCTCTGCCCTGCTCGGCTTCGCCCTCGTCTGCCTTGGCCTCGTGCTCACGCCGGGGCCGAACATGATCTACCTGATCTCGCGCTCGATCACGCAGGGGCCGGCGGCGGGCATCGTCTCGCTCGGCGGCGTCGCGCTCGGCTTCGTGTTCTACATGCTGTGCGCGGCGTTCGGCATCACGGCGCTGCTGCTCGCCATTCCCTTCGCCTATGACGCGCTGCGCTTTGCCGGCGCGGGCTATCTGTTCTGGCTTGCCTGGCAGGCGGTGAAGCCGGGCGGACGTTCGCCATTCCAGGTGAAGCAGCTCGCGGTCGACAGCCCGCGCAAGTTGTTCGCGATGGGTTTTGTCACCAACCTGCTCAACCCGAAGATCGCGATGCTGTATCTCGCGCTGCTGCCGCAGTTCATCGATCCCACCGCCGGCAGCGTGCTGACGCAGTCGGTCGTGCTCGGCGCAATCCAGATTGCGATCAGCGTCAGCGTCAACGCGATGATCGCGCTCGCGGCGGGATCGATCGCGCTATTCCTGGCGAACCGGCCAAGCTGGATGCTGGTGCAGCGCTGGCTGATGGGCACGGTGCTGGCCGGCCTCGCGGTGCGGATGGCGGTCGAAGCGAAGAAAGTGTGATGTTCTTTCTTCACCCTCCCCTGGAGGGGGAGGGTCGGCTCACGTGGAGCGGAGCGAAACGTGAGACGGGGTGGGGTGACGGTCTCTTCCCATCCAACGGTGCCCGAGCGGAGAGACCACCCCACCCCGCTCGCGCTGCGCGCGATCGACCCTCCCCCTCCAGGGGAGGGGAAGCGAAGATCAATCCAGCTTCGCGTCCATGCCCCGCTTCACCGCCGGGCGGGCCATCAGGGTCTCGTACCAGCGCTTGACGTTGGGGAAGTCGGTCAGCTCAACCTTGTGGCGAGGGTGGCGCCAGGCCCAGCCCAGGATGGCAAAATCGGCAATCGAGAGCTCGCCGGCGACGAAGTCGCGGCCGTCCAGCTGGCGGTCGAGCACGCCGTAGAGCCGGCGCGTCTCCGCCATGTAGCGCTTCAGGCCGTAGGCACGGTCCTGCTCGTTCTCGAGTGCGATGAAATGGTGCACCTGGCCCGGCATCGGGCCGAAGCCGCCCATCTGCCACATCAGCCATTCATAGACCGGGATGCGGGCGCCCAGCGATTTCGGCAGGAATTTGCCGGTCTTTTCACCGAGATAGAGCAGGATCGCGCCTGATTCGAAGATGCTGACGGGCTTGCCGTCCGGGCCTTCAGGATCGACGATCGCCGGGATCTTGTTGTTCGGGGAGAGCTTGAGGAACCCCGGTGCCATCTGCTCGCCCTTGGTGATGTTCACCGGGATCACCTTGTAGGGCAGCCCCATCTCCTCCAGCGCGACTGAGATCTTGCGGCCGTTCGGCGTGTTCCAGGTGTGCAGCTCAATGGTCATTCCCATGTCCTTCCCCAACAGATTGGCATTCCACCTACTCCAGAAGGTCGCGCCCCCACAACCGGCGGTCCGGGATGGCCGATCCCTGTTGACTAGGGACGCCCCCTCTGGAATGTCGCGGCCGTCGCGGATAAATTCCGCCTCCTCCAAAAACGCTCCCGAGGGACCGCCGTGTCGAAATCAGCCTCCCGCGCCCGCCTGTTCGAAATCATCCGCCGGCGCTCATTCGGTCGCGGCGAGGTGACGCTCGCGTCGGGCCGCAAGAGCGATTTCTACTTCAACCTCAAGCCGACCATGCTCGACCCCGAGGGGGCGACCTTGCTCGCCGAGCTGACCTATGAGGCACTGAAGGACGACAATCTCGATTTCATCGGTGGCCTCGAGATGGGCGCGGTGCCGCTCGCCGGCGCGCTGGCGCAGATCTCCTGGATCAAGGGCCATCCGATCGCGGCGTTCTTCGTGCGCAAGAAGCCGAAGGAGCATGGCGCGAAACTCGCGATCGAGGGCCTGCCCAAGGGCGAGACGCTCGCCGGCAAACGTGTCGTGATCGTCGAGGACGTCACCACGACAGGCGGCTCGGCGATGAAGGCGGTGGAATCGGTGCGCGAGACCGGCGCCGAGGTGGTGCTGGTGCTGACCATGGTCGACCGCGAGGAAGGCGCCACCGACACGTTCGGTGCGGCCGGCCTGCCGTTCCGCTCGCTGTACAAGGCCTCGGAATTCTTGAAGGCCTGACGCGGCGAAACATCCCTTGCCGTCATGCCTCAGTGTGCCCCGGAAGCAACCATCCGTCCAAAGCTGCGCCCGGCCCTAAAGAGGCCACCGCCTCGTCTTGAAACCGCCTCCGCTCAACTGCTCATTTACCATCGCGCCTTATGGTGAATCATGTGCTGAGACCCCTTGAGGTCCCAGCCGGTTCGGAAGCGTCGGGTGGAGTAAGCGTTTGCGTACAGTCCTGTCCCATGCGCGCCGGCGGCGTCGCGCGATGCTTGTGGCCGCCACCCTTGGAGCACTTGCGGCTCCGGCCCCGGTTTCGGCCGAGGGCCTGTTCGATTTCTTCTTCGGCGGCATGCAGCAGCAGCGGCCGCAGCGCGAGGTGCCGCAGCAGGCGAGCCCCTACGCCGATCCCTTCACCGGGCAACAGAATGCCGCAACTCCGCAATATGTGCCGCCGACCCGCGCGGCGGCGGCCGGCGGCTCCGGTCCGGCCTTCTGCGTACGCAGCTGCGACGGCAAATATTTTCCGCTGATGCGCGGCCTCGCCTCGCCGGCCCAGATGTGTCAGGCGTTCTGTCCTGCCAGCGCGACCAAGGTCTATTTCGGCTCCTCGATCGACGGTGCCGCCTCGCAAACCGGCGAGCGCTACGCCGACAGCGAGAACGCGTTCGCCTATCGCAAGGCGCTGCGCGCCGACTGCACCTGCAACGGCCGCGAGCCGGTCGGCCTTGCCCCGGTCGATCTCGCGCTGGACTCCTCCCTGAAGGCCGGCGACGTGATCGCCACCACCGACGGCCTCGTCGCCTATACCGGCATCCGCGTCGGCAACGACCAGGCTGCGGACTTCACCCCGGTCGCCTCCTATCCCGGCCTCACCGCGCAAGTCCGCGCCCGCCTCGGCGAGATGAAGGTGGCCCCGGTGCGGGCAGAGACGGTGTCGGCAGATGCGCCGACTGCGGAGATCGTGCGGGAGACACTGCCCGATGTGACGGTGCCGAAGACGGCGGCGCAGAAGCCGGCGAAGCGGGCGGGGCTGGATTAAAGTCGCTTTCGTGTCCCGGACGCGCTGCAACGCTCAATGACGTTGCTGCGCAGAGCCGGGACCCAGAATGCCGCGAGCATGGGCCCGGCTCTGCAGCGCACCGCTGAACCGGACGATGCTTCGCATCGCCGGGAGAGCGCTGCGCTGCGTCCGGGGCACGAGACTATCGTCCGATGATCACCCCGATCACGTTCGGCGCCGCCAGATATTTCTCCTCGATCGCCGCGCGCGCGGCGGCGCGGTTTTCCGGCGTCAAGAGGCCGCGCTTCTCGGCCAGGATCATCCAGCAGAAGCCCCACCAATCCGTCAGCATGCCCTGATCGCCGACGAGGTCGTAGCCCTGCTCGGCCGCGAAGATGCGCGCCTGCGCTTCATCCAGCGTGTCCAGAAACAGATGATCCTCGGCCGAGAACAGATCGTCGCTGACGTCGTCGATGGTGTAGCCCCAGATCGACTGGCACACCGCGTTGAACTCGCGGTCGAACTGGTCGTCGTCGACCCTCTGGCGTCGTGCCGCCTGATGCAGGCGCGACAGCGAGCGCGCGAAATCGGCGATCCGGGTGAGGGCAAATTGATCGAAGGCGATGGTGGACATGTAGTCCTCGCAAAGTCTGACAGACGCTAGATATTGTGTCGGCGACGCGCCGAATCACAATGATATATCAAAGACTTGCTAAAGTGTTCTTAATTCGTTCTATGGCGGAGCGGGAGACAGCCCCGAAGCCGGCTACGGGCTGCCAGAATCGAAAGGGGCCGCTTCGCAGCGGCCCCTCGCCGGTTACAATTCTTGTTCGGGATGAGAAATTCCAGCCCCGGCAAGCGTAACGTTAGAACCGGCAACGGGCTTGGGCGATTCCGGAAAACTACTGAACGTAGTGCTGTCCCAATTTTTGGCGTCAGAAGCAGCGTGAGGCCGCGATGGCGTGGACGCGGCGGTCGCCCAGCAAATGGGCGACAAAACCATTGGCCGGAAAGATCTTTGCGAAGGCAACGTCGCGGATGCTGAGGCCGCCGGCATAGGCGCCGAACGCCGGCATCACCGCACGCATCCCATCGGAGGCGAAGCAGCGGCGCTCCAACGAGCGGCCGCGCGCGGAGACGCGCGCCTTGGGATGGAGATGGCCGGCGATCTCGCCGCACGCACCGGTCGGCTCGTGACGGAAGGTGATCGGGCCGATCGCGACCTCGTCCGCGACGGTGCCGCCGAGATCGCGCGGCAGCATGGGATCGTGATTGCCGGAAATCCAGATCCAGTCGCGGCCGGTCTGGAGCGCGGCGACGGCATCGCGATCGTCGGCCGACAACCGCTCATGCGCCGTGCGGTCGTGAAAGCTGTCGCCGAGTGCGATGACGGTGCGCGGATCATGGCGGGAGATGACAGCAGCGAGACGGCTCAGGGTCGCGAGCGTATCGTAAGGCGGCAGCAGCACGCCGCGGGTGGCGAAGCTGGAGCCTTTTTCCAGATGCAGGTCGGAGACCACGAGCAGACGCTGCTCGTCCCAGAACAGCGCGCCGGAGAGATCGGCGGCGAAGGTTACATCGCTGATGGTGACTGTGGACACGCGCATGTCGTCGACATCTCCTGAAACCTGCGCGCCAATCGTCACGTCTTACCCGCTTCTATCCATCGCCTCTTTGACGAGCTCATCGGCGGCTTCGGCCAAGAGCTCGTCTGCAGCTTCGCCATAAACTGACTCGCGGCCGATTTCCAGCATCACGGGCACGGCGAGCGGAGAGACGCGGTCGAGTTCCCGGTGGGTGATGCGACCGTGGATGCGCATCAGCATGTCGCTGAGGCGGCGCAGATCGAGCAGGCCGGTGGCGGCATCGGCGCGGGCGGCGCGCAGCAGCACGTGATCGGCCTGGTGTTTTCGCAAGACATCGTAGACCAGATCGGTCGAGAACAGCACCTGGCGGCGGCTCTTCTCCTCGCCGGTATGCCGGCGCGCGATCAGCCCGGAGATGATCGCGCAGTTGCGGAACGTGCGCTTCATCAGGGCGGACTCGGCAAGCCAGGCCTCGAGATCGTCGCCGAGCATATCAGGATCGAACAGCGCGTTGAGATCGATCCGGCCATCACGGATCATGAAGGAGAGATCACCGAGCGCCCAGATCGCGACCGCATATTCGTTGGCGACGAAGCCGAGCGGCCGGGCGCGGGCGCGCTCCAGCCGGCGCGTCAGCAGCATGCCGAGGGTCTGATGCGCGAGACGGCCCTCGAACGGATAGCAAACGATGTAGTGCTTGTTGGCGCGCGGAAAACTCTCGACCAGCAGCTCGCGCACCGCCGGCACGCGCGAGACGTCCTTTTGCAGCGACAGCCAGTCGCGCACCTGCTCCGGCAAGCCGCCCCAGGCGCGGCCGTCATCGAGCAGCCGGCGCACGCGCTCGGCGAGATAGGTCGAGAGCGGAAACTTGCCGCCCATATAGGACGGCACTTTCGGGTCCTTGTCGTTGGCGCGGGAGACATAGACCTGGTCCTCGACCAGCGTTTCATAGCGCACCACCTCGCCTGAGAACACGAAGGTGTCGCCGGGGCTCAAGCCCTCGATGAAGGCCTCCTCGATCTCGCCGAGCAACCGCCCCCCGCGCGCGATGACGCCGGTCGAGCCCGCTCCGCCGCCGCGCGAGCGCACCAGGCGCACCTTCAGCATGTCATCCTCGACGATGGTGCCGACATTCATCCGGTAGCTCTGCCGCACCTTGGGATTGGCGACGCGCCAGCGCCCCTCCTTGTCCTGCTTGATGCGGGCAAAGCGTTCATAGGTCTTCAGCGCGTAGCCGCCGGAGGCGACGAAATCGACGACGTCGTCGAAATCCGGCCGCGACAAGTCGGCGTATGGCGCTGCGGTGCGCACTTCGGCATAGAGTTCATCGGAGAGGAACGGCTCGCCGCAGGCACAGCCGAGCACGTGCTGGGCCAGCACGTCGAGCGCACCGGTGCGCAGGGGCGGCGTGTCCTGCGCGTTCTCGGCAATGGCATCGATAGCGACGCGGCACTCCAGCACTTCGAAACGATTGGCCGGCACCAGCACCGCGCGCGAAGCTTCGTCGAGACGGTGATTGGCGCGGCCGATCCGCTGCATCAGGCGCGAGGAGCCCTTTGGCGCGCCGATATTGACGACGAGATCGACATCCCCCCAGTCGACGCCGAGGTCGAGCGAGGAGGTGCAGACCACGCCGCGCAGGCGCCCCGCCGACATCGCGTCCTCGACCTTGCGGCGCTGGGCGACGTCGAGCGAGCCGTGATGCAGCGCAATCGCGAGGCCGTCGTCGTTCATGCTCCAGAGATTCTGGAACAGCATCTCGGCCTGGCTGCGGGTGTTGACGAAGACCAGCGTGGTCTTGTTCGCCTTGATCAGCTCGTAGATCTCAGGGAGCGCGTGGCGCGCGCTGTGGCCGGCCCAGGGCAGGCGCTCGCGCGTATCCAGCATCTCGACCAGCGGTGGCGCCGCGCCGCCGGCGATAACGATGTCGGCTGCTCGCTCCTCGCCGTCGGGCTGCGGCACCAGGAAGCGCGCGAGCTGATCCGGCTCGGCGACCGTCGCCGACAGGCCGATCGCGCGCATCTGCGGGGCCAGCCGCCACAGCCGCGCCAGCCCGAGCGAGAGCAGATCGCCGCGCTTGGACGTCACCAGCGCATGCAGCTCGTCGAGCACAATGCGCTTCAGCGAGGAGAACAGGAACGGCGCGTCATCCGAGGACAGCAGCAAGGCAAGCTGCTCGGGCGTCGTCAGCAACACATCAGGCGGATAGCGCCGCTGCCGCTGCCGCCGCGACACCGGCGTGTCGCCGGTGCGGGTCTCGACCTTGATCGGCAGCGCCATCTCCGCGATCGGCCGCTCCAGATTGCGCGCGATGTCGACGGCAAGCGCCTTCAGCGGTGAGATATAGAGCGTATGCAGGCCGCCGGTGCGCTGCACGCTGCGGCCGGTGGAGACGAGGCTCTGTTTCTCACCCGCCTTCCGTTCGGCCGCCTCGGTCGAAAGCTCCACCAGCGTCGGCAGGAATCCCGCCAGCGTCTTGCCGGCGCCGGTCGGTGCGATCAGCAGCGCGCTAGCGTCCTCGCGCGCCTTCTCCAGCAGCGCCAATTGATGCGCGCGCGGCGACCAGCCGCGGGCTGCGAACCATTGCTGGAAGCGGCTCGGCAGCAGCGTGGCCGGCTCGGCCGATGTTTGGAGGATACGGGGCGGCACGGCATGACAGGTAAGCCGTGAAGATCGCTTCGTCGAGGGGTGCCGCCCTCCCCGCCTGCGCGAGGAGGGCCAGCGGTCTCACGCCCCGGCCGGCACCTGATCCAGAAATCCGGTCACGCTTCTGATGCGGCCGTCCTTCAGCACGACGAAATCCGTGCCCTTGATCGGGCTGTCGGTGCCATCGGGACCAAGTCCCCATGAAAAGCGGATGTGATCGCCGTAGCCGTTGGGCTCGCCGATCAGCTTGAACCTGAAATCGGGAAAGCGCTGCTGCACGCCTGCGATCAGCGCCTCGATGCCGTCGCGGCCGTCGCCCTTCATCAGGGGATCGACATAGCTCGCATCGCTCGTCCAGTTTTCGCTGAGCAGCTCGCGGCGCCGGCCGGCGGCGCGCTCGTTCCAGAGCTCGATGTAGCGGCGGGCGATGGTGATGGGGTCGGTCATGGTGCTCTCCTTCAATGACGCCGTGGTTGGCTGTCCCTGACTATCGAAGGATCGCGCGCGCCGATCGATTACCTCGTAGGTCATGCGCATGATCCGGAAAAGTGTAGAGCGGTTTTCCGGCCAAATCATGCGCAAAAAGAACTGAGTCGCGCGAAAAAAATGGAGCGCGATGATGTTGTCATCGCGCTCCATTCGCATGCGAATTGATCGTGAAGATTACTTCGCGGCCGTGACCATGATCTCGACGGTGTATTGCGGCGCCGCCAGCTTGGCTTCGACGGTGGCGCGGGCGGGGGTATTGCCGGCCGAGACCCAGGCGTCCCACACTGCGTTCATCTCGCCGAACGTCTTCATGTCGGTGATGTAGATCGTGGCCGAGAGCAGCTTCGACTTGTCGGTGCCGGCCTTGGCGAGATGGCCGTCGATGGTCGCCAGGATGTCCTGGGTCTGCTTCGTCACGCTTTCGCCGGCGGCCTTGTTGGCGACGACGCCGGCGAGATAGACGGTGTTGCCATGCACGACGACCTGGCTCATGCGCGGGCCGGTTTCGAAACGCTGAATGCTCATTTACGGATCTCCTCACTGGAATGGCGGCCCTGTCTAGCCCAGCACCTCGCGCCGTGCCACCCCGGGCACGCATGCGTTGCCTGCGGCGCATGCGTTGCCGGGCACGCATGCCGTCAACGCCGAGCATGTGCGCCTCATGGAAACTGACTGAAAAAAGCCCAGATCGTCTCGGCGCCATCGATGTCGCCGTTCTGCGGCCCGAGCAGGCCGGCTGCGACCCTCGGGAAGCGGGCATCCGGAGAAAATCCAGGCATGCGGTGGCCGCCATGGTTGATGCGATAGAGCACGACGTCGTGTCCCCTCGGGCAGCGCGATGAGATCCGGGTCACTGTCGATTGGTCTGCAGGCGCCTTGTCGGGCAAGTCGGTCACGCTGGCATCGTCGGTCTCACAACCATTGAGCTTGCGCCAGAACGCCAGCGTCTCCTCGGTCGACCAGAACCCGTCCGCGGCAAAATAGCTCGATCCGCGACCGCCCTCATACGGGACCAGCTGGTCGGCCGTTCCGTTCATGAGCAGCATCGGCAGAGGCCTTGACGGATGGCAGGTGACGGCGGCCTCGTCGGTGAGATTCATGATCACGCTCGCGCCGGCCGCAAACAGATCGGCGCGGGCGCAGACCATGGTCATCGCCATGGCGCCGCCATTGGAGACGCCCGCGACGAAGACGCGCTTTGCATCGGCCGTGCCGTCGGCCACCAGCTTCTCGACGAGCTTTGCGAGGAAGGCGACGTCGTCGGTGCCCGCGGGCGGTCCGCGCAGCGCAGGCCCCGCCTTGGTTCGCGCGTCCGCCCAGGCATTGTTGAGCCCGTCCGGAAAAATCACGGCCAGGCCCTCGCGCTTTGCGACCTGCGGCCAGGCCGTCCGTGTGACCATGTCGGCGCCGCGCTGGGTCTTGCCGTGCAGCACGATCACGAGCGGTGCCGGCTTCTTCGCGGGAAGCTGCGCGGTGTAGGACCGCTTCACGCCGTTGACGTCGACCGTCTCGGCGGATGCGACTGACGCGGCGGCCAATGCCGCGACCAGCGCGCCGATGCGCAGCATCCACCGCCGCATGACCTACCCCACCGCTTTCGCCGCGGCCCGGCCGGCATTGCGGCCCGAGAACAGGCAGCCGCCGAGGAAGGTGCCTTCCAGCGAGCGATAACCATGCACGCCGCCGCCGCCGAAGCCGGCGGCCTCGCCGACCGCATAGAGGCCGGGAATGACGGCGCCCTCGCCGCCGAACACACGCGAGTCGAGATCGGTCTCGAAGCCGCCCAGCGTCTTGCGGGTGAGGATGTTGAGCTTGACCGCGATCAGCGGCCCTTGCGCGGGATCCAGGATCCTGTGCGGGGAGGCGGTGCGGATCAGCCTGTCGCCGATATAGCGGCGCGCATTGTGGATGTTCATCACCTGCGCGTCCTTGACGTAAGCGTTGGCGATCTCGCGGTCGCGCGCCTCGATCTGCATCCTGATGTGCTCGAGCTTGAGAAGGTCGCTGCCGGCAAGCTTGTTCATCTCCGCAACAAGGTCCTCGATCTTGTCGCGCACGATGAAGTCGACACCATGGCTTTTGAATGCTTCGACCGGCGCGGGGGCGCCCTTGTTGGTAGCGCGGCGCAAGGTCATGCGCCAGCTCTTGCCGGTGATGTCGGGATTCTGCTCCGAGCCCGACAGCGCAAACTCCTTCTTGATGATGCTCTGGGTCAGGATGAACCAGGAATAATCATAGCCGGTCGACATGATGTATTTGAGCTGGCCGAGCGTGTCGGAGCCCGGGAACAGCGGCGCCGGCAGCCGCGTGCCTGTGGCGTCGAACCACATTGAGGACGGGCCAGGCAGGATGCGGATGCCGTGGCGCGGCCAGATGGGATTCCAGTTCTGGATACCCTCGACATAATGCCACATGCGGTCGCGATTGATCAGCCGCGCGCCTGATTTCTCGGTGATACCGATCATGCGGCCGTCGACATGTTCGGGCACGCCGGAGATCATGAACTTCGGGGGATCACCGAGCCGCTTCGGCCAGTTCTGCCGCACCAGCTCGTGATTGCCGCCGATGCCGCCGGACGCCACGATCACGGCCTGCGCCTTCAGCGCAAACTCGCCGACGACGTTGCGCGAGGAGCTCTTGCCGCGCTCGATCGTGTCGGGGGCGAGGACAGCGCCGCTGACGCCATCCACCGTGCCGTTGGTGATCGAGAGCGCATCGACGCGGTGGCGGAACCTGAAGCTCAGCCGGCCGCTTTTCATCGCCTCGCGCGCACGGCGCTCGAACGGCTCTACGAGCCCGGGCCCGGTGCCCCAGGTGACGTGAAAGCGCGGCACCGAATTGCCGTGGCCCATCGCGTCATAGCCGCCGCGTTCGGCCCAGCCGACCACCGGGAAGATGCGATGGCCCATCGCCCGCAGCCAGGCGCGCTTCTCGCCGGCCGCGAATGCCACATAGGCCTCGGCCCATTGCCGCGGCCAGAAGTCCTCGTCGCGGTCGAAGCCGGCGGCCCCGATCCAGTCCTGCATGGCCAGGTCGAAGGAATCCTTGATGCCGAGCCGGCGCTGCTCCGGCGAATCGACCAGGAACAATCCGCCGAACGACCAGAACGCCTGGCCGCCGATCGACTGCTCGCCTTCCTGGTCGACCACGATCACGCGCTTGCCCGCATCCGCGATCTCGGTTGCGGCAACCAGTCCCGATAGGCCCGCGCCGACAACGATGACGTCAGTCTCTTCAGCCATGTGTTTCCCCCTCCATGATTCCCCCGCCACAGGTTCCTCCCTGTAGTCGCCCGGATTGAAGCCAGCGGTTGTAACTGAGATCAAGGGTGTGGCGCATAAGACATCATTAACTTGTTCCACTTTGGGATAGAGACCCATCGGGTGCAGCGCGGACGCAACACTGGATTTGAATTTGTTTTGAGCGAGCCGGCCTGCCTAGACAAAACCGCGGTTACGACAGACGCTAGTCGCGCATCACCACCGAACACGCAGATTCGAATTCGACTGGGGCGGGGGACAATGAAGTTTCTGACGGGGTTGCTTGCGGCGATTCTCCTGATCGCTTGCATGGGGGCTTCTCACGCGGTGGTTCGGATCGCGGATGACCGCGGTGGCCGGATCGGAACCTATGTCGACAAATACCAGGACCTGCGGCAGTCAGGTGACACCGTCATCATCGACGGCCTCTGCGCCTCGGCCTGCACCATTGTCCTCGGCGCCATCCCGCACGACCGCATCTGCGTGACCTCGCACGCGACGCTCGGCTTCCACGCCGCGTGGGATTTCGGCACCAACGGCCGCGCCGTCACCAACGCCGAAGCCACCCAGATGCTCTACGCGATGTATCCGTCGCAGGTGAAACGCTGGATCAGTCAGCGCGGCGGCCTCACCCCGCACATGCTGTTCCTGAAGGGCAAGCAGCTCCAGGCCATGTACAAGCCCTGCTACCTGGACGCGCAAGCCTCGGCCAACAAGCCGTCGTCGCGGTAGGCGCACATTCGTCCCTTCCAGCGCTGCTCTTTCGTCATGGCCGGGCTTGTCCCGGCCATCGACGTTTTTGGGCTCGGTGAAAAGCGCATGGATGCCCGGCCCTTCGCCGCGCCGAAGCGGCTTCGGACGCGCAGGCGGGACAAGCCCGGGCATGACGAGAATGGGACGTACTTCCGCACCCCGTGATCCCCCTCCCGGCCGCCGCGCTTGCCGGGCCACGCCCCAGCGCCTATTTGAAAGGCAGGGAACCCCGACCTTCGCCCCGATCGTTGTCATGGCTCAACCGCTGCACCCCTCGCATCCGCTACAGGACGATTCGCCCACTGCCGGCCGCACGCCGTTCGTGCTGCTGTTGGCGGGCGCGGGGCTCGGCGGATTGCTCGTGCTCGGCGCGCTGGCGCTGTGGTTCCACTACGGCACGCAGATGTTCTTCGAAATGATCAGGACCGGTTTCGCCGCCTGCTTCTGATCCGCCACAGGAAGTTTTTCGCTCATGAGTTCCGCCGCCCGTCCGCTGGTGATTGCGACCGCCTTCGCCGCAAGCCTCGTTGTCGGCCTCCTGATCATGTTCTGGGCCATGGGCGGGGTCAGCAAGGTGGCGCAGCCGGCCGCGATCGGCGGCCCGTTCCAGCTGACCGACCAGAACGGCAAGGCCGTCACCGACAAGAGCCTGAAGGGCAAGCCGACCCTGATCTTCTTCGGCTACACCCATTGCCCAGATGTCTGCCCGACCTCGCTGTTCGAGATCTCGGAAGTGCTGCGCGCGATGGGCAAGGATGCCGACAAGGTCAATGCCGTCTTCATCTCGGTCGATCCCGAGCGCGATACCCCGGCGACCATGAAGGAATATCTGTCGAGCTTTGATCCGCACCTCGAGGGCCTGTCCGGCGATCCCGCCGAGACCGCCAAGGTCATCACCTCCTACCGGGTCTACGCCAAGAAGGTCCCGACCAAGGACGGCGACTACACCATGGACCACACCGCGCTGATCTATCTGATGGACCGCGACGGCCGGTTCGTCTCGCCGTTCAATTTGAAGCGGACGCCGGACGAGGCGGCGGCGGATTTGAAGAAGTATCTCTGAGAAGAGCGCAGGATCGAGCGGCATTCTCGGTGCAACCTCTCCCGCTTGCGGGGGAGGTCGGCGCGCACAGCGCGCCGGGTGGGGCTCTCTCCACATTGGGGCTCGCCCGCGGAGATACCCCCACCCCGGCCCTCCCCCGCAAGCGGGAGAGGGAGCGCACCTCGACTTGGCTGCATTCCATGCTCGCGTTCCCGTCGGGATGGTCTATAACGCCCTCCGATCCCAATGAAATTCGTTCATTTCCGGCCGATGGCTCCATCGCAACAGGCGAAATCGCCCAAATCTGCCCGTAGCTTGCTGGCGGGGCTGGCCGTCGGCGCCTGCCTGCTCATGGGCTTGCCCGACGCCCAGGCCCAGGCGCCCGCCAAGCGGCCCCCGGCGGCGCCTCAGGCCACGCCGCAGGTCGCGCCCCAGGCCGCCCCGCAGGCCGTGCCCGGGTTCTGGGACCCGCGGCGGCGACCGGAGCGGCCGGACCTGTCGCGCCTGACCGTGATCCGCTTCCTGACCGAGACCGACTATCCGCCGTTCAATTTCACCGGCGCCGACGGCAACCCGGCCGGCTTCAACGTCGATCTGGCCCGCGCGCTGTGCGAGGAGATCAAGGTCACCTGCACCGTGCAGATGCGCCGCTTCGAGACGCTGGTCGACGCGCTCTCCTCCAACCGCGGCGATGCCATCATCGCCTCGATGGCGGTCAGCCCGCAGCTGCGCGCCCGCGTCGACTTCACCGACCCCTATTACCGCGTGCCGGCGCGCTTCGCCTCGCGCAAGGACGCGGTGATGCCGGAGATCCGCCCGGAATATCTCGAGGGCAAGAAAGTCGGCGTCATCGCCGGCTCCGCGCACGAGGCCTATCTCAAGGCGATGTTCACCGACGCCGAGCTGCACCCGTATCCCAACGACGACGCAATGCGCGCCGCCCTTCGCAAGGGTGAGGTCGATTTCATCTTCGGCGACGCCATCTCGCTGGCGTTCTGGATCAACGGCACCGATTCCGGCGATTGCTGCGCCTTCTCCGGCGGCCCCTTCGTCGAGAGCCGTTTCTTCGGCGAAGGCATCGGCATCGCCGTGCGCAAGGGCAACGACGTGCTGCGCCAGGCCCTGAACTGGGCCCTGTTCCGCGTCTGGGAAAAAGGCCGCTACACCGATCTGTGGCTGCGGTATTTCTCGGTGAGCCCGTTTTAGCCCTGCGCTCGCGACGAGCAAACTGCCGTTGGGTGGGCAAAGGCGCGTCAGCGCCGTGTCCCACGTCTTTGAGGTGGTGGGCACGCTTCGCTTTGCCCACCCTACGATCCCCGCGATAGTTGCTCCGCAACTTTTGCATTCTGCCCGGAAATCGCTATTTTCCGCGGCCCGGAGGCCCCCTTGATGTCCGTTATCGATCCCAACATGAGCCCGAGCGATTTGCGCGCGCTCGCCGAACAATCCAACGCCTGGCCGTTCGAACAGGCGAAGGCCATCGTCGCGCGGCTGAAGAAAAGCCCGAAGAACGAGGTGCTGTTCGAGACCGGCTACGGACCATCCGGCCTGCCGCATATCGGCACGTTCGGCGAGGTCGCGCGCACTTCGATGGTGCGGCATGCCTTCCGCGTGCTGACCGAGGACAAGGTCAAGACGCGCCTCCTCGCATTCTCCGACGACATGGACGGGTTTCGCAAAGTGCCGGACAACGTCCCCAACAAGGAGATGCTGGCCGCGCATCTCGGCAAGCCGCTGACGCGGGTGCCGGATCCGTTCTCCAACGAGTACCCCTCGTTCGGTGCGCACAACAACGCGCGCCTGCGCGCGTTTCTGGATCATTTCGGCTTCGACTATGAGTTCGCGAGCTCGACCGACTATTATACGTCCGGCCGCTTCGACGCGACGCTGCTCAAGATGTTGGCTGCCTACGACAAGGTGATGGCGATCATTCTGCCGACGCTGGGACCCGATCGCCGCGCGACCTATTCGCCGTTCCTGCCGATCAGCAAGACCAATGGTGTCGTGCTGCAAGTGCCGATGATCCGCCGCGATGTCGCCGCCGGCACCGTGACCTATGTCGACCCCGACACGAACCAGGAAGTGGAGACGCCCGTCACCGGCGGCAACGTCAAGTGTCAGTGGAAGGCCGACTGGGCGATGCGCTGGGTCGCGCTCGGCGTCGACTACGAGATGGCCGGCAAGGATTTGATCGATTCGGTGAAGCTCTCGGGCGCGATCGCCAGGGCGCTCGGCGGCACGCCGCCCGAAGGTTTCAACTACGAGCTCTTCCTCGACGAGCAGGGCCAGAAGATCTCGAAGTCGAAGGGCAACGGCCTCACCATCGACGAGTGGCTGCGCTACGCCTCGCCGGAATCGCTGTCGCTGTTCATGTATCGCGAGCCCAAGGCGGCCAAGCGGCTGTATTTCGACGTCATCCCGCGCAACGTCGACGATTATCAGCAGTTCATCGACGGCTTCGCCAGGCAGGATGGCAAGCAGCAGCTCGGCAATCCGGTTTGGCACATCCACAACGGCAAGCCGCCGCAGGGCGACATGCCCGTCACCTTCCAGCTCCTGCTGACGCTGGTGTCGTCGTCGAACGCGGAGAATGCCGAGACGCTGTGGGGTTTCATCGGCCGTTATCGTCCGGGCGTCTCGCCGCAGACGCATCCCAAGCTCGATGCGATGGTCGGCTACGCCATCAATTACTACCGCGACTTCGTCGCGCCGACGAAGCAGTTCCGCGTGCCCTCGGACACCGAGCGCAGCGCGCTGCAGGACCTGCGCGATGCGCTGTCACAGCTTGCGCAGGACGCATCGGCCGAGGACATCCAGAACGTCGTCTACGAGATCGGCCGCCGCGAGCCGTTCCTCGATCAGGTCAAGAAGGGCAAGGACGGCCGTCCCGGCGTCACGCTGGACTGGTTCAACATGCTCTATCAGGTCCTGCTCGGCCAGGAGAAGGGCCCGCGCTTCGGCTCCTTCGTCGCGGTGTACGGGGTGCAGAACGCGGTCAACATGATCGACGGCGCGCTGGCGCGGAGCGCGTGAGGCAAGAGGTAGCCCGGATGGAGCGAAGCGCAATCCGGGGTTCTCGCAAATTGCACGCCTGGTCCCGGATCACGCTGCGCTCCATCCGGGCTACGGACCGTTTGCTTCAGCTCAAATCGATTTCAGCACGTAGCGCCGGTTGTCCTTCTGCACTGGGCGCGCGTTCATCGGATAGAGTTTTGCGAACGCGGCGACGTCAGCGGCGGACACCTGAATCGGCGTGGTCAACAGCAGCCATTCGACCACTTCCGAACAGGGCGGAGTCGTCAGCGAGCCGGGATAGCGGAAGTAGCTCAGCTTTTGCGGCAGCATGGCGTGCGGATCGATGCTCGCATCCGCCTTCACCGCCGGGCCTTCCGCCGCCGGCATGGTCTTGACGATCTTGCCGAACGCCGGGTTCGGCCTGCCCTCGGCCATCAGCACGCCGACCACGGCGAGGCCGCCGGCTTCGTTGCGATGGACGAAATGCGCCTCCATCGGAAAATTCTTGCCGCCGATCATGTGCTCGCTCGGCCGGTGGAAGTGCACCTGAAGCAGCTTGTACTTGACGTCGCCGAGCATCAACGTGCTGCCCTCGGCGAAGTTGAGCTGGATCGTGTGTCCGTTGTTGACGATCGTGTCGGCGCTCTTGCCCCAGTTCAGCTTCAGAACCGGCAATTGCGACTTGATCGTCCCCTCGATGTCGATCGGCGACTGCTGCAGGCCGACCGCGCAGGCCTTGTTGGCCGCATCGAGATCGCCCCATTTGGCCGGACCGCCGACGCCCTCATAGCTCCAATGCGCGCCTTCGGCTGCGAAGGCCGGCTTGCAGAGCGGACAAAGCGCAAGACCCGCGAGAGCCTTCAATGCGCGACGGCGATTCATCGTATTCCCCTAGAGATGAATTTGACTGGCAATATCGGCCGCAACCTATGCGAGAGCGGCGGTGAGTCGCAATGGCGATGCAAGAGTGACGCGAGCCGGAAGCGATTCAGACCTTCTGGCGAAAGGTCTCCAGCATGGCCGCGACGATCTTCTGCCCGTTTCTGCGCAGCTTCCTGGAATCCTCGGCGTGGGGCAGCAGCAGTCCGATCTTGCAGATCATGGCGTCGATCATCCGGCTGAGCAGATCGACATCGTCCACGTGCAACTCGCCATCGCGCTTCAGCGCCCGCAGCGTCGCGATCAGGAGCGCGGTCGGGTAGGTCTCCTCGATCTCGCGATAGCGCGGCTCGCCGAGCACGGCCTGCGCTTCCTGGATGACGATGCGCGCGTAGTCCGGCTCTTCGCAGGCGTCGAGATAGGCGTCGATGCCGGCGCTGAGTCGATCCCAGATCTTGCGCTCATTGCGCGCCGCGATCTCGATTCTGCCGGCCGCCTCGCGCTGCATGGCGACGACGACGGCGTCGAACAGCGCCTTCTTGTCCTCGAAGTGATGGTAGAACGCGCCGCGCGTGACCCGCGCCGCCCGCGAGATCGCCTCCATGCCGGCGGCCTGAAATCCGTGGGCTGCAAACGCTTCGCGGCCGGCATCGAGCAGCGCCTGCCTGGTGGCCTCGCTGTACTCTTCCCGACGACTTCTCGGAGGATCCTTCGCCCGCATCGCGCGCAACCTAACGCTTGACGCGTCGGTATCAAACCGCATATAATATACATGATGTATGTATTAGACGAACAGAATGTAAAAATTGTCGAGGTAGCCATGGACGGCAAAACGCATGTTCGAGCTGGCGGAAGGGCTGGCGATCGCGAAGAGCCGGCAGGATGTCGCTGCGGCGCTGGAGGTTCTGCATCCCGACATGGTGCTGGAGACGCCGGCCTTCGGCACGAGGGCGCAGGGTCTTGCCGAAAACAAGCGCATCCTGACAAGCTTTTTCAAGTCCTTCCCGGACTATCACGTCACCCTCGACGGCCACGCCAATTCCGCCGGCACGCTGGTCTGCTGGGGCACCGCGCGGATGACGATGACGGGGGATCGCTTCGGGGCCGTGCCGAACGGCCGTCGCGCCGAGCTGCCGGTGTTCATCGCCTTCGCCTTTCGCGACGACAAGATCGCGTATGAGCGCTTCGTCTTCGATCTCTCCGAGCTCTGCGCCCAATCCGGCGTCTCGACCGACGCGGTCAGGCGCAAGCTGTTCGGCGAAGCGACGCAGGCGGCGTAACTCCATCCACGCAACAGGAGCGTCAGATCATGGCCGATCCCCGCATCAAGCCCGTCGGTGACCTCGCGACCAGACTTCTCTTCGACATCGTTGTCGACCTCGATCCGCGCCTTAATTTCGGCGCCGGGCCGGTCGGGCAGCGCGTGCTGTTCGGGGCGGCCAAGGGCTCGTTCGAAGGCCCGCGCCTGCGCGGCGAGGTGCTGCGGGGCGGCGGCGACTGGGCCTTGTTCCGCGCCGATGGCACCATGACGCTCGATGTCCGCCTGTCGCTGCGGACGCATGATGGCGAGCTGATCTACATGACCTATGGCGGCCGCTGGGTGACGCCGCAGGCTTTGCGCGCTGAGATGGCGGATCCCGCGCGACGCACCAAGGTCGATCCCGCCGGATATTACTTCCGTACCAATCCGCTGTTCGAGACCGGCTCGCAGACCTACGCCTGGGTCAATGACATCGTCTGTGTCGGCAAGGGTTATCTCGTCGAGGGCGCCGTCGCCTACAAGGTCTTCGAGGTGCTGTGAGAGCTTCCGTGGATCCGTTGAGTACGTTGCACGTGAGCAGTCCCCTCGCCTTCACTGGCTCGCCCACATGATGCGCGCCATCCACGCCACATCGCTCGCCGCCATGGTGCGCCCGGCCTGCGACGCATCGAGCGATTGAAGCTCCAGCGCCTTCGCGGTGCGGCGCCCCAGCGTCGCGACCATCACCTCGCCCGCCCTGGTCTTCACCACCACGCGATCGCCTTTGCGGATCGGTGCGCCGGGTGAGACCAGGATGAGGTCGCCGTCGCGATAGGCGGGTAGCAGCGCATCGCCGGAAATCTCCAGCGCAAAGGTGTGGCTGTCCTCGGTGGGAAGCGCGATTTCGGTCCAGCCCTTGCCGGATGGAAAGCCGGCCTCATCGAAAGCGCCGCTCGCGCCGGCCAGCGCGAAGCCGAGCAGCGGTACCGAGCGGCCGTCGCCGGCGTCATCGTCGATCAGCCGCGCAAAGCTCTCGATCGAGGACTCGGCCGCGGCCAGCGCCTTTGCGATCGATTCGGTCGAGGGCCAGCGCTCGCGGCCGTCGGAGGTGACGCGCTTGGACCTGTTGAAGGTGGTGGGATCGAGCCCGGCGCGCTTGGCAAGACCGGACGGCGACAGACCGGCGCGCGCCGCCAACCGATCCAGGGCGACCCAGATCTGGTCGTGCGTCAGTATCCTCTGCGCTTTGGCCTGCCTGACCATGCAAGGTCCAGCCCGTCGCAACTCAGGAAAACTATCCTCAAATCAACCGGTTTTCCGTTTTTCGCGCAAGAGGCAGCGGGGCAGCCGCCCTCAAGCGAAATGGATACCGGCTGGCCCCAGGAAAACGCCGCAAGAAAACGCGCCAAAACAGGAATTTAGAGACCCGTTCCGATTTCATCGGAGCGGAATAGGCTCTAAGCCTTGAGTTCGGAAGGGGCGGCCTTTACGGTCGCGCCCGGGTTTCGGGGGCCCGCACGCGGCGAAAAAACCCAAGAAACTCAAAGAGCTGACTCAAAGAGCAAACAGGGCTGCGCAAGCGGTGGTCAAGATCTACAAAATCTGTCCGGCCTCGGCCTGGCGTGAGGCGGAACGGCAGGGTGTCTACCGGGGCAGCGCGGACGATGCGCGCGACGGCTTCATCCATTTCTCGACCGCTGCTCAGGTTCCCGAGACCTTGCGCAAGCACTATGTCGGACAGCGCGCGCTGTTCCTGGTCGAGGTCGACGGCGACGCGCTCGGCAGCGAATTGCGCTGGGAGCGCTCGCGCAATGACGAGCTGTTTCCACATCTCTATGGCGAGCTCGACCTCGGCGCGGTGCTGTCGGTGATGAACCTCAACATCCGCTCGGACGGCGGCCACGACACTCCGGAGCTGCTGCCGTGATCCGCGCTTTCGACGCCTTTTCGCTGCCGGTGCTGCGCTGGCTCGATCCGGAAGACGCCCATCGCCTCGCGATCCAGGGCCTGCGCTTCCTGCCGCCGGTCAAGCCGCGCGCTGACGATCCCAAGCTTGCGATGCGCGCTTTCGGGCTCAACTTTCCCAATCCGATCGGCATGGCCGCGGGCTTCGACAAGAGCGCCGAGGTGCCGGACGCGTTGCTGCGGCTCGGCTTCGGCTTCGTCGAGATCGGCTCGGTGACGCCGAGGCCGCAGAGCGGCAATCCGCGGCCGCGGCTGTTTCGTTTGGAGCGCGATGAGGCCGTCATCAACCGCATGGGTTTCAATAATGACGGGGCGGACGTCGCCTTGCGCCGGCTCGCCGCGCGCGCGCAGCATGGCGGCATCGTCGGCGTCAATGTCGGCGCCAACAAGGATTCGCCGGACCGCGTCGCCGATTACGTCAAGCTGATCGAGACCTTTGCGCCGGTCGCGAGCTATTTCACCGTCAACGTCTCCTCGCCGAACACGCCGGGCCTGCGCAATTTGCAGGAAGGCGCCCTGCTCGACGATCTCCTGGCCAGGGTGATCGACGCGCGCGAGCGTGTGCGTCAGAAGGCCGGCGACACGCCGGTGCTGCTCAAGATCGCGCCGGATCTGAGCCTCGCCCAGCTCGACGACGTCGTGCAGGTGGCGCGCTCGCGCCGGGTCGACGGCATGATCGTGTCGAACACGACGATCGCGCGGCCGAGCACGCTGCGGGAGGGGATGCGCGCCAAGGAGCAAGGCGGCCTGTCCGGCCGGCCGCTGTTCCGCCTGTCGACGCGCATGGTCGCGGAGACCTATGTGCGCGTCGAAGGAGCGTTCCCGCTGATCGGCGTCGGCGGCGTGGATTCGGGCGGTGCCGCGCTGACCAAGATCCGTGCCGGCGCGAGCCTGATCCAGCTCTATTCGTCGCTGATCTACAAGGGCCTCGGCCTCGTCGACGAGATCAAGCGCGACCTCACCTCGACGCTGCTCCGCACCGGCCGGGATTCGCTGTCCGAGATCGTTGGCGCCGATGCGGCGACGCTCACAGCGGAAGACTGGCCGGGGATGTAGGAAAGTCTCGTGCCCCGAACGCAGTCATCGTCCGGGCTACGGTTCTTCTACGATTTCGAAAACGTCGCCCTGAACTGCGCGGGATAGCGTGCGGCCTGCAAGCCGCCGCGCGAGAGGTAGGAGGCCATCAGCGCCGACCACAGCCCGGCATTGCCGAGCGATTGCAGCGCCCACCAGGCGGCGAGGAAGATCAGCAGCGAAGCCAGCATCAGATTGCGCATCTCGCGCGCCCAGGTCGCGCCGATATAGATGCCGTCGAAGCCGAAGGCGAACACGCCGGGGATGGGCACGAGCACGACGAACGGCAGAAATTCGCGCGCGGCACGGCGGACGTCGTCACTCGCCGTCATGAAATCGATCAAGGCGGGCCCGAACAGCGCGAACAGTCCCGACACCACCAGCGCGAAGCCGAGCCCCCATAGCAGCACCAGCCGGGTCGAATCCGCAAAGCCCTTTGCATCGCGCGCGCCAACGGCGCGGCCGCAGAGCTGCTGCGCTGCGTTGGCGAGACCGTCAAGGAAGAAAGCGCTGACCAGCAGGAAATTGTTGAGCACGGAGTTGGCGGCCAGCGTGACGTCGCCGGCCTGCGCGCCCTTGGCGGTGAAGAACAGGAATACGGCGATCAGCGCCGCAGTGCGGATCAGGATGTCGGTGTTCACCGCCAGCATCCGCAACAGCTTGTCGCGGTCGAGCAGGGTCGCGTACGGCACGGCGAAGCCGCCATCGGCATAATGGCGGCAGACGATCACGCCGAGGGCGAACCCGACCGCTTCCGACAACAGCGCGGCGATCGCGGCACCGGCGATGCCGGAGTCGTAGACCAGCACCAGCAGGATCGTCGCCGCCATGTTGACGAGGTTGATGACGACCTGAAGCATCAAGGCCGAACTGGCGCGCGCCTGGCCGATCAGCCAGCCGAGGATGACGTAATTGGCGAGCGCGAACGGCGACGACCAGATCCGGACCTTGAAGTAGGTCTTCGCGGCCTGCGTCACACCTTCGCTGCCGCCCATGAGGTCGAACAGCGCGGCGGCCAGCGGCAGTTGCAGCACGATCAGCGCGGCGCCGATCAGGCCGGCAACGATGAAGCCGCGCGCCAGGATCGCGGTCGGCTCGCGCGTGTCGCCCGCGCCCAGCGATTGCGCGGTGAAGGCGAGCGTGCTCATCCGCAGGAAGCCGAACAGCCAGAACAGGCAGTCGAAGATCACCGAGGCCATCGCGACGCCGCCAAGCAGCGCGGCATCGTCGAGGCGGCCGATCGCCGTGGTCGAGACAATGCCGATCAGTGGCGTGGTCAGGTTCGCGACCATCGCCGGCCCGGCGATGGCGAACACTTCACGTGTGCTGACTTTGGGATGGACGGGCGCGTGCATGGTTCAGAACACGACGACCATGCCGTCCTCGGCCGCCATATGGGGCAGCGTGTCGAGGCGCGACAGCATGTCGTCGCTCATATGGGTGAGGACGAGCCGCTTGGCGCCGATGTCGGGCAGATGCTGTTCCAAGGTCTTCAGGCTGAGATGGTTCTTCACCACCTTCTCGTACATATAGGCCTCGGCAATGAAAAGATCCGCGCCATGCGCCAGCGGAATGAGCGTCTCCGTCCATTCGGTATCGGCGCTATAGGCGAGTGTGCGGCCCTCGGCCTCGACGCGGTAGGCGAGGAAGGGGCCGCCGGATTCGCCGTGCACGACCGGATAGGGCGTCACCGTCACGGCACCGAAAGTCCGGTTTTGCTCGGGCGAGAGCTCGACGACGGAGAGCTCGAAGCGCTGCTTCGTCTTTGAGGAATGCTCGAACAACACATCCATCACCTCGCCGAGCCGCGTCTCGATGCCTTGCGGGCCCGCGATCGTCAGCGGCCGCGTCCGCCGCGAGAATTGCGCGTCGAGCAGGACAAACGGCAGCCCGGCAAAATGATCACCGTGGAAATGCGTGATCAGGATGAGATCGATGTCCTCGCACGCGATCTCGAGCCGCTTCAGCGCCGGCAGAGCCGACGCACCGCAGTCGATCAGGAAGTTGGCCTCGCGCCCCGAGACATGGAAGCAGGTATTGAGCCTGCCGCCGGAGCCGAAAGCATCGCCGCAGCCGACAAAACGCAATTGCATCGGCTGCGGACCTTCAAAATCTCACCGGCCGCGCGGCGTGCCGAACACGCGCGAGAGCAGCCAGATCGGGATCACGATGACTGCGCCGAGCAGGAAGTAGCGCCACAGCCAGTTGATGGTGTCGAAGCCGAGATCCCAGAGACGCTGGAACAAGAGGCGAATGCTGGTGAGGATGTTCCAGGGATCGAAGCCGATCGCGGCGAGCACGACGCCGACCAGGATCGAGAGCAGGACCAGGCGAAACGCGACCGCCAGCGGCGAGCCGCCGAGAAAGCGGTTCAGCCCGTCGTTGCGGCCGGCCGGCAAATCTCTGACGTCTTGGACCATCTCAAACTCCTGTAGGCGGATTCGACCCATTATAGGGCACGGCGAGGCACATGGGGAACCCGTGACGGACCGTCAATCGGGTTACGGGAGTTTAATTCGGGTAGCCTCGGTTTGGGAGCGCTGCCGGCCGCGGGCGCCAACCTCTCCCGCTTGCGGGAGAGGTCGCGCCGAAGGCGCGGGTGAGGGCTTTCTCCTCTAGGGGATTGTCCCATCGCGGAGACAGCCCTCTCCCCAACCCTCTCCCGCAGGCGGGAGAGGGAGCGCATCTCCGCCTCGGCGACAATCGAGCGCTCTCATAAAACGCACTCACATCTCAATCTCCGCCGCCTCCGCCTTCAGCATCCTCTCCAGCGTCTCCAGCCGATCGGCCTCGCGCGGCGGCTTGTCCCAGCGCAGGCGGCTGATGCGGGGGAAGCGCATGGCGACGCCGGATTTATGGCGCGGCGACCGCTGCAGGCCCTCGAACGCCACCTCCAGAACCAAGCCCTTGTCGCCCTCATGCACGACGTGGCGGACGGGGCCGAACTTTTCCGTGGTATTACGGCGGACGAAGCGGTCGATCTGCAAGAGCTCCTCGTCGGTGAAGCCAAAATAGGCCTTGCCGACCGGCACCAGCTCGTCGCCGCCCTCGCCCGCGGTCCAGACGCCGAAGGTGTAGTCGGAATAATAGGACGAGCGCTTGCCGTGGCCGCGCTGCGCATACATCAGCACGGCATCGATGATGTGCGGATCGCGTTTCCACTTCCACCACTGGCCCTTCGGCCGGCCCGGCAAATACGGCGCATCGCGTCGCTTCAGCATCACGCCTTCGACGGCGTCCGCGTCTTCGCCGGCACCGGCGCTTGCGGGATCGGCGCGTGCGGCGGTGAGCGCGTCCCAGCTTGAGAAGGCAACGGTGGGCGACAGATCGATGCGGGGATCGTCGAGCTTCCTCACGAACGTCTCCAACCGCTCGCGCCGTTCCGCGAACGGCAGCTCGCGCAAATCGTTCTCGTCGTCGCCGAGCAGATCGTAAGCGCGCAGGTGAATCGGAAATTCCTTGATCAGCTTTGGCGAGACAACCTTGCGATTCAGCCGCTGCTGCAGGACGTTGAAGCTCTGCACACGGCCCTCGCGCAGGATTAAGAGCTCTCCGTCGATCGCGCCGGGCAGGCGCAGCGACGGCACGAGATCGGGAAAGCTCCCCGTGATGTCCTCGCTGGTGCGTGAATAGAGCCGCGCCGTGATGTGGCCGCGATCATCGCGGCCTGCCACCGCCTGCACGCGGATGCCGTCCCATTTCCATTCGGCGATGTAGTCGGCGGGATCGAGGCTTTGGAAATCGCTGTCCTCGATCGCATGCGCCAGCATCACGGGCCGGAACGGCGCGGGATCGCGGTTGACCGGCTTTTCGGCACGGCCTTCCAGCCATGCGAACAGGTCGAGATAGGGTGGCGCAAGGCCAGGCCAGATCAGCTCGACCTCATGCGGATCCTTGTCGCCGAGCGCGGCCGCCGCCGTTTTCGCCAGTCGCGCGGAGATACCAATCCGAAGCGCGCCCGTGACGAGTTTCAGCAGCGCCCAGCGGCCGGTCTCATCAAGCTCGTCGAGCCAGCGCTCGAGCTGCTTCGGCAGCTCGGTCTTGCCGAGCGTGCGCAACGTGGTGACGACCTCGGTCAGAGTCGGCGGCGGCGGGTTGTTGTGGTTGCGGGCGTGAGGGGACTCATCAGCATCTCGCCCGCGGGACCCCCCTCCCTGACCCTCCCCCACAAGTGGGGAGGGAACGGAGAGGCTCGTGCGTCCCTCACTTTGGAAATCGCTGAGAGATGTTGTGCTCGCTGACAACGCCGCACTGCGCTGCGCTCCCTCCCCCCTTGTGGGGGAGGGCGGGGGAGAGGGGTGGCCCGGAAAAGACTGCGAATTGTTTTGCGCCTTCGGCCACATCAGCGCCACCGTCTCCGAGAGATCGCCGACATAGTCGTAGCTCAAACCGAACAGCACCGGATCGGTGCGCGCGGCGATGAGATCGCGGATCAGGGCGGGCTTGGCGTGCTTGAAGCTGAGCGCGCCGGTGAGCGCGGCCAGCGCGTAGCCGCGGTCGGGGTCTCCAACCTCGCGGAAATAGCCGGTGAGCAGCCGCAGCTTGTTGTTGCGGCCGGGCTCGTAGGCGAGACGGTCCAGGAGTTCGGCGAAGCGGTTCATGCTTCGGCCTCGTCTGTGGCCGGTGTCTCGCTCTCCTCCTCGTCGCCATAGCCGACGAGATCGAGCGGCTGCGCGCGCAGGCCCCTGCTCTGGCACCAATGCACCAGCGCATCTTCCTGGCCGTGCGTGACCCAGATCTCGCCGGCGCCGGTCGCGGCGATGGTGGCGGTGAGGCCGTCCCAGTCAGCATGATCGGAGATCACCAGCGGCAGCTCGATGCCACGCTGCCGCGCCCGGGCGCGCACGCGCATCCAGCCCGATGCGAACGCGGTGACGGGATCGGGAAACCGCCGCGTCCAGAGATCGGAAGTGGCCGAGGGCGGCGCCAGCGTGATGGTGCCGGCGAGCGCCGCCTTCTTCACGCCCTTCACTGGCCTGAGCTCGCCGAGATCGATGCCCCGGCTCTGGTAGTACTCGGTGATCTTCTCCATCGCGCCATGCAGATAGATCGGGGCGTCATAGCCGGCCGCGCGCAGCAGCGCGATCACGCGCTGGGCCTTGCCGAGCGAATAGGCGCCGACGAGATGCGCGCGCTCCGGAAACAGCGTGACCGAGGCGAGCAGCTTATTCACCTCGTCGCTCGCATCGCCATGCCGGAATACCGGCAACCCGAACGTCGCCTCGGTGATGAAGACGTCGCAGGGCACCAGCTCGAACGGCGTGCAGGTCGGATCGGGCGCGTCCTTGTAGTCGCCGGAAGCGACGATGCAGGTGTCCTTGCAGGTCACCGCGATCTGCGCCGATCCCAGCACGTGGCCGGCCGGGTGGAATTTCACGCAGACGTCGCCGAGCCGGATCTCCTCGCCATAGTTGATGGCTTGCGTCGATCCGGCAAAATTCTCGCCGTAGCGCAGCCGCATCATGTCCAGCGTTTCCTGCGTCGCCAGCACCGCACCATGGCCGGCGCGGGCATGGTCGGAATGGCCGTGGGTGATCACGGCCCGCTCGACCGGGCGGACGGGGTCGATATGGAAGCCGCCGGGCTTGCAGCACAGGCCGGCAGCAACTGGCAGCAGGATGTCTTGGGGGCGCATGGTGGTCATATAGGAAGCGAGCGCCTCCAATTCACCCGTCATGCGCGGACTTGACCCGCGCCTCCATCCACTTAAACAGTTGCTTTTTTGATGGATTGCCGGCGAGCCGGCACGACGAGTGTTGGTTCCCAATGCCCCTCCGCCTGTTCCAGACCTCCGGCGATCTCATGGCCGACCGCCGCTTCGAGTTCGCGCGCGACCTCCAGCTCAAGGGCGACCTGCCCGCCGCCGCTGACCTCATAGAGCAGGCGATCGAGCTTGCGCCGAACTTCACCTCGGCCTGGTTCACGCTCGGCGAGATCCGTCAGCAGCTCGGCGAGCGCGACAAGGCGATCGAGGCTTTCCGCAAGGCGCGCGATTCCGATCCTGATGACCAGCACGGCGCCGGCCTGCATCTGATGCGGCTCGGCGACGCCGAGATGTCGGAGATGCCCAAGGCTTACGTGCAGGCGCTGTTCGATCAATACGCGCCACGCTTCGAGCATGCGCTGATCAACGATCTCGGCTACCGCGCCCCCGCATTGATCTTCAAGGCGGTGCTGGCCGCGCGCGTCGCGGCGAAGAAGCCAGCCTTCTTCAAGCGCACCATCGATCTCGGCTGCGGCACCGGCCTCGCGGCCGCCGCCTTCGCCAAACAGGTCGACCATTTCATCGGCATTGATCTGTCGCCCGGCATGATCAAGGAGGCGCGCGCCATCAACCTCTATGCCGAGCTCGAAGTCGCCGACATGATCGACGGCCTGCGCAGCAAGGACGACGGATGCGCGAACCTCGTCGTCGCTGCGGATGCGTTCGTCTATCTCTCCGATCTCGCGCCGGTGCTGAGCGAAGCCAGGCGCGTGCTCGTATGCGGCGGCGTGCTCGCCTTCACGCTGGAGACGCATGACGGCAGCGGCATCGTTCTCGGCGAAGGCCTGCGTTATGCCCATTCGGCGGAATATGTGCGCGGCGCGATCGCCAAGGCCGGGCTCAAGCTGCTGACGCTGGAGCCGGCCTCGCCTCGGATCGAGAACAACGAGCCGGTGCGCGGCCTTGTGATCGTTGCCGAAAAAACTTGAGTTTAGGCGCTAACGCCCCGTGATTTGAGCGTCATTGCGTCGCAAAGCCGTGACTTCCCACTTGCGAGCCGCGCGGCCCTGCCAGCACAATGCGGGCATTAGGGAGAAAACAACAATGACCAAAAATCCATCGCGGCGCGATTTCAGCGCCGCCGCGCTCGCCACCATCGCCGCATCGACCTTGCCCGCGCCTTACGTCTGGGCTGCGGAGAAGAAATACGATGCCGGCGCCAGCGACACCGAGATCAAGATCGGCCAGACCGTGCCGCATTCCGGCCCCGGCTCGCTCTACGGCGTGCTCGGGCGCATCGGCGAGGCCTATTTCCAGATGCTGAACGAGAAGGGCGGCATCAACGGGCGCAAGGTCAAGTTTCTCACCATGGACGATGCCTATAGCGCCCCGAAATGCGTCGAGGCGACGCGGCGCCTGGTCGAGCAGGAGGAAGTGCTCGCGCTGTACGGCTCGCTCGGCACCGCGCCGCAGACCGCCGTGCACAAATACCTGAACTCCAAGGGCGTGCCGCAGCTGCTGATCAACACCGGCGCGTCGAAGTGGAATAACCCGAAAGAGTTCAAATGGACGATGGCGGGCCTGCCGCTCTATCCGACCGAGGCGCGCATCCTGGCGCGGCACGTCGTCAGCGTGAAGCCGAATGCCAAGATCGGCATCCTCTACCAGAACGACGACTTTGGCCGCGACTTCCTCGGTCCCTTCAAGAAAGTTTTGGAGGACGCCGGCGGCACCGCAAAGGTGATCATGGAGCAGACCTACGATCTCACCGAGCCGACCGTCGATTCCCAGCTCATCAACCTCTCGAAGTCGGGCGCCGACGTCTTCTACAACATCTCGACCGGCAAGGCGTCGTCGCAGTCGATCCGCAAGGTCGCCGAGCTCGGCTGGAAGCCGCTGCAGCTTCTTTCCGCCGGCTCGACCGGCCGCTCGATCCTCAATGCCGCGGGCCTCGAGAATGCCACCGGCATCGTCGCCATCCGCTACAACAAGGAGGTCGGCCTGCCCAAATGGGAGAAGGACCCCGACGTGATGGCGTTCGAGGAATTGCGCAAGAAATACACGCCGGCCATCGACCCCGACAACACCATCGCCTTCGCCGGCTATGGACAAGCCGTGACCATGGGCGAGATCCTGCGTCGCTGCGGCGACGACCTCACCCGCGCCAACGTGCTGAAGCAAGCCTCGACGCTGGCGGGCTTCCACTCGCCCTACTTCCTCGACGGCGTTACCTACAGCTACACGCCCGGGGACTACACGCCGATGAAGACGCTCTTCATCTCCACCTTCACCGGCAAGGACTGGGACATCTCCGACAAGCCAATGTCGGAGTAAGCTGGGGCGCACGCCGCTGCTTCCCCTCTCCTGCTTTGCCAGGAGAGGCAGGAAGCAAGAGCGCGCTCAGACGCTAAGGCGCGATCGCCAGCCGATACGCCCGCGTCGCATTCGCACCAAAAGCCTTGTCCCGCAGCTGCGGGCCAAGCCGCGCCAGACAGGCTTCCAGCGCGCTCTTGATCTCGCCATAGCTCCCCGCAAGCAGGCACACCGGCCAGTCCGAGCCGAAGATCAGCCTGTCTTCGCCAAAACACCTCGCGGCGTGCGCGACGAACGGAAACAGGCGTTCCGCATCCCAGTCGTTCCAGACCGCTTCGGTCGCGAGCCCGGAGATCTTGCACCAGACATTGCCGCAAGCTCCAAGCGCGGCGATGCGATCGGCCCACTCGGCGCTGCCGCCGTCGGCGATCGGCGGTTTGGCCGCGTGGTCGAGCACGAACCGCGCTTGCGGAAAGGCCTGAGCGGTTGCGATCGCCGACGGCAGCTCGCGGGCGCGGACGAGGAAATCGTAGGTGAGGTCGCGGGCGAACAATGCGGTGAGGCCGCGCTGGACGTCCTCGCGCAGCAGCCAATCGGGATCGGCTTCATCGTGGACCTGGTGGCGAATGCCGACCAGCTTGCCGCCGCCGGGTGAAGCGCGAAGCCGATCAAGCGTTTCGCCAAGCGTACCATCCGTCAGATCAGCCCAGCCGACCACACCAACGACGAAGGGATTTTCGTGCGCAATGCGCAAGAATTCCTCGGTCTCCTCCAGCGCGGAGCGGCATTGCACCACGATGCTGGCGCCGATGCCGTTCGCTTTCAACAGCGGGGCGAGATCGGCCGGACCGAAGGCACGGCGGATCGGCGCCAGCTCGTCCGCTGCCATCCAGGGATAATCGGCGCGCGCCGGATCCCAGAAGTGCTGATGGGCGTCGATGATCATGCCTTACGCCCCGCCCGGCAGCGGCGAGCGCGCATCGACGAGGTTCCGTGCCCGCAGCTCCTGCCAGAACGCGCCCGGCACCGCACTCTCCGACATCGCGATGTTGTCGGAAACTTCCGCCGCGTTGCGCGCGCCCATCACGGCGACCGTGACGGCCGGATGCGCCATGCAGAACTGGAGCGCGGCGGCTTTCAGCTCGGTGCCATGCTTGCGGCAGAGCGCGTCGAGCTCCAGCGCTCGCGCCACCAGCGTTGCGTCGGCGTCCTGATAATTGAACTTCGCACTGGTGTGCGGATTGGCCAAAATGCCGCTGTTGTAGATGCCGCCGAGCAGGATGCCGATGTTCTTGGCGGTGCACAGCGGAAACAACGCGTCCAGCGCCCCCTGGTCGAGCAGCGTGTAGCGCCCGGCCAGCAGGAAGCAGTCGACCGGCACGGCCTCGGCGAAACGGACCTGCATCTCCGACTGGTTCATGCCGGCGCCGATCGCCTTGACGGTGCCGTCCTCGCGCAAGCGCTGGAGCGCGCGAAAGGCACCATTGACCGCCTCGTCATAGTGATCGTCGGGATCGTGCACCAGGAGGACGTCGACACGGTCGAGCCCAAGGCGACCCAGGCTCTCCTCCACCGATCGCAGCACGCCGTCATGACTGAAATCGAACACGGGCCGCTCGCGCGGCGTACCCTTATAGTGCTCGTCCTCGGCGGCGCCGCCATCTGGCGCGCGCAGCAGGCGGCCGACCTTGGTCGAGATGGCGTAAGACTCGCGCTTCTGCTGTCGCAGGAAGGCCCCTAATCGCCGCTCGGCGAGGCCGAAGCCGTAGAGCGGCGCCGTATCGAAGAAGCGCACCCCAAGCGACCAGGCGCGCGCGATCGTCGCTTCCGCATCGGCATCGCTGACCGGGCTGAACAATCCGCCGAGCGGGGCGGAACCGAGACCGATTGAAGTGACGTCGAGCGAGCCGAGCCGCGACCGTTTCATTCCCATTGCCTTGTCTTCATTCCAACAGTCCAGATCATCTCCCCCGCTTGCAAAAATCGCAAGCGGGGGAGGCATGCAGGAGCGCGGGGCTGGCGGACGCTCCTACTTCAACATCTGCGCGACGTTGTCCTTGGTGACGAGGTCGAGGCCGGTGTAGACGATCTCCGGCACCTTCTCGCCCTTCTTGATGGCGAGCAGCGTGTCCATCGCCTTCTCGCCCATCTCGAACGGACGCTGGCCGACCAGCGCGTTGGCATAGCCGTCGCGCAGCAGCTCGAGCTGCATCTTCAGCGTGTCGGCGACGACAAGCGTGAACTTGCCGGAATCGATGTCCTTCTTGTTCCTCGACGCGAAGGCCTTGAAGCCTTCAGGGGCGAACATCGGCCAGCCGCCGATCGGAACGATCGCGGCGAGATCCGGCGTTGCGGTGCGCATATCCGTCATCTGCTGAACCGCGAGTGCCGGATCGTCGTTGCAGAAGGTCGGAGAGCCCGCGACCTCCGTCCATTTCGAGCCCTTCAGCGCCTCGCGCACGCCGTCTACACGCTCGGCGAGGTTCTTGGCGCCGGGGCCGCCCGAGACCATGGCGTATTTGCCGCCATCGGGCCGCATCTTCACGAGCTGCTTGCCGAGCGCGACGCCGAACTCCTTGTTGTTGGTCCCGATATAGGCGATGCGCTTGGAGCCCGGCGCATCGGCATCGAAGGTGATGACCGGGATGCCGGCGGCCGTCGCCGCCTCGATCGACTTGGTCATGGCCGCGACGTCGGCGACCGAGATGGCGAGACCATCGACCTTCTGCGTGACGAAGTCCTGGATGATCTGGGCCTGCGTCGCCGGCTCATGCTCGACCGGTCCCTTGTAGATGCACTCGATATTGCCGAGCTCCTTGGCGCGTTTCAGGCAGCCGTCACGCGCGAAGTCGAAGAACGGATTGTTCATCGCCTTGGGCACGATGACGAATCGGTAGTTCGCGGCCAACGCCGGCGTTGCCATCATTGCGACGGCGATGCCGGCAAGAAGAAGTTTCCTCATTGTCTCCTCCACCCTTCTCTGGTGCCCATCCTCTTTGAAACGTCCGGGAAGCGGACAGGCGGCATCTTCGTTGTTTTCCCGGAACCACGTCACCTTCAGCTCATCCGCGAGCGGATGCGGTCGACCAGCACGGCCAGGATGATGATCACGCCTACCAGCGTCTGCTGCCAGTAGGAGGAGACCTGCGCCAGCACGAGGCCATTGCGGATCACTTCCAGCAGCACGCAGCCGACGATGGCCCCGAGCGGACCGCCGATGCCGCCGGCGAGGTTCGCGCCGCCGATCACGGCCGCCGCGATCACGTTGAGTTCGTAGGACGTCGCCATGTTGGCGGGCGCCGATCCGAGCCAGCCGGAGATGATGATGCCCTGGAGGCCTGCGGCGAGGGCGCAGATCACATAGACCTCGATCTTCACCCGCACGACCGGGATGCCGGTCAATTCGGCGGCCTTCTCGTTGCCGCCGAGTGCGAAGACGTGGCGGCCGAACGAGGTGTGATGCAGGACCACGGCCATCGTCAGTGCGAGGATCACGAGATAAATGAAAGGCACGGGCACGCCGAGCACGTCGCCCGAGATGAGCGCGTAGAAACGATCGGCATCGGGTCCGCCCGGAAAGCTGCCGCGGCCGTTGGAGACGACATAGCCGAGCCCGCGCACGATCGAGAGCATGCCGAGCGTGGTGACGAAGGGCGACAGGCCGAGCACGGCGATGCAGAAGCCGTTGACGAGGCCGGCGATCAGCGCGACGCCGAGGCCGGCGAGGATCGAGATCAGCAGGATCAGGCCCGGCACGTTGGCAATTACGGTCTTGCCGTCGGCCGCCAGATGCACGAACAGCGCGCCCGCCGGCGAGCCGGGCGCCGACAGCTCGGTCATCACCATCGAGGTGATCATGGCCGAGAAGCACATCATCGATCCCACCGACAGATCGATGCCGCCGGTGATGATGACGAAGGTGACGCCGAGCGTCGCAATGGCGATGAAGGAAAAATTCTTCGCCACGTTCTGCATATTGCCTTCGGTGAAGAAATAGGGGCTGGCGAAATGCATGATCACCAGCAGCACCGCGAGCGCGAGCAGCACGTAACCGGTCTGGGAGGCGAAGATGCCGCGCTGCCACCATCTGATCCGGCCGACATTGGTGAAGCTGATCGGGGATTCCATGGGCATGGCCATCACGCCGCCTCCTTCGCGCCGGTGATGAGCGCGGTGACTTCCTCTGGCGAGGTCTGGTGGATCGGCTTGTCGGCCCGCTTCTCGCCGCGGCGCATGACGATGACGCGGTCGCAGACCGCGAACACGTCCGGCATGCGGTGCGAGATCAGCATCACGGCGACACCCTGCTCCTTGAGCCGGTGGATCAGGCCGAGCACCTGCTCGACCTGGCGCACCGAGATCGCGGCGGTCGGCTCGTCCATCATCACCAGCCGCGCATTGGAGAGCCGCGTCCGCGCGATCGCCACCGCCTGGCGCTGGCCGCCCGACATCTGCTTGACGAGGTCGTCGGGGCGCGTCTCCGAGCGCAGCTCGCCGAACAGCTCCAGCGCGCGCGCCGCCATAGCCCTGTGGTCGAGCAATGCGATGGGTCCGAACCTGCGCTTCAGCTCGCGGCCGAGGAACACGTTGGCCGCCGCCGTGAGATTGTCCGATAGCGCGAGGTCCTGGTAGACGACCTCGATGCCGACGGCACGGGCATCGACCGGCCGGTTGAAATGAACCGCGTTGCCGGCAAAGCGGATCTCGCCGTGGCTGGGGCGGAAATTGCCGGCGATGATCTTGACCAGCGTCGACTTGCCGGCACCGTTGTCGCCCATCAGGCCGACCACCTCGCCCGGCATGACCTGCATGTCGACGCCATGCAGCGCGCGGATCGCGCCGAACTCCTTGCCGATGCCGGTCAGCTCGAGGACCGGTGTCGCGTCAGCGTTTGCCATCAGCAGCCTCGCTCAGACATAGCGGTTGACCAGGGATTCCAGATATTCCTGCCGGCCCGAGCGCGGCTGCGGGTCGAAGCCGGGACGGAGCGCGCGATCGGCGAGATCGGCGAGCGAACGCTGACCGCCGAGAATGGCCCGGCCCTCAGTGCCGGCCCATCCCTCGTATCGCTCGGTGAGCGGCGCCGTGAGGGCGCCGGCATCGAGCATGTCGGCGGCGGCGAGGAACGCGCGCGCGCAGGCATCCATCGAGCCGACATGGGCGTGGATCAGATCGTCCGGGTCGATCGACTGCCGCCGGATCTTGGCGTCGAAATTGAGCCCGCCGGTGGTGAAGCCGCCGCGGTTCAGGATCTCGTGAAACACCAGCGCCAGCTCCGGGACGTTCATCGCGAACTGGTCGGTATCCCAGCCGAGCAGATCGTCGCCGCGGTTGACGTCGAGCGAGCCGAACACGCCGAGCGCCTCGGCCAGCGCGACCTCATGGTGGAAGGAGTGACCGGCGAGGATGGCGTGGTTCTGCTCGATGTTGAGCTTGACGTCCTTCAAGAGGTCATAGCGCGCAAGGAAGCCGTAGCAGGTGGCGACGTCGAAATCATATTGATGCTTGGTCGGCTCCTTGGGCTTCGGCTCGATCAGGATCGGCCCCTTGAAGCCGATCTTGTGCTTGTGCTCGACCACCAGCGAGATGAAGCGGCCGAGCTGGTCGAGCTCGCGCTTGAGATCGGTGTTGAGCAGCGTCTCATAGCCCTCACGCCCGCCCCACAGCACGTAGTTCTGGCCGCCGAGCCGGTGCGTCACCTCCAGCGCGGCGCGGACCTGGCCGGCGGCATAGGTGAATATCTCCGGGTCCGGATTGGTCGCCGCGCCCGCCATGTAGCGGCGATGCGTGAACAGATTGGCGGTGCCCCAGAGCAGGCGCACCTTGCTCGCGGCCATCTTCGCTTCGAACAGATCGGCAATCGCATTGAGATTGGCGACGGACTCGGCGAGCGAAGCGCCCTCCGGCGCTGCATCGACGTCGTGGAAGGTGAAGTAGGGCACGTCGAGCAGGCGAAACAGCTCGAAGGCGATATCGGCCTTGGCCCGCGCCTGCGCCATCGCGTCACCACCCTGGTGCCACGGCCTCAGGAACGTCTCACCGCCGAAGGGATCGCCGCCCGGCCAGCAGAACGAATGCCAATAGCAGACCGCAAAGCGCAAATGATCCTCAAGCCTGCGGCCGTGTACGAGGCGATCCTTGTCGTACCAGCGGAACGCGGGCGCCTGTCCCGCATCCTTGCCGGCGAAGGCGACAGGAGCATTTGCATCGAAGAATTTGGCTGACGCGTTCACTTAAGGAGACTCCTTCAATGCGGGATAAAGCTCGCGCCATCGCCGATAAGCCTCGTCATAGGCTTCCGTGACGGATGCGCTGGGCGTGAAGCTCGCGAGCCGCCGCGGGCGGGTGCAGACCGCTGCGGGTCTCTCGCCGGTCACAGCGAGCCGGCCCAGCCTGGAGGCACCGAGGGCCGCCCCCACCTCGCCTTCCTCGACGCGGTGCACGGGAATGCCGAGCACGTCGGCACAGATCTGCGCCCACAGCGGGGAGCGCGAGCCGCCACCGACGAGATCGAGCGCGGCAACAGGTCCGCTCGCCGCGCTCAGCGCCGCCAGATTGTCGCGCGCGGCGAAGGCGACGCCTTCGAGCACGGCCTGAACGATCTGCGCTCGCCCGGTCGCACCGCGCAGGCCGACGAAGGCGCCGCTGGCTGCGGCATCGTTGTGCGGCGTGCGCTCGCCGTCGAGATAGGGCAGGAATCTGATCGGGCTCGGCGCATCGACGCGCTCGCCGAGCGGCGCCAGCAGCGCTGCGGCCGGGGTCTCCATCACACCGGCGAGCCAGGCCAGCGAGGCCGCCGCCGAGAGCATCACGCCCATCTGGTGCCAGAGGCCGGGCAGCGCGTGGCAGAACGCATGCACCGCCGTTTCAGGCGCCGGCGCGAAGCGATCGGTGACGCGGAACACCACGCCGGACGTTCCCAGCGACAGGAATGCATCGCCCGGCGCGATCGCGCCGAGCCCGATCGCGCTCGCGGCATTGTCGCCGGCGCCTCCGGCGACAACGACGTCTTTCGCCATGCCCCAGCGCTGCGTGAATTCCGGCGCGAGCATCGCGCTGACCGCGCTGCCCTCGACGAGGCGCGGCATGTGGTGAAGATCGAGGCCCGTGGCATGCAGCAACAGCGGCGACCAGCGGCGCAGACCGACATCGAGCCACAGCGTGCCGGCCGCATCCGACATATCCTCGATCATCTCGCCGGTCAGGCGATAGCGTACATAGGCCTTCGGCAGCAGCACCTTTGCGACGCGCGCGAAGATTTTTGGCTCATGCCGCGCGACCCACAACAGCTTCGGGGCGGTGAAACCGGGCATAGCGAGATTGCCGGCAATCGCATGCAGCGAGGGGCACCGCTGCTCTAGCACGGCGCATTCGGCCTGCGAGCGGCCGTCGTTCCAGAGGATCGCCGGACGCAGCGGCCGTCCATCCTCGTCGAGCAACGTCGCGCCATGCATCTGGCCCGACAGGCCGATGCCGCGGACCCGCGCCACCTCGCGCTGATGGCGGGCGGCGAGATCGTCGACCGCACCGATGGCAGCATCGAGCCAGGAATCGGGATCCTGCTCGGACCACAGCGGCGCCGGATGCGACAGCGCGAGCTCGCGCGCCGCCGTCGCGAGGATCGCGCCGGCTTCGCTCACGAGCACCGCTTTCACGCCGGACGTGCCGATGTCCAGTCCGAGATACAAATCGTCCTCCTCTTACCCTTTTGCGAGGCGCGATCTTGACGTCACGCTCTCCGCCACGGCCGTTCGATATCCACCTGCCGCTAAGGCAGATTGTCCCGCATCACGATGTCGATCCTGATCTTCTCCTGCTCGCGCAAGATCGGCTCGCCGCGGGCGAGTGCGAGCAGCACGCGCACGGCGGCGCGCGCTTCGTGTCCGGGGTTTTGCGAGATCGCGGCATCCATCACGCCCTGCAGCAGCAGCCGGCGGGTCAGCACGGTGACGTCATGACCGACAAACACGACCTTGTCGCGGCCGGCATCGCTCAACGCCTTGTCACTCAAGGCCTTGGCGACGCCCTGGGTGCCGGCGCCGACGTTATAGAGGCCGACAATGTCGGTATGCTTGCCGAGCAGCCGCGCCAGCACCTGTTCCGACCGATCGTCCTCGTCGCGCCCTTCCAGCACCGGCAGCACGCTGAGAGCAGGGAATTCCGACGCCATCACCTGGTTGAAGCCGAAGATGCGCTCGGCATGGTCGCGCAGGCCCTGCGAGCCCGCGACGATCGCGACCTTGCCGGACCTTTGGCCGGCCAGCCGCCCGACCAGCGCGCCGGCGGTGCGGCCCGCGGCAATGTTGTCGATGCCGACATAATGGTGGCGGCGCGACGACGGCACGTCCGAAACCAGCGTCACCACCTTGGTGCCGGCATCGACGAGATCGTTGATCGCGGCGCGGACGCCCGGATGATCCAGCGCCACCACGGCGACGCCGTCGTAATCGCCCGACAGCGTCTCCAATGAGGCCGCGAGCACGGAGGGGTCAAACACGTCGGTCGCGACCATCTCGACGCTGAGCCGGCGGGCCGACAGCCAGGCGGACATCTCGCCGAGATAGGCCTCGATCTGCTGCATGAATGGGTTAGGCCCCGAGGGCATCATGAAGGCAAAGCGGCGGGCGCGGCCACGGGCAAGCTCGGCGGCGGCGACATGGGGCTGGAACGCGTTGCGCTCAATGGCCGCCTGGACGCGCCGCACCGTGTCCGGCCGCACCCCCGGGCGGTTGTGCAGCACGCGATCGACCGTCGCCAGGCTAACGCCCGCCTCGCGGGCGATGTCCTTCAGCGTCAGCGCGGTCGCGGTGAGGGTCTCGGCCATCGCTGAAGGTTAGCAGAGGTGTTTTGAGGTACGCAACTCATTTTGAGGGCCGTGAGCTCCTGGGTCGGCAAACAGGTCCAAGCGCTCCCGCAACCGGCCTGAGCATTGACGGACCTGTCGACAGGCCTGACAGGCCTGCTCTGATCTCACATCTTCCCGTAGGAGGCGCCGCGCCGCGTGATGATGACGTAGCGCGCGTCCTGCCTGGTTTCGTTCTCGAAGATCACCGCGCGCATCACGTCGAAATCCAGGCAATCGCCTTCGCGCAGCCGCACCGCCTTGGCATCGATGTGCACGGCGATCGCACCCTCCAGCATCAGCAGTTGCTGGGTAAAGGCGTTGCGGCCCCAGGGGCTGTACGGCACCCGCGCGCCGGCCGGCAGATCGACGACGATGATCTCGATGCCGCTCGCCGCATCCGTCGGCGAGGCGTGCCGCCTTCGATAGCCGCTGTCGGGATCGCGCCAGTGCGGCTGGTCGGCAAGCCGCACCAGCCGCTCCGGCGGCTTCTCGGCGAGCGCGACGACATCGCTGAGCGACACGTCGAGCGCCGCGCAGAGTCGTCCCAGCAGCGCAGCCGTCGCGCTGCTCTGCGCCCGCTCCACCCGCCCGATCATGGCGCGGCTGACGCCGGAGCGCGCGGCGAGCTCGTTCAAGGTCATGCCGGCCTGCGTCCTCAGCGTCTTCAAGCGGCGACCTATCGCGCGGTCGAGTTTCTGCTGGTCCATTTTTTCCGGTCTTGGCCCTCATCCGAACATGGCCCGGTACAAGGACCACAAGCCGCCAGGCGAGAGCAGCTTAGGGCGAGTAAGCAGTCAACGCCGGGAGCGAGGAGCTAAGATATTGGAATCTCATGCACCGCGAATGCACGCATTGTCAGGTTGTCGAACGGGCATTTCAATCGGGGAAACTTGGAGCGGGCGAAGGGAATCGAACCCTCGTATGCAGCTTGGGAAGCTGCCGTTCTACCATTGAACTACGCCCGCTTATGCGCGGCTTGCGCGCCCATCCTGATTAGCCGAGACGGCGCCTCCCGCCAAGCGGTTTGGCGCAGCCAGCCGGCCGGTTATTAACGTCTTGGCAAGATTTTGGGTGCGTCGGATTGTGGCGGTGTTATGATCGCGTGTCTGGGGAGAGACGTGCACTGAGTGGGGCGTGTGCATGGTGGGGCGTGGCTACGCGATATTCGACACGGCGATCGGACGCTGCGGCATCATCTGGAGCGACACCGGCGTGGTGGCCGTGCAGTTGCCGGAGGCGCGGGAGATCGACACCCGCCGCCGCATTTTTGCGATCCATCCCGAGGCGCGCGAGCAGCGCCCTTCCAACAATGCCGAGCTTGCGATCGAGGGCATCGTGAGCCTGCTGCAGGGCAATGATCCCGATTTTTCCGAGGTCAGCCTGGATGCCGGCGGGGTGCCCGGCTTCAACCGCCGCGTCTATGAGTTCGCCTGCTCCATTCCGCGCGGGGAGACGCGTACCTATCACGAGGTCGCCAAGGCGCTGGGGGCTTCAGGCGCGGCACATTCGGTGGCACAGGCCATCGCCAAAAATCCCTACATGCTGATCGTGCCCTGCCACCGGGTACTGGAGGCCGGCAATTACACCGACCGGCTCTCGCCGTATGGCGGGGTTATCTCCAAGCGGCGGCTGCTGGCGCTCGAGGGCGCCCAACCGGTCGCCAGCAAGACGCTGTTCGAGGTGCTGCTCCCCGTTGCTCCGCCGCGCGCGCCCAGCTAGGGCGCGATCATGGTCGCACCCTAGCTTTTTTGGGCATGATCTTGTCGGACAACCGCTACACACTTGTCCGGATCATGCCTAGATAGGCGGGATGGACGCGACCACACTGCTGACGTCACAATCGATGATCGTTTCCGAGTTTCGCTGCGACGCGGGACCGGACGACACGCCATTTGCCGAATGCCGCACCGGGCATTCCATTGCCTATGTCCGCTCGGGCAGCTTCGGCTGCCATTGCCGCGCCGGCTTCTTCGATCTGGTGGCGGGCTCGATGCTGGTCGGCGCGCCCGGCGAGGAATACACCTGCACGCATGAGCATGTCAGCGGCGATGTCTGCCTGTCGTTCTTCCTCAGCGCGGACATGGTCGATGCCCTCGGCGGGAGGCGCGAGATCTGGCAGGTCGGTGCCACGCCGCCGCTGCCCGAATTGATGGTGCTGGGCGAGCTCGCCCAGACGGCGGCAGATGGCAACAGCGATATCGGCCTCGACGAAGTCGGCCAGATCCTGGCCGGCCGTTTTATCGACGTCGTTTCGGGCAGGGCGCGCAAGCCGGCCACCCCCACCGCCCGCGACCGCCGCCGCGCGGTCGAGGCAGCGCTGTGGATCGACGACAACTCGCATGCCGAGGTCGATCTCGAACAGGCCGCCAAGCAGGCGGGCCTCAGCCCGTTCCATTTCCTGCGGCTGTTCTCGAGCGTGCTCGGAGTCACCCCGCATCAATATCTGGTGCGCTCGCGGCTGCGGCACGCCGCGCGGCTGCTCACCGATGACGACATCGCGGTCACCGACGTCGCCTATGACGTCGGCTTCGGCGATCTCTCCAACTTCGTCCGCACCTTCCACCGCGCTGCCGGCGTATCGCCGACCAAGTTTCGCCAGGCCTCGCGCGGGGAGCGCAGCGTCTTCGCTGAACGCCTCGTCCTCAACTGAGACAGGTCGGCGGAATGGCGGGGTAATAGTCTGTTGACCAGACGGGCGCGTCGTACTGGGCTTACGGCACGCCGCGCGATATTACAACCAAAGAGCGAATCAACGCTCTTTGAGTGCGGCGACCCGGCAGATGAACAGTGCCCCGAGTGACGTGATTGCGGCCACACTGATCGCGCTTGCCGTCGGCCTCGCTTTCATCGCCGGCTGTGCCGTCTATTATGGCCGCCAGATCACCTCGCGCAGGATTCCGATGCAATGGGGCACCGACGGTCAGCCGGCCTGGTTTGCACCACGCCTCATCGGGCTCTGGTTCAGCTTCGGCGTCACGGCCGCCCTCTCCGCGTTCCTGCTCGTCCTCGCCCTTCATGACCCGCAGAAGCTCACGGCCCTGATCGTCGCAACGGTCAGCGTGATCGGAACGAACATGTGGGTTCACGTCTATCACCTGAAACGGGTGATCCGGTGGCAGTCGGAGGTGCCGGCGAGCTAAAGCGCGATGCGATGAGGATGAATCGTCATCGCGCTTTAGTCTATTGTTTGAGCATGATCTTTTCGGAAACCGCTGCGCACTTTTCCGGATCATGCTTTAGCCGGCTACCGAGCGCAAGATTCTCCAAGAGTCGCCCGCCTCACCCCGACTAGGGTTGTCTCCGGCGCGCGCCATTTTCGGCGCGCTTTGCAAATGGAGACGATCATGTACGACCACATCGGACTTCGCGTTGCCGATCTCGACGCCGCCACGCGCTTCTATACCGCGGTGCTGGCGCCGCTCGGTTACGTCCTGTGCTCCAGCGGCGACGGCTATGCCGGCTTCGGGCCGAAGGGCGAGCCGGCGCTGTGGCTGCACCTGAACAAGGGCCGCAAGGCTGACGGCGCACACATTGCGTTCCGCGCCGGGAATCATGACGCGGTCAAGGCGTTCCACAGCGAAGGCCTGAAGAGCGGCGGCCGCGACAATGGCGGCGCCGGGCCGCGCAAGGATTACAGCCCGACCTATTACGCGGCGTTCCTGATCGACCCTGATGGCAACAATGTCGAGGCGGTCTGTGTGTAGAAGCCGCCGCGCACGAGCACTCGTAGGTGGGCAAAACGACTTGTGCGACGTAGTTCGAAGAGCGAAGGCGGAAGCGTGCCCACCAACTGTCCCCGTCAATCCAAATGGTGGGCACTGCGCTACGCGCCTTTGCCCGCCCTACAAAACTGCTTTTGAGGAAACTCCATGGCCTCCATCCACAACGACATCTCCATCAATGCCCCGGCGCGCGACGTCTGGGATGCGGTGCGCGATTTCGGCGCGCTGCATGAACGGCTGGCGCCCGGCTTCGTCACCGCCTGCACGCTCGACGGCGATGCGCGTATCGTCACCTTCGCCAACGGTTCGGTGGCGCGCGAAGTGCTGGTCGATTGCGACGACGCGCGGCGGCGCCTCGTCTATGCCATCAACAACGAGCGGCTGAAGCATTACAGCGCCTCGGTGCAGGTGATCGCCGACGGCGAGCGGAGAAGCCGCCTGCTGTGGATCATCGACATGCTGCCGAACGAGCTTGCAGCCTACGTCCAGGACCAGACCAAGGACGCCGTCGTTGCGATACATAAAGCGTTCCCGCCCGCTGCAGCCTAGCGGCGGCCCACGCGGCTCTGTGAGTTTTTTCACAGAGCTCCGCCCTCGTCAGCCGTAACCATCGCGGCGTGCGTCCGGTTGGCTCCGCTCTCCCGGCGGCGCCGCGAGACGCGAGGAGCATACCATGCGAGGTGCGGACAAGGTGATTTGCCAGGCGGCCGCCGTGCTGCTGCTGTTTTCAGTCGCGAGCTCGCCGGCGAAGGCGCAGTTCTTCGGCGGCGGAGGTGCCGGCGGCGAGGACATGATGACCCAGATGGCCCCGATGCTGGAGATGATGAAGGCGAAGATGGGCAAGCGCCGCTTCGCCATGATGATGCAGACCATGGGCCCAATGATGGGCCGCATGATGGAGAATGGCGGCGGAGGGCTTGGTGGCATGATGGGCGGCGGCGGCCTCGGTGGCCTCGGCGGCGGCAATCTCGGCGGCGGCTTCGGCGCAACCAATTACGGCGGCTACACCCCGATGGCTGGCGGCACCATGCCGGCCGGTTATGGCGGCGTTGGTGGCGGCGACGTCATGGGCATGCTCGGTGGTGCCGGAGGCGGCGACATGATGGCGATGATCCCGCAATTGATGCGGCTCGCCAATGTCGGCGGTGGCGGCTATCGCCGCCACAAACATCGCTAGTCGGCAGCGCCCGAGAGAGCCGGCCTGATCGCAGCCTTGCTCGCGCGCGGGTCCCAACGCGTCAGCACCACGCTGGAGAATGAGAGCAGGCCGAGCACGACCATCGAGCTCGCGGCCAGCCAGAAAAAGCTCTGTGCGGTGGCTTCGTGCGTCGACAGCCACCAGCCGGCCGCCGAGATGTAGATCAGCCGCGCCGTCTGCGCCAGCACCGGCCCGATCACCTTGGCCGCGCCTTGCGATGAGAAATACATCGTCGTGGCAATGCCGAAAAAGGCGTAGAACGGTCCGACCGTCGAGAGATATTGATGGCTCGCCGCGCGCACGGCCGCGCTATCGGTGAAGATGTTGATCCAGAGATCGGGGAACATCGCAACGACGCATGCCGGCGCGCCGACGGCCACGAAGGCGGCAGCACTGGCGATCCAGGCGACGCGCCGTGCGCGCGCGATGTTGCCTGCGCCGATTGCCATGCCTACCATCGGCACGCAGGCGATGCCGAACGAGAACGCGATCGAGGTCAGCAGGAATTCCAGCCGCGCGCCGATGCCGTAGCCGGCGAGGATCGTGGTGCCGAACTTCGCCAGCATGTGGGTGAAGATCGAGATCGTCAGCACCGATTGCAGCGGCGAGAAGCAGGCGATCGCGCCGACCTTCAGGATGTCGAAAAACATCGCCCACTGAATGCGCAGGCCACGCAGCTTTGGTGTAACCCGGGCGCGGCCGGAGAACAGGTACCAGCCCATGATGCAGATATTCATGGAATAGGCGATCAGCGCGCCGGCCGCGACGCCGCGCATGCCGAACTGCGGCACCGGCCCGAGCCCAAGGCCCAGCGTGCCGCCGAGCACGATCTGCCAGGCCGCCGAATTGAGGATCAGGAACGACGGCAGCTTCATGTTGCCGGTGCCACGCAGCACGCCCGCCATGGTGTTGAGCAGCCAGGGCAGCACGGCGCCGCCGAAAAATACCTGCGTGTAGGCGACCGCATGAGTCAGCACATCGCCGCGGCCACCAAGCATTTCCAGCACCCGCGGCCCGAAGATCAGCATGCCCAGCATGAAGACGAGACCGAAGCTGATGCCGATCAGGATCGCATGCATGGCAAGCGTGCCGGCACGCTCGCGATCGCCGGCACCGAGCGCGCGTGCAATGGCGGACGCGACCGCACCGCCCATGGCGCCGCCCGACATCGTCATGGTCAGAATGATTGTCGGAAACACCAGCGCCATCGCCGCCAGCGCCTCGACGCCGAGCCGGCCGATATAGGAGGTCTCCGCGATCACCGTACAGGTGCCGGCAGAGAGCGCGATCACGTTGGGCCATGCGAGGGAGAGCAGCGTGCGCAGAATCGGCCCGTCTACAAGCGCGCTTCGCACCGGCCGCGGGGGCGGCGGCAGCGGACGCTCTTGCTCATCGACCGGGATTTCGGCGATGTCGGACATGTCCTCTCCGGGGCACGGGGCGCCATTTGCGGCGCGGCAATGCGTCGCTGTGCCAATTATTTTCTTCGCGCAGAAGGCGCGGCGAGAGGCTTGTTAGCACGGCCCGCCGCGATTTCTCCTGCGCCAGCTGCAGGCGTGCCCTGCGGCAGCGCATTTCAGCCCGTGAAATTGCGCCTGTTGTTCTCCCTCTCCCCGCACGCGGGGAGAGGCGAAGCGCGCGGCGGCGCCATCGCCTATTCCACGGTCCAGACCAGCGGCGGACGGCCGCCAGCAGCAGTGCGCATGTGGACGCCGATGTGCCGCCCGCATCCCGCAGCCAGGCCTTCGAACAATCCCTCCAGGACCTTGGCGCAGGCGCCGTGATAGTCGGCAACGTCGTCCATCAGCTTCCAGCTCTGCTGGCGGATTTCGAACGTGCCTTCGGATTGCGAGGTCTCGGCCGTGTCATCCTGCGCCGCGAACAGCGCGTTCAGGAACGACGCGAATTCGTTTGCCCCGCCGCGGCTCATCGCCAGCGCGGCGGCGACTTCGTCGAAATATTGCATGCCGATCAGCTTGCCGGTGAGGTGCAGCAGATAGCCGGCGTCTTCCGGGCCAAACAGCTGCACCATCACGGGCGCCGCCGTGCGCACATATTCCATCGCGTAATTGCGATAGGCTTTTTCGAGGCGCGGTTTCGGCCAGCTCGCAACCGGCAAAGCCGGCGCAGTCTTCGCATCGAACAGCGGCGCTTCGAGGTGGCGCGCGAACACCAGGCGCTGATCAAGTTCTAGCGGATGATCGTATTGGCAATAATAGCCTTCCAGCCCATCCTGGCCGTCGACGCTCTGCTTGGTGCAGACGAAGCCGAGCCTGAGATCGCCGAGCGCAACGCCATTATTGGCGTGCCATCCCCGCAGCATCGCGCGGGAGACCTCGCCCGGCACGCCGCAGATCGCCGTGCCTTTCCAGATCCAGCGCGGCGGCGGATAGCGGATCCAGGCCTTGGCGTCGCTCTCATACATGTATTCGACGTGCACGCCGCCGATCCAGTTGGAGAGATAGTGATATTGCGCGGCCGCCACCGCCGGCGGCAGATGATCGATCCCGAGCTTCCTAAGCCCCGGCAGGAAGCGCTCCTGCTGCTGGCGGCGGAATACGCGGAAGACGAACTCCGCTGCATCCGCAGTGCCGCGCCGCGTGACGACGGTGAGGATGAGGCCGGTGAAATAGGCGTGGTAGAGGTCGGCGACCGCCCGCCAGCGCTTCCATTGGGCTTCCTGCGCTGCGTCAGCTGCGGCGGTCATTCGTTTCGCTCCCGATCGTTGTTGCGATCGAGTGTGTCACCGCGCCTTCCGGCAGGCAACATGACGCCCGTGCAGAGCGCCCTGCGCGGCCACCCGTCAATTCCGCATCACGAAGTTTGCTGCGGTGGCGTCTTGGCCGCGCGCTCTCGCTCGACCCGTTCGGTGACATCGCGCGCCATCGCGACCGATCCCAGGACGGTGCCGCCGAAATCCCGCACCAGTGCGAACGTCATCTCGATGTAGAGCTTGCGCCCGCTCTTGTGCAGCGCGCGGGTCAGGGTCGGCCTGCCCGCAAGCTTCATGCTGCCGCTGGCCAGCGCAGCTTCAAAGCCCTTCCAGTGCGCGGCGCGCAGATGCTCGGGAATGATCAGGTCGAGATTCTGGCCGAGCGCTTCCGTCGCGGAGAAGCCGAACAGCGCCGCCGCTGCACGGTTCCACCGCATGATCGTGCCGGAGCGATCCGAATAGATCAGCGCATCCGCGACGTCGTTGAGGATGTTTGCGTCGACCTCGGATTGATCGGTCATGTCACCACCTCGTGTGGACTGTAGCCCGGATGGAGCGAAGCGTAATCCGGGATCGTGCCACAAGCGAGGGTGTCCCGGATTGCGCTTCGCTCCATCCGGGCTACGGAATTACACCCGAAAATGCTTGCTCAGCTTCAGGCCCTGGGCCTGGTAGTTCGAGCCGATGCGCTGGCCGTACATCGCGTCGGGACGGGCCAGCATCTTCTCGTAGACGAGGCGGCCGACGATCTGGCCGTGCTCGAGGATGAACGGCACTTCGCGCGAGCGCACTTCCAGCACGGCGCGCGCGCCTTGCCCGCCCGCGCCGGCATAGCCGAAGCCGGGATCGAAGAATCCGGCATAGTGCACGCGGAATTCGCCGACCAGCGGATCGAACGGCACCATCTCTGCGGCGTAATCGGGCGGCACCTGCACGGCTTCCTTGGACGCCAGGATGTAGAACTCGCCGGGATCGAGGATCAGGCTGCCGTCGGGGCGGGCCGAGATCGGCTCCCAGAAATCTTCCACCGCGTAGCCGGAGCGACGATCGACGTCGACGACGCCGGTGTGGCGCTTGGCGCGGTAGCCGACGAAGCCGTTTGCCTTCTCGCCGGAGAGATCGACGGAGACGGCGACGCCGCCCGAGAGATCAGCATCGTCGATGTCGACGAGGCGCTCGGTGGCATGCAGGCCATCGAGCTCGTCGGCGTTGAGGATGGCGTCACCGGTGCGGAAGCGCACCTGCGACAGACGCGAGCCCTCGCTGACCAGCACCGGAAACGTCTTCGGGCTGATCTCGGCATAGAGCGGGCCGTGATAGCCGGCGCCGATCATGTCGAAGCGGCGGGTGCCGTCGGCGATGACGCGGGTGAAGACGTCGAGCCGGCCGGTCGAGCTCTTCGGGTTCGCCGCCGCGACGATCTCCGGCGGCAGCGCGAGGCTCTCCAGCAGCGGCACGATGTAGACGCAGTTGGTCTCCAGCACGGCGCCGTCGGCGAGGCTGAACTCGTGCAGCTTCAATTCGTCGATGCGCTCGGCGACGGTGGCGCCGGGACCGGGCAGGAAGCTGGCGCGGACGCGATAGGCAATGTCGCCGAGACGCAGATCAAGGCTCGCCGGCTGGATCTGGCTCTCGACGAAGTCATAGGCGGGCAGGATGAGCCCCGCCGCCGCCATCGCCGCGATCATGCGGTCGGGCAGGATACCATTGGCGTCGGGCGCAACCGTGAACGTCAACCGGGGGTCCTCATGGGGTCAGATGCATCCGGACATGCCGGAAATACAAGTCTTTTACGGCTATCCGATGGACGCCTTGACGGAAAGGGCATTGCGGAATATGAGCATCACTTATCCCGTGGTGATTTGAGCCGGCCGGCTTGCAGCCACGTTAAATAAGTCGCTAAACAGGCCGGGGACCTCTGTGATCCCGGCCCGTGGATATATCCAGGCCGGTTTTTTTGTGACCGTTTTCGACGAGACGGTCATGTCGGAGGTACCTATGTCGAAGTCGACCACCAACTACCGTCCCGAAACCCGCCTGGTCCATTCCGGCACCCTGCGCTCGCAATATGGCGAGACGTCGGAGGCGCTGTTCCTGACCCAGGGCTACGTCTACGACAGCGCCGAGGAGTGCGAGGCGCGGTTCAAGGGCGAGGATCCCGGCTTCATCTATTCGCGCTACTCCAATCCCACCATCGCGATGTTCGAGCGCCGCATGATCGAGCTCGAAGGCGCCGAAGCCGCACGCTCGGCGGCGACCGGCATGGCCGCGGTGACGACGGCGATCCTGGCGCCACTCAAGGCCGGCGACCACGTGGTGGCCTCGCGCGCCCTGTTCGGCTCGTGCCTCTACGTCGTCCAGGACCTGCTGCCGCGCTACGGCATCGAGACCACGCTGGTCGACGGAGCCAATCTCGATGAATGGCAACGCGCGGTGAAGCCCAACACCAAGACGTTCTTCCTGGAGAGCCCGACCAACCCGACGCTGGACGTGCTCGACATTCCCGGGATTGCCGAGATCGCGCACAAGGGCGGCGCGCGACTCGTCGTCGACAACGTGTTCGCGACCCCGATCTGGCAGAGCCCGCTCGCGCTCGGGGCCGACGTCGTGGTCTATTCCGCGACCAAGCATATCGACGGCCAGGGGCGCTGCCTCGGCGGCATCATCCTGTCGTCGGAAGCCTTCATCGCCGAGCACATCCACAATTTCATGCGCCAGACCGGTCCGTCGATCTCGCCGTTCAACGCCTGGGTCCTGCTCAAGGGCCTGGAGACGCTGGGCGTGCGCGTGCGCGCGCAGACCGATACCGCCGCGCGCATCGCCGACGTGCTGGCGAGCCATCCGAAGATCTCGCGACTGGTTTTCCCGGGCCGCGCCGATCATCCGCAGGCAGCATTGGTGAAAAAGCAGATGCGCGGCGGCTCGACGCTGGTCGGCTTCGAGGTGAAGGGCGGCAAGGCCGCGGCGTTCCGCGTGCTCAATGAATTGAAGCTGGCGAAGATCTCCAACAATCTCGGCGACGCCAAGAGCCTCGTCACGCATCCGGCGACCACGACGCATCAGCGTCTGAAGCCGGAGGACCGCGCCGCGCTCGGCATCAGCGAAGGGTTCATCCGCTTCTCGGCAGGGCTGGAGCATGCCGACGACCTGATCGAGGATCTGACTGCGGCGCTGGAGAAGGCGTGAGGCGAAGCGAGATCTCGTAGGGTGGGCAAAGCGAAAGCGTGCCCACGTCTTCTTCCTTCGTATCACTGAACGATGGTGGGCACGGCGCTTTGCGCCTTTGCCCACCCTACGGCAGCGTGCCTACATCGGCCGATACGTTCTTACGTCCGCGGGCACGTTCACGCCCAGCTTGATCTGCCCCACCGAGCGGATGATGTCGTCGCCGAGCAGCTGGGCGAAGCAGGCATAGCCCCAATCGTTCATGTGCAGGCCGTCGGCGATGACGAAGCTCTCGACCGGAATCGACTGGTTCTCGTGCCAGTCGCGCATCACCTCGAAGCGCGGGAAGATGCCGACGTGACGGAGCTCGGCGACCTTGCCGAGCAGCTTCACCATCTTGCCGGCGCTTTCGCCGCGCTGGTTGACGGCCGGCGAATATTGCGGATCGACCAGCACGATGTCGGCGCCGCCGGCGGCCTGGATGCGGCTGATGCCGTCCTCGACCAGTTTGGCGGTGTCGCCGGGATCGAGATTGCGCAGCACCGCGTTGGTGCCGACCTGCCAGATCACGAGATCCGGATGCACGTCGATCACCTGGGTCTGGAGGCGCTTCATCATCTCGGGCGCATCCTCGCCGCCGACGCCGGCATTGACGACGGTGATGTCGGCGGTCGGATAGTGTCGGCGCAGCTGGGCGGCGAGACGGTTCGGATAGTTGAACTCCGGCGAGCTCGCGCCGAATCCTGCGGTCGACGACGAGCCGAACGCGACGATGAGGACGGGCTGGCCGGCGACGAGCTTGCCCGCGACATGTGGCAGCGAGCCCATCGCCTTCGAGCCGCCCTTCGGCGGCAGGCAGGGCACGCGGTTGAAGACGTCGCCGGCGGATTTGGCGACCTGCTTCACCTTGTCGATGGCGCGCGCGGTGATGCCGCGCTGCTCGGGCGAGGTCACGGCAACGGTGGTCTGGGACGGCGAAGCGGGAGCGGGATCAGCCGACTGCGCCGGTGCTTGTGTCGCCTGCGCGGCTTGGGTCTGCGCATGGGACTGCGGGGCCGGCGCCAGCAACAACAGCACTGCTGCTGCAGGCGCGGTCAGCCATGCCGTCAGGCAAAAAGGGCGGAGAGAACTCATTAACACTAGACCTCAATTTTGCTGCTGGGCCGGCTCCAGATGGGCTGCGTCGATCACGAACTGTGCCAACGCCCGGCCAAGGCAATCATGAACCTGCTTCGCCAGTTCGGGCCCGCGGGACGGGCTGAACAGGTCGAACTGACCCTGATCATTCCACTGCCGCATGATCGTGAAACGATCGAACAGCGGAATATCATGCTCCTGCGCCACGACGCGCATATTATCGAGAAACGGTTGGGCCGAGATCATCGTTTCGGTACGCGGGCTGTACTGCAAATTCATCAAGACGACGTCGGCCCCTGCCTTTTGCAACGCAACAACCCCCTCGGTGACGGCGCTGCGAAATTCGTCGGGATCGATGGATCGGATGGCATCCACGGTCCCGGTCTGCCAGACGACCAAAGTAGGGGTTTTTGCTTCCATCAACTTAACGAAGGTCGAGGCGGCCTCCTCCGCCGTTCGCTTGCTCTGTATTTCTACGGAGACGTGCACCGCTTCCGACGGCGGCAGCTTTTCCTTCAGAATCGCTTCCATACGCGCCGGATAGGAGCTGCCCTCCGAGGACGGAATCGTGGTCGAGCGGCTGCCGACGACCAGGATTTCGAGCGGCTTGCCGGCCTTGACGGCCTCGGCGACCTTGGGAAGCTGGCTTTCGCTGGTAAGCAGATAAGACGGCAATTCGCACGCCGCGGGCGCGGTGGCAGCGCCAGGCGCAGCATCGCCCGCGCGCGCCACAGGCGCGGCGAGGCTACCGCATAGCAGGACCAGGCTCAGGAGAACCTTCGCCTTCATCAGCCCCCTCCCGCCAGATCGGCGTTGCCGACGGCGTTTTTGGTTTTCGCACCGCTCTTGTCAGCCACGCGCTTGTACCACGAAATCACCCAGGCCACGCCCCACATGATCAGGACCCCGGAGAGACTAATCAGCGCATGCATGGCCGCGCCGCCGGAGACTTCGGCGAGAATGAAATGCCCGGCGAAGGCCAGGAAGACGCCGAGGCAGAAGATCTCGAGAGAATGCTGGCCACATAGAATCAATGGTCGTAGCCAGCGCGATTTCAAGCCCGGCCAATCCCGGGGTAGGAAGCGTACGGTGAGCGCGGCCAGCGCCAGGAAATGCGTGAAGCGCAGCACGTCGAGATCGGTCTTGTCGATCGGATACATCCACTTCTCGACCCGCTTCGGCATGAATTGGGAGAGCTGCGGCACGTACCAGGTCAGCGTCACGTAGAACGCCGCGGCGAGGTATGCGATCGCGATCCACATTGTCACGGGCGAAGCCAGGATACGCGACATCCGTCGCGCACCTCCGAGCGCGCACCATGCACCGAAGACGAACAGCAATTGCCAGGCGAAGGGATTGAAGGCCCAGAAGCCGTTAGGATAGGCCGACAGGTAAAGATCGTATTCCCAGGTGACCGCGTAGAGCGCGACCGAGAGGCCGAGCGTGACGTCGGGGCGCCATTTCATCGACCACAGGATCAGCGGCAGCGCCAGCATCAGCACGATGTAGAGCGGCAGCACGTCCATATTGACGGGGCGGAAACGCAGCAGCAGCGCCTGCACGATGGTGACGTCGGGCTGCTTGAGGAAGTCCATGATGCCCATCTCTTCGGTGTAGAGCGGGTTCTCGAACCTGGTCGCGACATAGGAGATTTCGGCGAGGAAGATCGTGAACAGGAAGACGTGGGCGACGTAGATCTGCCAGACCCGGCGCAGAATGCGCGCGGTGGCGATGACGACGCCGCTCTCCAGCATCGCCCTTCCGTAGACGAAGGCGGCGGTGTAGCCGGAGATGAAGATGAAGATCTCGGTGGCGTCGCTGAAGCCGTAATTGCGGATCGTGAACCAGGTCAGCAGGCTCGGCGGCAGATGGTCGATGAAGATCAGCCATAGCGCCAGCCCGCGAAACAGGTCGAGCCGGAGCTCGCGCTCGCCGATGGCAGGCAGCGTGATGGCCGGCACGGTCGCGCGCGGCTTCGCCCCCGCGGGCTTGCTGTCCCCAGGAGTGCTGTCTACAGACTTGCTGTCTACAGGCTTGGCATCTGCAGGCTTGGCGGTTCCCGCGATCGTCGATCCCGTCACATGGTCGGCAATGGTCATCGGGGCCTAGAAACCCTTCCGCAAATCGCGACGTTGAGGAGTGTATCGGTCCGGTCGTCATCTCGCAAAGCGGCCGGATCACGTCCAGGTGTCATTCCCCTCGAATTCTGGCGGGACGATGTCGCCAAAGCCGACTCGGGCGTTTGGTTCCAGCGCCGGATTTCGGTATGATAGCAACCATGTACCGCGCCGTGACCCGCCAGATCGAAGTGACAGTCGAGCCGAACTTTGTTCCGGAGCAGTCGTCGGCCGACCGCTCCCGCTACTTCTGGTCCTACACCATCGTCATCGTCAATTCGGGCGAGGAGACCGTGCAGCTCAAGACGCGGCACTGGATCATCACCGATGCCTCCGGGCGCCAGCAGGAGGTGAAGGGCGAGGGCGTGGTCGGCGAGCAGCCGATCCTGGCCCCCGGCGAGCGCTTCGAATACACCTCCGGCGTCCCGCTCTCGACCGCCTCCGGCTTCATGACCGGCCGCTACCAGATGGTCACCGAAAGCGGCGAGCGCTTCGAGATCGACGTGCCGGCGTTTTCGCTGGATAGCCCGGACAATAAGAGGGTGTTGAATTAGGGCCTCGCTCTCGTGTCCCGGACGCGCTGCGGCACGTAGTGACGCTGCGCAGCGTCCGGGGCACGAGATCGGAGGGGCGCACGCATTGCGATGCTCCGATGCAGATCCCAGCGGCGCTGCCGTAGGGTGGGCAAAGGCGCATAGCGCCGTGCCCACGATCTCTCTTCATAAGCGACAAGGCGTGGGCACGCTGCGCTTTGCCCACCCTACGATATCGAGTTTGTGGCACGCAGCTCAGCTCACGGACATGCCTCTTCGGCCTCGCGGCTTCATTCGCCCGAGCTTTGCTTGGTCTCGCGACCCTCTAAATCCAAGAGGGCGCAGGGAAGGCCGGGTGCTGGCTCGCACCCGCGGTCCGCTGCGCGAAATGCACACGCAGGAAGAACCGCACAGCAGCATACAGGTGGTGCCGATCACTCGGCCTTCCCTGCGCGATGGCTGGACGGCTTATGCCGTGATCTCCCGGGAGCCGACCATTCCTTCTGGCCTCCCTCGCCCCGCGAATTTGGATGATGCAGTCTGCCCGGTTGGGCTCGCTCGCACCTTCGCAAGGACTTGACCGTGGCAACGACGGCCAGGACCACACGGTTTTGCCGTACGCGCATTCGCTGGTCACCACATTATCTCCCGGCCTTGTCGACGTTGCCGAAAGAATGTGGCGAGACGAACTGAACAGCGCCGTCGTCCGCACGAAGCCTCGGGCTCACAGGGACTACCCGCCCTGCCCGCACCTCTCGTGCCGACGCTGCCGCGTCCACCGCAAGCCCGGCTCGCGACAGTGACGACCACATAGTCGCCCCTCTTGGGTGAGCCGGGATGGACGACACATACGCCGAAACCGAATTTCGGTAAAGTGGAATATTTTTAGCGAAGCGGATTGACAGAGCGCGACACAGGGCAGGCGCCGTAGGGTGGGCAAAGCGAAGCGTGCCCACGTCTTTCGCCGCCGTCGAGCGCTCGTGGGCACGGCGCAAGTAGGCCTTTGCCCACCCTACGAGAGCTCGCTACGCGCCTTCGACGCCCGCCTCGTCCGGCGTGAAATCATACACCGAGCTGCAGAACTCGCAGGTGACGACGACCTTGTCGTCCTTGACCATGGCGGCGCGGTCGTCGGGCGAGAAGCTCTTCAGCATCGCGGCGACCGCATCGCGCGAGCAGGAGCATTGCGCCTTGAGGACCATCGGATTGAACACGCGCACGCCGCGCTCGTGAAACAGGCGGAACAGCAGCCGCTCGCCGGAGAGCTCGGGATCAATCAGCTCGACGTCCTCGACGGTCTCGATCAGCGAACGCGCCTCGACCCAGGCGTCGTCTTCGGCAACGCTGTGCACCTCGACGCCATCGGGGGCATCGCCGGGATGCAGATCGGCCTGCCGCGCGCGCTCCGCCGCCTTGGGCAGAAACTGCATCAGCATGCCGCCGGCGCGCCAGCGATGCTTGCCGCCGTCGTTGGAGCGCCACTCCTCGCCAACCGCGAGGCGCACGCGCGTCGGGATCTGCTCGGAGCGCAGGAAATATTCGTGGGCGGCGTCTTCGAGGCTGCCGCCGTCGAGCGCGACCAGACCCTGGTAGCGGCTCATGTCGGGGCCCTGGTCGATGGTCATGGCGAGATGGCCGCGGCCGAGCAGCGTGCCGGAATCTTTGGTATCGCCGAGACGCGCGGCATCGAAGCGCGCATAGGCCCGCAGGCGATCCGGCGCCATGTAGTCGACGACCAGGAACGACACCGGGCCGTCGGTCTGGGCCTGCAGGATGAAGCGCCCCTCGAATTTCAGCGCCGAGCCGAGCAGCGTCGTCAGCACGATGGCCTCGCCGAGCAGCTTGCCGACCGGCGCGGGGTAATCGTGCTTGGTCAGGATCTCGTCGAGCGCCGGGCCAAGCCGCACCAGGCGCCCGCGCACGTCGAGCGCGTCGACCTCGTAGGGCAACACGGCGTCATCGATCGGAACCGCTGATGGCGCGCGAACCGGGCCTTCGGGGCCGGCTTTCATCTGAGGGGATTGGGAAACCATGGGGCGTTATCTGGGGTCGGTCGGTGGGAAATGGAAGGGGCGCGGGGTGGTGGGTTCGGGGGCGATAAGGTTGCACAACGTTGCGGCAAATTCGATGTCGTCCCCGACAAGCGTAAGCGCAGCTCCGGGGCCCATAACCACAGGATGCGGTTTGGCGAAGACCGCTCGCCTCCGCCAGCCTGCCACAAGAGAGATTCCGCGGTATGGGTCCCTGCGTTCGCAGGGACGACAGTTGTGTGTGAGGCGACCGTCGGGCTTGCAGCGCCCTTACTTCACCGCATCGAAGCACCAGGCCAGAATGCCCTTCTGCGCGTGCAGGCGGTTTTCGGCCTCGTCGAACACGACCGATTGCGGACCGTCGATCACGTCGTCGGTGACCTCCTCGCCGCGATGGGCGGGCAGGCAGTGCATGAACAGCGCATCGGGCTTGGCCAGCGACATCAGCTTGCCGTTGACCTGATAGGGCTTGAGCACGTTGTGGCGGTGCTCGCCTTCCTTGTCGCCCATCGACACCCAGGTGTCGGTGACGACACAGTCGGCGCCGCGCACGGCGGCTTCCGGATCGGTGCCGAGCATGATCGGCGCGCCGGTCGCCTTGATGAAGTCGCGCATCACTTTTTTCGGCGCGAGCTCCGGCGGCGTCGCGACATTGAGCTGGAACTTGAAGCGCTCGGCGGCGTGAGCCCAGGACGCCAGCACGTTGTTGTCGTCGCCGGTCCAGGCCACCGTCTTGCCCTCGATCGGGCCGCGATGCTCCTCATAGGTCATGAGATCGGCCATCACCTGGCAGGGGTGCGAGCGCCGCGTCAGGCCGTTGATGACGGGTACCGTCGCGTTGGCCGCAAGCTCCAGCAGCGCGTCATGGTTGAGAATACGGATCATGATGGCATCGACATAGCGCGACAGCACGCGCGCGGTGTCGGCGATGGTCTCACCGCGGCCGAGCTGCATCTCGGCACCGGTGAGCATGATGGGCTCGCCGCCGAGCTGACGCATCGCGACGTCGAACGACACGCGTGTCCGGGTCGACGGGCGCTCGAAGATCATCGCCAGCGTCTTGCCTTCGAGCGGCCGCACCGGCTGCTGCGCCTTCTGCTTCGCCTTCATGGCGGAGGACGCCGCGAGCATGGTCTTGAGCTCCGACAGCGGCAGCTCGTTGATATCGAGGAAGTGCTTCGGGGACTTGCTCATCAGCTTGCCGCCCGCTTGGTCTGGCTGGACGAGATCGCGGCGCAGGCGCGCTCTAACCGCCCGACGCTGTCCTCGATCTCGGCTTCGGTCACGATCAGCGGTGGCAGGAAACGCACGACATTGTCGCCGGCCCCGACCGTGAGCAGTTTTTCATTGCGCAGCGCCGCGACGAGATCGCCGGAGGGCACCACGGCCTTGATGCCGATCAGAAGGCCCTCGCCGCGCACTTCGCTGACGACATCGCCATGACGGTCGATCACGGAGGCGAGCTTCTGCTTCAGCAGCAGCGACATCTTCTGCACGTGGTCGAAGAAGCCGGGCTGGAGCATGACGTCGAGCACCGCGTTGGCCGCGGAGATCGCCAGCGGATTGCCGCCGAAGGTCGAGCCGTGCGAGCCGGGCCCCATGCCGGCTGCCGCATCCGCGGTCGCCAGCACTGCGCCGATCGGGAAGCCGCCGCCGAGCGCCTTTGCCAGCGACATCACGTCAGGCGTGACGCCGGTGCGCCGATAGGCGAACAGATCGCCGCTGCGGCCCATGCCGGTCTGCACCTCGTCGAAGGCGAGCAGCAGGCCCTTCTCGTCGCAAAGCTGGCGCAACGCCTTGAGGAAGGTCGGCGTTGCCGAGCGCACGCCGCCCTCGCCCTGGATCGGCTCGATCAGGATGCCGGCGGTGTGCGGGCCGATCGCCTTCTTGACGGCCTCGATATCGCCATGCGGCACCTGGTCGAAGCCTTCCATGGGCGGGCCGAAGCCTTCGAGATATTTTGCAGAGCCGGTCGCGGCGAGCGTTGCCAGCGTACGGCCGTGAAAGGCGCCTTCGAAGGTGATGATGCGATAACGTTCCGGATGCCCCTTGGAGAAGTGATGATGGCGGACCAGCTTGATCACACCTTCCAGCGCTTCGGCGCCCGAATTGCAGAAGAACACGAAGTCGGCAAAGCTTTCGTTGCAAAGCCGGCTCGCGAGCTTCTCGCCGTCCGGGCTCTGGAACAGGTTCGACATGTGCCAGAGCTTGGTCGCCTGCTCCTGCAGCGCCTTGATCAGATGCGGGTGGCAATGGCCGAGCGCATTCACTGCCACGCCCGAGGTGAAATCGAGATAGCGATCGCCATTGGTCGCGATCAGCCAGCAGCCTTCGCCGCGCTCGAAGCCGAGGTCGGCTCTGGCGAAAACGGGGAGCAAATGCGGCGCTGCGCTGTTAGTCATGATGTCACTTGAATGTTGCGGACGGTGTGACGCGTGCATTGCGCAACGCACCATCGACCGGCCCGGAAAACGAAACGTGCCGCCTTTTAAGGGCGGCACGCGGGACTATCTTATGCTTGGCAAGACGGGTGTCAATGCCGCCCGGAAAGCCTCAGGAAACGCTGAATCCGTAGTCTTGCGGTGCCGATTTTGCGGGTTTTCACCACGGAACATGTGGAAGCGAGTCGGCGGACTCTTGCGCGGGAGTCACGCCATATTGTAGCGTTTGGATTGTCAGATACGACATCTCGTGCAGCGGTTCTGATCCCAAGAGTCCTCTTGTACCGGCGTAAACGTTCGGGCGTCAGTCACGCGCCCGGCGAGCCTTAAGGGATTCTGACGGCACGGGTTTTTGAAGGCTTAGGCAATCGCTGCGAGGCCCCAGGATGGCTGGCGCGTAGCGAGGGAAAGGGTGCAATGACGGTTTTGACCTGGTCCGACGATCGCGTCGAGCAGCTGAAAAAGCTCTGGGAGGCCGGACTTTCGGCCAGCCAGATCGCAGCTGAGCTCGGCAATGTGACCCGCAATGCCGTGATCGGCAAAGTGCACAGGCTCGGTCTGTCCGGCCGCGCCAAGAGCCCTTCATCGGCAGCGCCCCGGCCGCGCAAGGCGCGTCCCGCGCAGCACATGATGCGGGTGACCCGCCCCATCGCGCGCGGCAACACCGCGCTGGCGCAGGCCTTCGAGGTCGAGGTGGAGGCTGAACCCGTCACCTATGACAACGTGGTGCCGATGGGCCAGCGGCTGTCGCTGCTCGAGCTCAACGAGGCGACCTGCCACTGGCCGGTCGGCGATCCCTCGAGCCCGGATTTCTTCTTCTGCGGCGGCAAGGCACTGTCCGGCCTGCCCTACTGCGCCCAGCACTCGCGCGTGGCGTATCAGCCAGCGGCGGATCGCCGGCGCGCCCCGGCGAAGCCGGGTCCGCGCTGAGCGGATCTAGCTGATCGCAAAGACGGCAGCCGTCACACGACGGCGCCTCAACCAACTCGGTGTCATTCCCCGCGAACGCGGGGATCCATAACCACAAGGCGCAGTTGTCGCGCGAGATGGTCACTCCGAGTCTTCGCCAAACCACTGCCTGTGGTTATGGGTCCCTGCTTTCGCAGGGACGACGCCGGAGAATGCGGCGGCAGCCCGCCAAAGCCAACGCCAGCAAACCTTACGTCTGCTCCGCCTTCGCGAAGCGGTCGTCGAGCGCGTAGCCGGCGCCGCGGACGGTACGGATCGGGTCCTGCTCGCGGCCGAGATTGAGCAGCTTGCGCAAGCGGCCGATATGGACGTCGACAGTGCGCTCATCGATGTAGATGTCGCGACCCCAGACGCTGTCGAGCAGCTGCTCGCGCGAGAACACGCGGCCGGGATGCTCCAGGAAGAACTCCAGCAGGCGATATTCGGTCGGGCCGAGATCGATCGGCCGGCCCGAGCGCGCCACGCGGCGCTTGTCGCGGTCGAGCTCGATGTCGCCATAGGCCAGCACTGTCGCGAGCCGCTCAGGACTGGCGCGCCGCAGCAGGCCCTTCACGCGCGCCAAAAGCTCCGGCACCGAGAACGGCTTGACGATGTAGTCGTCGGCGCCGGTCGCAAGCCCCCGCACCCGCTCGCTCTCCTCGCCGCGCGCGGTGAGCATGATGATCGGGAGCTGCTTGGTGTCGGGCCGGGTGCGCAGGCGGCGGCACAGCTCGATGCCCGACAGGCCCGGCAGCATCCAGTCGAGCACGATCAGGTCCGGGATGTGCTCCTTGAGGCGGGTGTCGGCGTCGTCGCCGCGCATGACCGTCTCGACGTCATAGCCGTCGCCTTCGAGGTTGTAGCGAAGCAGCTCGGTGAGAGCTTCCTCGTCCTCAACCACCATAATGCGTGCGCCCATCGGGTCGTCGCTCCTTCAAGTCTTCAGGTATTCGGGACCGTCGTGGCGAAGGTGGTCATGTCGCCCTTCGGCCGCTTGTCGGTGATCGCCTGGCCTTCGATCATGTAGAACACGGTCTCGGCGATGTTGGTGGCGTGGTCGCCGATCCGCTCGATGTTCTTGGCGCAGAACATCAGATGGATGCAGAACGAGATGTTGCGCGGATCCTCCATCATGTAGGTGAGGAGCTCGCGGAACAGCGAGGTGCAGATCGCGTCGACTTCCTCGTCGCCCTTCCACACCGCCATCGCCGCCGGCAGGTCATGCGCGGCATAGGCGTCCAGCACCGACTTGACCTGCTGCTGCACGAGGTCGGTCATGTGCTCCAGGCCGCGGAACAGCTTCAGCGGATGGAAGTCGGTCTCCAGCGCGGCGACGCGCTTGCCCATGTTCTTGGCGAGGTCGCCGATGCGCTCGAGGTCGGTCGCAACGCGCATGGCGCCGACGATCTCGCGCAGGTCCACCGCCATCGGCTGGCGGCGGGCGATGGTGAGCACCGCCCGTTCCTCGATGCGCTTCTGCAGCGCGTCGAGCTCGGCGTCGATGGTGACGACGCGCTGGCCGAGCGCGACGTCGCGGCGGATCAGCGCGTCGACGGAATCGACGATCATGCGCTCGGCGATGCCGCCCATCTCGGCGACCAGGCGGGTGAGCTCCTGGAGGTCGGTGTCGAAAGCCTTTGCGGTATGTTCAGTACCCATGTCGCGTCTCCTCAGCCGAACCGGCCGGTGATGTAATCCTGCGTGCGCCGGTCGCTCGGCGACGTGAAGATCTTGCTGGTGTCGTCGAACTCGATCAGCTCGCCGAGATACATGAAGGCGGTCTTGTCGGAGACGCGCGCCGCCTGCTGCATGTTGTGGGTGACGATCGCGATCGTGTAGTTCTCGGACAGTTCCTGGATCAGCTCCTCGACCTTGGCGGTCGAGATCGGGTCGAGCGCCGAGCAGGGCTCGTCGAACAAAATCACTTCAGGGCGCACCGCGACGGTGCGGGCGATGCACAGGCGCTGCTGCTGGCCGCCGGAGAGCGACAGGCCGGAGGCGTTGAGCTTGTCCTTGACCTCGTTCCACAGCGCGCCGCCGCGCAGCGCCTTCTCGACGCGGTCGTCCATCTCGGACTTCGAGATCTTCTCGTAGAGGCGGATGCCGAAGGCGATGTTCTCGTAGATCGTCATCGGGAACGGCGTCGGCTTCTGGAACACCATGCCGACCCGGGCGCGCAGCAGATTGAGGTCGAGCCTGGGGTCGAGGACGTTGGTCTGGTCCAGCATGAGCTGACCGGTGGCGCGCTGGCCCGGATAGAGATCGTACATCCGGTTGAAGATGCGCAGCAGGGTCGACTTGCCGCAGCCCGACGGGCCGATGAACGCCGTGACGCGGTTGGCGCCCAGCGTCAGGTTGATGTTCTTCAGCGCGTGGTGCTCGCCGTAATAGAAATTGAGATTGCGCACCGTCACCTTGGCCGGAGCTTCCGGCAGCGGCTGCGAGGCCAGATGAGCGTTGGAACTCATGGATACGGACAGGTCGGTCATTTTGCAGTCCTCTCGGCGCCGAGGATGCGCGCGCCAATGTTCAGGGCAAGCACGGTGAGCGTGATCAGCAGCGCGCCGCTCCAGGCGAGCTGCTTCCAATAGGCATAGGGGCTCTGGACGAAGTTGTTGATGGTAACCGGCAGGTTGGCCATCGTCTTGTTCAGGCCGAGGCTGAAGAACTGGTTCGACAGCGCGGTGAAGAGCAGCGGCGCGGTCTCGCCGGCGACGCGGGCGGTGGCGAGCAGCACGCCGGTGATGAGGCCCGACCGGGCCGCACGATAGGCGATACGCTTGATCACCAGCGAGCGCGGCAGGCCGAGCGCCGAGGCCGCCTCGCGCAGGGGATTCGGCACCAGCAGCAGCATGTCCTCGGTGGTGCGCAGCACGACCGGGATCACGATGACGGCGAGCGCGAGCGCGCCCGCGATCGCGGAGAAGCCACGCATCGGCACCACCACCGCGCCATAGATGAACAGGCCGATGATGATCGAGGGCGCCGAGAGCAGGATGTCGTTGATGAAGCGGATCACCGAGGTCAGCTTGTCGTTGCGGCCGTATTCGGCAAGGTAGGTACCGGCGAACAGGCCGAGCGGCGCGCCGATGCCGACGCCGATCAACGTCATGATGATCGAACCGACGATCGCGTTGCGCAGGCCGCCTTCGGTCGAACCGGGCGGCGGCGTATCCGCGACGAAGATCTGAAGATTGAGGCCGGCTAGGCCGTTGAAGAGCAGCGTGACCAGGATCAGCGCGAGCCAGGTGACGCCGAAGGCAGCCGCGGCGAAGCAGAGGCCGCGGATGACGATATCCTTGCGGCGACGACGCGAATAGATCGGATTGAGCGCCATGACGTTACTTCCCCGCCTTCTTGTCCAGCCGCATCAGCATCAGCCGCGCTGCGGCCAGCACGAAGAACGTCAGCACGAACAGCAAGAGGCCGAGCAGGATCAGGCCGGACTGGTGCAGGCCGTCGCTCTCGGCGAACTCGGATGCGATCGCCGCCGAGATCGTGGTGCCCGGCGCGAAGATCGATGAGGAGATGCGGAACGAATTGCCGATGATGAAGGTCACCGCCATGGTCTCGCCGAGCGCGCGGCCCAGCGCCAGCATGACGCCGCCGATGATGCCGACGCGGGTGTAGGGGATCACCACGCTGCGGACGACTTCCCAGGTGGTGCAGCCGACGCCGTAGGCGGCCTCCTTCAGCACCGGCGGCACCGTCTTGAACACGTCGACCGAGATCGAGGTGATGAAGGGCAGCACCATGATGGCGAGGATCAGCGCGGCGTTGAACGTGCTGAGATAGGACGGCGGACCTGCGAAGATCGCGCCCAGCACGGGCACGCCGTCGAAGATCCTGATCATGAAGGGCTGGAAGGTATTGGCCAGGAACGGGCCCAGCACGAAGAAGCCCCACATGCCGTAGATGATCGAGGGAATGCCGGCGAGCAGCTCGATCGCCATGCCGATCGGGCGACGCAGCCATTGCGGGCAGAGCTCGGTGAGGAAGATCGCGATGCCGAGACCGACGGGAATGGCGATCAGCATCGCGATGAAGGAGGTGACGAGCGTGCCATACATCGGCCCGAGCGCGCCGAGCACGGGCGGATCGGCCGACGGCGCCCAGCGCTGCGTCCACAGGAAGGAGAAGCCGTATTCCTTCATCGCCGGGAACGCGCCGACGATCAGCGAGACGATGATGCCACCGAGAATGAGGAGCACCGAGATCGCGGACAGCCGCGTGATCCAGTAGAAGGCAACGTCGCCGAGCTTGAACGCGCTCAAGGCCTTGGCGCGGTCATACGGTCCGGCGTCGTCGATTACATCGCTCTGAACGGCCATTTCTGCCACGCCGATCCCCTGTGCCCGATAATATACGCTTGTTGTCAGTCTTTTTGTCGGTCTCGCGCTCCGGACACGGCGTGACCGATCCGGAGCGGAAGTCTTGCGGGTCCCGGCTCTCGCGGAGCGGCACGCTGGACGATGCTTCGTATCGCCAGGGCCGCGCCGCGTCCGGGACGCGAGAGCCCTACTTAGCTCTTGATCTCGGCAGCCCAGGTCTTCTCGATCAGGGTCACGACGCCTTCGGGCATCGGGATGTAGTCGAGCTGTTCAGCCGCCTTGCCGCCGCTCTTGAAGGCCCAGCGGAAGAACTTGATGGCTTCCTGCGAGGCCGCCTTGTCGGTGGCGTCCTTGTGCATGAGGATGAAGGTCGCCGCGGTGATCGGCCAGGACTTCTCGCCGGGCTGGTCGGTCAGGATGACGTAGTAGCCGGGCGCCTTGGCCCAGTCGGCGTTGGAGGCGGCCGCCTGGAAGGCTTCGACGGTCGGCTGCACCGGCTTGCCGGCCTTGTTGACGAGACCGGTGTAGGTCAGCTTGTTCTGCTTGGCATAGGCGTACTCGACATAGCCGATCGAGTTCTTGGTCTGGCTGATGTTGCCCGACACGCCTTCATTGCCCTTGGCGCCGACGCCGACCGGCCACTCGACCGCGGTGCCCTCACCGACCTTGCTCTTCCAGTCCGCGCTGGCCTTGGAGAGGTAGTTGGTGAAGTTGAAGGTGGTGCCCGAACCGTCCGAGCGGCGGACCACGGTGATGGCGTCCGAGGGCAGCTTCACGTTCGGATTGAGCTTCTTGATCGCGGCGTCGTCCCACTTGGTGATCTTGCCGAGATAGATGCTGGCGAGCGTCTCGCCGTCGAACACCATCTCGCCGGGCTTCACGCCCTCGAGGTTGACGACGGGGACGATGGCGCCCATCACCATCGGCCACTGGACGAGGCCGTCCTTCTCGAGCTGCTCGGCCTTGAGCGGCGCGTCGCTGGCGCCGAAGGTCACGGTCTTGGCCTGGATCTGCTTGATGCCGCCGCCGGAGCCGATCGACTGGTAGTTCAGACCGTTGCCGGTCTCCTTCTTGTAGGCGTCAGCCCATTTGGAATAGATCGGGAACGGGAAGGTGGCACCGGCACCCGTGATGTCGGCAGCGAAGGCCACTGTCGTCGATGCGGCGAGCAAGCCGGCAGCGACCATGGTTTTGATGAAATTCATGCTGGTCTCCATACAGGGGAGCGAAGCGCCAACCGCGCCCGATCGCGCTCCCCGCGCCGCCCCTTTAGGAGCGGTCGGCTGTGCTTTTACGAAGGTTTCGTGACAGTCGGATGACACACTCAAGCGATTGAAATCGCTAGAGTTTCAGGCTTAAACTAAAGTCTTAGCCTGGGGAAAACAGGCGGTGAAAGTGGCCCCCTGACGGGGCACGCTTTCGATCAAAAGCCGGCCGCGATGGCGGTTAAGAATATGTTTCACCAGCGATAATCCGAGCCCGGTGCCGCCCTGCGAGCGACTGTCGCCGACGTCGACGCGGTAGAACCGCTCGGTCAGCCGCGGCAGGTGCTCGGGCGCGATGCCGGGACCGAAATCGCGGACCATGATCCGGATTTCCTGAGTTCCATCAGTGGCTGCGGCTGAGGTCAGCGACACGATGACGCGTCCGCCGGAGGCACCGTATTTGAGCGCGTTCTCGATCAAATTCTCGAACAGGCGGAGCAGCTCCTCGCGGTCGCCCGCGATCATCACCGGTCCCTCGGGTAGATGGATCTCGACCTCGACCTGACGCTCGCGCGCCAGCGGCTCGAGCCCGTCGGCGACCTGGCGGATGATCGGCAGCAGGTCGACCAGGGTGTCGGGCCGGACATGGGCCGACAGCTCGACCCGCGACAGCGACAACAGATCGTCGATCAGGCGCGCCATGCGGGTGGCCTGGTTGTGCATGATGCCGAGGAAGCGCTCGCGCGCCTTGGGATCGTCCTTGGCCTGGCCCTGCAGCGTGTCGATGAAGCCCGACAGCGCGGCCAGCGGCGTGCGCAGCTCGTGGCTGGCATTGGCGACGAAGTCGGCCCGCATCTCCTCGACCCGGCGCAGCGGCGTCTGGTCGTGGAAGGTCATCAGCATGCATTTGTCGGCGCCGCCGAAGCTGGTCGGCACCGGCACCGGCGTGATCATGAGCTCCAGCCAGCGGTCGACCGGGACGTGGTCGAGATAGGTCGCGCGCCGCGGCTCGGTGGTCGCGATCGCCTCGCGCAGCGCGGTGATGATCTCGGGCGAGCGCAGCGCGAACTGGGCCAGCTCGTTCCGGCGCAGCGCCGGTGCGAGCTGGGCGGCGGCGGCATTGAGATGGATGACGCGGCCGGCGCGGTCGAGCAGCACCGCCGGATCCGGCATGCCGGCGACGACGGCGGCCACCGCCGCGCTCTCGACCGGGTTGATGCGCCTGACGTCGTCGCGCGAGGCGGCGGGATCGTGCAGCCGCCACGGGATCAGCGCGGCCGCCGCGATACAGAGGAACACGATGGCGGCGTGCAGCGCCGACAAGTCGCCGAGCGAGACGACGACGGACAGCGCCAGCGCCGCGGCGATCAGGATCACGGTCGAATGCCGCAGCCGGTCGGACCAGGGCTGCGCGGAGGGAGAAGATGGGGCGTCGATCGCCATCGGGGCGGACTTCTCCTGGGGCTTGTCTGAAGGCCTGTCAAATAAGGCTTGGCGCCGTCAGGCACCGCTGTCGCTGCGCTCTCTCACATAAGCGGCTTCACGCGCCGGGCCGGGGTCGAGCTTGAGCGCCGCCTGCTGCAAGCGCTTCGATCGTGCGCCGATGATAACTTCGCGAAACGTCAGCAAGATTACAGATATGACGAAGGGCGACAGATAATAGAGGACGCGGAACAGCAGCATGCCGCCCAGAAGTTCCTCGCGATCCATCTGCCAGAGACCGACCAGCATGGCGGCGTCGAACACCCCGAGCCCGCCGGGCGAGTGGCTGGCGAAGCCGAGCAGGGTGGCCGAGACGAAGATCACCGCGACCACCACGAAGCCGAGATTGGGCTCGTCCGGGACCAGCACGTACATCGCGAGCGCGCAGAAGCCGAGATCGACGATGCCGATCGCGATCTGGAGCAGCGTCAGCGGGCCGCCCGGCAGCACCACGGTCCAGGGCCCGCGGCCGACCACGCGCGGCTGGGTCCAGACCCAGACCACGTAGCCGACCAGCCCGACGATGATCATCAGCGCCAGCGTCCGGTTCAGCCATGGAGGCAGCTGGTCGATCGAGGCGGCGGCCTCCGGATGATAGGAGATGCCGAGGCCGAGCACGGCGGCATTGCCGAGCCAGAAGGTCAGGCCGGCGAGGAAGCAAATCTTCGCGACGTCGATCGCGTTCAGCCCGTAGGCCGAATAGATGCGATAGCGCACCGCGCCGCCGGTGAAGACGGATGCGCCGACATTGTGGCCGATCGAATAGCTGGTGAAGGCCGCGAGCGCGTTGATGCGATAGGGCACATGGGCATGGCCGATCGCGCGCACGGCGAACAGGTCGTAGAAGGTCAGGGTGAAATAGCCCGCGGTGACGAACAGCGCCGCCATCGCGATCTGGGTCGGCTCGGTGCTCTTGATCGCTTCGAGGACTTCGTTGAAATCGATGCCTCGCAACATGTGGTAGAGCACATAGCAAGCGATGCCGATGACCGCGACGCTGATCACAACGCCAAGCTTATGCAGGACTTGCTTCTGGCGCAGAAACGACGTCGCCCTGCGTATGGCTTCCAGCATCTAGACCTCGAACAACGCTTCAGCGGCCAGGGTGGCCGGCGAACAGGCGGACGACGCACTGGCACTCAACGAACCCTCGCCGCCGGCTCCGGTATCGCGCATGCCCCCTGCCCCTCCACTAGCGCGTTTTGGCGCGGAGTGGAATTCGCCAATTCGAACAAAAACACGTGCATTCAATATTTTAGGCAGGGTTGCGGGCTCCTGATGCACGGTTTGACGCCTTCGGCGGCAGGACTTGAGGCGAATCTCCATGGCGATCCTGCGCAGGCGCCATGAAGTTTTGATGATTTCGGCCGCACAATGTTCCTTCACGCCTTAAGCCGACGTCAATCTATGGACCGCGCCCGCCTGTTGAAAGAGGGGGCAATCCCGGCGTCCGTCCGACGGGTTATTCGATGCGCCGGAAGGTCGCGGGCCCCGGGGCGCAGCCTCAAGGCGCGGTCAAATAGCCGCGGCCATAGGCTGCGGCCTGATCTTCGAAGATCGCCATGGCCGTGGCCATCCGCCTGAAACCCAGGCGTTCATAAAACCCTTCCTTGCCCGGGACGGCGTAGAGGATGATCTTGCGATGGCCGCGGCAACGCACAAGCAAACGCTCGATAATGTCGCGGCCGAGACCTCGCCCCTGGCGGTCCGGGTGCACGGCGATATCACAGAGATAGGCGCAGTCACGGCCGTCGGCCAGGACGCGTCCCGCAGCCACGATGCGACCATCCTCATTGGCGAAGGCGCGAAACATGCTGTTGCCGAACACCAGCGCGAGATCGGCCGGCGCCTTGTTGCCGAGCGGCGCGATGCGATAGAGCTCGGATAGCTCATCCCAGTCGATCCCGGCGAGATCGTCGGCCCAGACAATCGACATCGCGAAGGCCTCCCCGGCTCAGTGCCGCGCGGCGGTGACGGCAGCGACGATTTCGTCGCCGTCCGGAAAATGTCCTTTGCTGCGGCTGGCGACGATCCGGTCGCCGAGCTTGACCTGGAAAACGCCGCCCTTGCCGGGGACGAGATCCGCTTCCAGCCCTAGCTGCCGGCGCAAAGCCGCGGCCGCCTCCTTGGCACGCTTCTCGTATCCGCACGGCCGGCAATAGATGATGGTTACCTCGGACATCTCGTCCTCCTTCAGGCCGCAAGCTGGGGACGCACCGCTTCAATGCCGGCGATCCAGCCGGCAACGGAACGGCCGATCGCGTCGGGGTGATCCTCCTGGAGATAGTGCAGACCGGGCCCGAGGCGGACGAGCGCGCAGTGCTGCAGCGAGGCCGCGAAGGTCTCGGCAAATTCGGGAGCGACGACGGCCCCCGGCTCCCCTGCGAACAGCAGCTTCGGATATGCAGACGCCTTGAGCGACGCATGAGCCGATTGCAGCGCTTCATAGACATCGGCGGGTTCGCCGGCGATCGGCAATTCCCGAGGGAATGCAAGAACGGGACGGCGGCTGTCCGGCGTCGGAAAGGGCGCGCGATACGGCTCCATCTCGTCGTCGCTCAGGGTGCGCATGATGCCGCCGGGCAGCACGCGTTCGACGAAGGCGTTCGCCTCCAGGATCATGGCCTCTCCCTCGCCTTGCGTCCTGAATTTGCGGAAAGCCTGGCGCGCGGGTTCGGCCTGGTGGAAATCCTGCCACGTCGGCATCGGCCGGATGAACTCCATGAAGGCGAGCCCGCGCACGAAGGCCGGCCGGCGCGCCGCGAGATGAAATGCGAGCGCCGTGCCCCAATCCTGCGCAACGAGATAGGCCGAGGTGAGGCCGAGCTCGTCGATCAACGCGTCGAGATAGCGGACATGGTCGAAGAAGCGGTAGGCGATGTCGGGCTTGCCGGACCGGCCGAAACCGATGAGATCGGGCGCGATGCAACGCGCCACAGGCGCCACCAGCGGCAGGATGTTCCGCCAGATATGCGACGACGTCGGATTGCCGTGAAGGAAGAGCGCGACCGGCGCATCCTGCGTGCCCGTGTCGCGATAGGCCATCGTGCTTCCCAGCACGGCGGCGCTGCGGATCTGGATCTCGGAATGCTGGCTCATGTCGGCTCCTTGAAGACGGTCTTGAATGCGATGGTCTTGAAGCGCTCGAGCGCCTTGGGCGTGCGGTCGACCTTCATGCGCAGGATCGCGCCCTGCCAGGACGCGAGCAGGAAATCGGCAAGCTCCTCGGGCTCGAATTCGGAATCGATCTCGCCGCTTCTCTGCGCCTCGCTGATGCAGGCGGCGAAGGGCATGCGCCATTCGGCGAAAATTTCGGCAAGGCGGGCGCGCAGCATCTCGCTGCTGCCGGCCGCTTCCAGGCTGAGATCGCCGATCAGGCAGCCGCGTCCATAGCCGTCGGCTTCGAGCCGGCCAGTGATGATGTCGAGATAGCGTTTGAGCCGCGCCCGCGGGGTCAGAGAGGCGTCTTCAAGGGCCTCCGAGACCAATCCCTTCGTGATCTCGAAATAGCGATCGAGCACCTCCGAGGCGAACGCTTCCTTGGAGCGAAAATGATTGGTGAAGGACCCCTGCGGGGCGCCTGCCGCAGTGGTGACATCGCGCACACTGGTGCCGTGATAGCCGGTCCGGAACATGACCTTGAGACCGGCGTCGAGGATGGCGTCTTTGAGCGAGGGCTTGGGCATGAAGGAATAATACGTACGTGCGTATTATTGTCAAGCGGAGCGTTTGACGTCTCTCTCAACGACGTGTCCAAACAGAAAAAGGGGGTTGGCGGCGGAGCTTCAGCCGGTCCGCATGCTGCGCGAGACCACGCGGTCGCGCAGCCAGGCGCCGATGGTGCAGCCGACCAGGTAGCAGGCGAACATGATCAGGCCGAGATCGAGCCAGTAGCCGAGGCGGCCGGGGACAATGTGTGCGAACGAGGCCGCGACCAGGGCGGCGGCAAGCGCGGCGAGCCAGCGCGCCGTCACCTTCGAGGTGCCGTTGCCGCGCTGGACCACCGAGATCCAGCCCATGCAAAAGCCCAGCAGCAGCGAGCCGATCAGCCAGCCCAGATGGAACGAGACGAGATAGGGCATCGTCACCTCACCAGGAATTCGATACGGCGGTTTTGCGCCTTGCCTTCGTCGGTGTCGTTGCCGGCGAGCGGCTGCGTGCTGCCATGGCCGACCGCGGTGAAGCGGCTGGCGGGCAGGCCGGCCTTGACCAGATAGTCGATCACCGCCTGTGCGCGCTTCTCCGAGAGAGCGCGGTTGAAGCCGTCCTCGCCGTCGGCATCGGTATGCCCGGCGACCTCGACATTGGTGGTGGGGCAGCGCAGCGCCGTCTCGATCAGATGGTCGAGAATGGCGGCGGAATCCGGATCGATGTCGGCGCGCTTGGCTGCGAAGCGGATCTTGCCCTTGGCCAGAAGGTCCGTGAACAATTGCTGGCACACGGTGCCATCGACCGGGCCTGCCGCGGGCTTCACGGTGATCTCCGGCTTGTACTGCCAGTTTTTCGGGAAGTCCTTGCCGAGGCCTGCGCGGATGTCGTTGGCCGCGCCCTCGTAGAGCGCATCGCCCGACAGCTTCACCTCGCGGTCGGAGACGACGAGCGTGCCGGTCGACAGCCGCGACAGCGCGCCGAGTGCGGCAATCACGGCGGTGTTGAAGGAGCCGGGCGCGCCGATGCTGGCCTTGAGATTGTCGACGACCTTCTCGGTGAAGAATTTTCGCGCGGCGCTGGTGGCGATCGCGGCGTGGATGGTGTTGTCGGGAACGTAGCCGGTCAGCGTCACGGTCGCGGCGACCGGATCCTTGTAGGCCTGGAAGATATAAGGCGGCGCCTTGACGTCGTTGGCGGCGATCGAAAAGCCCTCGGGCAGGTTCTTCAAAGCTGCCACGATGGCCTCGCGGCCACCGAGATCGCGCGCCATGCCCGACAGATTGACCTTGGTGTCCGTGATCGTGATCTTGCCGTCCTTCAGCTTGCCGATCTGGTCCAGCAACAGCGTCGCTGCGGCCTCGAACCGCGGCGGCGCACCGCGCGCCAGCCCCATCTGGTCGGCCACCTCGACGCCGCCGACCTCCTTGCGGGCCGCCTCGGTCAGCCGGCCCTTCATCGATGGCAAGGGCGCGGAGCCTGACAGCGTCACCCGCACCACGTCGCGCTCGGCGTTCCAGACGAAGGGTTTGGCCTCGGGAACAAGGCGGGTCCGGTCGTCGACCAGGCGGACGCCGGGGACGGTCTCCACCGCCATCACGGCATCCCGCCGCCCCTCCTCGGAGAAGGCGTCCGCGGCCAGGCTGACATCGCGGCCATCGACCGCGATTCGGGTCTTGTCCAGGACGGTGTCCTTCAGCGCAGCCGAGCTGCGCGCCGACAGGTCGGCTTCGACCGGTAAGGTATTATTCCAAGCCGCAAATCCCCACATGACGGCCAAGGGGATCAGCCCCGGCCACCATTTGCTGGCCCACCTAAAAAGCTTCTTCATTCGACGACCCGAACTCTGGAACCGGAGACAAAACAAACCCTTGGCAGGCTGTCAAACCGGAAATGTTGCCCTTGCGAAGGCCTCACCCGGACAATCGGAATAACTTTTTCTTCAAGGGTTCTTCCGTAAGTTGAAAGCGGAATGCCAGAGTCCGCCAGCGGGTCATGAAACAACTGCGTAACAACGTCATCCGCGCCGGGCTGGGAGCACTCTATTTCAGCGGGGCGCACCACCTGCTGCGCCCGCTTTTGTCGGGCGTCGGCGCCATTTTCATGCTGCACCACGTGCGACCGGCCCGCGAGGCCGTGTTCCAGCCGAACCGGCATCTCGAAGTCACCCCCGAATTCCTGCGCGCCACGCTGTGCCATCTGCGCTCGCGCGACATCGACATCGTCAGCATGGACGATCTGCATGAGCGGCTGGTGCAGGGCCGGTTCGACCGCCGCTTCGCCGCCTTCACCTTCGATGACGGCTATCGCGATAATCTGGACTACGCGCTGCCCGTGCTGCGGGAATTTGACGCGCCTCTGGCGGTCTATGTCGCGAGCGATTTTGCCGAGGGCACTGGACGGTTGTGGTGGGTGGCGCTGGAGGCCGTGATCGCCAAGGCCGAGCAAGTCGACGTCAGAATAGGCAATTCCGCGCTGCGGCTCGATGCGACGAGCCCCGCCGCCAAGCAGGCAACCTTCGACCGCCTGCACGACTGGCTGCGCGCGCTACCGGGCGAACACGATCTGGCGCGAGAAATCGAGGCGCTCTGCGCGACATACGACGTCGACATGGCAGCGCTGTGCCGCAGCCTCTGCCTGTCCTGGGCCGAGGTGAAGAGCTTTGCCGCCGACCCGCTGGTCACGATCGGCGCGCATAGCGTCAGCCATTGCAATCTCGCCAAGGTGGCCGAAGACGTCGCCGCGCGGGAGATCGCCACGAGCCGCGCGCGGATCGAGCAGGCGCTGCAGCGCCCGGTGCTGCATCTCGCCTATCCCTATGGCGACCGCGAGGCCGCGGGGATGCGCGAATTCGGCCTTGCTGCAACCGCGGGCTTCAAGACCGCGGTGACGACGCGGCCCGGCATGCTGTTCGCCGACAATGCCACCCACATGACAGCGCTGCCGCGCGTCTCGCTCAACGGCAATTACCAGGACGCAAGAATCCTCCCCGTTCTGACCTCGGGCGCCGCGACCGCGATGTGGAACGGCTTCCGCCGGATCGCGGCGGCGTAGCTGCTGCTCCAATCTCCGCCGTCGTCCCTGCGAAAGCAGGGACCCATACCGCGTGATCTATCGATTGCGATCGGTAGACCTACCGAACGACCAGCCTTCGCCAAACTACTCCCTGTGGGTATGGGTCCCCGCGTTCGCGGGGACGACACCGCCTTGGATGGAGCGCTCTCGCGCCACACTCCTGTCGCATCCAGCGCCTTTCTTGACTCCCCACCCCTCCCCGCCCAAAACATCGCCAACCAAGGGAGGAGGCACCATGTTCAACGATCTGTTCTCGCTCAAAGGCCGCGTCGCACTGGTGACCGGCGGCTCGCGCGGCATCGGCAAAATGATCGCGGCGGGATTTCTCAGCGGCGGCGCCGCAAAGGTCTACATCACCGCGCGCAAGGCGGGACCGTGCGAGGAGACCGCCAAGGCGCTCACCGCGCAATATGCCGGCGAGTGCATCGCGCTGCCGATCGACATCTCGACGCTCGCCGGCGCCGAGCTGCTGGCAACCGAGTTCAAGAAGCGCGAGCCGAAGCTCGATATCCTCGTCAACAATGCCGGTGCCGCCTGGGGCGCGGAGTTCGACGAATTCCCGGAGAGCGGCTGGGACAAGGTGATGAACCTCAACGTCAAGGCGCCGTTCTTCCTGACCAAGGCGCTGGCCGGCCCGCTGCGCGCAGCCGCAAGCGCGGAGCGGCCGGCGAAGGTGATCAACATCGCCTCGATCGACGGCATCTTCGTCAACCCGATGGAGACCTATTCCTACGCCGCGAGCAAGGCCGGGCTGATCCATTTGACCCGGCGCATGGCGGTGAAGCTGATCTCCGACCACGTCGTGGTCACGGCGATTGCGCCGGGCCCGTTCCAGTCCGACATGAACCGCGCCGCGCGCGACCATGGCGACGAAGTCGCAACGCGCGTGCCTGCGGGGCGCATCGGCACCGACGAGGACATGGCGGGCGCCGCAATCTATCTGGCCTCGCGCGCGGGCGATTACGTGGTGGGCGCGACCATCGCGGTGGACGGCGGCATCGTCTATGCCAACCCGGGGATCAAGGGGAGCGGATGGGATAGCTGAGGGGGCGAATGGTAGTTCGCCCTCACCTCACCCTCCGCGGTCATGCCCCGGCTTGACCGGGGCATCCAGTACGCCGCGGCCTCTCGATTTATCTCTGACGCCTCTGGAATACTGGATCACCCGCTTTCGCGGGTGATGACACCATTTGTGTTGCGCCGGCGGCGGCCCTGACGCCTACGACTCGATCTTCACGTACTCGAAATCGCCGGGCTTGTTGTCGATGCCGACCTTCGGCGGCGAGATCCACGATGCGAACTTGCCGCTCTCGGTGACGGGCTGCATCAGGGAGGTGATGAAGTCGCCGTCGGCGGTCGACGGCAGCCATTCGTCCTTGCGCTTCGCCCAGGTGGCATCGTCGATCAGGAGGCCGTCGGGCGTCGCATGCACGTCCTTGAACTCGCCGATGTGGCGGTGGAAGGCGACGTTGGGCAGGGTCAGCTTGAAGTCGTAGCCCGCGGTCGAGATCACCTTGTTCCAGCGCAGCATGCCCTTGACGCAATCCTGGCTGTAATCGTCGCGCAGGCGCATGTTGAGCGCGGTCAGCGCCGGCTCGTCGACCAGCTTGATCTCGCCGTTGATGAACTTCAGCACCGGATAGGTGGCGTTCTTGAGCTGGTGATCGTCCTCGATCTGGGTCTCGTGATAGCGGCCCTTGATGCCGGCATTGAAGGCGTTGGCTGCGTTGGTCGAGACCTCCGAGCCGAACAGATCGAGCGACAGCGTGTAGTGCAGGTTCAGCTTCTTCTGGATGGTCGGCAAGTCGATCACGCCGAGCGCGCGGACTTTTGCGATATCGGTCGGATCGGTGATGCCGGCCTCGCGCATCGCATCGCAGGTGCGCTGCACGACGCGGGTGATGCCGGTCTCGCCGACGAACATGTGGTGCGCTTCTTCCGTGAGCATGAAGCGGCAGGTGCGCGACAGCGGATCGAAGCCGGACTGCGCGAGCGAGTGCAGCTGCATCTTGCCGTCACGGTCGGTGAAATAGGTGAACATGAAGAAGGACAGCCAGTCCGGCGTCGCCTCGTTGAAGGCGCCGAGCATGCGCGGCGCATCGGCATCGCCGGAGCGGCGGCGCAGCAAATCATCTGCTTCCTCACGGCCGTCGCGGCCGAAATATTTCTGCAGCAGGTAGACCATCGCCCAGAGGTGGCGGCCTTCCTCGACGTTGACCTGGAACAGGTTGCGCATGTCGTAGAGCGAGGGCGCGGTCTTGCCGAGATGGCGCTGCTGCTCGACCGAGGCCGGCTCGGTGTCGCCCTGGATCACGATCAGGCGGCGCAGCATGGCGCGATGCTCGCCCGGGACTTCCTGCCAGGCCGGCTCGCCATAATGCTCGCCGAACGGCACGACGCGGTTCTCTTCCTGCGGCGCAAGCAGAATGCCCCAGCGATAGTCGGGCATGCGGACGTAGTCGAACTTGGCCCAGCCGCGCGGATCGACCGAATAGGCGGTGCGCAGATACACCAGCGATTCCTGGAAGCCTTCCGGCCCCATGTCGCTCCACCAATCCATGTAACCGGGATGCCAGCCCTCGAGTGCTTTGAGCACCTGGCGGTCTTCGGCGAGATTGACGTTGTTCGGAATCTTGGTCGAGTAGTCGACGTTCATGATGTTCATGTTCATGTGGACCTCCCGTGGGGGACTAGCTCGTTAAAGGGGCGAATGGCGAATGGCGAGTAGCGAATGGAAACTCCTATTCGCCATTCGCCACTCCCTACTCGCTAGACTCGCGTCATATCGAATTTCGGCTTCTGGCCGCTGCCGTAGCGGCGCAGCGCGCCTTCTTCGCCGACCGCGTTGGGGCGCTGGAAGATCCAGTTCTGCCACGCAGTCAGGCGCGAGAAGATTTTCGATTCCATCGTCTCCGGGCCGACGAAGCGCAGGCTTGCTTCCATGCCGGTGAGGCTGTCCGGCGAGAAGCTGGCGCGCTCCTCCAGGAACACGCGGACCTCGTCGTCCCAGTCGATGTCGTCGAGCGCGAAGGTGACGAGGCCGAGCTCCTCGGCCTGCTCGGCGTCGAGCGCGGTGCCCATCGTGGCTTCGGCGCGCTCCACATCCGACGGATCAGCCTGGAAGCGCGACTCCAGCCGCGTCAGGCCGTGGCTCATCGGATACGGGCCGAAATTCATGGCGGAGAGCTCGATCGACGGCGGCGGGCGGTTGTCGCCCTGGCGCGTGCCGATCAGCATGTAGGAGCGGTCGGCGGCGAAGACGAGCTCGGCGAGCGTGCCGGCAAAGCAGGAGCCGGGCTCGACCAGCGTCACCAGCGTGCGCGAGGTGACGTCGATGCGCTTCAGCACGCGCTTCCAGTAATGGCGGATTTCGTTGACCAGCCAATGCGCCTTGTTGGCTTCGAGGAACGCGTCGTGCGCGAGCACATGGGCGCGATCACCATGGCTCTTGAACACCAGCATGGCGATCTCGAGCTCGTTGATGCGCAGGTGAAGGATGGCGTCGTCGAGCTCGCGCGCCACTTGCAACGGCCAGAACGAGGCGCCTTGCGCCATCATGCCGTCGATGTCGGCGGGCGGCGCGGTTTCCGGCGCCTTGATGGAGATGGTGGCGATGCGGGCCGTGCGGTCGATATCGACCGTGACGAAGCCGTAACGGATGCTGGTCTCGTCGATGAGGCGCTTGAGCTGCGTCAGCGCGATGCCCTTGCCGCTGCCCTTGCGCTTCGAGGCGGCCGCGAACTCCTTGGCACGCTCGGCGATCTTGGCCTCTAACTTCGAGTTCGGCGCGATCTCGTCGACGAGGCGCCATTGCACGGCGCGCTTGCCCTTGACGCCTTCCTCGATGGTGCAGAAGAAATCGGCATGATCGCGGCGCACCTTGCGCTTGTCGACGACGCGGGTGAGACCGCCGGTGCCCGGCAGCACCGCCAGCAGCGGCACCTCGGGCAGCGCGACCGCCGACGAGCCGTCGTCGGCGAGGATGATGTGGTCGGTCGCGAGCGCCAGCTCATAGCCGCCACCGGCGGCGGAGCCGTTCACCACCGTGATGAAACGCTGGCCGGAATTCTCGGAGGAATCTTCCATGCCGTTACGGGTCTCGTTGGTGAACTTGCAGAAGTTGACCTTGTGGGCATGGGTCGAGCCCGCGAGCATGCGGATGTTGGCGCCGGCGCAGAACACGCGGTTCTTGGCCGAGCGCATCAGCACGACCTTCACTTCCGGATGCTCGAAGCGCAGCCGCTGGACCGCATCCGCCAGCTCGATGTCGACGCCGAGATCGTAGGAATTGAGCTTGAGCAGGTAGCCCTCGAACAGGCCGCCATTCTCGTCGACGTCCATGGTCAGCGTCGCGACGTCACCCTCGACCGCGAGCTTCCAGTGCTTGTAGCGGGACGGTTCGGTCTGGAAATCGATGAATGTCGCGCCGCCTGCGAGGCGCCGATCTTCCCCGGCCATGGGCCACCCTTGAGCTCGTTTTGGTTTAGCGTTAGATGCACAATAGTGCATCTTTTTGGATGCGTCTAGCCCTTAACTGCCGGCTCATGCACTTTGTTTCATGCAGTCGGCCAGGACCGCACGATCGCGCCAAGCGCGATCCAGTCGCCCTTTGCGAGCTGCGGGCGGCCGATCTTGGCCTGGAGCAGCGCCACCAGGGCCGCGACCGGAAAGCTCTCGACGAAACCGTCGCCGCCGCTGGCGACCTTGCGTGCGCTCAACGCGCGCAGCTCGGTCAGAGCGTCGCCGAACAGGCGCGCGGCCGAATGCGCCTTCTGCATGCGCAGGCGCAAATTGGCATTGGCGATGTGGATGCAGGCGCGCAGCAGGATGCGTTCGCGGCCGCTCTGCGGGGCTGCGGCCCACACCGTCTCCAGCACCTCCTGCGCTTCCCAAAAATAGCCGCGATCGTTGAGCGCGAGGCCGTAGCGCAGCGCCGGATGGCGGGCCGGCACGTAGCCGCGAAAGGCCGAGGGCACCAGCGCCTTGGCCAAGCGAAGCGTTTCGTCATCGGCCTCGATGGCGCCGGTCTCGCCCGGCACATAGGCCCATTGCGGCCATGGCAATTGGCCGGTCGCATGTGAAGGCACATTCATCGATGTGCCTCCGCATGGTCATGCGGCGCGTCCCTGGAGTCCCTGATCGTCGCGCAGGGCCGCTTTTGCAAATTGCTCAATCGCGTCAAGCGTCGCCCCCGGCGCTTCACGATGCGGGGAATGGCCCGCGTCTGAAATGACTTTAAAATCTATCGGACAATAACACTCTTCCTGCGCAATTTCGACCTGACGCAATGTCCCATATTGGTCGCCTGCACCTTGCAGGACCATCATGGGAACGCGGATATAGGCCAGATATTCCGAGATGTCCCAATCGCGGAATTTCGGATCGAGCCAGGCGCCGTTCCAGCCGTAGAAGGCGTTGTCGACATCCTTGTGCCAGCGCGCCAGCTTGGCCTTGAGGTCGGTGGTTTCGAAGCTGGTCTTGATCTCCGCGATCGATTTCACCGAGATGTCCTCGACGATGAAGTGCGGCGCGATCAGCACGAGGCCGCTCAGGCGGTGATCCTGATGCGCGCCGGCATAGATCGTCGCGATCGAGCCGCCGTCGGAATGGCCGAGCAGCAGGCCGCGCTTGAAGCCGATCGCGTCGAGCAGCTTCGGCAGCACGTCGAGCGCCTCGCGCTGCATGTAGTCGAGCGGCCGCGGCAATGTCACCGGGCTCGAATGGCCGTAGCCTGCGCGCGAATAGGCGAAGATGCCGGCACCGGTGGCCTGCTGCAGTTTCTCGGGAAAATCGCCCCAGAGCCCAACCGAGCCGAGCCCTTCATGCAGCATGACGATGGTGGGGGCGTCGGCCGATGCAGGCGCGAGCCATTTGTATTCGAGGCTGGCGCCGCCGATGCTGAGGAAGCCGGTGGGGGTGAGGTTGGTCATGGTCGAAGTCCCATTCCTAGCCAAGGCCGAGATGCCTACCCTCCCCTGGAGGGGGAGGGTCGATTCACAGCGAGCGTAGCGAGATGTGAATCGGGGTGGAGTGACAGTCTCTCCGCAGATGCAGTGCCCGCGTGGAGAGATCACCCCACCCCGTCACGCATCTCGCTGCGCTCGATCGCGTGCCGACCCTCCCCCTCCAGGGGAGGGTAAGCAAGTGCAGTTCGCACCATCAATTCGCCCCTTCCCGCAGCTTGAACCGCTGGATCTTGCCCGTCGCCGTCTTCGGCAAGGACTCCACCACGTCGATCCAGCGCGGATATTTCCACGGGCCGATCTTCTGCTTGACGTGCTCCTTCAGCATTTCCTGAAGATCGCTCGTCGTCGCGCCGGGGCGCAGCACGACGAAGGCCTTCGGCTTGAGCAATCCTTCCGGATCGGCCTCGGGCACGACGGCGGCCTCCAGCACGGCCGGATGGGTGATCAGCGCGCTCTCGACCTCGAACGGCGAGACCCAGATGCCGGAGACCTTGAACATGTCGTCGGCGCGGCCGCAGAAGGTGTAGCGGCCATCTGCATCGCGAACATATTTGTCGCCGGTGCGGGTCCACGGTCCCTCAAAGGTCCGGCGGCTCTTGTGGCGCTGATTCCAGTAGCCTTCGCCGGCCGAGGGTGCATCGACCAGGAGCTCACCGACCTCGCCGTCGGCAACGTCTTGCCCGGCCTCGTTGACCAGCCGCACCGCATAGCCCGGCACCGGCTTGCCGGAGGAGCCGTATTTGATGTCGCCGGGCGCGTTCGAGAGAAAAATGTGCAACAGCTCGGTCGAGCCTACGCCGTCGAGGATGTCGACGCCGAAGCGCGCCTTCCAGCTGGTGCCGACGGATTCCGGCAGCGCCTCGCCGGCCGAGGTGCAGATGCGCAAGGCGCCGCCGCCACGCTCGGCCTTCATGGTCTCGTCGTTGAGCATGGCCGCGAACAAGGTCGGCACGCCGTAGAAGATCGACGGCCTGTAGCGATTCATCAGATCGAACATCCGCGCCGGCGTCGGGCGCTCGCTGTTGAGGATCACGCTGGCGCCGACCGACATCGGGAAGGTCAGCGCATTGCCGAGGCCATAGGCAAAGAACAGCTTTGCGGCGGAAAGACACACGTCGCTCTCGCGGATGCCGAGCACCTGTTTTGCGTAGGTGTCGGCGGTCGCCTGCAAATTCGAATGGATATGGCGCACGCCCTTGGGCATGCCGGTCGAGCCGGACGAATAGAGCCAGAACGCGGGCTCGTCAGGATGCGTCGCGGCGGTGGTGAACTGATCGCTCTCGCCCGCAAGCTCTTCAGCGAGCTGCTTGTGCCCGTTCTGCTTGGCGCCGGAGACCACGACATGCTCGAGATCGGGCATGCGGCCGACCACGTCCTTGATGACAGGGTAGAGCGCCTCGGAGACGAACAGCACACGCGCGCGGCAGTCGGCGAGGATGTAGGCGTATTGGTCCGCGGTCAGCAGCGTGTTCAGCGGCACCGGCACGATCCCGGCGCGGATCGCGCCCAGGAACACGACCGGAAAGTCGACCGTATCCAGCATGATCATCGCCACGCGCTCCTCGCGGCGGACGCCGAGCCGGCGCAGCATGTTGGCGGCGCGTCGGCTCTCGCGCTGAAGCTCGCCATAGGTGAGCCGCGAGACGGTGTCGTCGAAGGCCAGCTTGTTGCCGCGGCCCTCCTCGACGTTACGGTCGAGCAGCCAGGTCACCGCGTTATAGGATCCCTCGCTCACTGGACTTCTCCCCCGGATTTAGAATTATAATTCATAGAAAGACACCGCGGCGGCTTGCTGTCAATGCTAGCAGGCATTATGTTTCATTAAAATGCGCCGCAGGACACCCTTCAAAAAAGACATCCCTTAAAGAAGGCTCATGACCGACAGTCCCGACGCCGAATCCCGCTTTCTCGAACAGCTCGGCCAGCGCGTGCGCACCATGCGCGCGTTGCGCGGCATGTCGCGCAAAGTGCTCGCCAAGGTATCGGGGATTTCGGAGCGCTACATCGCGCAGCTCGAAAGCGGCAAGGGCAATGTCTCCATCGTGCTCTTGCGCCGCGTCTCGGACGCGATGGGCGCGCATCTCGAAGATCTGCTTCCCAGCGCCGATCCGACACCGGACTGGCAGATGTTTCGTGACCTGCTGCGCAAGGCCACGCCTGCGCAGATCGCGCAGGCAAAAGATCTGCTCACTGGGGGCAGCGCCTCGGCGCCGCGACGCGCTCCGTTCTGCGGCATCGCGCTGATCGGCCTGCGCGGCGCCGGCAAGTCGACGCTCGGGCGCATGCTGGCGAAGAAAGTCGGCTGGAGCTTCGTCGAGCTCAACAAGGAGGTCGAGCAGCAGAACGGTCTCTCGGTCGCCGAGATCATCGCGCTGTACGGCCAGGAAGGTTTTCGCCGCATGGAGCAGGCGGCGCTGCAGCAGCTGCTAGCGCGCAACGAGCTGATGGTGCTGGCGACCGGCGGCGGCATCGTGTCCGAGCCTTTGACGTTCGACCAGATCCTGACCTCGTTCTACACGATCTGGCTGAAGGCCGAGCCCGAGGAGCACATGGCCCGCGTCCGTCGCCAGGGCGACCTGCGCCCGATGGCCGACGACCGCTCCGCCATGGCGGAGCTGCGCAACATCCTGCTCAGCCGCGAGCCGCTGTACTCGCGCGCGACGGCAGTGGTGGACACGGCAGGTCTCTCCGTCGATGCGGCGGCCGCACGGCTGATCGATGCGGTGCGTCCGGTGCTGCAGAACGAGGCCCGCAGCTTCGGCCTGCGCAGTGTGGCGCTGTAGGCGAGCTGCATCGAAACGCTCTGCTGTCGTCCCTGCGAACGCAGGGACCCATACCGCGTGATCTATCGATTGATCCGGGCTGCTAATCCCAAACGGCCAGCCTTCGCCAAACTGCTCCCTGGGGTTATGGGTCCCTGCGTTCGCAGGGACGACAGCGGAGGATTTTGCGCGACCGTTAGCAACACTATATTAACGCCCATCAATAGGCATTGAGACCCACTAATGACCTCCACCGACGTCACCACCTCCATGTTTGAGCGGATCGGCGGCAGTGCGACGATCGACGCCCTGGTCGATCGCTTCTACGACCGCATGGACGCGCTGCCGGAGGCGAAGATCATCCGCGCGATGCATGCGGACGACCTAGGCCTGATCAGGGATGTGCTGAAGCGCTATCTCACCGAATGGACCGGCGGCCCGCGCCTCTATACCCCCGAGAAGGGCCATCCGCGGCTGCGCCAGCGCCACATCGGCTTTGCCATCGGCGATGCCGAGCGCGATGCGTGGATGCTCTGCATGCGCGGCGCGATGGAGGAGACGGTGACCGACACGGCGGCGCGGCTGGAGCTCGACAAGGCGATATCGGGCCTCGCCGACTGGATGCGTAACCGGCAGTGAGAGGGCGGCAGCGCCTCGACGCAATTCGAAGGCGTATCATGGACCCGCATCGCGTGATTTGAGTTCCGCGGCGATCGCCTGCTAAGCTCCTGACATGACCGACATCCTTCCCGATACCATCCGCCGCCTCTACACCGATCCCGGCGAGTACATCGACAGCGATCATCCGGCCGTGCAGCAATTTGCGGCCGACGCCGTGCGCGCGGATGCGAGCGCGCGCGAAAAAGCGAGCGTGCTCTACAAGGCGGTGCGCGATGGCATCCGCTATAATCCTTACGTCAGCATGCGCGTCGCCGAGACGTTTCGTGCTTCGAGCGTTCTCGCCGCGGGCCAGGGCTATTGCGTCGGCAAGGCCGCGCTCTATGCCGCCGCCTGCCGCGTCCACGGCATTCCCGCACGGGTCGGCTTTGCGGACGTGAAGAACCATCTCACCACAGAGAAGCTGCGCGCGAGCATGGGCACCGACATCTTCACCTGGCACGGCTTTACCGAGGTGCATGTCGATGGCGCCTGGCGCAAGGCGACGCCGACCTTCAACGACATGCTGTGCGCCAAGGTCGGCGTAGCCCCGCTCGATTTCGACGGCCATACCGACGCGCTGCTGCATCCGTTCGACGGCGAGGGGCGCGCCTACATGCAATATGTCAACGACCGCGGCACCTATCACGACGTGCCCGCAAAATTCCTGATGCGCGAAATGGCGCGCGACTACGCCAACATGCAGGGCGAGGATCTGTCGGGCCGCGACATGGAGCGCGAAGCGGCGGAGCGGTAGCACACGATGGACGCACCTGCCGATGTCATCCGTCGACCGGCCTCGTCGCGCCTTGCGCGGCTGATCTCGAGCATCTCGTTCTATCGCGAGCGCGGCCTCGGCCTTTCCGCCTTCCGGCACGCCGCGCCGCTCGCGCTGCCGCTGCTGGTGAATTTGGGAACGCCCTTCCGCATTGCGCTCGGACACCAACCGGATCGTGCCGACGCGCAGCCGAGCTTCGCGGCGGGTCTGTTTCCCGGACCGGTCGTGATCGAATCCGACGGCCGCGCCGAATGCGTTCAGGTCGATTTCACGCCGCTCGGGGCGTATCGCTTCTTCGGAGGCGCCGTGCCCGACCTGACCGCGCGCATGGTCGGCCTCGACGACATTCTGGGACGGGATGGCGAGAACCTCCGCGCCAGGGTGGCCGAGGCGGTCGGCTGGCAGCGGCGATTCGAGATCGTGGAAGACTTCGTGCGTCGCCGCGCCGTGCACGAGCCCTCGCCTGCGGTGGCTTTCGCCCTGGAGATGCTCTGGCGAGGCGCGGGCGCGGTCAGGATCGCCGACATCGCCTCCGACATCGGCTGGAGCCGCAAGCATCTCACGCGCCGCTTCCACAACGAGATCGGCGTTGCGCCCAAGACGCTGGCCCAGATGCTGCGCTTTCATCGAGCCTGCGCGCTGGCCCGGACGGACGGCACGGGCGGCTGGGCGGCCATTGCCGCGGACGCCGGCTATGCCGACCAGGCGCATCTCGCGCGCGATTTCCGGATCTTCAGCGGCGAGACGCCGACCGGATGGGCCGCGCGGCTCGACGTCGTCGATCCCCGCCTGATGCGCGACGGCGGGGGCTAGCGCCAAACAGCGGCCAGACGGCCCGAGACGGTCAAGTCCCATTTGTTCAAGCCAGCCGCCGTGATCCGAACTAGGGTCAGCTCTGCAGCAAGCTTGCAAGCACTTGCATCGAACGTCTCGTACCGAACCTGGAGAGTTTCATGAACCAGCCGAACGGCTATGAAGCGCCGCGCCTCTACCACACCATGCGCTGCAGGGATGCGGAGGCGATGATCGCCTGGCTGAAGAACGTTCTCGGCTTCGCCGAACGCGTGGTGTACCGCAACGAGGGCACGGTCGTTCACGCCGAGCTGGCGTTCGGATCGTCGATCCTCATGCTGGGCGCGCATCGCGACGATGCCTACGCCAAAGTTGTGGGCGACATCGGCGGCCGGCGGACGGATGCCGTCTACATGGCCGTTGATGATCCCGACGCGCTCTATGCGAAGGTGAAAGCCGCTGGTGCAGAGATCGAGATGGAGCCCTACACGACCGATTATGGCAGCCGCGATTTCGCCGCGCACGATCCGGAGGGCGGCCTCTGGAGCTTTGGCACCTATTGGCCCAAAGTCGGCGAACAGCCGCTCGCCGGATAGGTGGACTCACGTCAGCGACTGCTCGGCGGCCGCGGCTCGAGCCCAGCCGCGTCCGCGCCGGGAATGCGGGCGGCCGGGCCGTCTTGCTGGCTAGATCGACCAGTAGTTCGGATGCTGGTACGGCCGCGAGCGATCGCCCCAGTCGAACTCATCGCCATCGAATTCGCAGGGACCGCTACTCAATTGCTCCGGCGTCAGGTCGGCCTGGAAGGCCTGGCGTCCCGGATCATATTTCAACGCGCTCCACTGCACGGGATAATGATGATGTGTCCCGAGCAGCCTGCCGGTCTTGACCACCGCGTAAGCGACCGTTCCACTGACCTTGTCGAGCATCAATCGCTCGATCGTGCCGAGCTTCGTGCCGTCACACCCATAGACGGCGACGTGTTCGACGCGATCACTGGGAACCATGGTGTGTTGCATGGCGTGCTCCCTGGGTTCTTGCGTTGCGGGCATTATAGTCCTGTAGCCCGGATCAGCGAAGCGACATCCGGGGCCTTGCGATGCTTCCCGGGGTATCGCGACGCTCGCCCGGACTACAGCTAGAGCAGTTGCGAACGCACGGAGTCCGCGCCTTCCCGCAACAGCGGCAGGAACCGGTCGATCAATTCCTGCGCCGGCACGCGGTCGACATGGGCTCCCATGTTGATGGCGGCGACGATCACGTCGTCGTAGCGGCGCACCGGAACCGAGATCGAGCGGAAATGCGGCTCGGCCTCGCGGTCGACCAGTGAATAGCCTTGCGTGCGATCGGCGGCGATGCGCGCGAGCAGCGCCTTCGGGTCGGTCTGCGTCTGCGGCGTCAGCGCCCCGCGCATCATCGCCTTCAGGCGTGCGGCAAGGTCGGCATCGTCGAGCTGGCCGAGCATGGCGCGGCCGACCGAGGTGCAGAACGAAGGCAGCCGATAGCCGATCTCCAACCCGCCCGAGAAAACGCGCGCCGGGCTGCCTCGGGCAATGAACACGACGTCATCACCGTCGAGCACCGCGAGCGAGGAGATTTCGTTCGCCGCGGTCGCAACGCGATCGAGCACGGGTTGGAGCACCGCAACGAGCTGATTGGAACGCAAGTAAGATGCCGCCAGCGTCAGCACGTGCGGCGTGAGCGAGAACAGCTTGCCATCGCCGCTGACAAAACCGCCGCGCTGCAGCGTGAACAGCATGCGCCGGGCGGTCGCGCGCGGCAGGTCCGCGGCGCGGGCGAGATCGCTCAGCGTCATCGGGCCTGCCGTCGTGCCGAAGCATTGCAGCAGGCGCAGGCCACGATCGAGCGCCTCGACAAAATCCGTCGCGCGCTCGTCGCTCTCACTGCGCTTCAGCTTGGGCATGTCCGGGACAATCCTGCAAAATAGTGCTTGCTGCTGCCCCAAGGCATGTCATAATTCGCCCATTCGTTCAATAGGCGAACAAACGCCACTCCACAAAGGGATGCTACTGCCATGATGAGCCAGGAGCAGAACGACCTGATCACCCGCACCGGTCCGAAGGACCCCTGCGGAAAGCTGATGCGGAGCTATTGGCAGCCGGCGGCGCTGGTGGATGAGCTGGAGGGCGAGCGGCCGATCCGTCCCATCAAGCTGCTCGGCGAGAACCTGGTGCTGTTTCGCGACGAGACCGGACGCTACGGCCTGATCGACCGCCACTGCGCCCATCGCGGCGCCGACCTCGCGTTCGGACGGCTCGAGCACGGCGGCCTGCGCTGCGCCTTCCATGGCTGGCTGTTCGACGCGACCGGCCAGTGCATCGAGACGCCGGCAGAGCCGAAGGACTCAAAGCTCTGCCAGAACATCCGCCAGCGCTCCTATCCCGTGGTGAAGAAGAGCGGCATCCTCTGGGCCTATCTCGGCGAGGGTGAGCCGCCGGCTTTTCCGGAGCTCGACTGTTTCGTCGCCCCTGATACCCACACCTTTGCGTTCAAGGGCCACATGGCCTGCAACTGGCTGCAGGCGCTCGAAGTCGGCATCGATCCCGCGCACGCCTCCTACCTGCATCGCTTCTTCGAGGACGAGGACACCTCGACCGCCTACGGCAAGCAGTTCCGCGGCGCATCTGCCGGGTCTGACCTGCCGATGACGAAAATCCTGCGCGAATACGACCGCCCGATCATCAATGTCGAGCACACCGAATATGGCCTGCGGCTGATCGCGCTGCGCGAGATCGACGAGGAGCGCACCCATGTGCGCGTCACCAACCAGCTGTTCCCGCACGGCTTCGTCATCCCCATGAGCACCGAGATGACAATCACGCAGTGGCACGTGCCGGTCGACGACGAAAACTGCTACTGGTACGCGATCTTCACCAGCTATTCGAATCCGGTCGACAAGCAGAAGATGCGCGACCAGCGGCTCGAGCTCTATGAGCTGCCCGACTACGTCTCGCGCAAGAACCGTAGCAACGATTACGGTTTCGATCCGCACGAGCAGCAGACCGCGACCTATACCGGCATGGGCACCGACATCAACGTCCACGACCAATGGGCGGTGGAATCGATGGGCGCGATTCAGGATCGCACCAAGGAGCATCTCGGCTCGAGCGACAAGGCGATCGTGCAATATCGCCGCCTGCTGCGACAGGAGATCGAGAAGGTCTCCGGCGGCGAGAAGCCGATGCTGTTTCTCGACGAGAGCAGAGCACGCAGCATCCAGGGACCGGCCACCATGGACGGCATCGGGCCGACCCAGGGGTGGGAGCTCTACTGGATGGAGGTCGACGTCAAGCGCCGCCGCGGCGCACCTTGGGCCGCACCGGTGCCGAAGGAGATCGCGGACAACGTGCACCGGCTGACGGCGGCGGAGTGACGTTCGTGCGCCGCTCCCGTAGGGTGGGCAAAGGCGCAAAGCGCCGTGCCCACCGCACTTGCGTTCAGATGATAGACTGCGTGGGCACGCTTCGCTTTGCCCAGCCTACGGCAGTTGAGGGAGTAGCACAGTGACTTTCGTCGCGCGTCATGCGCTGTGGTCGGATGAGCAGAGGGACGCGGCGACGCGCATGCGCCGCATCGTCGAGGACAAGAATCTCGAGGTCATCCGCCTCGCCTTCCCCGACCAGCACGGAATCTTGCGCGGCAAGACCATCATCGCCTCCGAGGCGATCGCCTCGCTGGAGAGCGGCTGCTCCATCACCACCACCATGCTGGCCAAGGACACCTCGCACCGCACGGTATTCCCGGTGTTCACCGCGGGCGGCGGCTTCGGCATGAAGGAGATGGAAGGCGCGGCCGACGTGCTGATGGTCGCCGACCCCACGACGTTTCGCGTCTTGCCGTGGGCGCCGACCACGGGCTGGGTGCTGTGCGACCTCTACTTCAATGACGGCCGCCCGGTGCCGTTCGCGACGCGCGGGCTCTACAAGCGCGCGCTGGACGAACTCGGCACGCGCGGACACGATTTCGTCGCCGGTCTTGAAGTCGAATTCCACATCTTCAAGCTCGACGACCCGCATATGCGCCCCGAGGACGCCGGCCAGCCGGGCACGCCACCATCAGTGAGCCTGCTCAGCCACGGCTATCAATATCTCACCGAGCAGCGCTTCGATCAGATGGAGCCGGTGCTGGAGATCCTGCGCCGCGACATCGTCGCGCTCGGACTGCCCTTGCGCTCGGTCGAGGTCGAGTTCGGGCCGAGCCAGTGCGAGTTCACCTTCGCGCCGCGGAAGGGGATCGAGCCCGCCGACAACATGGTGCTGTTTCGGAGCGCCGTGAAGCAGATCGCGCGGCGGCACGGCTATCACGCCACCTTCATGTGCCGGCCGAAACTGCCGAACGTGTTCGCGAGCGGCTGGCATCTGCACCAGTCGATCGTCTCGCGCGCCAGCGGCGAGAATCTGTTCATGGTGAAAGACGGCGGCGAGCCGCTCAGCGCCTTCGGCCGCTCATACCTCGCCGGCCTGCTCGATCACGCCCGCGCCTCGACGGTGTTCACCACCCCGACCATCAACGGCTACAAGCGCTACCGTTCCTACTCGCTGGCGCCGGACCGTGCGATCTGGGGCCGCGACAATCGCGGCGTGATGATCCGCGTGCTCGGCGGCGCCAATGATGTCGCAACGCGCCTGGAGAACCGCATCGGCGAGCCCGCCGCCAATCCCTATCTCTACATGGCCTCGCAGATCCTCTCGGGCCTCGACGGCGTCGACCGCAAGCTCGATCCCGGTCCCTCCGCCGACACGCCCTACGAGACCAAGGCGCCGCTGCTGCCGAAATCACTGCGCGATGCGGTCAGCGCGCTGAAGGACGATCCGTTCTTCCGCGAGAAGTTCGGGCCGGAGTTCGTCGACTATTACACCCACATCAAGAGCGCCGAGATCGACCGCTTCCTGTCCGAAGTGACCGACTGGGAGCACCGCGAATATTTCGAGGTGTTTTGACATCCTGTCCTGGGGATTCCTCTCAAGGCGAGTACGGCTCACGGCCGTGTGAAGCGGCTTCGTCGCGCCGGTTCCGACGACATCGCATCGCTGCCGGACGAAGCCATTTTCCATCCCCGCGAAAACCCACGGAAAGAATCCTGCGCTAGGATTCCCGCATGTGATCAACAGTGGAGTTCGATCATGTGGGAACAATTATTCAGTCTGATCTACCGTCTGTCCTGCCGGACAACCTTGATCAACATCGGTGTGCATCGTCTGGCGCGCTGAAACTCAATGGATGCGCGATAGGTAAGACGGATTGACCAGATTAGGAGCGTTTCCATGCGCAAGCTGATCCTGATCGCAACGGTGTCTCTGCTCACAAGCCAGGCCTATGCGGGTGGGTCGCGGAGCCTCAGCCTGGCAGCCAGCAATTCAAGCCAGCAGGCGACTGAGCAGCCCGCCACGGCGGCAGCGGTCTCGCCGCAAACCGCCCAGGCGCCGTCGCAGCCGGCAAACGTCCAGACTGCGACCACCGCACCAACCTCAGCGACGGCACCGGCGGCCACGAAGGCATCAGCCACGCCATCACCGCCGCCGGCAAGCACGGCCGGAACGACCAAGCCGAAGCGGCACCAGTCGCCCACCGAGGCCCGAATCGTGCGCGAGTTGCACCGTCACGGGATCTATTGGTGATCCCGCTCACCAGCGATAGCCGAGCGTTGCGATGACGGTCAGCGGTGCGCCGCGATAGCAGTACCCGACCTGGCACGTCGTGTAGTGCAGATTGAACAGGTTCTTGGCGTTGACCTGGAACTGCAGGCCCTTTAGCTCCTTCGCCGCCTGGCCAAAATCATATTTCAGCGCAGCATCAATCAGGGTCACCGAGCTGTTCTTGAACGTGTTCAGATCGTCACCATAGCTCCAGGACATGTAACGCACGCCGCCACCGATGCTCAGCCCGGCAAACGGGCCGGCCAGCGGCAGGGCATAGTTGCCCCACAGCGTCGCGGTGTGCGGAGGATTGCCCGACGGAAACTTGCCGATCTGCGCGCTGTCGCCGGCCTGCTTGGTGACCATGTCGAGATAGGTGTAGGACGAGGTGATGTCGAAACCACCGCCGAGGCTCGCCAGCGCCTGCAATTCGAAGCCGCGGCTTTGAATCTCGCCGCGCTGGACCGTGACGCCGGTCCCGGTCGTGACGAGGCCCCCGCTCTGGGTCAGGTCGAACACCGCGGCAGTGATGAAGCTCCTCGTCCCCAGCGGCTGATATTTGACGCCGATCTCGGTCTGCTTGCCGGTGGTGGGCTTGAAGAAGGCGCCTGTGGGATCGACGCCGAGATTGGGAAAGAACGAGGTTGAATAGGCGACGTAAGGCGCGACCCCGGAATCGAACACATAGGTCAGCCCGGCGCGCCCGCTATAGGCCTGTTCGGACTGCTGCTGGCGGGTCAGCGCGAACTGATCCTCGCCCGTGGTGCGAACCCAGTCGCTGCGGCCGCTCAGCGTCAGGATCCAGTGGTCGAGCTTGGCCTGGTCCTGAATGTACACGCCGGACTGGGTCTGCCGCTGCTGCGTCGAGGACGAGATCGCGGGATCGGGAATGGATTCCGGCACATAGGCCGGCGCGGCCAGATTGAGGTCGGAGACGCCGAAGCCGAAGCCCTGCTTGTCATTGAATTTCGACGCCGTGTAGTCGGTGCCGACCAGGAGCGTGTGCTGCACCGGGCCGGTCGAGAGCTTTGCCTCGACCTGGTTGTCCATGATGGCCGATTGCAGCGTGTCGTGGACGTAGCCGGTATAGCGCGAGACGACATTGCCGACGGGAGCGCCGAGAAAGCCGACATAGCGCGTGACCGCATCGACATCGACATAGCGGAATTTCTGGCGAACGGTCACGGCGTTGTTGAACGCATGCTCGAACAAATAGCCGACGCGTCCCTGCTCCTGGTCGAGCGAATTGTAGGACGGACTGCCGGTGAAGATGTCCGTCGTGGTGCCGGTGCCCGTGGAATAGGTGAACATCGAGCCCGGCGTCTTCGATTTCTGGTAGGCGCCGAGAATGGTGAGGGTCGTCGATTGGTCCGGCTTCCAGGTGACGGCGGGAGCGACATAGACACGATTGTCCTTGCCGCCGGGCACGAACACGTCGGCGTCGCGCACGACGCCGGTCAATCGATAGGAAAATTGACCGTTGGGATCGACCGGACCCGAGAAATCGAAATTGCCCTGCACGCGCTCGCGGTCGCCGAACACCGTCTGCACTTCGTGGAACGGCTGGCTGGTCGGCAGCTTGCTCTGCAGATCGATCAGACCGCCGGGCGAGCCGAGGCCATAGAGGGCCGAACTCGGCCCGCGCACCACGGTGATGCTGTCTACGCCATAAGGCTCGGTCTTGAACACGCCGAGACCGGCGCCGACGAGGCGCAAACCGTCGAGATAGATGCCGTTATAGGTGATGTCGAAGCCTCGGATCGAGATGGCGTCGAAGCGCGGATCGTAACCTGAAGCATCGATGCGGACGCCCGGTTCATAGCCGACCGCCTCGGTCAGTGTCTGCACGGCGCGATCGTTGAGCTCCTTGCGGGTCACGACCGAAATCGACTGCGGCGTCTCGAGCAATGGCGTGTTCGTCTTGGTGCCCGCCGAGCTGCTGCTTGCGACATAGCTGTTCTCGCTCGACGCATTGGCGCGGCCGCTCCCCGCCTCGCGCGTGTCCGCATTTCTGGCTTGCCCGGACCCGGCATTGCGCGGCGTTGCGGCGCGGCCACTCTGCGATTGTGAGGCGCGCTGGACAGATTGGGCACGCGGACGCGCCTGGCTCGGTGCCTCCACCGTGACCGGCGGCAATGTGCCCGCCGTCGAAGGCGAATTGGTTCCGGAGACCTGTGCGGCCGAAGGCGTCGCGTGCAGGACCATTCCCAAACCGGCCGCTCCCAGACCAGTTCTCACCAACCGTTCCCAGCCGAGCGTCTGCCCGTCGTTCCGCCTCATCGTCTTCCCCGAGTTCCGTGTTCAACAACCCGGGCGTAACCAGATCAAAGCGGCCGCCGCCTTTGCGCGCGCGCAAATCACCTTTGATCCCACGTGGAGGCTTTCAAGTTTACTGATAGCGGCTCGGCGAATGGCCAAAGCGCCTGCGGAAAGCCGTCGCGAAATTTGCCGGATGGGCGTAGCCGACCCGATAGGCCGCTTCGGTGACGGACAAGCGCTGGTGAATCAAAAAGGCACGTGCGGCATCGAGCCGCTGAGCCCTGAGATAGTCGATCGCGCTCTGGCCATATGCCATCCGGAATTTCTGGTTGAAGGACCTGCGGCTCAGCCCCGCGTTCCGCGCCAGTTCGTCGATGCTCCAGGGATAGGCGAGATCGGCGTCCATCCGCTGCTTCACCGATTGCAACCGCGTCCACTGCAGATCGGTGGTGGGATCGGCGGCAATCCGGCCGCGCTCGCCGAACAAGGCGTGGACCACGATCTCGGCGGCATGCGCCGACAGCAGCAATTGCGCCGCGCTGCCGGTGACCGGCGGCGAAAACATTTCTGCCGCGACCGCCTGTATGCGCGCAGATGCCCTCAGCGAGACGATCGCTGCGCCCGAGACGTCGTTCGTAAACAGCGCCCGAAACTCATCGCCGAGTCCAAGTCCATCGATCGAGGTTTGGGGAAACGCCAGGCCGATCGCGGAACGCTCGCCGGAATGAACCGCGCGTTCCGCTGCGCAGGTCTCGCGCACGGCAATTGCCGTCATCTGCCCGTCGCAGCCAGTGCTGCGCGTCAGAATGCCGCGGCCTGCGCCACCATCAACGGAGACCGAAATGAACAGGCCCGGGGCTGCGCTCGCAGAGCCGCCGGCATCGGCTCGAAACTCGCCTCTGACAAACACGCAGCCCGGAAAATCCAGCCATTGCGCTGTCGAAGCGCCCGGCTGTACGGAACCGATGTCGTCTTGAGGCCGTCCGACAATTTGATCGTAGAAGTCCCGCATCGAATCCGCTTACGCCGCGGCTTCTTTGACCGCTGGCGGCGGCGCGCTCAAGAGCTCTGCGCGCGGTTTGGAGGGATTCGAAACTGGATTTGCTCGAAGAGAAGCTTGCGCGTCGCGCGCGGTCGGCAGGAACGCGCCTCAGATGCCGAGATATTTGTGCTGGAGATCCGGCTCCTCCATCAGCTGATCGGAGGTGCCGCTCCACACCGTCTTGCCGCGCTCGATGATGGTATGGCGGTCGCAGATGCGAGCGAGATGGTCGACGTTCTTGTCGACGACCAGGATCGACTGTCCGCGGCTCTTGAGCAGCGACAGGCAGCTCCAGATTTCCTCGCGGATCAGCGGCGCGAGGCCTTCGGTCGCTTCGTCCAGGATCAGGAGCTTTGGATTGGTCATCAGCGCGCGGCCGATCGCGAGCATCTGCTGCTCGCCGCCGGAGAGCTGGTTGCCCATGTTGGCGGCGCGTTCGGCAAGGCGCGGAAACAACACGTAGATCGCGGCCAGCGTCCAGGGATTGGGGCTGCCGAAGCGGTCGGCGGCGGCCGCGACCAGGTTCTCGCGCACGGTGAGGTTCGGAAAGATCTGGCGTCCCTCGGGGACCAGGCCGACGCCGAGCTTTGCGATCCTGTAGGAGGGAAGCTGCCTGACCTCGGCGCCCGCGAAACGAATGCTGCCGGCGCGCGCCGGCGTCAGGCCCATGATGGAGCGGATGGTCGTGGTCTTGCCCATGCCGTTGCGGCCCATCAGCGAGACCATCTCGCCCGGCTTGATCGACAGCGACAGGCCGAACAGTACCTGGGAGAGGCCGTAGCAGGTCTCGATGCCGTCGACCTCGAGCAGCGTGTCAGCCATGATGCGTCACCACGTGCTGGTCGCCGAGATAGGCGCGCTTGACGTCTTCGTTGGCACGGATCGCGGCCGGATCGCCCGAGGCGATGACGCGGCCATAGACCAGCACCGTAATGCGGTCGGCAAGCGCAAACACCGCCGGCATGTCGTGCTCGACCAGCACGATCGAGACTTCCTTGCGCAGCTCCTGGAGCAGCTTCACCATGCGCTGGGATTCGGTGACCCCCAAGCCCGCCATCGGCTCGTCGAGCAGCAGGAGCTTCGGCTTGCTCGCGAGCGCCACCGCGAGCTCGAGCTCGCGGCGCTCGCCATGGCTGAGCCGGTTCACCACGACATCGGCACGATGCAACAGGCCGACGCGATCGAGCGCGGCGTGGGCGGCATCGCGCAGGGATCGCTCCTTGCGCGCATTGGCAAAGAAGCGGAACGAGGTGCCGGCATGGGCTTGCGCCGCCAGCGCGACGTTGTCGGCGGCGGTGAAATCGAGCAGCAGCGAGGTGATCTGGAACGAGCGCGCAAGGCCCAGCGCGCAGCGGCGATAGGCCGGCAGATAGGTGATGTCGCGCCCCGCCAGCGAGACGCTGCCGGAATGCGGCTCGAGATGTCCGGTGAGCTGGCTGATCAGCGTGGTCTTGCCGGCGCCGTTCGGGCCGATGATGGCGTGCAGCTCGCCCGCGGCGACGTCGAGCGAGACATTATCCGTCGCAACGATGCCGCCGAAGCGGCGCACCAGCTTCTCGACGCGGAGCAAGGGTTCAGCCACGGCCGGCCCTCCCGAGCATGCCCATGATGCCGCCACGGCCGAACAGCACGATCAGCAGCAGCAGCGGGCCCATGATCAGCGCCCAATATTCGGTGATCTGCGACAGGAATTCCTCCAGCAGCAGGAACACCACCGCGCCCATGATCGGGCCGAACAGCGTGCCCATGCCGCCCAGGATCACCATCACCATGAGATCGCCCGAGCGCGTCCAGTACATCACGGCCGGGCTGACGAAGTCGGTGTTGTTGGCGAGCAGCGCGCCGGCGAGGCCGCACATGGTGCCTGAAATGACGAAGCAGACCAGCTGGTAGCGCTTTGCCGGGAAGCCGATCGCCTGCATGCGCTGCTCGTTGGAGCGCAGGCCCTGCACGACGAGGCCGAAGCGCGAATTGACGATGCGCCAGATCAGGAAGACGACGCCGAGGAGGCAGGCGAGGCAGAGATAATAGAACTGCGTGCGGTTGGACAGGTCGATCAGCCCGGAGAAGTCGCTGCGCTTGTAGACGGTGAGGCCGTCATCGCCGCCGTAGCGCGCCAGCCCCGAGGCGACGTAATAGGCCATCTGCGCAAAGGCCAGCGTGATCATGATGAAATAGACGCCGCGGGTGCGCAAAGAGAGCGCGCCGATCACGAGCGCATAGATCGCGGAGGCCGCGAGCGCGACCGGAAACTGGATGAAGCCGGAACCGACGCCTTCCTGGGCGAGCATGCCGACGGCGTAGCCGCCGATGCCGAGATAGGCGGCGTGGCCAAAGCTCATCATGCCGCCAAAACCCATGATGAGGTTGAGGCTCGCCGCCGCCAGCGCCAGGATGATGATGCGGGTGAACAGCGTCAGGATGAAGATGTTGCCGGAGAGCTGCGAATAGAGCGGCAGCAACAGGAGGCCCGCCAGAACCAGGGCCGTGACGGCCTTGCTCACAGTGAAAGACTTCATCGACGGTTGGCCGGAAACAGCCCCTCCGGCCGCACCACCAGCACGATCGCCATCAGCAGGTAGATCAGCATGGAGGACAGCGCGGGTGCGGCGGTGGAGGCAGCGGCGCCGCTCAGCACCTGCCGCAGCAGATTGGGCAGGAAGGCGCGGCCGAGCGTGTCGATCATGCCGACGAAGATCGCGGCGAGGAACGCGCCGCGGATCGAGCCGATGCCGCCGATCACGATGATGACGAAGGCGAGGATCAGGATGTTCTCGCCCATGCCGATCTGCACGGTGAGGATCGGCGCCTGCATCAGGCCGGCAAGGCCGGCGAGCGCGGCGCCCAAGCCGAACACCAGCGTGTAGAGCAGCTTGATGTTGATGCCGAGCGCGCCGATCATCTCGCGATTGGAGGCGCCGGCGCGGATCAGCATGCCGATGCGGGTGCGCATCACGCCGAGATAGAGCAGCAGCGCCACCAGCAGCGCCACGATGATGATGGCGAGCCGATAGGCGGGATAATGAATACCGGGCAGGATCGGCACCGGCACGGTGAGCCAGGCCGGCAGCGGCAGCGCAAGGCCGGCCGGGCCCCAGATCAGCCGCACGGCTTCATTGAAGAACAGGATCAGGCCGAAGGTCGCCAGCACATGGTCGAGATGGTCGCGGCCGTAGAGATGCCGCAGCGCGCTCATCTCGAGCACGATGCCGAGCACCAGCGTAGCCCCCAGCGCCATCAGCGCCCCGAGCAGGAAGCTGCCGGTCCACGCGGCGAAAGTCGCGGCGAAATAGGCGCCCATCATGTAGAGCGAGCCGTGCGCGAGGTTGACGAGATCCATGATCCCGAACACCAGCGTCAGGCCGGCGGCGAGCAGGAACAGCAGCAGGCCGAACTGCAATCCGTTCAGGAACTGTTCGACGACGAGCAGCATCAAGACTCTTTCAGGCGCACGCGGTGTCGCGCCGATGTTCGAACACGGTCGCCATCAGTGAAAGAGCTCCCCCTGCCTGTTCAAGGCGGAAAAATGGGTAATGGCAGTATCGTTCAGAGGCAAGAGCGATTCGACACCAAACATGCACTTTGTTGCATGCGGGTGCATGCGGTCGAGATGCTCCTGCAAGAAGGCTGCCGTGCAGGCTGGGGCAACCTGCCGCACCCAAACGATGACCCCCTCGCCGGTGGCCGGCGAGAGGGTGCGACTTCGTCGGAATGCAAGGAAGGATTACGTCTAGTGCGACGTCATCTGCTGGGGAAGATCGTCCGGTTCGGCGAGCACGCTGTTGGCCGTCGAGGTCTCCAGCGCCGCCATCCGGAACAGATAGGCGAGCGTCGCCAATCCGGTGTCTTCCGCCATCTGCGCCAGCTCGAGCGCCATGTCGGACATGTAGCCGAGATTCTCGTCCCTGATCTGCGCCATGATCTGGCTGTCCCGCATCATGTTCGACATCTCAGGCGCTCTTTCGTTGTGCGGCAGCAGCGCCGCAGAGGTTGGCACGGGCGACGGCGTCCAGACGCGGGCCGTCCTGGCGCACGACCGAGGTCATGCCGATACGATCGTGCAGGGCATCGAGGGTCTCGCGACGAATGTCGATGGTCGCCGCCATGGTCCATGCATCCTCCACCAGAGCCGGCAGGCCAAGCGGGGTCACCATGAAGCCGGCCTCGTGGAAGCGCGGCAGCCACCAGGTCTCCATGATCGCGCTGACCTGCGCGATCCCCTGATTGAGGCAGAACTCCTGCACCGCCGCCATCAGTTGCAGGCTGAGCGCGCCGTCGCGGCGATCACGCACGACGAAGTAGCGCGACCATTCCCAGACCAGCGGATCCGCGGGGCAGCCGCGCACCGACGCCAGATGCGGGAACACCTCGCTCATCATCGAGGGCTTGGTCGTCGGGTAGAGCCGGTGGCCACCGATGACGCGCCGCCCCTCCAGCGCAAGCAGATAGACGGTATCCTCGTCGTCATAGGAATCGATCTCGCGGCAATCCGGCCTGCGCAGCGTCTCCCAGCGCCGCTCCTCGACGAAGATATCGTGGCGCAACCGGAAATGCTGCTCGATCACGTCTTCATAAAGGTGGCGATTTACCGCAGAAATAGCGTGAATCATGAAACCCCCCATTCATCCTCAATGGGAGCAGAGTCTGCGAAAAGAGCCGGATTCGATATTGGGAAATTTCCCAGTACGGCGCTTACGGATTGATGATTTTGTTCCGAATCGCCAGCGCTACCGCATGCGTGCGGTTGACGGCACCGAGCTTGCGCGCGGCAGTTGCAAGATGCTCTTCCGCCGTGCGCTGCGTGATGTGCAAGATCTCACCGATCTCCCAGGCCGACTTGCCCTGCGAGGCCCAGGAGATCACCTCGCGCTCGCGCGGGGTGAGGCGCGTCGAGGGATAAGGCGCCGGCTCGAGCAGACGGCGAATGTGGTCGAAGCCATACATCGCCATCAGATGCAGTGCCGGCTTGCTGCGCGGATTGAGGTCGAGATGAACGCCGCCAAGCGACACCGCCGCTTCATAGCCGGTGAGCCCGTGGATCGGCACGATGAAGCCCCGCGACATGCGAAAATCGGTGGCGCGGTTCATCACCTCGGCCGCGTTCGGCTCGAGTTCGGCGTCATAGGGCGCTTCCGACCATTCGAACGGATTGACCGATTGCCGGCACAGCCGCACCACCGGATCGAAGCGGTCGTAATTGTTCTGGGTGTAGAGGCTGAACCAGCCCGCCGGCCAGCGCTTGGCAAGCACCATCTGCGCAAACCGCTGGTCGGGATTGGGCAATCCCGTCACGATGATGGTTTCGAAGCCGAAACGACCGAACGCCGTCTCGAGCGCATTCATGGCATCGGGCACCTTGCGATAGGTCCCCAGGCCTTCAATGAAGTCGAGCGCCTCCCGGCCATAATCTACGGCGGACATCGGTGCGTTTCCTGCCCCACACCGCCTCGTATAGCACGTATTTGGGGACTGCCTCAATTCGCTGCGGCCGTAGTTTCCCGGTGCTCATCTGCTCTGAAGATTTAAACTACTTGTGGCAGAATTGCCCTCACGATACACCTGAGCGACCGAAGCGGGAACACCACGATGGAAGACGAGGATATTGCCCTCAACAGCGTGCTCGGCCTGGAATTGAACCGCGTGTTTTTCGCCGTCCGCGAAACCGCAAACAAGCAGAAGATCATCGAGTTCGCGCGCGCGGTGCTGGAAGGCGAGCGCGAGGAGCTGGCCGAGAGCGTATTGCCCGAGGGCCCGGCGAGCTGAGACACAACCGCAGCGCCGACGAACCAATTCGAGCGCCGCCGCCCTTCTGTTCGAACGCGCTGATTTTAGTCGAAAACAATCCGACAGCGAACTTGAGTTTCCCTTCTCCCCTTGTTGTGGGAGAACGTGGCATAGGCGGCCTTCGGCCGCCGTTCTAAGTGGACGCCGAAGCGAAACTTCGGCTATGGCGCCGGATGAGCGTCTCTATCGACAAGTGCAGTATCGTAGGGTGGGCAAAGCGACTTGTCCGCCATAGCTCGAAGAGCGACGGCGGAAGCGTGCCCACGTCCTGCCTGTTTGGTGAGACGACGTGGGCACGGCGCAAGTGCGCTTTTGCCCACCCGACTCGCTGAGAGAGACCCCTCGCCCGTCTCGCCGCTTTCGCGGCGAGCCACCCTCTCCCCCAGGGGAGAGGGGGAAAGCTCCCCTCCGCCATCCACATCCACCCGCACTTGCCGCTGGATGACAGCGCAGCTCTCGTGAGATGATTGCCGCCATGATCATCTTTCGGATGCCAAGGACATTTCACGAGCATGATGACGCTGCGCCAGGTTGAAGTGATCCGTGCCGTGATGGTGACGGGCACCATCGGCGGTGCGGCGAAGCTGCTCAACGTCTCGGCGCCCGGGATCAGCCGCCTCGTCAAATACACCGAGCGCTCGCTCGGCATCCGCTTCTTCCAGCGCCAGAATGGGCGGTACTTCCCGACGCCGGAAGCCGAGAACATCTTCGAGCAGATCAACGGCGTCTACAAGAAGGTCGACGATCTCTCCGAGATCATCTCCAAGATCGGCCGTGGCGGCCTGTCCGAGCTGCGCATCGGCTCGGTGCCGAGCATCTCGCAGGTGATGGTGCCCCGCGCGATCGAGCGCGTCCGGCGCCGCTATCCCGATCTCGGCATCGACATCAACATCCTCAAGCTCGAGGAGGCCATCGACTATCTCATGCTCGGCCGCGGCGAATGCGTGGCGATGAGCTACCGGCTGGAGCATTCCGGGCTCGACTTCATGCCGCTGGCCTCGGGCGAGCTGTACTGCATCGTGCCGCCGGGGCACGAGCTCGCCGGCCGCAAGCAGGTCTCGGCCGCCGAGATCACCCGCTATCCGCTGATCGGCATCGATCCCAACGATCCCTACGGGCGGATCATGGCCGAGATCTTTGCCCGCAACCGTCTCGCCTACAACATCACCATCCGCGCGCGCTTCGGCACCACGGTCTGCGCGCTGGTGAAGGCGGGCCTCGGCATCGCCATCATCGACCAGTTCACCGTGGCCCATGGCGGCTATCCCGGGATCGAGCTTCTGAAGATCACCGAGCCGACGCGGTTCGACACTTACATCGCGGTCAAGCGCGGCGCGCCGCTGTCGCTCCATGCCGAGTCTTTCATCGAGTCGCTGCGCGCGGAGATGCGGGCGGTCGAGCCATCCCGCGGCAACGGCAAGGCCGCCGGTGCGCGCGGACGGAAGAAATAACATCATGTTAGGTTTGTCGGATAAAAGGGTAATTGTGTTAGGCGGGGGAAAGACTATCGTCGCAGCTGGAACTCCCTTGGACTTGCGGAGATTTCCCCGCTAATGGCCGGGACCGAACGGGCCCAACGAGACGATAGCGAACCATGTCCAAGCGCGGATACGCCGCCAGCAAGAAGCTCCTCACCGGCCTGATCGGCGCGCCGATCGCGCATTCCGCGTCCCCCGCCATGCATGAGCGCGCCGCCGAAGCGCTTGGCCTGCGCGGCCACTACCAGCTCATCGAGGTCGCCGGCGCCGATGCGGCCGGGCTTCGCATGATGCTCGAGGGCGTGCGGCGGCTCGGCTTTGCCGGCGTCAACGTCACCTACCCCTACAAGGAGGCCGTGGTGCCACTGCTCGACGAGCTGGCACCGGCTGCGGCGACCATGGCGGCGGTCAACACCGTCGTCGTGAGAGACGGCCGGCTGATCGGCCACAACACCGACACGACCGGCTTTGCCCGCGCCGTCGCGCCGCTGCTGGCGTCTTCCGGAAATGCGGTGGCCGTGATCGGCACCGGCGGCGTCGGCAAGGCGATTGCCTTTGCGCTGGCGAGCCTGAAAGTGACGAACCTCCGAATCTTCGACAGCGAGCCGGCACGCGCCGAAAAACTCGCCGCGCTGCTGGCCAGGCACGGCGGCGCGCGGGTGGCTACGAGCGTGGAAGACGCGCTTCGTGGCGCAACCGGCCTCGTCAACGGCACGCCGGTCGGCATGCTGCCGAACCGGGACATCCCGGTCCCAGCCTCGCTGCTGCGCGAAAACCTGTGGGTCGCCGACGCCGTGTACTCGCCGTTGATCACGCCGCTGCTGGCAGCGGCGCAAGCCAAGGGCGCGCGGATCATGACCGGGCGGGAGCTCGCGATCTATCAGGCGGCCGACGCCTTCGAACTGTTCACGGGCCTTGCCCCATCGACCGAGATCATGGGACAGGCATTCGACGAGGTGATGGCGGCACGAAGCTCGGCCTATCACGCTGCGTAACCGAAGCGGACGACACAAGGCCGCGGACAATCTCGACGAAAAATGGGAGGAGAAACCATGAAATCGACCCTGCTGGCAGGCGCCCTGCTTGCCATCGCGACTGCAACCAGCGTCCACGCCCAGGCCATCAAGCTCGCCAACGTCGCCGAGCTCTCGGGCGGCGGCGCCACCGTCGGCACCAACTGGAAGAATGGCATCGATCTCGCGATCGAGGAGATCAACGCCAAGGGCGGCGTGCTCGGCCGCAAGCTGGAAGTCAGCCATGCCGACTCGCAATCCAATCCCGGCGTCGCCCGCGCCCAGGTGCAGAAGGCGCTCGACGCCGAGCCCTATGTGCTGCTCGGACCCGGCTATTCCGGCTCGGTCAAGGTCACCGCGCCGCTCGCCGCCGAAGCGGGCATCGCGCAGATCATGGGTGGTGAGGCCGCCGAGTTGACGCAGGCAGGAAACAAATTCCTGTTCCGCACCTCGTTCGGCCAGCAATCCTCGATGCCGAAGGTCGCGAAATACATCCACGACGAGATGAAGGCGAAGACGGTCGCGGTGGTCTGGGTCAACAACGACTTCGGCCGCGGCGGACGCGACGTCGTCGTCAAGGAGCTCGACCGGCTCGGCTCCAAGGTGGTCGCCGACCTCTCGACCGAGGCGGGCCAGGCCGATTTCGCCGCCGACGTCGGCAAGATCAAGGCCGCCAATCCGGATGCCGTGTTCGTCTACCTGAACGAGGAAGAGAGCGCGCGCATCCTGAAGGAGCTGAAGCGCCAGGGCGTCACCGCGCCACTGATGGGCGAGACCACGCTGATCGGCCAGAAGGTGATCGAGCTCGCCGGCGATGCCGCCAACGGCGCACGCGGCCATGTCGGCCTCACCACCGATGCACCGGTCGATCTGATCAAGGCGTTCCGCGAGAAGTTCTCCAAGAAGTACAATTACGTCCCTGACCATAACGGCCTGAAGGGCTATCTCGCGGTCTACATGGTGAAGGCCACCACCGAGAAGATGGGCAAGGTCGACCCGAAGAAGTTTGCCGAGACGCTGCACGGCCTCACCATCAAGGCCGCGGACGAGCCGGGCATCCTGATGGACGTCACCTTCAGCGACACCGGCGACATCGACCGCCAGAGCTTCCTGGTCGAGGTGGTCGAAGGCAAGCAGGTGGTGAAGCAGGTGCTGCCCAAGGTGAAGTGAGGCGCGCGATCTTTCACCTCTCCCCGCTTGCGGGGAGAGGTCGGATCGCATCGAAGATGCGATCCGGGTGAGGGGGAGCCTCCGCGAGTCCAACCATCAGCGACCTCGCGGAGACTCCCCCTCACCCCGACCCTCTCCCCGCAAGCGGGGAGAGGGAGAGGAAGGAGGGGAACATGTCCAACCTATTCGATCTTCTGGTCGCGGGACTGGCCACCGGCGCGATCTATGCGCTGGTCGCGGTCGGCTTCACGCTGCTGTGGCAGACTTCGCAGACCATCAATTTCGCGCAAGGCGAGTTCGTGATGCTGCCGGCGTTCCTGATGCTGGCGGCGATGCATGCCGGCGCGCCGTTCTGGCTCGCGATCATCCTCGGCATCCTGCTGTCGATGATCCTGCTGGGCCTTGCTTTCAAGATGCTGCTGGTCGATCCGATGATGCGCCATGGCGTGCTGCCGCTGGCGATCGCGACCATGGCGCTCGCGATCGGCCTCAAGGAAGCCGTCAAGCAGTTCTTCAGCGCCGAGGCCTCGCCCTTTCCCTCGATCGTGCCGACCGGTGACATCTCCATCCTCGGCCACGCGGTGTCGCTGCAAAGCATCGGCGTCCTCGCCGTCGCCATCGTTGCCGTGTTCGGCTTGACCGCCCTTCTCAACCGCACCTCGCTCGGTCACCAGATGCAGGCGGCGGCGCAGAACCCGACCGTCGCGCGCATCATCGGCGTGCCCGTGGAGCGGATGATCCTTCTGACGTTCCTGATCAACGCCTTCCTGGTCGCGCTGGCGTCGCTTTTGATCACACCGATTTACCTCGCAAAATTCTCCTCCGGCGAGGTGCTGGGACAGGCGGCTTTCATCGCGGCGATCGTCGGCGGCTTCAACCAGGTCCGCGGCGCGATCGCCGGCGGCCTTTTGATCGGCGTGCTCGACAATCTCGCGGCCGCCTATGTCTCGACGCAGTACCGCGCCGCCGTGCCGATGATCTTCCTGATCGTCGTCATCCTGTTCCGGCCGCAAGGACTGCTGGGCCGCGCCGAGGAGCGCACGGTATGAGCAGCTTTGCCAAGCCCCTGAAGATCGCGCTCGGCCTCATTGTCATCTCGGGCCTGATCATCGTTCCCATGAACTTCAACCGCTACGGCCTGTTCATCCTGAGCCAATGGGCGGTGATGACCATCGCCGCGATGGGACTGAACCTCACGCTCGGCTATGCCGGCCAGGTCTCGCTGGCGCAGGGCGCGTTCGTCGGCATCGGCGCCTATGCGGCGGCGATCATGACCACCCATGGCTGGCCGCTGCCGGCGGCGATCCTGGTCGCGATCGTGCTCAGCTTCGCGGTCGGCTGGGTGCTCGGCTATCCCGCGCTGCGCGTGCAGCATCACTACCTCGCCTTCGTCACCCTGGCCTTCTCCACCCTCGCCTTCCTCGTGTTCCGCAACGAGAGCTGGCTCACCGGCGGCATCTACGGCATCTCCAACATCCCGCGTCCGCATATCTTCGGTTTCGCGACCAACAAGCCGCTGCCGTTCTACTATGTCTGCCTCGGCTCGCTCGCGATCGTGTCGCTGGCGGTGTGGTGGCTGATCCGCTCGCCCTGGGGCCGCGCCTTCATGGCGCTGCGCGAGAATCCGCTGCGCGCGCAATCGCTCGGCATCGACACAAGGCGCTACACGCTGATGGCGTTCGCGATCGGCTCGGCGCTCGGCGGCGTCGCCGGCGCGCTCTATGCGCCGCTGACGCAATATATCGACCCCGTGCCGTTCAACCTGTCGCTCTCGCTCGACCTCCTGATGATGGTGATCGTCGGCGGCGCGGGCTTCTATTTCGGTCCCTTCCTCGGCGCGATGATCGCGGTGCTGCTGCCGGAATGGCTGCGCTTCACCGAAGGCTATTATCTGATGCTCTACGCGGTGGCGGTGATGCTGCTACTGATCTGGTCGCCGACCGGCATTCTGGGAATCCTCGACCGCTATCTCGCCGAACGCCGGACCAAGGCGGCCTCCGCGCTGCGCGCCGTCGCAAAATCCCGCCTGGAGACGGTGCAATGAGTGCGGTGCTCGAAGTCACCGATATCAAGAAGAACTTTGGCGGTATCAGCGCCGTCGACGGTGTCTCCTTCGACGTCCGCGAGGGCGAGATCCTCGGCCTGATCGGTCCGAACGGCTGCGGCAAGTCCACGCTGTTCAACTGCATCCTCGGCCAGCTCACGCCGTCGGGCGGTGAGGTCAGGCTCGACGGCAAGCTCGTCACGGGCCTCCGCCCGTCCGAGCTCAACAAGTTAGGGGTCAGCCGCACCTTCCAGCTGCTGCAGGTGTTTCCAAAGCTCTCGGTGCGCGAGAACCTGATCCTCGCGGGCCAGGAGCACCAGGGCAACATGGCCTCGCGCCTGGTCGGCCGCTCCGATGCCGGGTTGACCGAGACTGCCAACCAGATGATCGGCTTCTTCAAGCTCGATCATCTCGCCGACGAGCCGGCCGGCGGATTGTCCTACGGCCAGCAAAAACTGCTCGACGCCGCCATGGCCTTCATGGGCGGCCCGCGCCTGGTGCTGCTCGACGAGCCCGCCGGCGGCGTCAACCCGTCGATGCTGGCGGACCTGAAGGACCGCCTCGTCGCGATCAACCGCGAGAAGAACGCCACCTTCGTCGTGATTGAGCACAACATGGAGTTCGTGATGTCGCTGTGCTCGCGCGTGATGGTGATGGCGGAAGGCAAGGTGCTGGCGATGGGACGGCCCGACGAGGTCCGCAAGAACCCCGCCGTGATCGAAGCCTATCTCGGACATTGAGGAGCCGATCATGAGCGAGCCAATCCTCTCGGTTCACAATCTCGTCGGCGGCTACGGCAAGATGACGATCCTGAACGGCACGAATTTCGCCGTGCCGCAGGCGACCATCACCACGATCATCGGCCCGAACGGCGCCGGCAAATCCACCGTGTTCAAGGCGATCTTCGGCTTGTTGAAGCTGCGCGAGGGCAAGATCAGCTTTGCCGGCCGCGACGTCACCAATTTGAGCCAACGCGCGCTGCTCAATGCCGGCATCTGCTACGTGCCGCAGGGCCGCAACATCTTCCCCGAGCTGTCGGTGCGCCACAATATCGAGCTCGGCGGCGTCGCCGCAGGCAAAGGCCTCGACCTGCCCAGGCGGATCGAGGCGGCCCTCGATCTATTCCCCGCCTTGCGCCGCAAATCGACGCAGCAGGCGTCCACGCTATCAGGCGGCGAGCAGAAGCAGCTCGAGATTGCCCGCTCGCTGCTGCTCGAGCCAAAACTGGTGCTGATCGACGAACCCTCGATCGGCCTGTCGCCGCTGATGGTGCAGCAGACCTTCGACATCCTCAAGAGCCTGCGCGACCGTGGTGTCACCATCCTGATGATCGAGCAGAACGCGCGCTCGGCGCTGGAGATATCCGACATCGGCATCGTGCTCGAGCTCGGTCAGACCCGCATGGTCGACGACGCCAAGCGCATCCTGAACGATCCGCGCATCGGCCAGCTCTTCCTCGGCGGTGCCATGGAGGAGAGCGCGGCATGAGCGGGCGTATGCGCATCGCCGTCGCCGGCGCCGGCCTGATCGGCCGCCGCCACATTGAACTAATCCAGTCCTCCGGGGATTGCGTGCTGGCCGGCATTGCCGACCCCTCGCCTGCGGCCAGGGAATTTGCGCAAGCACGCAACGCGCCCTGGTACGCCGATCACCGCGCATTGCTGGAGCAGGAAAAGCCCGATGGCCTGATCATCGCCTCGCCCAACGCGCTGCATCTTCAGCTGGCGCTCGACTGCGTGGAGGCGGGCGTGCCCGCGCTGATCGAGAAGCCGGTGACCGACAGCGTCGCGGCGGCACGTCGTCTCTGCGAGGCAGCCAAGCGCAGCGGCGTGCCGATGCTGGTCGGCCACCATCGCCGCCACAATCCCATCATCAAGGCCGCCCGCGAGGCCGTCGTGGCCGGCAAGCTCGGCCAGCTCACCGCCGTGGCCGGGCTGTGGCTGCTGAAGAAGCCCGACGATTACTTCGAGATTGCCTGGCGGCGCGAGCACGGCGGCGGGCCGCTGCTGATCAACCTGATCCACGACATCGACAATCTCCGCTTCATCTGCGGCGAGATCGCCGAGGTGCAGGCGCTGACGTCGAACATGGTGCGCGGCTTTGCCGTCGAGGACACGGCCGCGCTGCTGCTGCGCTTCGCCAATGGCGCGCTCGGAACCATGACGGTCTCCGACGCGACGCCCGCACCGTGGAGCTGGGAGCTGACCTCGGGCGAGAACGCCGCGTATCCGAAGCAGGATCAGCGCTGCTACATCCTCGCCGGCACGGGCGGCTCGCTGTCGGTGCCGAATATGGAGCTGTGGTCCTATCCACAGAATCCCGGCTGGCACGCACCGCTGGTTCGCGAGCCCGTCGCACTCTCCGCTTACGATCCACTCGTTGAACAGCTCCGGCATTTCCTGGCGGTGATCGCAGGCCGCGAACAGCCTCTGATTCCGGTCCAGGATGCGACAGCGACACTCGCCGTCGTCGAAGCCGTCAGCGAAGCGGCACGCACGGGCCAAAAAATCTCACCGGGGCGGATCATGGAGCAGGCAACATGAACAAGCGCTCGATCGCAACCGTCTCCCTCTCAGGCGCCCTCGACGAGAAGCTCCGCGCCATCGCATCCGCCGGGTTCGATGGGGTCGAGATCTTCGAGAACGATCTGCTGTCGTTCGGCGCCGGCCCGCGCGACATCGCAAAGCTCTGCCGCGATCTCAACCTGAAGATCTGCGCGTTCCAGCCGTTCCGCGATTTCGAAGGCATGCCCGAGCCCCAGCGCGCGCGCAACTTTGCCCGCGCCGAACGCAAGTTCGATCTGATGCAGGAGCTCGGCACCGATTTGCTGCTGATCTGCTCCAACGTCTCGCCCGCCTCGCTCGGCGGCATTGATCGTGCTGCGGACGATTTTCGTGAGCTCGGCGAGCGCGCCGCCAAGCGCGGCTTGCGCGTCGGCTACGAGGCCTTGGCCTGGGGACGCCATGTCAACGACTATCGCGACGCCTGGGAAATCGTGCGCCGCGCCGATCATCCCGCGATTGGCGTCATCCTCGACAGCTTTCATGCCCTGGCACCGGGCTTTCCGACCCGTGCGATGGCCTCGATCCCCGGCGACAAGATTTTTCTGGTCCAGCTTGCCGACGCGCCGAAGCTCGATCTCGATATCCTGTCGTGGAGCCGGCACTTCCGCTCCTTCCCCGGCCAGGGCGATCTGCCGGTCGGCGAGTTCATGGCGGCGATCGCAGCAACCGGCTATGCCGGGCCGCTGTCGCTGGAGATCTTCAACGACCAGTTCCGCGCCGGCTCGGCCGCGCAGACCGCGCTCGACGGCCTGCGCTCGCTGATCTTGCTGGAAGACCAGCTTGCGCCGGATTGGCCGAGATTCGCCGCCGAGCCGCTGGCGCCGAAAGCGAAGAGCCGCGGCACCGGCTTCGTCGAGTTCGCCGTCAACGAGACCAAGGCGGGCGAGCTCGGCCGCCTGTTTGCGCAACTCGGCTTCCGCAAGACCGGCGCGCATCGCAGCAAGGCGGTGGAGCGCTGGTCGCAGGGCAAGGTCGAGCTCGTCATCAACAGCGAGACTGACGGCTTCGCGCATTCGCACTATGTGACGCACGGGCCCGGCGTCTGCGCGATTGCGCTCGATGTCGACAATGCCGGCCTTGCCATGCAGCGCGCCGAGATGCTGAAGGCGCGCACCTTCTACCAGCCGGTCGGACCGGGCGAACTCGAAATCCCGGCGATCCACGGCGTTGGCGGCAGCCTGCTGTATTTCCTGGACCAGGCCGGCAAGAACTGGGACACGGATTTCGAGCCTGTTGCGAGCGACGAAGGCGCGGACGCGCTGCTCGCGGTCGATCACATCGCGCAGTCGATGCCCTATGACGAGATGCTGTCCTGGCTGTTGTTCTACACCGGCATCCTCGACCTCAAGCGCCTGCCGCAGATGGAGATCGCCGATCCCCGAGGCCTCGTGCAGAGCCAGGCCATCATCAACGCCGACCAGAGCCTGTGCTTCGTGCTCAACGGCTCCTCCGCCAACCGGACGTTGCCGGCACGTTTCATCTCGGAGTTCTTCGGCTCGGGCGTGCAGCACGTCGCGTTCTCGTGCCGGGACATTTTTGCGACGGTCGCGGAGATGCGCAAGCGCGGCGCCGATTTCCTGGATATCCCCGCCAACTACTACGACGACATCGAGGCCAAATACGACCTCGCACCCGACCTGATGGCGCAGCTGCGCGCCAACCACATCCTCTACGACCGCGAGGGCGACGGCGAGTTCTTCCAGGTCTACACCCACATTTTCGACGAGCGGTTTTTCTTCGAGATCGTCGAGCGCAGGGATTATCAGGGGTTCGGCGCGGCGAATGCCGGGATCAGGCTAGCAGCCCAGGCCCGCGAAGTGCGGCCCGTCAGCATGCCAAGAGTGTAGGCACTTCTTCCCCTCTCCCCCTGTGCGAGACGGGTGAGGGGTCTCTATCCGTGCGATCAACTCTCGCAGGGAATCTGCGGAGAGATACCCCTCATCCGGCGCTTCGCGCCACCTTCTCCCACAAGGGGAGAAGGGGCAACGTCGCGCGTGGCTAACACCTCACTTCATCTTGCACTTGTCGTGGAAACGATCCTGGTCGTTCTCCACGATGGTCGCGACCGTCTTCAGCGAGAGCTGGCCTTCGGCGTCCTTCACGACGTCCTGGAGATAGAAGCTCTGCACCGGGATGTGGTTCTTGCCGTATTTGAACGCGCCGCGCAGCGACTTGAAGTTGGCCTTCTCCATCTCGGCCTTCATTGCGTCCTTTTTGCTGGTGTCGCCCTTCACCGCGACCACCGCGCTGTTGATGAGCTGGGCGGCGTCATAGGATTGCGCGCCGTAATAGGTCGGGCGCAGGCCGGGATATTTCTTGCGGTAGTCGGCGACGAAGCGCTTGTTCTGCTCGTTCGGGAGGTCGTTGACCCATTCCTGCGCGCCGGGAACGCCGAGCGCGTTCTCCTTCTGCAGCGGCAGCGACAGCTCGTCGACGGTGAAGGCGGTGTAGAGCGGCATCGTGCTCTTCAGGCCGGCCTGCGCATATTGATTGAGGAACTGCACGCCGGCGGCGCCCGGATAGAACACGAAGATCGACTCCGCGCCCGAGGCGCGCGCCTTGGAGAGCTCGGCGGAGAAATCGAGCTGGCTCGGCCACACCGTGTATTCCTCGCCCTTGATCTCGCCCTTGAACGTGTTCTTCAGGCCCGCGAGCATGTCCTTGCCGGCCGCGTAGTTCGGCCCGATCAGGAACACGCTCTTGACGCCTTTCTGGTTCATGTAGAGGCCCATCGCCTGCGGCGTCTGGTCGTTCTGCCAGGAGGTCGAGAACACGTAAGGCGAACAGAGTTCGCCGGCGAGCTGCGACGGGCCGGCATTGGCCGAGATCAGGAAGGTCTGCGAGTCGACCGCGGTCTTCAGCGAGGCCAGCAGCACGTTCGACCAGATGTAGCCGACGATGAAATCGACCTTGTCCGACTGCACCAGCTTCTCGGTCTTCTGCTTGCCGACATCGGGCTTCTGCCCGTCATCCTCGTAGATGACCTCGACCGGCTTGCCGTCCATCTTGCGGCCCATGTGGTCCAGCGCGAGCTCGAAGGAGTTGCGCATGTCGTTGCCAATCACGGCGGTCGGGCCGCTGAAGGTCGAAACGAAACCGATCTTGATGGTGTCGCCGGCGAATGCCGGGCTCGCCAGCACCAGCGCCGCTGCGCCCGCCAGCCAGAATGCCGTCCTCATAACCACTCCCCTCCTTATTATCGGTCCCGGAAAACGGGGTGATCGCCGCCCCGGGCCTGTCTCTATTGAACGCAAAATCTGTCGCGCCGCCAATGGCTCAGCGGCCGCTGCTGCACCATATTTCGCCCCAATCGGCGATGGCAAGAAATATAATTCTACTCACTTCGACCAACCCTGCGGCGCTTTTTCGCGTCCGATCGATACATCCGGCCTATGCAGCGATTGATGACAGCTATTGGACCGCAGTGTCCGATCCGCACTTAAATGGGAGTGTGGAGCAGCGAGATTCGAGGGCACATCATGACCACGACACCGCATCGCGTCGTCATCGTCGGCGCCGGCTTCGGCGGGCTGGAGACGACCTACCGGCTTGCGGGTGCGCCGGTCGAGATCACGCTGATCGACCGCCGCAATCATCATCTGTTCCAGCCGCTGCTGTACCAGGTCGCGACCGCCTCGCTCGCGACCAGCGAGATCGCCTGGCCGATCCGCCACCTGATGCGAGACAGGCCCGAGGTGACGACGCTGTTCGCGACCGTCAGCGGCGTCGATGCGGCAAGGCGCTGCGTGCTGATCGACGACGGCAGCGAGGTGCCTTACGACACGCTGGTGCTCGCCACCGGCGCGCGGCACGCCTATTTCGGCCACGACGAATGGGAGCAGTTCGCACCTGGCTTGAAGACGCTTGAGGACGGCACCACGCTGCGCCGCCATATCCTGGTGGCGTTCGAGCGGGCCGAGCGCGAGACCGATCCAGCCAAGCGCGCCGCGCGGCTGACCTTCGTCATCGTCGGCGCCGGCCCGACCGGCGTCGAGCTCGCCGGCACCATTGCCGAGATGGCGCGCCACACGCTGCCCGGCGATTTCCGTAACATCGACACGACCAAGGCGCGCGTGGTGCTGATCGAGGCGGGGCCCCGCGTGCTCGCAGGCTTTGCCGACGACCTCTCGGCCTATGCGCAGGCCTCGCTGGAGAAGATCGGCGTCGAGGTCGTGCTGGGACAGGCCGTCACCGAGATCAATCGCGAGGGCGTGGTGTTCGGCGGCAAGCTGCTCGAGGCCAAGACCCGAATCTGGGCGGCCGGCGTGCGCGCCTCGCCCGCCGCAGAATGGCTGGACGCGCCAGCCGATCGCGCCGGGCGCGTGCAGGTGGAAGACGACCTGACGATACCGGGCCATCCCGAGATCTTTGCGATCGGCGATACCGTCAGCATCAACGCCTGGGACGGCAAGCCGGTGCCCGGCATCGCGCCGGCTGCGAAGCAGCAGGGCCGTCACGTCGCCGAGACCATCAAGGCGCGGCTGCGAGGCGAGACGAAGGGCGCGTTCCGCTACAAGCATGCCGGCAGCCTCGCCCAGATCGGCAAGCGCCTCGCAGTGATCGACTTCGGCCGCTTCAAGCTGCGCGGCGCGATCGCATGGTGGATCTGGGGCATCGCCCACATCTACTTCCTGATCGGCCTGCGCCACCGCCTCAGTGTTGCGCTGAGCTGGCTCTGGATCTACGCGCGGGACCAGCGCGCGGCGAGATTGATCACGCAGGGATCAAGCAAGGTGGTGTAGCCTTCTTCCTTCTCCCCTTGTGGGAGAAGGTGGCGCGAAGCGCCGGATGAGGGGTATGTGTCCACTCGCACGACCGCTCGTGAAGAGAGAGACCCCTCACCCGGCTTCGCTTTGCGAAGCCACCCTCGCCCACAAGGGGAGAGGGTGCAGCGGTGCCCTTCGCTAAATTCACTTCACCAGCTCACATCCACCCTCCGCCAGCGACCGAAACGCCTGCTCCGCGGGAATCGTCGAGACCAGCTTGTAATAATCGTACGGGTATTTCGACTCCTCCGGCTTCTTCACCTCGAACAAGTACATCGGATGCACGACGCGGCCGTCCTGGCGGATGGTGGTGTCGCCGAACAGTTTGTCCTTGCCCCTGAACTTCTTCATCTCGGGCACGGCGTCCTTGGCATTGTCGCTGCCGGTCGCGGCAACCGCGTTGAGGTAAGCCAGCGTCGAGGCGTAGACGCCGGCCTGGTTGCCGCTCGGCATCTTGCCGTTCATGCCAGGCCGCGCGGCGAAGCGTTTTGCAAAGGCGCGGGTGTCATCGTTCATGTCCCAGTAGAAGGCTTCCATGAGCTGCAGGCCCTGGGCGACCTTGATGCCCATGCCGTGAACGTCGTTGATGAAGAGCAGGAAGGCGACAAGCTTCTGGCCGCTCTGCTGGATGCCGAACTCGGCAGCCTGCTTCACCGCGTTGATGGTGTCACCGCCGGCATTGGCGAGGCCGATCACCTGCGCCTTCGAGCTCTGCGCCTGCAACAGGAAGGAGGCGAAGTCGGAGGTGCCGAGCGGGTGCTTGGAGGAGCCGGTCACCTTGCCGCCATGCGCCTCGATATATTTCTGCGCCTCCGCCTCGATGCCCTTGCCGAGCGCGTAGTCGACGGTCAGGAAATACCAGTCCTTGCCGCCGCGCGACATCATCGCAGCCGCCGTGGTGTTGCCGGTGGCCCAGGTGTCGTTGACCCATTGGATGGTGTTGGGCGAGCAGGCCTTGCCGGTGAGATCCGAGCTTGCGGTCGACGACGCCAGGAAGGTCATGCGGCTGTCGCGCAGCAGCGTGTTGATGGAAAGACCAACCGCCGAGTTCGGTACGTCGACGATGGCATCGACGCCCTCGACGTCGAGCCATTTGCGCGCAATGGCGTTGCCGACATCGGCCTTGTTCTGGTGGTCGGCATAGACGATCTCGACCTTGATGTTCTTGCCACCGCCGTTGAAATCCTCCGCGGCCATGCGCGCGGCTTCCACCGAGCCCATGCCGTTGGTGTCCTGGAAGATGCCGGAGATGTCGTTGAGCACGCCGACGCGCACGACATTGTCCGAGATCTCGGCGCTCGCCGCGCCGGTCACCAGGCTTGCGGCCAGCGCAAGCGTCCATTTCAGATGTTTCATCGTTCCCTCCCCTGTTTGATGGTTTGCCGCGCCGGTCGTTGCCGGCGCGTCGACTCAGACCTGCCGCTCCGGCAGCTTCACCACGAGCCCGTCGAGCCCCGGCGTGATCTTGATCTGGCATGACAGCCGGCTGTTGGGCAGCCGCTCGCTCGCAGTGCCGTCGAGCAGCGCATCCTCATCGTCGGCCATGCCGGGCAGACGCGCGAGCCAGCTCTCGTCGACATAGACATGGCAGGTCGCGCACATGGCGTTGCCGCCGCACTCGGCCAGAATGCCGTCGAGGCCGAGTCGAGTCGCCGCCTGCATAGCGCTCTCGCCGTCCGCGGTCTCGACGCGCTCGGACTTGCCGTCGGGATGGATGAAAGTGATGGCGGGCATCAAAGCTCCTGGTCAGGCCGGGGTGATGGTGACGGGCAGGCTATCGAGCCCGCGCAGCGTGTTGTTGAAGCGGCGCTTCGGCTCGCCCGTGATCTCGATCTTCGCGATGCGCCGGGCCAGCGCCGTCAGCATCACCTCACCTTCGAGGCGGGCGACGAGCTGGCCGACGCACATATGGATGCCCGAGCCGAAGCCGACATGACCGGAAGTGCGGCGGGTGATGTCGTAACTATCAGGCTCGTCCCAGCGTCTGGGATCGCGATTGGCGGCGGCGAGAAACATCAGCACTTTCTCGCCCTCGCCGATCGTCGCGCCTGAGAGCTCGACCTCCCGCGTGGTGGTGCGGAAGAAGGTCTGCACCGGGCTTTCGAACCGCACGGCCTCCTCGAAGGCGTTGCGCGCCAGCGTCAGATCAGCGCGCAGGCGCTGCCACTGGTCGGGGAAGCGCGCGAGGCAATAGACGGCGGCACCGATGCCGTTGACGGTGGTGTCGAGACCGGCCGACAGCAGCGAACGCACCAGCAGTGGTGCCTCGGTCGCGGTGATCTCGCCGGCGTCGACGCGGGCGTGGATACAAGCACCGAAGCCGCCGGGCGCGAGGTTGTCGCGCTGGCATTGCTCGGCAACATAGGCCTGGTGCGGCGTCGAGCGCGCGATCGCCTCCTGGCGCAACTGGTTGGGCGGGCCGAACGCGTTGAACACGACGCTCGCGTAGGGGATCAGATGCTCGCGCCCCTCCGCCTTCAGGCCCAGCGCATCCGGAAAGATCGAGAGCGGATAGGCCTCGGCGAGATCGGTGATCGCATCGAAGCTGCGCTTGTCCAGCAGTGCGTTCACGCGCTCCTCCGCCGCGGCGGCAAAGCGATCGCGCACCTGCTTCATCACGGTCGGCGACAGCACCTTCGACAGCACGGCGCGGGTGCGGGTGTGCGCAGGCGGATCGGCCTCGAGGATCAGGCTCGGCGGCCGCCACGGCGTCTCCTTCTTGAAGTCGGACAGGCCGACGCCGCGGCTGGAGCAGAAGGTCGCGGGATCGTTCAGTACCGCATGGACCTCGGCATAGCGCGCCACGCCATAGACGTTCCACTTGTCGAGATAGACCACCGGTCCGGCCTCCCGCAGCCGCTGATGCGTCGGATAAGGATCGGCGAAAAAATTCATGTCGAAGGGATCGACGTCGAGATGCGGGACGGCCGCAGAGCCTGTCGATGCAGGGCTGCCGGATGCGGTCATGGGAGACCTCCCTCATTTTGATCTTGTGAAAGCGCGGCGCATGCCTTTAGGTCGGTGGCCTCACCGCGAGACAGAACGCCGACATGCCTGCGCCTTCGACCAGACCCCGCCACAAGCCTGCGCCCGCAGAGGCCGGACCGACGCTCGATCTCGAGCGCTACGTCCCGGCCTTCGTCACCTTCATCGCCAACAAGCTCTCGAATAGCGCGACCGCATTCTATCAGCGCGAGTTCGGCGTCAACGTCACGGAATGGCGGGTCATGTCGCTGCTGGCGATCGAGCCCGGCATTCCGGCCTCGCGCATCTGTCACGTCATCGGCTTCGACAAGGGGCCCGTGAGCCGGACGCTGGCGGGCCTCGAGAAGCGCGGGCTGATCTCGATCCGCACCGACCCGAACGACGGCCGCACCCATTCGATTTCCCTGACGGCGAGGGGCCGCGCCACCCATGACAAGGTGATCGCCGCCGCGCTCGAACGCGAGCGGCGACTGTTGTCCTGCCTCAACAAGGACGAGCGCGAGGTGCTGATCGGCCTGCTCCGCCGGCTGCACGAGAATCTCGGCGCGGTCACCGGCGGCACCGAGACCTGACGGGGCGCGCTTCCGGCACCGTCCTCCGTCATGTCCAGGCATGCGCCGGCGCTTGCCGACGGCACCGTTCGGGCCGAGCATCGTTTCCTCCAGGATCAGACGCGGCGGTTTTCCCGCCGTCGTCGCTCTCTGGAACGGTTCGCATAAATTAGTTGCTTAGGCAACAAAAGAATCAGCAATATATTGCGGCAGGGTCACTGGCCTATGGGTGAGAGGTCTCGCTTGCTTCCTTCTCCCCTTGCTTGTGGGAGAAGGTGGCGCGAAGCGCCGGGGATGAGGGGTTGTCTCCGCGACTACACGTGGCAGTGTGAGACCCGGAGAGAACCCCTCACCCGTCTCGCCGCTGCGCGGCGAGCCACCCTCTCCCACAAGGGAGAGGGGAAACGCGGCCAGCTACAGCCCGATCCACTCCGCCGACGCATCATCATTCAACCGCGCCACGGCATCGGCGCGGCGCGTCAGCGCAGCGCGCTGGTTGATGTAGCCCTTGTCGGTGATCTCGCCGCCATCGACCGATGGCGGTTCGGCGAGAAGCAGCGCGCGCGTGGCGTGGCCGGAGGAGTTGGGGCCCTGCTGCCTGAGTTTCGCCAGGCCGTGTGCGATCGCGCTCCTGACCTTGTCATGCGCGAGCACCTCGTGCAGATCCGCCGTCTCGCCCAAGCCGGCATGGGCACGGCAGGCCGCGATGTTCGGGAACACCAGAAAGCGCACCTCGTCGCCGCCATGACCTGCGACGACGATGTCCTGCGCCAGCGGTGCCAGCGCGGCGATGCCGGCGACACGCAGTGTGCCGACGCTGACCCAGGTGCCGGAATTGAGCTTGAAATCCTCGGCGACGCGGCCGTCGAAGAACAGTCCGCGCTCCGGCCGCGCGTGATCGGCAAGCTTCACCGCATCGCCGATGAGATAAAAACCCTCTTCATCAAAGGCCTGCTTCGTCAGCTCCGGCGCCTTCCAATAGCCCGGCGTGACGTTGGGACCGCGCACCCGCACCTCCAGCTTGTCGCCGGAGGGGACGAGCTTCAACTCGGTGCCGGGAATGGGGACACCGATATTGCCGGAGCGCTCCGCGAGGAAATGGCAGTCGGCCGCGAGCGGCGACGTCTCGGTCGAGCCCCAGGCCGAAACCATCGGCATCGCGCGGCCGACGGTCTTGATCGAGAGGTCTTCGAGCGCATCCCAGAGATTCTGCGGCAGTGCCGCGCCCGCATAGAAGGCGAACTTCACCTCGCTGAAGAAGCGGCGGCGCAATTCCTCGTCGCCGCGCAGTGCCGCGATCAGCATGTCGAAGCCGCGCGGCACGTTGAAATAGACCGTCGGCATCACGCTTTTCAGATTGGCGAGCGACGTCGCAAACAGCCCCGGCGCCGGCTTGCCGCCGTCGATATAGAGCGAGCCGCCATTGCGCAGCACGAGATTGAAATTGTGGTTGGCGCCGAAAGTGTGGCTCCAGGGCAGCCAGTCGAGGATGACGAGGTCGCCGCGGCTTTGTTCGAGGAAGGTCCAGGTCTGCGCCTTGGCCTGCTGGCTCGAGGTCAGCATGCGCTGGGTGTTGATGACGGCCTTGGGCGCACCTGTTGACCCCGAGGTGAACAGGAGTTTTGCGATCGTATCGGGCGTCACCGCGGCGAACGCCGTTGCGACGTCGGGCGTTTCGGGCGTCGCGGCGATGGTGTGGAACGCGAGCGCATCGACATCGTCAGCGTTCCCGCTGATGATCTGCGCCTTGTGCAGCGGTTTGATCGCCGCCAGCGCTGCCGCAAATGGTTTCGTGGCGGAGACATAGATCGCGCCCGGCTCGAGCAGCGCGATCATGCTCTTGAGCTTGTCAAAGTCTTTCGACATCAACGAGTAGGCCGGCGAAATCGCGGCCGAGGGCACGCCGACATGCTGGGCGGCCAACGCAAGCAGCGCGTGGTCGATGCTGTTGTCGGAGAGGATCGCGAGCGGGCGTTCGGCGCTGGGGCCCTGCGCCAGAATCCAGGACGCCGCCGCACGCACCTGGCGCAGCGCCTGCGCATAGGTGACGTTGGTCCAGGGTGCATCGACGTGGCCGCGCTCGGCAAGGAAGATCGTGTCAGGCGTTTGCCGCGCCCATTGCTCCAGCCAGTCGCCGACACAGCGCGCGCCATCGCGCAACGGTTCGGGCGAGCGCAGCACGATGCTGCCGTCGGCGCGATGCTCGGCGACGGTTCTGGGTGTTGCGAACAGGCTTGCAGCGTCGCCGTGTGGCGCGACTGTCATGTGTTTCCTCCTCCGCCCGGCCCCCGGATCGGCCGCAGCCTCGTTCCGGGCTGCTTTGGCCATAATGTTGGGCATGACAATTGTTGTCGTCAACAACAATCTTTCGCCCGGGCAACAGAGAGGCTACAACAGGTGCGGCAGGAGACGCGATTTGACAGCCACCGCAGCCCAGAGCTCCCCACGCAAGCGCGCCGGCAACGGCGCGGCGCCGCGCGATATCGCCGACGATATCGGCCTCGACGCACTGGTCGGGCACGCCGGCTATGCGGTGCGGCGCTTCCAGATCTGGATCTTTCAGGACTTCATCAGGACGCTCGGCGATGTCGACATCCGGCCGACGCAATATTCGGTGCTGACGGTGATCGGCGCCAATCCGGGCCTGTCGCAGATGGCGGTGGCAAAGCGCCTCGGCATCGAGCGCGCCCGGCTGGTGCACCTGCTCGACAGCCTCGAGCAGCGCAAGCTGGTGAAGCGGGTCAAATCGAAGGCGGATCGTCGCTCCCACGCGCTGCATCTGACGACCCAGGGCGAGACGGCGCTGGCGAAATTCAAGCGGCTGGCGGCCGAGCACGAGCGGCATGTCGAAGAGAAGATCGGCAAGGAAAACCGGGCGCAGCTGCTGCGGATCCTCGCTGGCTTCACCTGATCTCGACTGCCTATGATTTGAGCAGATGCCCATCGCAGGGCGCTGACATCGCTGCCTGCCCGCCTGTCGAAATATCCCCCAAGCCACTGATCACACGGATAATATCCGCAGCAGCATTCCTGCCCGGATAATGTACACAATGGCACATCGCTTGCTTCACTCCGGATGAAGCAGTTGCCGGAGTTTTGTCGCCATGAGGGCTGAAATGGGGGCTGAGCAGCCTGAAACGATCGCCGCGATTGTGGCCGCGCATCGCGCGGGCGCGCTGACGCCGGCAGAGACGGTCGCGCGGACCTATCAGCGCATCCGCGATCACAACGATCCCGCCATCTTCATCAGTCTGCGCGACGAGAAGGATGCGATCGCCGAGGCCGAGAGGCTTGCTACGAAGGACGCCGCCAACCTGCCACTCTACGGCGTGCCCGTTGCGGTAAAGGACAATATCGACGCGCTGGGCTTTCCGACCACGGCGGCCTGCCCGGCCTTCTCCACCACGCCGACGCATGACTCGACTGCGGTGGCGCGGCTGCGTGCCGCCGGCGCGATCATCATCGGCAAGACCAATCTCGACCAGTTCGCGACCGGCCTCGTCGGCGTGCGCTCGCCTTACGGCATTCCCAAAAATTCGATCCGCGACGATCTCATTCCCGGCGGCTCCAGTTCGGGCTCCGCTGTGGCGGTCGGCGCGGGGCTCGTGCCGCTGTCGCTGGGGACCGACACGGCCGGCTCCGGCCGCGTGCCGGCGATGCTCAACAACATCGTCGGGCTGAAGCCGAGCCTCGGCATGATCTCGAACGCGGGCCTAGTGCCGGCCTGCCGCACGCTGGACTGCATCTCGGTGTTCGCCTTGACGGTGGATGATGCTGCGCTCGCGCTCTCCGTGATGGCGGGGCCGGACCCGGCCGATCCGTTCTCGCGCGCCCGGCCACTGGGCGCGCTCACGCCGTTCCAGGCAGGCTTGCGCCTCGGCGTGCCGCGCAACGGACAACTGATCTTCTTCGGCGACAAGAAGGCGGAAACCGCCTACGCCGATGCGCTGAAGCGCTGGACTGCGCTTGGAGCCAGGCTCGTCGAGTTCGATCTCGAGCCGTTCTACGAGACGGCGCGGCTGCTCTATGAGGGCCCGTGGGTCGCCGAGCGTTATATCGTGATCAAGGACCTGCTCGCGTCCGCGCCTGATACGATCCATCCGGTGACGCGCGAGATCACCGCGGCCGGCGCGCGGCTCACCGCTGCGGAGACGTTCTCGGCGCTCTATCGCTTGCAGGGCCTGCGCAAGATCGCCGAGCGCACGGTTGCCAATATCGACGCGCTCGTGCTGCCGACGGCGCCGACGGCCTATACGACCGCGCAGGTGCTGGCCAATCCGATCGAGCTCAACAGCCGGCTCGGCACTTATACCAATTTCGTCAATCTTCTCGACCTCTGCGGCCTCGCCGTGCCGGCATCGATGCGCGCCGACGGCATTCCGTTCGGCATCACGTTGCTGGCGCCCGCGGGACATGACGCGCGGCTCGCGAGCATCGGCCGCGTCTTCCATGCCGATACCAAGCTGAGCCTCGGCGCGAAGGGCACCGCGCAGGCGCCGCTCGCGCCGCTGCCGGCAAGCAGCGGCGACGAGATCCCCATCGCCGTGGTCGGTGCGCATCTGTCCGGCATGGTGCTCAACGGCGAATTGAAGGCGCTGGACGCAAACCTGATCGAGGCGACAAGAACCGCGCCCGACTACAAGCTCTACGCGCTCAAGACCACGCCGCCGAAGCCCGGCATGCTGCGCGTGGAAGCCGGCAAGGGCGCTTCGATCGAGCTGGAGATCTGGTCGCTGTCGCCGTCCGCGTTCGGCAAGTTCGTCAATGCGATTCCCTCGCCGATGGCGATCGGCACGGTGCGCCTTGCCGATGGTCGCAGCGTGAAAGGGTTTCTCGTCGAGCCCGAAGTGCTGGGCGACGCGCGCGACATCACCGCGTATGGGGGATGGCGCGCGTATATGAAGGAAGCTGCGACAAAGTAGGTCGTAGGGTGGGCAAAGCGAAGCGTGCCCACGATCCCGACCTTCCTGAGAAACCGTGGGCACGGCGCTTTGCGCCTTTGACCACCCTACGGCACCGATCGCGCGGCGCTACACCGACACCGCGTACATCTCGTACTCTCCGCGCACCAGCTCGATATGCGCACGCATCGCGGCGGCTGCGCCCTGCTTGTCGCCGCGCATGATGGCGACGACGACGCGGTCGTGCTCGGCTTGCGATTTGGCGAGACGGCCGAGGTTGCGGAACTGGGCGCGGCGGAACGGCTGCACGCGCACCCGCGTCGCCAGCGTGATCTCGGCGATGTAGCCGTTCTGGGAACCGGCATAGATCGCGTTGTGGAAGCGTTCGTTGACCTCGTGAAAGCGATCGGGATTGCCGGTGTAGCTCAGCACCCGCAGCTCCTCGTGGATGGCCTCCAGGCCATTGCGCTCGGCCGCCGACATGCGCTCGGCGGCGAGGCCGGCGCACAACGCCTCGAGCTCGGCCATCGCCTCGAACATGCTCGTCAGACGCTCGATCGAGGGCTGCGCCACCACCGCGCCGCGATGGGCACGCGCTTCGACGAGGCCGCTGGCCACGAGCTGACGCAAGGCTTCGCGCACCGGCGTGCGCGAGACGCTGAAGCGACGCGCGATGTCGGTCTCGTCCAAGGGTGCACCGGGGGCCAGGGTGCCGCGCACGATCTCGTCGGCGAGTTGCAGCCGCAACTCCTCTGCGCGCGTGACCTTCAGCACCGATGGCGAGGCGCGGTCGACGCGCGGCACCACCGGCTCGGCCGGCAGTGCTCCCTGCGGAAGATCCTCAAGCGTCATACGGTCAGGTCTCTTTCGGCTCGTCGATGATGCTGACATGGGCAGCGACGACGCGCCAGCCCTCCGGGAAGCGAATCCAGGTCTGCATCTGCCGGCCGACCTTGCCGGGCGCGGTGTCGCGATAGAACAAAGTGGAGGCCACGGCCGTGTCGCGGCCGTAGCTGGAGATGACGGTCTTTGCGGTTCGGCGGTTCAGGCCGACCGGCGAGCGGCCGGCGCGGAAACCGCTGATCGCCTCATAACCATAGAGATTCTCGCCGATGCCGTAACGCAGCGTGCGGGGATCGTTGCGGAAGAGCTCGCCGAGCACGGCGACATCGTTGCTGACGAGGGCCTGCTCATAGCGATCGAACGCGGCTTTGACTTCCGCGATCACCTCGGGGAGATCGATCTCCATGTCAGAATCCTCTCGGCGCGGGCGCTGTGGCGACGCCCATCTTTTCCAGGGCGTAGGCGACGCGGAGCGCAATGTCCTCGCGCCAGGGCGCCGCGATGATCTGCACGCCGATCGGCAGCGGCTCGAGCGGCACCGGGACGGCGACCACTGGCAGGCCGATGAAGGAGATCGGCTGGGTGTGGATGCCGATATTGGCGCGGACCGGCAGCTCGACGCCGTCTAGGTTGAAATTCACCTGGCCGAGCTTTGGCGCGGTGCAGGGCGTCGCCGGCGCGAGCAGCACGTCGACGGTCTTGAAGATCTCGGCGAGCTGCGCGCGATACCAGCGGCGGAATTTTTGCGCCCGATCGACCATCGGCGCCGGCACCATCGCGCCCGCGATCAGCCGGTCGCGCACGGCCGGATCGAAATCGTTCGGCCGCTTGCGCAGGCGATCGAGATGCAGCGAAGCGCCCTCGGTGGTGGTGATGACATAGGCTGCCGCGCGGGCGCGCGCGGCTTCGGGAACGTCGACCACCTTGGTTGCGCCAAGCGCCTTGGCAACGCGGCTGACGGCCTCGACCGCTTCCGGAAACACGTTCTTCTGGAAATACCCGCCAGCGATGGCGATGCGCAGATCCGAGACCGGGTTGGCGATCAGCGGCAGCGTCGGCTCCAGACCGCGCGTCGTGCAGGCGCTGTCCTCCGCGTCCGGGCCCTGCATCGCGTCATAGGCGAGCGCGAGATCGGCGGCCGAGCGCGCGAACGGGCCGAGATGATCGAGGCTCGCGACGAACGGGAACGAGCGCGCCCGCGACAGCCGGCCATAGGTCGGCTTCAAACCAAAAATGCCGCAGAACGAGGACGGCACGCGGATCGAGCCGTTGGTGTCCGAGCCGAGCGCGATCGGCACCAGCGCGCCGCCGACCGCGCTGCCCGAGCCGCCGGAGGAGCCGCCGGTCATTCGCGCGGTGTCATGCGGATTGCGCGAGGGACCGTCATGGACGTTCTCGCCGGTGAAGTCGTAGGCGTATTCGCCCATGTTGAGGGCACCGACCAGCACGCCGCCGGCCGCTTCCATGCGCTCGATCAGCGTGGCGTCGCGTTTAGCGGGCGCGAGGTCCCGGTTGATCTTCGAGCCCGCGCGCGTCGAAAGTCCGGCGACGTCAAACAAGTTCTTCACCGCGAAGGGCACGCCGGCGAGCGGGCCGACTTCCTTGCCGGCGGCGATGTCGGCATCGATGGCACGCGCTTTCGCGCGGGCGCGCTCGGCGGTGACGTCGGTGAAGGAATTGAGGATGCCGTCGTGCTGCTTGATGCGCGACAGCGCGGCTTCCGTGGCATCGAGCGCGGACATCCTGCGGCCCGCGACTGCACTCGCGATTTCGGCGGCCGTCATCTCTGGCATACTGGTCATGGCAGCATCACGCCGTGAAAATCGGTGCCGGCTCGGTCTCGTCCGGCAACGCGAATTCGTCGACCAGGCGGGCGATCCGCAGCGAGACTTCGAGGTTGGCGCGCACCGCCGGCCTCCAGGCCTCCTCGACCGGCAGCGCCAGCGCTTTCGATACGGCGTCGATATAGTCGTCCAGCGGCTCGGCCATCACGCTCCCAAACTATCTCTCTAGGTTGTTATTTGAGCATGATCTTTTCGGAAAACCGCCGCGCACTTTTCCGGATCATGCTCTAGTGTACCTGCAACGGCGGATGCGGGATCGCCGTCAGCAGCTCCTTGGTGTAGTCGTCCTGCGGATCGCTCAGGACCTTTTCGGAAGAGCCCTCTTCGACGATTCGACCGGTCCGCATCACAATGACACGATCGCACAGCAAGCGCACTACGTTCAAATCATGCGAGACGAACAGATAGCTCATACCTAGCCGCGCCTTGAGATCCTGAAGCAGGTTCAGAACGACAGCCTGCACCGAGACGTCCAGCGCCGCCGTCGGCTCATCCAGGATGACCAGTTTTGGATGCAGCGCAACGGCGCGGGCAATGCCGACGCGGGCCTTCTGGCCGCCGGACAATTGATGCGGGAAACGATCCAGCAGGTTGTGCGGCAGGCCGACCATGGTCGCCAGTTCCTCGCAGCGGGCGCGGAGCGCATCGCGGCCCCTGATGTCGCCCAATTGCATGATCGGGTCGGCGATGGCGCGCGCTGCGGTGAAGCGCGGGTTGAGGCTGTCGGTCGGATCCTGGAACACCATCTGGATGCGGCTGCGCTGCGGCAGCCGGGCGAAGGACGCAGGCTGGATAGCGCCGATGTCCTCGCCGTCGAACTGGATCAGGCCGGAGGTCTGGTCCAGAAGCCGCATCACCATCATCGACGTGGTCGACTTGCCGCAGCCGGACTCGCCGACCAGGCCAACGCTCTCGCCATGGCCGATCGAAAAGCTGATGCCGTCGACGGCGCGGAACACGTCCGGCTCCAGCGGCGGCTTGCGGCCGAACAGCTTTCCGAGCGTCGCGGTGGCACCCTGGCGCGGGTATTCCTTGACGAGCTTTTCGACGAGGAGGAGGGGTTTGCCACTTGCGCTGGTCTGCTCCCTCTCCCCGTCCTTCACGGGGAGAGGGTTGGGGTGAGGGGCTGCTTCCGCGATCACGGTGCTGGGAGAGTCCCCCTCACCCGCCGCGCTGTGCGCGTCGGCCTCTCCCCGCACGCGGGGAGAGGCGAAGGAAGCACCCTCCTCTTCCGGCAGCAGATCACGCAACGACACACCCAGCCGCGGCGTCGCGCGCATCAGCTTCTTGGTGTAGGGGTGTTGTGGGTTCGCAAAAATGTCGGCGGCCTTGGCGGTCTCGACCACGCGGCCCTTCTCCATCACCACGACGCGGTCGCAATAGGCGGCGGCGAGGCCGAGATCGTGGGTGATCAGGATGGTCGACATCGCGCGGCGCTTGGTCAGCTCCACGATCAGATCCATCACCGCCTTCTGCGTGGTGACGTCGAGGCCCGTGGTCGGCTCGTCCGCGATCAGGAGCTGCGGATTGCAGGCGAGCGCGAGCGCGATGACGACGCGCTGGCACATGCCGCCCGACAGCTCGAATGGATAGGCATGGTAGCGCTCGCGCGGGCGCGCGATCTTGACCTGCTCCAGCGCCTCGATCGCCTTCTCGCCGTGATCCTTGACCTGGGCCTGCTGCACGTGGGTGCGCAAGACGTCCTCGATCTGGTCGCCGACTTTTCGGATCGGATTCAGCGCCGCGCGCGGGTTCTGGAAGATCATCGAGACTTCGCGGCCGCGCAGATCGCGCATCTGGTCTTCGGTCGCGGCCTTGACGTCGATGCCGGAGAACATCACCGAGCCCTCGGCGATCCGCCCCGCGCGGTCGAGGATGCGCATCACCGCATAGGACGTCACCGACTTGCCGGAGCCTGATTCACCGACGATGGCGAGCGTCTCGCCCTTGGCGACGGAAATATTGACGTGCTGTACGGCCTTGACGATGCCGCGGCGGGTGGTGAATTCGACGGTGAGGTCCTGGACATCGAGCAGCGGCTGGGCGGTCATGCGAGCCTGCCGATCAAAAAACGCGAAAACAACCCCATGCACAGTAGAAAGAGGTTGGATTCGTTGGGGAATTTTTGACGTAGATTTACGCGTGAGGCAGGCACCGGCCTCTCGCTCCCTCCCCCCTTGTGGGGGAGGGTTGGGGAGAGGGGTGGCTCCAAGCGAAGTCGGAGTTCGTGGCTACCCCCCTCCCTTCCCCTCCCCCACAAGGGGGGAGGGGATGAGAGAGCCGTGGCAACCACACTCCCAAGCGTCACGATCTTCTCTCTGCCCCCAACCATCATCACGTCCTCCGCTGGGGGTCGACGATGTCGCGCAGGCCGTCGCCGAGGAGATTGAAGCAGAACACGGCAATCATCAGCGCGAGGCCGGGGAACAGCGCGATCCACCATTCGCCTGACACCATGAAGCCGGCGCCCTCGGCGACCATGATGCCCCATTCGGCGGTCGGCGGGCGGACGCCGAGGCCGATGAAGGACAGGCCCGCGGCGTTGAGGATGGCGTAGCCCATGGTCAAGGACATCTGCACGATCATGATCGGCATGATGTTGGGCAGGATGTGCACCAGGACGATGCGGAATTCGCCGTTGCCGGAGAGGCGCGCGGCCTGCACGAAGCCGGCGTTGCGGCGCACGTTCGCTTCGGCGCGCGCGACGCGGGCGTAGAGCGGGAAGTTCACGATGGCGGTGGCGAGGATGATGTTCTGCACGGTGTTGCCGAGCGCTGCGACGATGCCCATGGCCAGCACGAACAGCGGAAAGGCCATGATGGTGTCGGCGATGCGGCCGACGATGCGGTCGGTCCAGCCGCCGAAATAGCCCGCGGCGATGCCGGCGAGGCCGCCCATCAGGAACACCAGCACGACGGAGGCGACCGCGATGAAGGTATCGAGCCGTGTTGCGACGATGACGCGGCTGAAGATGTCGCGGCCGAGCTGGTCGGTGCCGAACCAGTGCGCGGCCGACGGCGGCTTCAGCGCCGCGGCGGTGTCGGAGGCGAGCGGATCGTAGGGCACGAGATAAGGGCCGACGATCGCGGCGGCGAGGATCAGGATCAGCAATGCGAAGGCAAAGCCCGTGACCTTGTTTTCGCTGAGGACATAGCGGGTCTGTTCGAGCACCGCGACGAGGCCGGAGGTGCGCGCGGGACCGACGGGTTCAACAGCAGGCGCAACGGAGCTCATGGCTTTACTCCTGGAGCTTCTGAGCGTGGGGACGAACGGCCAAGCGGCGAGCGCGCTTCACTTCTCCCGCTTGCGGGAGAGGTCGCGCCAAAGGCGCGGGTGAGGGCTCTCTCCTCTTGGGGGCTCTCGCCCGCGGAGACACCCCCCTCCCCAGCCCTCCCCCGCAAGCGGGAGAGGGAGCGGACCGCTCGCGTGGCTCGTATTGGGCGAGATCATGACGGTCTACCCTTCCAACCGCACGCGCGGATCGATCACGCCGTACAAGATGTCGATCACGAGGTTGAGCAGCACGTACATGACCGCCATGGTGAGCACAAAACCCTGCACCGGCGCGAAGTCCGACGAGATTAGCGCTTCCACCGCATAGGAGCCGATGCCCGGCCAGGCGAACACTTTTTCGACCAGCACGTTGGCGCCGAGCAGGAACGAGAACACCATGCTGAGCGTGGTGATGACGGGTAGCATCGCGTTGCGGAAGGCGTAGGTGACGATGACGGTCGACGGCGACAGGCCGCTGGCGCGCGCGGTGCGGACGAATTCGGATGCCAGCACCGCCAGCATCGAGGCGCGCGTCATGCGTGCGATCGGCGCCAGCGAGAAGATCGCAAGCGTGGTCGCGGGCAGGATGAGCTGGCTCAGCGCCGAGCGGAACGCTTCGAGATTGCGCGCGATCAGGGTGTCGATCAGGTAGAAGCCCGTCACCGTCGGCGGCGCGCTGGTGAACACGTCGAGACGCCCGAGCGGCGCCGGCGACCAGCCGAGCCGGAAATAGAAGACATAGACCAGCACGAGGCCAGTGAAGAACACCGGCAGCGAGACGCCGGCTGTCGTCGTGACGCGGCATAAATGATCGACCCACGATCCCGGCCGCGTCGCCGCGAGGACGCCGAGCGGAATTGCAATCACGACGGAGACGATGAGGCCGAGCAGCGTGAGTTCAGCCGAGGCCGGCAGGCGGTTGCGGATTTCGGCGGCGACCGGCTGTCCCGTCGTCAGCGAGTTGCCGAAATCGCCGTGGGCAAGATCGTTGGTGTAGCGGAAGAACTGCTCGATCAGCGGCTTGTCGAGACCGAGCTTCTTGCGGATCTGCTCGACGGCTTCCTTGGTCGCGGCGGGGCCGGCGAAATAAGCGGCGGGATCACCCGGCAACGCACGCGTCAGCAGGAAGGTGACGATGACCACGCCGATCAGCGAGGGAATCGCGAACATCAGACGCTTGCCGATCATGGTCAGCATGGGGTGCTCCTGATGTTGGAATGAGATGGCGCCGCGCACTCCGCTGCGCCCCCTCTCCCCTTGTGGGAGAGGGTTGGGGTGAGGGGTAGCCCCAAGCGAGGTCGGCGTTCGTGGCTACCCCTCACCCGTCTCGCCGCTACGCGGCGAGCCACCCTCTCCCACAAGGGGAGAGGGTAAGAGAGAGCCGTGCTCACCTCACCCACGCCTCACCCCTTCACCAACGCGCGGTAATCCAGCCGCCGGTGGAACCAATACTGATAACCGCTGATGTTCTTCTGCATCGCGACGTTGACGAAGGGCTGGTACAGCGGGATGCGCGGGATGTCGGTGTAGGCGAGATCGACGAAGCCCTTCACGTCCTTGTCGTAGGTCGCGGTATCGCCGGCCGCAGCGGCGGTGCGGGCGCCTTCGATCAGTCTGTCCATCTCCGCCGACTTGTAGCTCATGGTGTTGAAGACGGAATTGTTGCCGTGATAGCACCAGTAGAAGAAGTATTCGGGGTAATCGAGCCAGCCCGAGAACACGTTGGTGAAGAGCGGCATCTCCTTCTTGTTCAATTCGGTGCGCCAGTTGGCGCCGGGCACCTTGTTGATGGTGGTCTTGATCCCGATCTGCGCAAGGCTCTCCTGCACCAGCACGCAGAGCGGCTCGTTGACGCCGGCAAAATTGAGGTCGAACGAGATCGTGGTCTCGAAGCCGCCTGCGTAGCCGGCCTCGGTGAGCAGCGCCTTCGCCTTGTCCATGTCGGTGTTGTATTTGTGCGGCTGCGGCCAGGCGACTTCGGTGGCCTTGTCCGCAGGTGCGCCGAACATCGGGTTGGCGAGGCCGAACATCACCGCGTCCATGATCTTCTGATAGGGCAGCGCATAGGCCACGGCCTGGCGCACCTTCGGATTGTCGAAGGGCGGCTTGGTGACGTTCATGCCGATATACTGAATGCCGTTGGAGAACGGCAGCGACACCACGTTGAGCTTGCCGTTGGCCTTCATCTCCTGAAAGTCCTTGTTCGGCAGCTCGTAGGAGATGTCGGCGTCACCGCGCTCAAGCAGCGCGCGGCGGTTTCCGGCCTGCGGCACCATGCGCCAGATCACGCGCTTGATCTTCGGCAAGGGGCCGCCGACCCAATCCTCGTTGCGCTCCATGATGACTTCGGTGCCCGCGGTCCATTTCGTCACCTTGTAGGCGCCGGAGCCCGCGGTCTGCTGTTTTGTGAACTCGAGACCCCAGGGGTCCTTCTCGCTGGCGTTCTTCTTCACCAGCTCGGAGTTGACGATGCAGGGCACGATCACGGCGAGGTCGGGGATCGTGAGCTTGTCCTTTTTCAGGAAGTCGACACGCACGGTGTAGTCGTCGATCACGACGAACTGCTCCGGCTTGGTCAGCGAGCCCGCGCTCATCTGGAAGGTCGGGAAGCCGCCGACGCTGACGGCGCGGTCGAGCGACCATTTCACGTCCCTGGCGGTCACGGGCGCACCGTCGTGGAATTTGGCGTTCTTCTTCAGCTTGAAGGTGACCGACATGTCGTCGATCCTGAACTCCTCGGCGAGCTCGCCCTTGAACTTGTCGCGGTCGTAATAGGGCACGCCGCCCGGGCCGCTCTTCATCGCGTGGCTGATCAGGCGGTCGTAGCAATTCCAGGACACCTCATAGCCGGGCACGTTGGTGCCGACGCCGTGGATGTCGAGATTGTTGGGGCCGCCTTCCGAGACGATCAGCAGCGTCTCCGAACGGGCGTCGGCATAGGCTGAGGAGATCATCTGGGGCATCGCCGGAAGCGCCGCTCCGGCGGCCAATCCGGAAACGGACTTGAGGAAATCGCGGCGCTTCATGAAATCGCTCCAACACAACGTTTTTGGTTGGAACCGGATTCGCAAGGTTTGTGCCAGAGCTTAACGAGCAGTTACGATCAAGTTAATGAACTGACATCGCTTAGGAAATGTCGATTTTGGCGCGCCGCGGCCTTCGTCTCGATCTCCCGGAATTGCATACAAAGATACAGATTTGCCTATTTCATGAGCTTAACTTGATCCGCGCCCGCCCAATGAGCACAGCTGGCATTCCGGGACGATGCGCAGCATCGAGCCCGGAATCCGTCGGGGCGGCAGCACGCGCAGGACCATGGATTCCGGGCTCGCCGCTCTGCGGCGCCCCGGAATGATGGAGAGAGGTGGGGCCCGCGCTCACCCCGCCCAGATCAGCTCCTGCAGCTCGACCAGATCGTCCGCCTGCTCCTGCCAGCCCGCAATACAGATGTGGCTGTTGAGGTCGCTGGCGCGGTGCAGCAGCATCAGGGCCATCAGCCGGCGTTTGAGCGCGTAGTCGAGCTTCGCATAGCCGAAGCCTTCCAGCAGGCTCTTCACCCTCCCCGGCCGGCCCGCCGCCATGAACGCGCCGGGGCCGAGCAGGTCGTAATCGCGCCATCCCGCCAGCACGTCCCCGAAGTCGAACAGGCCTTTGAGCGACCACTGGCCGTCATCGCAGGCGAGCAGGAAGTTCTCCGGAATGTACTCGCCGACCAGAAAGACCGGCGGCGCATCCAGCGGGATGAGCTTTTCCGCATCGCACAGGAGATCATCGAGGCCGGCAAGAAATTTCGGCGCGAGGCCGAGACGCGTGTGCCGCGCCCTGCAGCCCTGCATCTGGGCACGCATGAAATCGTCCCAGCGCGGCTCGATCTCTGCAAGCGGCCCGAGCGGGGCGCGCTGGACGCTCGCAATGGTCTCGCCGATCTGGCGCAGCAGGCGTTCCTTCTGCGCTTCCGGCAACTGCGGCCACACCTCCGAGCCGAGCGTGCCTGATAGCCGCGTGATGACGAGATAGGGCCAGCCGTCGCGTATCCCTTCCGCGACGATCTCGGGGATCGGCAGATCGAGATGGCCTTTGAGCTGCATCAGCGAGCCGCGCTCGGAGACGAATTGTGCGTACAGCATCGGCGGGAAGATTTTGAGGATCGGCCCCTCGCCGAGGCCGACGACGAGGTTGGTGCCGGTCGCGAACACATGCGGCGCGCTGGTATCGAGACCGTGGCTGCGCGCAATGCCGAGTGCGATCGGAAGCCATTGCGAGGGCGCGGAGCGAAAGGCGCGGAAGCTTTCCTCGTCGGCGAAGGCCGGCAGTGTTTGCGATGGAGCGTTAGTCATCATCGTTACGAGCTTGATTGATTCGTCAGTGCGAGCCGAGGAGACGGTGCACCTCTCCCGCTTGCGGGGGAGGTCGACGCGAAGCGTCGGGTGGGGGCTCTCTCCCCGCGGGGACACTCTCTGCAGACGTCAGGCAATCCCAGCGTGGAGAGAGCCCTCTCCCCAACCCTCCCCCGCGAGCGGGGGAGGGAGCGCGCCTCCCGCGCGGCCACAGCGAAGCCCAATCGCAACATGCACTACCGTTCCGGGCTGGCGCGCTCGAACTGGCGCAGCAGCTTGTTGCCGCGCTCGACGGCGGAATCCAGGGCGGATTGCGCGCTCTTCTGGCCGGAAAAGGCCTGCTCCAGCTCGTCCTCGATCGCGCCGCGGATCAGGACGAAGGAGCCGAGCCGGATGCCCTTTGAATTCTCCGTCGGCGGGTTGAGCGTGATCTCCTCGAACGAGATCGACGAGCCCGGGTTGCGCTCGTAAAAGCCCTGCGCGCGCGTCAACTCGGAGGCGGCGCGGGTGATCGGCAGATAGCCCGTGTTCTGATGCCAGGCGGCCTGCACGCCGGGCTGTGACAGATAGGCGAAGAACCGCGCCACGCCCTTGTATTCCTCGCGCGGCCGGTCGCGCAGCACCCAGAGCGTGGCGCCGCCGATGATCGAGTTCTGCGGCGCGCCCTTCACGTCGGGCCAATACGGCATCATGCCGTAGCCGATCTCGAATTTCGAATTCGCCTTGATGTCGGCGCGCGTCGCCGAGGAGCCGATGAAGATGCCGCATTCGCCGCTCTGGAAGCGCGGCTCGGCCGCTTGGCCGCGGCCGCCATAGTCGAACAGTTTTGTCTTTTGCCATTCGGCGAGCTGGGCGATGTGTTTGACCACGACCGGATTGTTGATGGTCAGCTCGGCATCGAGCCCGGCAAAGCCGTTCCCGCGCGTCGCCAGCGGCAGATTGTGGAAGGCGGAAAAATTCTCGACATGGATCCAGGACGGCCATGATGTGGTGAAGCCGCAAGCAGCGCCGCGGTCGCGCAGGCGCTTTGCAGCGGCCCCCAATTCCGGCCAGGTCTTCGGCGGCGTCTCCGGATCGAGGCCCGCGTCGCGGAACATGGTCTTGTTGTAGTAGAGGATCGGCGTCGAGGAGTTGAACGGGAACGACAGCAGGTTGCCGGCCGCATCGGTGTAGTAGCCGGAGACGGCGGGCAAGTAGTCATTGAGCGAGAACGGCTCGCCCTGGTCCCGCATCAGGCTGAACACCGGATAGATCGCGCCCTTGGCGGCCGTCATGGTGGCGGTGGCGACCTCGTTGACCTGGACGATCGCGGGCTGGCTGCGCGAGCGGAAGGCGAAGATCGCCGCCGTCACCGTCTCGGTGTAGTTGCCCTTGTAAGCGGGCACGATGCGGTAATCGGACTGCGAGGCGTTGAAGTCCGAGGCGAGCTTTTCCAATTGCCGCCCAAGCTCGCCGGACATGGCGTGCCACCACGCGATGTCGGTGGCGGCGCGCGCGGGCGCGGCCAATGAGAGAGCCGCCAAGGCGGCGACGAGCTGCAAAAGGCGCAATGCTGGACTCACGATGGCGCTTCCCATGCCGCGCGACAAAGGCGGCTGCTCTGCTTAAGGCGCGGCATTTGCGGTTTCAACCGGGAATGAGCGCCGGCCGCGCCGCACAATTACACGGCCGCGCCGGGCGGGATGGCCTTCCCCCGACCATCTGCTAGATTGCATTGAACCTTTTGCCTCCGCCATAGACTCCACCACTGAGGGGTTGAGTGTGCCAGTGTTGAGCCGTGCCGAACTCTCGCGGACCGGAGTGATCGTCGTCGCGCTTCTGCTTGCCGTCTGTGCGACGGGTGCCGTCGCACGCGAATTTCGCGCCGCCGATACCCAGACCGAGGATTACCCGACCGTCCAGGCGCTGCGCTACATGGGCGCGCTGATCGCCGAGCGCAGCGGCGGCCGCCACGAGATCAAGGTGTTCCATTCCCGCCAGCTCGGCGAGGAAAAGGAGACCATCGAGCAGACCCGGGCCGGCGCGATCGACCTGAACCGGACCAATGTCGCGCTGATCGGCAACTTCGTTCCGGCGATGAACGTGCTCGCCATGCCGTTCCTGTTCCGGTCCATCGAGCACATGCAGAAGGTGCTGGACGGCCCGATCGGCGGCGAGATTCTGAACAGCTTCGAGCCCTATGGCTTCGTCGGGCTCGCCTTCTACGATTCCGGGGCGCGGTCGATCTACAACGGCGCCCGCCCGGTGAAGACCATCGCGGATCTCAAGGGATTGCGGATCCGGGTGCAGCAGTCGGAGTTGATGAGCCAGATGATCCGCTCGCTCGGCGCCGAGCCGGTCGAGATGCCCTATGGGCAGGTGCTCACCGGGCTCGCCAACCATCTGATCGACGGCGCCGAAAACAATTGGCCATCTTTCGTGACGACGGATCATTACACGCATGCCGGGCATTATACGCTCACCGAGCATACGATGAGCCCCGAAGTGCTGGTGATCTCGCTGAAGGCCTGGCAGAGCCTGTCGCCGGACGACCAGAAAATCTTCCGGGAGGCTGCGCAGCGCTCCAGCCGGTTCATGCGCGAGAAATGGCGCGACCTCGAGGAGCAGTCGCAGCGCAAGGCCCAGGAGGCCGGCGTCACCATCATCAGGGAGATCGACCGCAAGCCGTTCGAGGACGCGATGGCCCCGATCTACGCCAAGGCCGGGCGCGATCCCGCCGCGGTCGCGCTGATCGAACGTATTCGCAAGGTGGAGTGAGCCGCGTTGGCTGCACTTGGACATACCGAGCACCCAGACCGGCCGTCCGGCCCGATCGGACGGCTGCGCGCACGCCTGGTCGGCGTGCTGCGCGCGGTGCCGATCCGCTGGCGCATCCTGTCGATCGCCGCGCTGAACTCCGCCGTGGTGGTGGTGCTGGTGGGGATGATCTGGAACGGCGCGCAGGTGCTGGGCTCGGCCTGGGGCGACGTCCGCCAGGTGCGCGAGTCCGACCGGATCCTGGCGCTGCTCGAAAGCGAGACCGGACGCCTGCACAATCTGATCCACCGCTACATCAACCAGCCGAGCCCCGACCTGTTCGCCGAGATCCTGCTGCTGCGCGAGGCTGTGCTGGGCACGCTGACCAACCGCGCCGCGAAGGACCCGATGCTGTCGGGCTCGGTCGAGGAGCTGGAGCGCACCACCGACCGCTTCCTCAACGGTTTCGGCGAGCTGCGCAGCGTGCAGGCCACGATCGCCAAGACCTATGAGGACCAGGTGCAGGGCCCGGCCCGGGACATGGCCGGCCTCTATTCCATCATCGAAGGCGCCACCGGCCATCGCGACGCGCTGATCTGGCCCTCGCTCGGAAAATCCCGCGAGGCCTTCACCGCGATGCTGGTGGCGGCCAATTCCTATTATCTGTCGCTGTCAGCGGGCGCGGCCGACGACGCGCGCCGCAACACCGAGACGATCGAGAAGACCATCCCCGTGATGATCGATCTCGCCGACAACGATCTGCAGAAGATGGCCTTGCGAAGGCTCGGGGCCCGCACCGCCGCGCTGCGCGAGGGCTTTGCAAAGCTCTCCGAGCAGCTTGCCAGCCGCACCGAGCTGCTCCGCAACAGCATCGACGCCAGCCAGGCCGAGGCCATCGGCGCCATCGACGACCTCTCCACCAAGATGCGCAAGCGCGAGCAGAAGGCGCAGGAGACCTTCGACCGCACGCTGGCGGATATTTCTCGCCGCGTCCTTTCCATCGCGGTGATCTTCCTCGGCATCATCCTCACCGCCGGCGTGATGATCGCGCTGTCGATCCGGCTGCCGCTGCAACAGATCATGGCGGCGATGCGCGCGATCACGCTCGGCGATCTCGACCGCGAGGTGCAGGGCACCAAGGCCCGCGACGAGGTCGGGGCCATGGCGCGTGCGGTGGAGGTGTTCCGCGAGAACGCGATCGCGAAGCGCGAGACCGAGGACGAGCTGCGCGCGTCGAAGGAGAAGGCCGAGAGCGCGCTGCTCGAACTCAATACCGCGCAGCAGAATTTGATCGATGCCGAGCGGCTGGCAGCGCTCGGCGGCCTCGTCGCCGGCGTCGCGCATGAGGTCAACAACCCGATCGGCATCAGCCTCACCGTTGCCTCGAGCTTTGCCCGGCGCACCGAGATCTTCGAGGCCCAGCTCAAGGGCGACGGCGGCCTGCGCCGCTCGCAGCTGGAGGAGTTCGTGCAGTCCTCGCGCGACGCCTCGCAGCAGCTGGTCGCCAATCTGCAGCGCGCCGGCGAGCTGATCCAGTCGTTCAAGCAGGTCGCAGTCGACCGCTCCCATGCCGAGCGGCGGCAGTTCTCGCTCAGCGAGGCCACCGACCAGATCATCGCCAGCCTGCGCCCGGTGCTGAAGCGCTCGCCGATCACGCTGCAGGTCGACGTGCCGGAGGGGCTGCTGCTCGACGGCTATCCCGGCTCCTATGGCCAGATCCTGACCAACCTCTTCCTCAACGCCGCCAACCACGCCTTCGCCGACGGGCGTGCCGGCACGATCATCATCCAGGCGCGGCCGCGCGGGACCGAGGACGTCGAGCTTATCTTCACCGACGACGGGGCCGGCATGACCCCCGACGTGCAGCGCCAGGCCTTTGACCCTTTCTTTACCACCCGGCGCAATGAAGGCGGCACGGGACTCGGGCTTCATATCGTCTATAACCTCGTCACCCAGCAGCTCGGCGGGCGCATGATGCTGGAATCCAAGCTGGGACAAGGCACCACTTTTCGCATTATCATGCCGCGGGTCGCCAAGGGCGGCGCGCAAAGCACAGAAAGTGACGGGACTTCTCAATGGCCGAACAGGACGATGTCCTCCACCTGATCGACGATACCGGTACCGCGTCGGAGGATGCCAACGCCCGGAAATGGAAGATCGCCGTCATCGACGACGATCCGGCCGTGCATGACGGCACCCGTTTTGCGCTGTCCGACTACAGCCTCAACGGCCAGAGCCTGGAGATCCTGTCGGCCTATTCCGCGGCTGAAGGCCGCAAGCTGATGGCCGAGCACAGCGACATCGCCGCCGTGCTGCTCGACGTCATCATGGAGACCGACGTCGCCGGCCTCGAGCTGGTCGAGTTCATCCGCAACGAGATCCGGAACGAGACGGTGCGCATCATCCTGCGCACGGGACAGCCCGGCCAGGCGCCCGAGCGGCGCGTGATCGTGCAGTACGACATCAACGACTACAAGGCCAAGACCGAGCTGACCGCCGACAAGCTGTTCACCTCGCTGACCGCGGCGCTGCGCTCCTATCAGCAGCTCGAGCGCATGGTGCAGACAAGGCGCGGGCTCGAGATCATCATCGACGCGGCCTCGACGCTGTACGACTTCAAGTCGATGCAGCGGCTCGCCGAGGGCGTGCTGACCCAGCTCGCCTCGCTGCTCAACGTCGATTGCGCCGGTATACTGGTCTTGCGCGACAATGGCGGCATCGACCCCGAGCTCTCGGTGCTCGCCGGCAGCGGCTGCTACAGCCGCTTCATCGGCACCACGACATCGAAGGCGCTCGACCCCGAGCTGCGCGAGATGGTGGAGGCCGCGTTCCAGCGCCGCAAGAACGAATTCGCCGACCACCGCAGCGTGATCTATTTGCGCACCGGATCCGGCCGCGAGGTGGTGGTGCTGCTGCAGGCCGAGCGCGAATTGTCCGAGACCGATCGCTCGCTGGTCGAGATCTTCTCCTCAAGGCTCTCGATCGCCTTCGACAACGTCATCCTTTACCAGCAGCTGCAGGCCGCCAACACCCAGCTGGAGGACCGCGTCGCCCAGCGCACCCGCGCGCTGATGCAGGCCAACCGCCGCCTCTCCGCGCAATGGCTGCGGCTGCAGCGCGCCAACGGCTTCAAGAACGAGATTTTGGGCACGGTCGCGCACGATCTGAAAAATCCGCTCGGCGTCATCCTGGGCCGCACCGAGATGCTGAAGGAGCTGATCTCGACCGGCGCCTCGGAAAACGGCGTGGTCGCCCAGGTCGACCACATCCGCGACGCCACCAAGCGCCTGACCACGATGGTCGACCATCTGATCTCGGATGCGATGGCTGACGCCTTCGACATCACCATCCGCCGCGAGCCGGTCGACGTCGCCGCCCTGGTCAAGGAGGTCGCCGAGGCCAACCAGCCGCTCGCCGTCAACAAGCAGCAGGCGATCAGCGTCGCCGCGCCGGCCAACATCGTCACCATGTGCGACACCGACCGCGTCCGCGAAGCCATCGACAATCTCATCAGCAACGCCATCAAATACTCGCCAATCGGCGGCAGGATCGACGTGGTCGTCAGCCACGAGGGCAGCGACACCGTCGTCCGCGTCAGCGACGAGGGCGCCGGCCTGTCGCCGGAAGATCTCGGCCGCCTGTTCGGCCGGTTCCAGCGGCTGTCGGCCAAGCCGACCGCAGGCGAGAGCTCGACGGGGCTTGGGCTCTCCATCGTCAAGCGTATTGTCGACATGCATGGCGGCGAGGTGACCGCCGACAGCGAAGGGCCCGGCAAAGGCTCGACCTTCACCATCACCCTCCCCGCGACCGAAATGCCGTGATCTCAAGACCATGACCCAAAGCCAGCACATCATGATCGTCGACGATGAAGCCCCGGCCCGGGAGATGGTCGGCGATTATCTCAAGATGCACGGCTTCACCGTGACGCTGTGCGACGGCGGCAAGTCCTTGCGCGCCGCGATCCAGGGCAGCATGCCTGATCTCGTCGTGCTCGACCTCAACATGCCCGAGGAAGACGGTCTCTCGATCATCCGCGACCTCAAGAGCCGCATCAACGTGCCCGTCATCATGCTGACGGCAACCGCGAGCCCGATCGACCGCGTGGTGGGGCTCGAGCTCGGCGCCGACGATTACGTAGCCAAGCCCTGCGAGCTGCGCGAGCTGATGGCGCGCATCCGCTCGGTGCTGCGGCGGAGCGGGCCGGCCAAGGCCGCCGCGCCTGATGCGGCGGCGGCGAAATCCGACAAGGAGCAGCTGGTACGGTTCGGGACAAAGTGGCTCGACCTCGAAGCCCAGGCCTTGCGCGACGACGAGGGCAACGAGCATCCGCTGACCGCCTCCGAGTTCGGATTGCTGAAAGTGTTCGCGGCCAATCCGAAGCGCGTGCTATCGCGCGAGCGCCTGCTGGAATTGGCCAACGCGCGCGACGCCGAAGCCTTCGACCGCGCCGTTGATCTCCGCATCATGCGCATCCGCCGCAAGATCGAGCCCGATCCGGCAAAACCCGCCGTGATCCGCACCATCCGCGGCGGCGGCTATCTGTTCTCGCCGGCGGGCGAGAAGGCGTAAGTCGCGCGGGCGGCAGCCGCGGTGCCGTAGGGTGGGCAAAGCGAAGCGTGCCCACGCGTCTGTCGCCATATCGGAAAGATCGTGGGCACGGCGCGCAAACGCGCGCCTTTGCCCACCCTACGAGATCACCGTCCCGGCTGCCTGTGCCGGCCCCGGGACGACGGCAGTGGGTCTGGCGCGACCGAACGCAAGTCACCGAGATTCGTTCCGTGGCGCCTCCGTCCGGCTCAAAACCCTACCCCCGTATTTTCCGTACATTGAAATTCCACGCTTTTTCGTCCCGAATGTTTCGTCATCCCTTCTCCGACGAAACAATTTGGCGGCGCACGAAACCATTTTCCGCTTTTCGTGCAGACGTCCCGAAACGTTGGCTCATTAACACTTTGGTCCAAGGAAACGCCGCTCGGTCGCGGCGCTACGGGGAGCCAAGTCAATGCGGAACGTCATCGCCATCAACGCCCAGGCCAGCCAGAGCATCATCGCCGCTCAGGCGACTTCGGACGACATGCTTCTCGAAAGCATTGCCGACGGCAACCGGACGTCGATGCACATCCTTTATTGCCGGCACAGCGTGCGGGTGTACCGCTTCATCCTGCGCATCGTGCGTGACGCCACCGCGGCGGAAGACCTCGTCAGCCAGGTGTTCCTGGACGTGTGGCGGACCGCCGGCCAATTCCAAGGCCGCTCGCAGGTTTCGACCTGGCTGCTCTCGATCGCCCGCTTCAAGGCGCTGACCGCGATGCGCCAGCGCCGCTTCGAGGACATCGACCAGGAAGACGTGCGCCAGATCCCCGACGATTCCGACACGCCGGAGACCTCGCTCGACCGCAGCGACACCAGCGCCATCCTGCGCGCCTGCGTGCAGAAGCTGTCGCCCGCGCATCGCGAGATCATCACCCTCGTCTACTACCACGAGAAGTCGGTGGAGGAGGTCGGGCAGATCATCGGCATCCCCCAGAGCACCGTGAAGACGCGGATGTTCTACGCCCGCAAGCAGCTGGCCGAATTGCTTAAGGGCTGCGGCGTCGAGCGCTTCGCCGCCTAAGCTAAATGAATTCAAAGGGATAGGGCCGCCGATCTGGCCCCTCTCCCGGGACACGGAAGTGTTACCGCCGACGAAACAATTGAAACAAAGCACAACATCAGGCGGAAAAATTTCCCTCCTATAAAGCTCACATACGGTTTTGCTTAAACCTCCCAAGGACCTCTACGACCCGGACGGGATGCCCCCCTCCGGGTCGTTTTGTGTTTGGGCTTGAAGTGGCAGCCGCGGGCTCCGGCCTCTCCCGCCTGCGGGAGAGGCCGACGCGCCCCGGGCGATGCGAAGCGTCCCGCGCGCGGCGGGTGAGGGTTCTTTCCTCTGGGGGGATGTCCCGTCGCGGAGAGACCCCCACCCCAGCCCTCCCCCGCAAGCGGGAGAGGGAGCGCATCGGCCGTGCGATTGGCAGCTCCCCGTCACGAAGCCGTGACGCTCCGTAACGACCGCTCCATGCCGCCCGAACCATCCTCGTGACCTCCTTCACGAGTGCCCCATGCTCGAACTTGTCTTCGCCGTCCTTGCCGGCATCCTCACCATCGCCGCGCCCTGCACGCTGCCGATGCTGCCGATCCTGCTTGGCGCCTCGATCGGGCGCGCGGGGCACTTACGTCCCCTCATGATCGCGCTCGGCTTCGTCGTTTCCTTCTCGGCGGTCGCGCTGCTGCTCGGCGCGCTGACGCGGCTGTTCGATTTCGATCCCAATGTGCTGCGCGAGGCCGCGTCGGTCCTGCTGATCGGTTTCGGCCTGTTGATGCTGTGGCCGGCGCCGTTCGAATGGCTGTCGAGCCGGCTCAATGGCTGGCTCGATCTCGGCAACACCGGCGCTACCCAGCGCGAGGGTGCGCTCGGCGGGCTCATCCTCGGCACCACACTGGGCCTGGTGTGGACGCCCTGTGCCGGCCCGGTGCTCGGCTCGATCCTGACGCTGGTTGCGACCTCCAAGAACCTCAGCTGGGCCGGCACGCTGCTGATCGCCTATGCGATCGGCGCCGCGATCCCGATGCTTGGGATCGCCTATGGCGGGCAGGCCGCGACCACGCGGGTGCGCAGCCTGGCGCGGATCTCGCCGCGGCTGCAGCAGGGCTTTGGCATCGTCGTGATCGGCTTCGCGGTCGCCGCCTATTTCCAATACGACACGCTGATCGTGGCGTGGCTCACCGGCTTCTATCCCACCGGCCAGATCGGCCTGTGATCATCCCTCATCTTCACCGGAGGACGCTTCCATGACTTTCAAGCTGCTCGCCGTCTCGGCCGCCCTGATCGGCTTCACCGTTACCGGCGCTGTCATCCCCGGCATCTGCGAGGAGGCCGCGCGCGCCGCGCCAATCGTCACCGCCGCCGCAGGCCAGCAGACCGCGCCCGACTTCGCCGGCATCAACAATTGGTTCAACTCGAAACCACTGAGCATGGCCGACCTCCGCGGCAAGGTCGTGCTGGTCGACTTCTGGACCTATGGCTGCGTCAACTGCGTCAACACGCTGCCGCACGTCACCGAACTCTACGCCAAATACAGGGACAAGGGCCTGGTCGTGGTCGGCGTGCACACGCCGGAATTCCCGTTCGAGCGCTCGGCCTCGAACGTGCAGGCCGCGCTGAAGCGCCACGGCATCACCTATCCGGTGGCGCAGGATAACGATTCGAAGACCTGGAACGCCTACCGCAACCAATATTGGCCGGCGCAATACATCATCGACCAGCACGGCAAGATCGTGTTCCAGCACGCCGGCGAAGGCCGCTACGACGAGATCGACCGCACCGTGGCGAAGCTGCTCAACGCCAGCAGCTGAGCACGACGGCCAATCCTGAGGTTGCGGCAGGGACCAGACACTCTTCTTGCTTGACTCCCCCGGGCCGTTCGCGGAGCTTCCGCCGCGACGGGGGAGTTTGACGCACGCAATGACCGACGTAACGACCGGAAGCGAAGTTCGTCTCCGCAAGAATACATCTTCCGAAGGTCGCCTTGTTGGGGCTGGCTTGGCGGCCTTCGTATTGTTTATTTCTGTTTGCAACCTCGCGACCTGGAACGGATACGCAGAAATCGTTGCAGCGTTGGTCGGCCTGGTGATCGGCGTTGCGACGCTCTACGAAGCAGCCTTCGGCGCCGATGAGCTTTGGACCATCGCCCTAGACATGATCGTCGTCGAAAAGACGCGACCATTCGGCCAGCCTAACACCCGATTCATCCGGAGAGAGGAGATATCTGGAATTCGGATCAATCGCGACAAGGCCGACCCAACGTGCTTCCGCCTCGCTTTGCAGCTGACGTCAGGTGAGCGCCTGATCTCGCCGCAGCTTCCGGAGGTCACGCACGTCCGTGAGACCACAGCGCGGATCGCCGAACAGCTAAGCTTCGTCGATATCGACCCTCCGGTGAACCCGCTTGACGCCACCAATTTGGAGATGCGGATCGGCGAACCTGTCCGAAAGGCCGCCGGCACGGAGCGGCGAATCGTCGCCCTGATCATCGCGGGCCTCTGCGCCATTCGCTATGCGTACAGATTCTGGAACGGCGCGCCTCTCACGACTGCCGAAATCATATTCGGGGTGGCCGTCGCCGTCATTGCCCTCCTCTCTTTTCGATATGCGCACACGTCCGCCGGCGCATTCTGGATTGTCGACCACGGCGAACTGCGCGTCGAACGGCTGACACGTGACGGCAAGCCAATTGTTGATACGATCACAGGCAGCGACGTTGCTACGATTGGGCTGGCGCCCGACAGCAGGGCCGAGGGGGAGCTCTACGTCGTCAGGATCGACCTTTTGAGTGGGCAGAAGTTCCTCAGCCAGAGCATCGGAACGAAGGAAGAGACGCAGGCGGTGAGCGACGAGATTGCCCGACGGCTGGGGATCGCTCCTGAAGGGGTGTGCCGCTGAGTCACATGACCGGCGCGAGTCTCGCCCTTGTTGCTTGACTCCACGGACCCGTCCGTGGAGTTTCCAACGCGACGGAATCAGCCGCCCGCGATGGACGATACAACGACCGCTCCCGACATCCGCCTTCGTGAAGGCTCTTCGATCGCGCAGCGGCTGGTGATGTCCGCTTTTGCGGCGGCCGTTGCGCTGTGCTTCACGCCCGGCCTGTTCACGCGCGACACGCTGGAGATCATCATCTCGGTGGTCGCGCTGCTGGTGGGAGCCGGGTTCGTCGTCGGCATCATGATGGCGCCGGCAGTGGTGTGGATCATCACGCCTGGCGAGATCCTGATCGGGCGGCAAAGTCCGTTCGGCAAGCTGCGCACGCGGATCGTCGCGAAAGACGACATCACGGCGTTGCAGGTTCCCGGCAGCAAGCGGGTGAAGGCCCGCTTTCAGCTCGTCTTCACGCTGAGTTCGGGAGAGCGCCTGACGTCCCCGCCGATCTCCGACGTCACCCATGTTCGCGATACCGTGGCCCGGATCGCGACGCAGTTCGAGGTTCCCAATGTCGAGGAGCCCGTCAACCCGCTCGATGCCAGCAATCCCGAGATGCATCTCGGCGAGCCGCTCGAGGCATTTTCCGCGCGGGACATCCGCATCGTGTCCCTGATCGCCGTCGCATTGTCCGCCCTGCCCTATGCCTACAAGCTGTGGCGCGGGTGGCCGCCCACCCATGTCGATATCCTGCTGCTTCCGCTTGGCGTGATCGCGGCGTTCGCCGTGCATCGCTATGCCAACCTCGTCACCGGCGCGTTCTGGATCATTCGCGAGGACGACATCCGCGTCGAACGCCTGTGGGGCGACGGCACGCCGCGCGCCGACCAGATCGAGGGGCGCGACGTGAAGACGATCACCGTCGAGCGCCGCGGCCGGTCCGAGGACGAGCACTGCATCGTCACGATCCGGTTGCACTCGGGGCGAAGGTTTCGCAGCCCCCGCATCGGCTCGCGGGTGGAGGCGCGCGCGGTGGGGACGGAGATCGTGCGGCGGCTCGGGATCGCGGCGGAGAGCAACAAGATCTGACATCGATGCCTGTTGGCTCAGGTGATCTAGCTGCGGGCTCGCTGCAACCTCTCCCGCTTGCGGGGGAGGTCGGCGCGTAGCGCCGGGTGGGGGCTCTCTCCTCTGGGGGAGTCTCCCTAGAGGAGACACCCTCTCCCCAACCCTCCCCCGCAAGCGGGGGAGGGAGCGCACCCCCGCCCAGCCGCAGCATCCTAGGCTTTTCGCGCCATCCCCTGTTTGTGGCATTGCCGGGCGGGCGTCAAAAAACCAAAGCATTCTCGTGACATATCAGGGTGGCGCGCCATCAACTTGCCATGAACATGCCCCTCAGGTTTGATGGTTCCGAATGATTTGCGCCGTGGCAGTGGGGAGAGCTTGAAATGACGGATTTTCGTCGCCTGACCGGGATGTTCGTGGCCGCGATCGGCCTGATCCTGTCCGCACCGCCGGCCATCGCGCAACAGCCCGACCGCGGCGACGAGCCGGGTCTGGTCGCCGACGACGGCTACCAGCTCGAGCCGGAATGGCAAAAGCAGGTCGTCTACTTCCGCACCACCGAAGCACCGGGCACCATCATCGTCTCGACCGCCGAACGGCACCTCTATCTGGTGCAGCCGGGCGGGCGTGCGATCCGCTACGGCATCGGCGTCGGCCGCGACGGCTTCCAGTGGCAAGGCCTCGTGACCATCACCAACAAGAAGGAATGGCCGGACTGGACGCCGCCGCCGGAAATGATCCAGCGCCAGCCCTATCTCCCGCGCTTCATGGCCGGCGGCCCCGGCAATCCTCTCGGGGCCCGCGCCATGTATCTCGGCACCACGGTCTATCGCATCCACGGCACCAACCGCCCCGACACGATCGGCACCAAGGTGTCCTCGGGCTGTTTCCGTCTCGTCAACAACGACGTCGCCGATCTCTATGAGCGCGTCCCCGTCGGCACCAAAGTGGTGATCCGGCAGAAGCCCGAGCTCTGAGGTTTTTGATCCGGGCATGGTCCTCCGGACCATGCTCGTCGCCTTCCCTCCTGATTCCTTTTCCCGATTTTTCGAGAGAGCAACATGATGCGCACTTTTCGAGGCGGCCTGCTGATCGGGCTCGCGGTCGCCGTGCTGGTCGCCGTTCTGGCCATCATCTATGAATTCTACGACACCCGTACGCTGAAGCGCACCGTGCGCCGCGGCGAGGTGCTGTGCGGCGTCAACAAGGGCCTGCCGGGCTTCTCGTACTCCGAGGACAACAAGAACTGGACCGGCTTCGACGTCGATTTCTGCCGCGCCGTGGCCGCGGCGATCTTCAACGACCCGGGCAAGGCGAAGTTCATCCCGCTCGATGCCGGCGAGCGCTTCAAGGAATTGCAGAGCCGGAAGGTGGACATCCTCTCGCGCAACTCGACCTGGAGCATGGCGCGCGAGCTCGACTACGACCTCTATTTCCCCGCGGTTGCCTATTACGACGGCGCGGGCTTCATGCTGCCGCGTTCGCGCAACAAGGAGACCTCGCTGGACCTGACCGGCAGCAAGGTCTGCGTCCAGGCCGGCACCACGACGGCACTCAACGTCACCGATTACTTCCGTGCCAACAACATGAAGTATGACGAGGTGAAGTTCGACAAGCTCGACGAGGTCGTGAAGGCCTACGACACCGGCAAGTGCGACACCCTCTCCGCCGACGTTTCCCAGCTCTACGCGCTGCGGATCAACCTGGCGAAGCCCGGCGACCACATGATCCTGCCGGACATGATCTCCAAGGAGCCGCTCGCCCCCGTGGTGCGCCAGCGCGACGACGACTGGATGATGATCGTGAAGTGGACGCTCTATGCGATGATCAACGCCGAAGAGCTCGGCGTCACCTCGGAGAACATCGACGAGGCCCTGAAGTCGAAGAAGCCGGAAGTGATGCGCCTCGTCGGCACCGAAGGCAATTACGGCGAGCAGCTCGGCCTCACCAAGGACTGGGCCGTCCGCATCATCCGCCACGTCGGCAATTACGGCGAGATGTACGAGCGCAACATCGGCGAGAAGTCGAAGCTGAAGATCCCGCGCGGCATGAACCAGCTGTGGAACGCGGGTGGCGTGCAGTACGCGCCGCCGATGAGGTAAGGAAGAGGCAGCTCTCTCCGCTGTCGTCCCGGCGAACGCCGGGACCCGTACCGCGCTGATCTATCGATAAGCACAGGTAACAGTACCGCGGAAAGACTCTTTAAACTCCGAGCCTTCGTCAAAGTACTTCCTGGGGTTATGGGTCCCGGCGTTCGCCGGGACGACAGCGAGGGGTGAGGCGCGCGCTCGCGTCTCACGTCTATCGCCTCAATACCCCCGCGCCCGCGCCAGCTGCTCGGTGTGGTAATTGGCGTCGCCGAACAATTCCTCGCACACCCGCGCGCGCTTCATGAAGAAGCCGATGTCGAACTGGTCGGTCATGCCCATGCCGCCATGCATCTGCACGCCTTCCTGCACTGCGCGGGTGGCGGTGGTGCCGGCGCGCGCCTTTGCCACGGCGACGGCTGAGGCGGCCTTCGCGACATCGCCGTCCAGCGCCTGCAGTGCCTTCATGGTGGCGGCGCGGGTGATCTCGATGTCGACATAGAGCTCGGCGGCGCGATGCTGCAGCGCCTGGAATTCGCCGATCAGCTTGCCGAACTGCTTTCTGTTTTTGAGGTACTCGACAGTGCGGTTGAAGACTTCTTCGCTGAGGCCGACCATTTCGGCGGCGACCGCGCCACGGCCGATGTCGAGCACGCCGTCGAGCAGCGCGGCGCCCTGATCGATCTCGCCGAGCACGCTGTCGGCATTGACCTCCACATTGGTGAGCTCGATCCGCGCCGCGTTGTGCGAATCGACCATGATCGTGCGCTCGATCGCGACGCCCTTGGCCTTGGGGTTGACCAGGAACAGCGTCAGGCCGTCGCGCTCGCCGGCGGAACCGGCAGTGCGCGCTGCCATGATAAGCAAATCAGCAACATGGCCATCGACGACCAGCGCCTTGGCGCCGGAGAGCTTGAAGCCGTTGCCGGCGCGCACGGCCTGCAGACTGGTCTGCAGCGGGCGATGCTTGGGGCCTTCGTCGATCGCCAGTGTCGCAAGCAGCGAGCCGCTCGCGATCTTCGGCAGATATTCCGACTTCTGCGCAGCATTGCCGCCGCGGTTCAGCGCCGAGGCCGCGACCACTGAGGTGGCGAGAAACGGCGACGGCATCAAGGTGCGGCCGATCTCCTCCATCACGACACCGGCCTCGACATAGCCGAGCCCGCTGCCGCCGAACTCTTCCGGCACCAAAAGGCCGGCGAAGCCCATTTCGGCGAAGGAATGCCAAAACTCCTTGGAGAAGCCGGTGGGGTCTTTGCTGTCGCGCAAATGGCGCAGGTGCGACACCGGCGCCTTGTCGCTGATCAGCCCGCGCGCGCTATCGCGGAGCATTGATTGTTCTTCGGTGAGGACGAGGGCCATGGTGTGTTTCCGATTCGAAATCTATTTGGTTCGTCATTCCGGGATGACCCGAAGGGCCAGGCCCGGAATCCATAACCACGATCGAGAGTATGGATTCCGGGCTCGCGCCGCGCGCGCCCGGAATGACGGGTGGTGAGAACTTGCGCCCTACGCCCCCGGCAAATCCAGGATGCGCTTGGCGACGATGCCGAGCATCACCTCGGTGGTGCCGCCCTCGATCGAGTTGGCCTTGGTGCGCAGCCAGGCGCGCGGGCGGGCGCCCTGCTTGGACCGCTCGCTCTCCCATTCCAGTGCATCGACGCCGCCGGCCGACATCAGGATCTCGTAGCGGCGCTTGTTGAGCTCGGTGCCGTAATATTTCATCGCGGAGGAGAACGCCGGATGCGCCTGTCCCGCCTTGGCGAGATCGACCGCGCGCTCGGCGCAGGCCGCAAGCGCGGCTTCATCGACGTCGAAGCTGGCGATCTTGCCGCGCAGCATGGAATCATCGAGCCGCCCCTGCGCATCGGTACCTACGGAATCGGCCGCGATCTGGCCGAGCGGACGGCCGACGCCGCGCTCGCCCATGCCGGAGATCATCGCGCGCTCGTGCTGCAGCAGATATTTCGCGACGTCCCAGCCGCGGTTGACGGTGCCGACCACATGCGATTTCGGCACGCGGACGCCATCGAAGAAGGTCTCGCAGAACGGCGAATAGCCGGAGATCAAGAGGATCGGCTTGGTCGTCACGCCCTTCGAGGTCATGTCGAACAGGATGAAGCTGATGCCGTCATGTTTCTTCGCGGCGGGATCGGTGCGGACGAGGCAGAAGATCCAATCGGCGTAATTGGCGTAGGAGGTCCAGATCTTCGATCCCGTGATGACGAAATCGTCGCCGTCGCTCTCGGCGCGGGTCTGCAGTGAAGCAAGATCGGAGCCGGCGTTCGGCTCGGAATAGCCCTGACACCAGCGGATCTCGCCGGCGGCGATCTTGGGCAGATGCTCCTTCTTCTGGGCCTCATTGCCGTATTTGAGCAGCGCCGGCCCGAGCATCCAGATGCCGAAGCTCGACAGCGGCGGGCGCGCGCCGATCCGCGCCATCTCGGCGCGCAGCACCTTGTGCTCGGCAGCGCTGAGGCCACCACCGCCATATTCCCTAGGCCAATCCGGCACGGTCCAGCCCTTGTCGCGCATGCGCTCGAACCAGATGCGCTGCGGCTCGGACGAGAACTTTGCGTTACGTCCGCCCCAGAACACGTCGGCATCCGACGTTGCGGGCCTGCGCATCTCCGGCGGGCAATTGGCTTCCAGCCAGGCGCGCGTCTCGTTGCGGAATGATTCGAGATCGGCGGTCTCAGATTCGCTGGTTTTGAAGTCAGTCATTGGTCGTTTCCATCAATCAATCGACTTGTTGGGCGCGACTCTGGGCCAAGCTCCCGCGGAATTCAACCACTTCCGCGAGCCCGCATTCCGCTATAGTCGCGACCAAGACGGTGCTTGAAAACAAAGAGGAAACGACGATGCGCCTGAAACTTCTTTCGCCTGGCGAAATGAACGAGAGCCAGCGGCAGACCTACGACGAGTCGATCGCCGGCAAGCGCGGCAAGCCGCCGGCGCCGATGATGGCCTGGCTCAACAGCCCCGACATGGCCCGTCACGCCACGCGGCTCGGCGAGGTGCTGCGTTACGATACCATCTTCCCGGCAAAGCTCTCGGAGATCGCGATCCTGGTGACGGCGCGGCACTGGACCGCGCATTACGAATGGTACGCGCATAAGCGGCTGGCACTGGCGGGCGGCATGAAGCCTGAGATCATCAACGCGATCCGCGATCGCCGCACGCCCGAGTTCGACGATCCCAAGGGCAAAATGATCTACGACGTGGCGAAATCGTTGCACGAGGGCCACGGCGTCGAGAAGGGTCTGTATGATGAGGCGGTGAAGCTTCTCGGTGAGCGCGGCGTGGTCGAGGTGATCGGACTGTGCGGCTACTACACGCTGGTGTCGATGACGCTGAACACGTTCGAGTTCGAGCTACCCGAGGGTGAGGTGCCGGAACTGGCTTAGTTTCTGCTTCCGATGCGCAATTGCGCATCAGGAAACGCTGGGTTTCGGGATCGGCCGTAGCACAGCCCCGGAGCCCGCCCTATGTGCATGCTTTCAACGGAGCATTCCCATGTCGCAAAGCCCAGCCGTCGCCGCCGGCACCAGGATCGGCCACGTTCACCTCAAGGTCGCCGATCTCGATCGCGCGCTCGGCTTCTATTGCGGCGTGCTCGGCTTCGAGCTGATGCAGCGGATGGGCTCGGGCGCCGCCTTCATCTCGGCCGGCGGCTATCATCACCACATCGGGCTCAACACCTGGGAAAGCAAGGGCGGCTCGCCGCCGCCGCCGGGTACCACCGGGCTCTATCACACCGCGATCCTCTATCCGACGCGCGCAGCTCTCGCCGATGCGCTGCACCGCGTGCGCTCGGCCGGCATTGCGCTGGATGGCGCCAGCGACCACGGCGTCAGCGAGGCGCTGTATTTGCGCGATCCCGACGAGAATGGCGTCGAGCTGTACTGGGACAAGCCGAGGGAACAATGGCCGTTCGAGCCGGATGGCAAGCTCGCGATGTTCACCAAACGGCTGGATGTGGAGGGACTGCTGAGGGACCGGCAAGGATAGTCTCGTAGGGTGGGCAAAGCGAAGCGTGCCCACGAAACCCTGCTGACTCATCGAAAAATCGTGGGCACGGCGCTTTGCGCCTTTGCCCACCCTACGGGAGCTTCGTCCGCGGCGTCCCGCGCACCATGATCAGTGCGGCGGCCGCCACTTCCAGCGCGATGCAGAGATAGAACGGCAACGCGTATCCGCCGGACCAATCGCGCAAGGCCCCGACGACACCGGGGCCGAAAGCATACGTCACCTGGTTGATCGCGGTGTTGAGGCTGATCAGAACGCCGAACGAGGCCGAATCGAACTCCCGCTGCACGATCAGCGACGGCAGCGTGATGAGGTTGCCGACGGAGAAGCCGAACACCGCACAAGCCGCGATCAGCACGTAGTCGTTGTGCAGGTTGATGACGACCAGAAGCGCCGCGGCCTGGCTGAGGAACGACAGCGCGGAGGCCAGCCGCTGGTTGAGACGATCGATCACCAGCGAGAACAGCACGCGGCCGATCACCGCCATCGCAGTCAGCACCGCGACGGCGACCGCCGCGCGCTCGCGGCCGATCACGGGATCGAGGAACGAGATCAGATGCACGATGAAGCCGACTTGGGCGAACAGTACCAGCGCAAACGCAATCGTCACCGTGAGGAAGCCGACGTCGCGCAGCGCCCATGCGCGAATCTGCGTCGATGATTGCGGCTTCGCCTTCGCCGCCGCGTGCCAGCCATGGTGATCGGGCGGCCGGCCGACGAGAACAAGGATTACCGGCAGCAGCAGCACCAGCATGGCGCCGGCGGCAGCGTACATCGCGCTGGCGAAGCCGACATGGCCGATCAACGTCACCAGCAGCGGCACGCCGACGATGCCGCCGAAGCTGGCGCCATTGAGCGCCAGGCTGATCGCCATGCCGCGCTTGTGGTCGAACCACAGGCTGATCGTGTTGGTGATCATGGCGAGACTGGTGCCGGCCCAGCCGAAGGCGAGCACGGCGTTGGCGAGATAAAGCTGCCAGGGCTCGCGCACCGCGCCGATCGCGACCGCGGCTGCCGCCATCGCCAGCGTGCCGGCGATCAGGCAGAGGCGCGGGCCGTATCTCCTCACGGCTTCGCCGACGAACACGACGAGCAGCGCGCCGAACAGATAGAAGAACGTTGTGCCTGACGAGATCAGCGTGGTCGGCCAGCCCCGCGCGCGCTGCAGCTCGGCGACATAGACGCTCTGGCCGTAGAAGCCGAGCCCCCAGCCGAAGGTCGCGAGCAGGAAGCAGACCGCGACGATGCGCCAGCCTTCGTAGCGAAGGGAGGATTCGTCCAGCGCTGGGGTCTGAGGATTGTCGAGCATCGCCGCTTACTCCGTCATGCCCGGGCATCCACGTTGTTCGATCCGAGCACCTAAGACGTGGATGGCCGGGACAAGCCCGGCCACGACGACATCTAAATGGCCCTTACCTTAAAATCACTTCGACCTGGATCGAAGTATCAAGGTTGCTGACAGCCTCCTGCCAGTCAGATCGCATCCGGGAACTCGCCCATCGCCGCCTCCAGCCGCGCCTTGCGGCGGCGGGCCCAGGAGACCAGCGAGAGCACGGCAAGGCCCAGCACCACCGGCGGGAACACCACCAGGTTCACCGCCGACCAGCCGTAGCTGGCGAGCAATTGCCCGGAGGAGAACGAGCCGATCGCCATCATGCCGAACACCAGGAAATCGTTGAAGGCCTGCACCTTGTTGCGCTCCTGCGGGCGGTGCGTCTCCAGCACCAGGGCGGAGGCGCCGATGAAGGAGAAATTCCAGCCGACGCCGAGCACGATCAGCGTGGCCCAGAAATGCATCGCGGTGAGACCGGAGAGGCCGATGCCGGCAGCGCCGGCTTCCAGCAGCAGGCCGGCGGCCACGACTTTCGGTGCGCCGAAGCGGGCGATCAGCGTGCCCGTGAAGAAGCTCGGCCCGTACATCGCGACGATGTGCCATTGAATGCCGAAATTGGAATCGGACACGGACAGGCCGCACATCTTCATGGCGAGCGGCGCCGAGGTCATGACGAGGTTCATCATGGGATAGGAGATGATGCCGCACAGCGCCGCGGCGATGAAGCGCGGCTGGCTCACGATGGTGAGCAGCGGCCGGCCACCATGCAGATCGGCCGGTGCGGGCTTGGGCATATCGACGCCGGCGACGATGCCCATCGCGATCAGCGCCACGGCGGCCTGCACCAGGAAGCTGAAGGCGAACAGATAAGGCTGCCAGACGTCCATGGTCCATTGCACGAGCTGCGGACCGAGCACACCGGCGAACACGCCGCCCGCCATCACCCAGGACACAGCTTTCGGCCGGTAGGCCGCGCTGGCGCCGTCAGCGGCCGCGAAGCGATAGGATTGCGCCACGGAGCCGTAGAGGCCGCCGAGGAAGGTCGCGATGCAGAACAGCGCGAACGAGCCGTGCAGGATCGCGAACGAGCCGAGCACGCCGGTGAGCGTGCCGAGAGCGGTGCCGATGACGAAGGCCGCGCGGCGGCCGAAGCGGTGCGAGATCGCGCCGGTCGGCAGCGTTCCGGCGGCGAGTCCGACCACATACATCGAGATCGGCACCGTCGCGAACGACATGTCGGGCGCGAGCGTGGAGCCGACGATCGCGCCGGTAGCGAAGATCACCGCCGAATTGGCACCGGTCAGCGCCTGGGCTGCAGCCAGGCGCACCACATTGGCGCGCACGCGGGCGTCGTCGGCGATTGCATGGGCAGAAGTCACGTCAAGCATCGGCTTTTTCTGCCCGAACGGGCTCAAGGGCTTGTTGATTCCCGGCACTATGGAGGGACGCGAGTGGCCGGACAACCGGCGCAAACGGGCGCTGGCCATGCCTCTGACGCAATCGGTGCGATCATAGCGGGCCGCGCACTTGACGGCTTGCGCTCGATCAAATCCTATCCGCCGCTATTTTTCGGAGTTTCGTTCATGACCGTCGACGACAGGCCCACGCTCAGCGCTCCCGACGACGATCCCTGGCTCTGGCTTGAGGAGATCGAGGGCACGCAAGCGCTCGATTTCGTCGAGCGGCAGAATGAGCTGACGCTCGCGGCGTTCGGCGGCAAAGCCTTCGGGCATGACCGCGACATCCTCGCAGCGATCTATGATCGCCCCGACAACATTCCCTATGTCAGCCGGCGCGGCAGCGACCTGCACAATCTCTGGAAGGACGCTGCCAACCCGCGCGGCCTGTGGCGGCGGACCACGCTGACGGAGTTTCGCAAGAGCAATCCTGCGTGGGAGACCATGCTGGATATTGACCAGCTCGCAGCGCGCGAAGGCGAGGATTGGCTGCTGAGCGGGATCGCCACGACGCCGGGAAGCTCGCGCGCCATTTTGAGCCTGTCGCGCGGTGGCAGCGACGCCGTGACCTTGCGGGAATTCGACCTCGTTGCGAAGAGCTTCGTGGCGGACGGCTTTATACTGCCGGAAGCCAAGGGCGGCGCGGACTGGCTCGATGCCGATACGCTGCTGCTGTCGAGTGCCCATGGCGAGGGTATGGTGACCGACTCCGGATACTCGCGGACAGTTCGCCTGTGGCGGCGCGGCCAGCCGGTCGATCAGGCCGAGATGATCGCCGAGACCACCGCCGATCACATGATGATCTATGGCGGCGCCGACGACACCGGACCTGAGCCGCGGGTCTGGATCGTCGAGCAGATCGACTTCTTCAATCACGCGGTCTGGCTGCGCGATGCCGCCGGTCGCATGACCAAGCTCGATCTGCCGACCGGCATCTGGCTGCAGGCCCATGGCGACTGGTTCGCGATGAAGCTGCGCAAGGACTGGACGGCCGGCGGGCGGACCTACGCCACCGACACCGTGCTCGGCATCTCACTGTCGGCGTTCCTGAACGGCAGCCGCGATTTTGCGGTGCTGTTCGAGCCGGCGCCGCGGCGCGCTTTGCAAGGCCTGTTCTGGGCGGCGGGCAAGCTCGTGCTGTCGATCCTCGACGAGCTGCGTCCGCGCTTTGAGATCTGCACGCCATCCGCCACCGGCTGGAGCCGCGAGACGCTTGCCGGCCTGCCGCAAATCGGCGTCGTCGACGTCTGGCCGCTCGATCGTCATCCCAGCGAGAGCAACGGCGATCTGCTCGCCAATGTGCAGGATCCACTCACCCCGCCGTCACTGCTGTTGATCGAGCGCGACGTCGCCAGCCCGATCGTCCTGAAGCAGGCGCCGAAGACGTTCACCGCCGACGGGCTCGTGGTGACGCAGCACGAGGCGGTCTCTGTTGACGGCGAGCGCATTCCCTATGTCCAGACCGGGCCGGCAGGCGAGACCGGCGACGCGCCGGTCTATATGAGCGCCTATGGCGGCTTCGCCCATTCGGTGAAGCCGTACTACAATTCCTCGCTCGGCAAGCTGTGGCTGGAGCGCGGCGGCACCATTGTGCAGGCGAACTTGCGCGGCGGCGGCGAGTTCGGCACGCGCTGGCACGACGCCGGCCGCCTCGCCGGCAAGAAACTCTCGCACGACGATTTCGCCGCGGTTGCGGCCGATCTCGTCCGCCGCTGCGTGACGCAGCCGAAGCGCATTGCGGCACAGGGCGGCTCGAACGGCGGCATCCTCATCACCAACATGCTGGTGCGCTACCCCGAGCACTTCGGCGCGCTGTTCTGCACCATCCCGCTGATCGACATGCGCCGCTACACGAAACTGCTCGCGGGCGCGAGCTGGATCGCGGAATACGGCGACCCCGACAAGTCCGAGGAATGGGAGTGGCTGAAGACCTACTCGGCCTATCACAACGTGAAAACCGGCCAGACCTATCCGCCGATCCTGATCGCCACCACAAGGCGCGATGACCGCGTTCATCCCGGCCACGCCCGCAAGATGACGGCCAAGCTGCAGGCCATGGGCTATGAGGCCTGGTTCTACGAGCCGGAAGCCGGCGGCCACGGCTACGGCAAGGACAACAGGGAACGCGCCGGCTTCGAGGTGCTCGGCTTCCGGTTCTTGAAGGAGAAGATCGGGTGGAGGGAAGAAGGGTGATGGGACTCGTTTGGTCGGTGCAGACCAAGGCCGGCTCTTACCTCTCCCGCTTGCGGGAGAGGTCGACGCGCTCGAAGAGCGTGGCGGGTGAGGGTTTTCTCCTCTGGGGGATGTCCCGTTGCGGAGACACCCTCTCCCCAACCCTCCCCCGCAGGCGGGGGAGGGAGCACACCTTCCGAGTCGCTTACCGCTCGAACACCAGCGTCAGATTGTTCGCGGGCATGTCGATCGTATCGACGAGGCGAAGGCCCGCGCCGCGCGCGAGGAGCTCGACATCGCTGATGTCGCGCACGCCCCATTCGGGATTGCCTTCACGCAAGGAGGTGTCGAACACCGCATTGCTGAGCGCGGTGTGCTTGCCGTCGCGCTTGAACGGGCCATAGAGAAACAGCTTGCCGCCGTCGGGGCGCAAGTAGCGGCCGGCGCCGGCGAACAGGCCCTCGGCCACGGCCCAGGGCGCGATGTGAATGACATTGGCGCAGAACACCGCCGCAAGGCTCGTCGGCGCCTGTCCGCTTTTCATCTCCTCGCACCAGTCGGGATCGGTGAGATCGATCCGCAGGGGGCTGCGGATGTTCGCGAGGCCTGTATGGACGCGCCAGGCCTCGATGCTCTTGAGGTGGCGCTGGTTGAGGTCGCTCGGCCACCAGATCAGGCCGGGCGTGTGGCGGGCGAAATAGACCACGTGCTGGCCGGTTCCGCTGCCGAGCTCGACCACGTTGCCGGTCAGGCCGGTGAGGTGCTTTTCCAGCGCCGCCCAGATCGGCACATGGTTGCGATGGAACGCCGGTGCATCGAGCCGTCCATCGGGCTCGACCCGTCCGCCATCCCTGCCAAATTCGACGACATATTCAGCCAAGTCAGTCCCCAATGAATGCGAAACAGAAAAGACGGCCCGTAAGGGCCAAACGCCCTAGAATAATTTGCTAGCGCCAACCAGTTAGGATGAACAAACCATCTCATCGGTTGCAATGCGCGGGATATTAACTCCATTTTGCCGCGTGCATAGTCTTGATTGTCAGGCGATGCCCTTTGTGCTTTGGAACGCTTACATTTCCGCAAACGAGATCATCGACATAACGCCTGGGACGATGCCTTGACCGCCTTTCCTTGCAAGCTTGCCGTCCTGGTGGCGCTGGTGCTCTCCACCGGCGCGGCTGTGGCTCCGGCGCGGGCACAATCCGCTGTCGCCGACGGCCAGAAGCTCGCCTTCGATCGCGGCAAGGGCAATTGCCTGACCTGCCACGTCATCAAAGGCGGCGACCTGCCGGGAACAATCGGGCCGGAACTGAAGGACCTCAAGGCCAAATACCCTGATCGCAACGAGCTCACCGCGATCATCTTCGACGAGACCAAGCGCAATCCGCAGACCATGATGCCGCCGTTCGGCCGGAACCGGATTTTGACCGAACAGGAGATCAGCGCGATCGTTGATTTCCTGCAGACGCTGTAACGGCCGGCTGCCAGGAGATTTGAGATGACCACGACCACCGGCCCGCTTGCGACAAGGCGCCTGATCCTTCAGGGCGCTGCCTCTGTCGCCCTGCTCGGCCTTGGCAATCTGCCGTTCGGGGCCACGCCCGCGCGCGCCGCGGCCAACGACAAATATCCGGAAGAGGCCTTCAGGCAGAAGAACGAGGCCGACGCGATCAAGGCGCTCTATGGCAAAACCGCCGAGCCCTCCGACAAGGTCAAGCTGGATGCGCCCGAGATCGCCGAGAACGGCGGCGTCGTGCCGGTCTCGGTGACGACGACGCTCGACAAGGTGAGTTCGATCTCGTTCCTCGTGACCGAGAACCCGTACGCGCTCGCAGCGTCCTACAAGGTCGCCGACGGCACCGTTCCGGGCGTCGCCAACCGGCTGAAAATGGCCAAGACCACCAAACTGGTCGCCATCGTCGAGGCTGACGGCAAGCTCTACAGCGCGACCAAGGAAGTGAAGGTCACCGTCGGCGGCTGCGGCGGCTAGGAGGATCGGTCCGATGGCATCAAGCATTCGCGTGCGCGCAACATCCAACGGCGACATCACTGAGGTGCAGGCGCTGATCCAGCACCCCATGGATACCGGCCTGGTCAAGGATCCCAAGGGGGAGCTGATCCCCGCGCACTACATCCAGCAGCTGAAATTCGAATGTAACGGCAAGGACGTCTTCGTCGCCGATTGGGGCACTGCGGTCTCCAAGGACCCCTATGTGAAGTTCAGCTTCAAGGGCGCCAAGAAGGGCGACGACCTCAAGATCTCCTGGACCGACAACAAGGGTGCGTCGGATACGACCACCGCGAAGATCGCGTGATGAAGACCCGGTCTGCATTGCTGCTTGGCTCGCTCAGCGCCGCACTCGTTGCGTTCGCCCTCACCTCTCCGCGCGTCGTCGCGGCCGACAAGGTCGATCCCGTTGCCGACGCCAAGGCGTTCCAGAACTTCTTCTTCCAGAAGTTTCCCGACGTAAAGCACGAGGACTTCGTCAACGGTCCGTATTCCATGAACGCGGACATGAAGCGGCAGTGGCAGGAGAAGGAAGAATTCCCGCCTTACGAGTTCGCGCTCGACGCCGGCAAGGAGATGTTCGCCACCCCGTTCAAGAACGGCAAGACCTATGCCGATTGCTTCCCCAATGGGGGCGTCGGCATCCGCCAGAACTATCCCTACTTCGACGAGAAGGAAGGCAAGGTCGTCACGCTGGAGCTCGCGCTCAACCGCTGCCGCGAGGCCAATGGCGAGGCGCCCTACTCCTACGTCAAGGACGAGATGGCCTCGCTCACCGCCTACATGGCCTTCACCTCGCGCGGCAAGCCGATGGACATCAAGATTCCCGACGATCCCCGTGCGCTCGCGGCATTCGAGAACGGCAAGCGCTACTTCTATACGCGGCGCGGCCAGATGAATTTCTCCTGCGCCAGCTGCCATGTGCAGAGCCCGGGCGAGCGCATCCGCGCCGAGGTCCTGGCGCCGGCGCTCGGCATTTTGAACGCGATGCCGATCTACCGCTCCGAATGGAGCGGCATGGGCACCACCAGCCGCCGCTTCGTCACCTGCAACAGCCAGACCCGCGCGGTTCCGCTGGAGCCGCAATCGGACGAATATCGCGACGTCGAATATTTCCTGTCCTATGTCGCCAACGGCCTGCCGATATCAGGACCGGGAGCGCGGCCATGAAGCGGTCACTTCCCCTCGCCATGCTGCTGGCGTTCGGCCTCGCGACCGCGGCGCGCGCGGCAAATGAAGCGGACTACAAGGCGGCCTATGCCACCGCGGAAGCCGCATCGAAGGAGGCTGCCGGCTTGCGCAACCAGTGGACCGTGACCGTCTCGACCCTGGCCGCGGCCAAGAAAGCGGCGGATGGCGGCGATTTCGACCGCGCCACCGCCGCGGCCAGGGAGGCCGAGGCGCTGGCAAAGGCGTCGATCTTCCAGGCGGCGTCCGAAAAAGAAGCCTGGAAGGCGATGGAAATCCGCTAGACTGGCCTGAACTGAAACAGTCTTGCGACATTGAGGGCGCGGAGAATTTTGGTATGGCGATCCGCCGCCGCGATTTCCTGAAGAGCGCAGGCCTTGCCGCTGCATCGCTCAGTCTGCCGCGGCTTGCGCGGGGCACTGAGTCCGCGAGCATTTACGACCTTGAGCGCTTCGGCAACGCGCGCATCCTGCACATCACCGACACGCATGCGCAGCTCAACCCGGTTTATTTCCGCGAGCCCAGCATCAATATCGGCGTCGGCGAGATGGCCGGGCGGCCACCGCATCTGGTCGGCCGCGCCTTTCTCGATCGTTTCGGCATCCGTCCCGACAGCGCCGATGCCTATGCCTTCACCTGCGTCGAGTTCGAGAAGTCGGCAGGCCGCTTCGGCAAGCTCGGCGGCTTTGCCCATCTGAAGACGCTGGTCGATCGCTTGCGTGGCGATGTCGGCGAGAAGCGTTCGCTGCTGGTCGACGGCGGCGATCTCTGGCAGGGCACCGGGCTTGCCAACGTCATGCAGGGCCGCGACATGGTCGAGGTCGCCAATCTGCTCGGCATCGAAGCGATGACCGGGCATTGGGAATTCACCTATGGCGAGCAGACGCTGCGCGACAATCTCGAGCGCTTCAAGGGCGAGTTCCTGGCGCAGAACGTGTTCCTGACCGAGGAAGCCGCGTTCAACGACGCTCCCGCCTTCGACAAGGCCACGGGACGCGTGTTCAAGCCTTCGATGATCAAGGAGATCGGCGGTCACCGGGTCGCGATCGTCGGCCAGGCCTTCCCCTACGTGCCGATCGCGCACCCCAAGCGGTTCACGCCGGACTGGACCTTCGGCATCCGCGAGGAGGAGTTGCAGAAGCATGTCGATGCCTTGCGCGGCACCGACAAGGTCGACGCCGTCATCCTGCTGTCGCACAACGGCATGGATGTCGACCTCAAGCTCGCAAGCCGCGTCACGGGCATCGACGTCATTCTCGGCGGCCATACCCATGACGCCGTACCGCAGCCGATTGCCGTGAAGAACGCCGGCGGGACCACGCTCGTCACCAATGCCGGCTCCAACGGAAAATTCCTGGCCGTGCTCGATCTTGCGATCGACAAGGGCAAGGTCAGCGACATTCATTATCATCTGCTTCCTGTTTATTCCGAGCTGCTGAAGCCCGACCCCGGAATGGCCGAGCTGATCGGCCGGCTGCGCGCGCCGCACGTGACCGACTGGTCGGCAAAGATCGCAACGCCTGACCGCCTGCTCTATCGGCGCGGCAATTTCTCCGGGCCCGTCGACGAGCTGATCTGCACGGCGCTGCGCACCGAGCTCGATGCCGAGATCGCGCTGTCGCCGGGGTTCCGCTGGGGCGTCACCGCGCTGTCGGGCCAGGCGCTGACCATGGAGGATCTGCTCACGGAGACGGCGATCACCTATCCCGAGACCTATGTGCAGGAGATGACAGGCGCCCAGATCAAGGACGTGCTGGAAGACGTCTGCGACAATCTCTTCAACGCCGATCCCTATTATCAGCAGGGCGGCGACATGGTGCGTGCCGGCGGGCTCAGCTACACCTGCACGCCGACCGCCGCGATCGGCGGCCGCATCTCGGAAGTGAAGCTCCATGGCGGCAAAGCGCTCAGCGCCAGCCACCGCTACAAGGTCGCAGGCTGGGCTTCGGTCAACGGCCAGCAAGGCGCGCCGGTGTGGGACGTCGTCGGCAAATATCTGCGCTCGGGCCGGATGTTCCAGGAGCGGCTCGGCTCCGGCGTGACGCTGAAGGGCGTCGAGGACAATCCGGGCATTGCGGGACAAGGATGATGCGGGCGCAAATGTTTCGCGCGATGCTACTGACGCTGCTGGTCCAGGCCGCGATCCTGCCAGCCTTGGCGCAGCAGGTGCAGCTTCAGGACAAGCCGTTCGCCGAGCACAAGATCGTGCTGCAGCTTTCCGACGGTGATGCGAAGAAGCAGGCGCTGGTGCTCAGCGTCGCCAATAATCTCCTGAAGGCCTACGACCCCGACAAGATCGCGATCGAGGTCGTCGCGTTCGGTCCCGGCGTCGATCTCCTGCTGTCCGGCAGCGAGCGCCGCAAGCAGGTCGAAAGCCTGATCGCGCAAGGCGTGCGCTTCGACATCTGCCTCAACACGGTGGATACGATCGAGCGCGAGACCGGCAAGCGGCCGGAGTTCATCCAGGCGGCGACGCCGGTGCAGGTGGGCGTCGGGCAGATCCTCTTCCTGGCGGAGAATGGCTACACGCTGGTGCGGCCGTAGGGGGGGCGTCCCGCCGAACACTCCCCTGTCGTCCCTGTCTAGGGCGTGTACCCAATCCGCCCGGCGGACGACGTCCGCATGACCGTCGGAAACAGACAAAGGAGGCGCGCTTGGTCATGTCGGCCAAGGACCAGATCCGGACTCATGCTGCGAATTTCAAGAAGGTGTGGCGGACCCGGCGAGGTATCCACGCTTGCCTCACACGGCATAACGCCGGTAGAGCACAACGATTACAGCGAGTACCGTCCCGGCATAAATGATCCGCGCTGCGTGATCCAAAACAATAGCGGCGCGCTTTCGGCCGGCGTCTCGAAGTTTTTCATGTTTGTAGCCCGCCAATATCGTCATCAGGCATAGTATGAAGAAAATGTAGAACATCTCTTCGACGACCACCGTGTATCCGACATCGCCGACCTGGCTGGCGACCGTCACGAGCAGCACCGCGCTCGCCAGGATCGAGGTCACTGGAATCGTCACGCGTTCACGAAACATGGTTTCGGGAAAGAACAGGGTCGCGAACACGACGAGCACGAGCAGAAACAGCGGCAATAGGTTCTTCAGCATGTAGATGGCGGAGCTGCGGCGCAGCATGATGGTCGCATCGAAGCCTGCGAATTCCGTCATTGCCTCGGCACCAAACGAGGACGCCTTTCCGAGCGTCGATCCGCTGGACTGAGATTCGACGAAATAGTTCAGTCCGAGAAATCGCCAGAGCTGAAGTCCGGAATAGGCCCCATCCTCGGCCCGCGAGCTTCCGTCGCCGGCGAGGCGCAAGCCGAACCGATCGATGACATAGGTGATGAGTTCCCGCCGCTGCTCCGTGTTCTGGAAACGTAGACGCAATTCCTGCGTGTCGAACGGATAATCATGGAGATCGAAACGGGCTTTGAAATCGCCGTTGATTCGATAGAGCCGATAGCTCAGGCCGTCTTCCTGTCCAATCTGAATCGGCCGAGCCGGATCGAACGCCCCGCGATCCAACAGGGCCGGGAATTCGACGTGCGTCTGCGCCTCATCGTCTCCGGCGAACCGCATCCAGAGATAGAAGTCGACGTTGAACGAATTTTGCTTCACGTCGACCCGGCTGACGCGAATGATGTCGATGCCGGTATAAACGACGCGCTGAATCCAGTAGTGTCGGTCGCCGAACGTGACGACATGGCCCTTCTCTCGTTCCGCGGCGAGATCGATTCCTTTGGGCTGATCGATGCGCACGAGTTGCAGCGGCGCAGTGACGAACAAACCGTAACGGAAGAAACCCAGTCGAATCGGGCGCGGAATGTCGCGGTTCGCGTTGAAATAGAGCCGCCCAGTCAGCCCGACGACCGCCGATTTCGGATCGTTGATCGCGGCGAGCGCGACGCGCACACGGTCGCGATCTGCGACCTTGCTGTCGGATCGTTTCTGAATTCCCTGCCCCATAAACCGGGGATGTACGGCAGCTCGTTTTAGCGCATCGATCATCAGGCGCGCAGCGTCATACGAGCCGCCGGCAACCCAGCTTGGCAAGGTTCCCGCTTTCGCTTTGTAGTCGGCGGCAAAGACCTGCGCTGCCACGCCGGCACTGTCGAACATCAGCGAGGAAGCAGCATACAGATTCTCGCTGAAGAAACCCGGCTGCGCTTTTTCCTCGGGCTCATTGGCGAAATTCTGCAAATAGCTTTCGCGGGCTGCGGCTTGGGATGCAATGATCATTCCCTTGATACCGCGGCGGCGGAGCGCCTTGACGATGTCTGCGCTAAAATCGGTTGCCGCGCCGACGACAATAACACCGGGCCCGGGCTCCTGCGCGGCAGCGTCCAGCGCCTCATCCGTCGATCCGATCTCACCGGCTGCGACGTCCAGTCCGAACACACGCAACTGCTCCGCCGGATAGGCCGTCGCAAATCCATGCTCAAAACTCTTGCCGTAGGAATCGCGCGTGTGAACGAGACGGACTTTTGGCTCCCTCATCACGGCGCGCAGATGTTCCGCGATCGAGCGCGCCTGTACGGAGACCGGCGACAGCGCACGAAAATAATATTCACTGTTGTTTGTCAGATCGTCGGCAGCCGAGCTTCCCGTGAGTGCCGGTATCCGCGCATCCTTGTATATCGGCGCCGCCGCGAGCGACGCGGAGCTAAGATAATGTCCGAGCACAGCGACGCACGGGCTGTCGGCAATCGCCTGCGCATTCGCGCGCGCCACAGCTGGATTGCTTGCGTCGTCGAACAGAACGAGCTCAATCAGCCGTCCGTTGACACCCCCCTTGGCGTTCACCTCGTCGATTGCAAGCTGCGTAGCGACCAGGCTTTCCGCCCCGATCGGGGCGGACGGGCCAGAGAGCGAATTGGCGAACGCGATGCGAATAGGCTCTGGGCGCGTCCAGAGGATGGCGGCCCAGGCGACAGCAAGCACCAGGACCACGCCTGCAACAACGGCAAGCCACACTATCGGCCGCTGCTTCATCGTCGATCCTCGCATCGGTCGGCATAAGCCGAGATTCGTCAGATCGAAGCCTCAATCAGGCCGAGATTGCCGCCGCTAACAGCGTTTTTCAAGCCCGCCCCATCGCCACCGGCCGTCCGCTCACGTCCGGTCCACCCTGATAAGCCGACGAGAAGCGGCTTGGCCCCGGTGTCACGCTGAAGGGCGTCGAGGACAATCCAGGCATTGCGGGACAGGGATGATTCGGGGTCCGATCTTTTGCGCGCTGATGCTGGCGCTGCTGGTCCGGGTCGCGATCCCAACGGCCTCAGCGCAGCAGGTACCGCTGCAGGACAAGCCGTTCGCCGAGCACAAGATCGTGCTGCAACTCTCCGACGGCGACGCCAGGAAGCAGGCGCTGGTGCTCAGCGTCGCCAATAATCTCCTGAAGGCGTACGACCCCGACAAGATCGCGATCGAAGTGGTGGCGTTCGGCCCGGCATCGATCTCCTGTTGTCCAGCAGCGAGCGTCGCAAGCAGGTCGAAAGCCTGATCGCGCAAGGCGTGCGCTTCGACATCTGCCTCAACACGGTGGATACGATCGAGCGCGAGACCGGCAAGCGGCCGGAGTTCATCCAGGCCGCGACCCCGGTGCAGGTGGGCGTCGGGCAGATCCTGTTCCTGGCGGAGAATGGATATACGGTGGTGAGGCCCCTGAGGGGGCGCTGCGCTCCCGCGTCGCACTCAGCTCTCGTCCCTGCGAACGCAGGGACCCATACCGCGTGATCTCTCGATCGCGGCGGCAGGCGCACCGAACGGCTGGTCTTCGCCAAACTCCACCCTAGGGTTATGGGTCCCTGCATTCGCAGGGACGACACTGAACTTGTGGGACGGCCATCGCGTCCAATCGGAGATTCGATCTTGCAAAGCAAAATCTTCCAAAACTTGCGATCCGCCCAGTGAATTACTTCTCTTTCCGGCCCGAAACGTAGTAGAATCCTCGAAGCCAGTTCCACCGCCGGACTTTCCCGCCATGATCTTCCGCCAGCTCTTCGACAGCGTTTCAGGCACTTATAGCTACGTCCTCGCCAGCCGCCCCGGCGGCGAGGCGCTGATCCTCGATCCCGTGCTTGAGAAAGTCGACCGCTACTGCCAATTGCTGCGCGAGCTCGACCTCAAGCTGGTCAAGGCGGTCGACACTCATCTGCATGCCGACCACGTCACCGGCCTCGGCGAGCTGCGCGACCGCACCCATTGCATGACCGTGATGGGCGACCAGACCAAGGCCGACATGGTGGCGATGCGGGTCGCCGACGGCGACAAGGTGACGATCGAGGGCCTGTCGCTCGACGTGATGTACACGCCCGGCCACACCGACGATTCCTATTCCTATTTGATGGGCGATCGCGTCTTCACCGGCGATACGCTGCTGATCCGCGGCACCGGCCGCACCGATTTCCAGAACGGCTCATCGCGCGCGCAATACGAATCGATCTTCAACCGCCTGCTCAAGCTGCCGGACGAGACGATGGTATTCCCGGCGCACGACTACAAGGGCGACACCGTCTCCACCATCGGCGAGGAGAAGCGCTACAACCCGCGGCTCCAGGTGCGCTCGGTCGACGAATATATCGAGCTGATGGCCAATCTGAAGCTGCCCAATCCGAAGATGATGGACGTGGCGGTGCCCGCCAACATGCATGTCGGCCTGCATCAGGAGGAGCTGGAGAAGGAAGGCCGCGCGCTCAGCGCGGTCGAGGCGATCCGCATTCTCGGCCGGCCCGACATGCTGCTGGTCGATCTGCGCGAGACCAACGAGCGGATGAAGCACGGCATGCTCGAAGGCGCGCTGCATACGCCCTATCCGTCCGTCGAGGAGAGCCTCAAGCCCGGCGGCATGCTGCGCGAGGTCGCCGCCGCCACCGGCCGCCGCATCGTGTTCTTCTGCGCCTTCGGCGAGCGCTCGGCGATGGCGGTGGCCGCCGCCAAGGCGGCCGGCCTTTCCAACACCGCCCATATCGCCGGCGGCGTGGATGCCTGGAAGAAGGCGGGCGGGCCGCTGGTGCACTGACGGCCCGCTTGCGATAGGTCAGAAACTACACATATGTTCCGTATAGGATCGGATGCAGCATCACCATCCGGGAACAGCCATGGCCAAGATCGGCAAGCCAAGCGAGCCGCCCAAAATCGCTGACAAAAAGCGGGCGGAAGACAAGGTGAAGATACCGCCGCCTCCTCTCGATGACGACGACTACGAGGACGGCGACATCGCGACGCCCAAACGCGACCGCTACGGTCCGGATGACGACCCGTTGTGAGGGCGGCCCCAAACTCCGCTGTCGTCCCTGCCTAGTGCGCAATTGCGCACGGGGCGCAGGGACCCGTAGCCACAAGGAGGAGTTTTGCGGAGATCGTCGTTCGGCACTTCAACCGATCACAATCGAGACATCACGCGGTATGGGGGTCCCTGCTTTCGCAGGGACGACGGCGTGGAGGCACCTCAACGCGCTCTTCTACCACCCGCACTACCTGCCATGCGCCTGCGTTCATGGACAAATAACCGCTCTCCCCGATAGTTTGCGCGCCTTCCAGGGAGTGAAACCGGAATTGCAATGGTCGACGTTCTCGCCGCACCGCAGCAAGGCAAGGCGGACAGCGCGCTACGCACGCTGACCGGAATCTCGATCGCGCATTGGGTCAGCCATTTCCATCTGCTGGTCCTGCCGATGCTGTTCCCTTTCCTCAAGGCGCAGCTCGGCGTCGGCTATATCGAGCTCGGCTTCGCGCTCACCGTGTTCGCGGTGGTGTCCGGACTGACGCAGGCGCCGACCGGCTATCTCGTCGACCATTTTGGCGCGCGGCGAATCCTGCTGGCCGGCCTCACGCTCGGCGGCTTCGCGCTGATCCTGCTTGGTCTGCACCTCAGCTACGCCTCACTGATCGCCTGCGCCGTGCTGCTGGGCCTCGCCAACAGCGTCTACCACCCCGCCGACTACGCGATCCTGGCCGAGCACATGGACGAGGCACGGATGGGCCGCGCCTTCTCGATCCACACCTTTGCCGGGTTTCTCGGCGGCGCGGTGGCGCCCGCGATCGTGGCTGCACTCGTCACCCTGTCCGGCGGCGTCGGCGCGCTGATCGCCTCGGGTGCGATCGGCATTGCGGTGGCGATGCTGCTGCTCGTCATGAACATTCCCGACGCCGGCGCCAGCAAGAAGAAACCGGGCACGGAGAACGCACCGAAGCAGGCTGTCATCACGCCGGCGCTGATCGTGCTGACGGCGCTGTTCATGCTGCTCAGCCTCTCGGTCGCCGGTATCAACAATTTCGGCGTTGTCGCGCTGATGAGCGGCTATGGCACGTCCTATTCGGCCGCCAACGTCATGCTGACGGCATTCCTTGGCGCCAGCGCCGCCGGCGTGCTGGCCGGCGGTTTTCTCGCCGACCACACCGAACGCCACGGCTATGTCGCCGCGGCCTGCTTTGCCGTGAACGCGGCAATCGTGCTGCTGATCGCGCTCGTGACGCTGCCGGGTTGGGCGCTGACTGCCGCGATGACGCTCGCAGGCTTCCTCTCCGGCGTGATCGCCCCCTCGCGCGACATGCTGGTGCGCAACGCAGCACCTCCCGGCGCCGCGGGGCGCGCCTTCGGCATCGTCTCCACCGGCTTCAATCTCGGCGGCATTATCAGCCCGCTACTGTTCGGCTGGATCATGGATCAGAGCGCACCGCACTGGGTGTTCGGCGCGTCGGTGATCTTCATGGTCGCGACGGTGGCGCTGTCGCCGTTCACGGAGCGGAAGCGGGCCAAGGCAAATTGAGTCGCCGGTATCGCCACAAATTGAGCTGTCGTCCCCGCGAACGCGGGGACCCATAACCACAGGGAGAATTTGCGGCAGGAGGTGGTCACTCCGAGTCGTCGCAAAACATCTCCCCGTGGTTATGGGGCCCGGATCTGCGCGCGCTTAGGGCGCGCTTGTCCGGGACGACGACAAGAAACAAGAAACAAAACGGGAAGAAACACATGAACAATCCTGATCTGGTGATCCGCGGCGGCACCGTCGCGGACGGTCGCGGCGGCGAGCTGTTCGAGGCTGATGTCGCCATCACCGGCGGGAAGGTCAGCGAGGTCGGCAAGGTCTCTGGCAAAGGTGCCGAGGAAATCGACGCACGCGGAAAGCTGGTGACGCCGGGTTTCGTCGACGTGCACACCCATTACGACGGCCAGGTCACCTGGAGCCAGGACATCACGCCGTCCTCGCAGAACGGCGTCACCACCGCGATCATGGGCAATTGCGGCGTCGGCTTCGCGCCGTGCAAGCCCGCCGACCACACCCGCCTGATCCAGCTGATGGAAGGCGTCGAGGACATTCCCGAGCCTGTCCTGAGCGCCGGCATTCCCTGGGCGTGGGAGAGCTTTCCGGACTACATGAACTGGCTCTCCAAGCGCGATTTCGACATCGATGTCGGCGCGCAGCTGCCGCATGCGGCGCTACGGGTCTATGTCATGGGCGAGCGCGGCGCACGCCGCGATCCCTCGACCGCCGAAGACAATGCCGCAATGGCCAAGCTCGCGGGCGAAGCGGTGCGTTCCGGCGCGCTCGGCTTCTCGACCTCGCGCACACTCAACCACCGCACCTCGACCGGCGACTTCACGCCGACCTTGAAGGCCGGCGAGGACGAGCTCACCGCGATCGCCGGGGCGATGCACAGCCAGGGCCGTAGCGTGCTGCAATTCGTGCTCGATCTCTCCACCATCCACGAAGATTTGCCGATGATGCTGCGGGTGGCCGATGCCACAAAGTGCCCGATCTCGTTCTCGATCACGCAGAACGACAGATCGCCAAACCGCTGGCGCCAGACGCTGGACGAGATCAATGCGGCGGCGAAGCGCGGTCTCTCCATCACCGCCCAGATCGCGGCGCGCCCGGTCGGCCTGCTGCTCGGGCTCGAGCTGTCGCGCAATCCGTTCCAGACCCATCCGAGCTACAGGGCGATCGCGCATCTTCCCTTGAAGGAGCGGCTGGCACGGCTGCATCAGAGCGATGTGCGCAAGGCAATCCTGAGCGAGACGGCAACCGCCACCGACGATCCACTGTTCTTCCGGCCCAACTACGACAAGATGTTTCTGCTCGGCGATCCCCCCGATTACGAGCAGCCGCCGGAGAACGCACTGGGGCCGCAGGCGCGCAAGCAGGGCCGTCAGCCGGAAGAGCTCGCCTATGATGCGATGCTGTCGGACGAGGGCCGCGGCATGCTCTACGTGCCGTTCCTCAACTATGCCGACGGCAATCTCGACGCGACCCGCGAGATGCTGATCGACCCGCAATCGGTGCCGGGCCTGTCCGACGGCGGCGCGCATTGCGGCATCATCTGCGATGCGAGCTTCCCGACCTATCTGCTGACGCACTGGACGCGCGACCGCACGCGCGGCGAGAAACTGTCGATCCCGTTCGTGGTCGCGGCGCAGTCGCGCAAGACCGCACTCTCGGTCGGCCTCACCGATCGCGGCCTGATTGCGCCCGGCTACAAGGCCGACGTCAACGTGATCGACTATGACCGCCTGCATCTGCATCCGCCGAAGGTGCACTACGATCTGCCGGTCGGCGGGCGGCGGCTGTTGCAGGACGTCGACGGCTATGAGGCGACGATCGTCTCAGGCGTGGTGACGCGGCGACACGGCGAGGCCACGGGCAGGCGGCCGGGGAAGTTGATTCGTGGGGCGCAGGGGCTCGCGAGCTAGCGGCGTTGTTGCTTACCCTCCCCTGGAAGGTCCGGGACGAGCGTAGCTCGCCCGTAGGTCGGCTCACATGGAGCGCAGCGAAATGTGAGACGGGTGGGGTGACAGTCTCTTCCCAACCAACGGTGCCCGAGCGGAGAGATCACCCCACCCCGCTCGCGCTTCGCGCGATCGACCCTCCCCCTCCAGGGGAGGGTAAAAGAGCAGCCCCTTACGTCGGCGACACCACGCCCTTCAGCGCAGCTGGCTGCGGGGCGGCACCGCGCGTCAGCCTGGCCTTTTCCGAGTTCGGCCACAGCAGCAGCAGGCCGAGCAGGCCGGAGCCGACCATGATCACGGCGTTGATGGTGAAGCCGGCCATGTAGCCATCGACCGTGCTGCCGGCACGCTGGATCATCGCCCCCATCACGGCCGGCGCGATGATGCCGGCCAGCGTGTAGAGCGCACCGTAGATCGCGAGGATCGCGCCGCGCTGCGACGTCGGCGTGAACTCGCCGAGCATCGGCGGGCAGACCACATAGATCGCCCCGCACAGGCCAGAGCCGACCACGAGCAGTGCGATCTGGAGGCCCGCGCCCTGAACGTGCGGCATCGTCGCCAGAATCAACCCGCCGATCACCAGCGGCACCGAACCGAGCACGCCGCGCGCCACGCGGGTGTTGTAGCCGCGCGCCATCATCACCTGCGAGATCCACCCGGTGAGAATGACGATGGTGGCGCCGAACACCCAGGGCAGGATCGAGATGAAGCCGGCCTGGCTCTGCGAGAAGCCGAGCCCCTTGACGATGAACGGCGTGAACCAGGTCAGGCCGAGCGAGAGCGCCCAATAAGCCCCGAAGGTCGCGGCGACGCAGCCGATGAAGGTGCGAGAGGTGAGAAGCTGCAAGTAAGGGATCTTCTGCTCGGTCGCGGCCAGGACCTGCGTGTCCTCCAGCGGGCCTTCCTTGCCGAGCGCAAGCCAGGCACACACCCAGATCAGGCCGACGACGCCGAGCGCGCCGAAGGCGTAGTGCCAGGAATGGTTGACGATGATCCAGTTCAGCGCCGGCACCGCGAGGATCACGCCGAAGGCCGAGCCCTGCGACAGGATCGCGGTCGGCAGCGTGCGCTTCTCGTCGGGGAACCATTTGTAGATGGCGTGCGCGGCGACCGAGAAGGCCGGGCCTTCGCCGGCACCCAGCACGATGCGGCAGATCAGTAGCGTGGTGAAGGAGACGGTGCCAACCATCGGAAACTGCGCCAGCGCCCAGATCACTGCGAGCACGAGCAGCACCCAGCGCGTCGGCACCTTGTTGACGATGAAGCCGACCACGATGGCGGCGATCGAGAACAGGAAGAAGAACGAGGAGCCGAGCAGGCCGAACTGCTCCGGGGTGAGCTTCAGATCGGTCATGATCGGCACGCCGGCGAGACCGACGACGATCTTGTCGGCGAAGTTCACGACCATGAAGAGGAAGAGGAGAAACGTGACGGTCCAGGCGCCCTTTGGCGTTCCCTTGGTCCCGATCGCCTTGCCGGCTACCTCCGTCGTTCCCTCAACGCTCATGATTCTCCCCCGTCGATGTCTTTTGGCACTTTTTTGATTTGGCTGTCTTGGGAGCTAACAACGGCTTCGAGACCAACGCAACCCGGCATTTCCGCAGCAAGTGTGCTACGCAGCGATTCCGCTCATTCCGCCCGGCGCCATTCATCGTGTTGAGCATCAAGAATCTCTCCAAGACCTTCTCCTCGGCCGGCGAGCCGGTCCATGTGCTGCGCGGCGTCGATCTCGACCTCAGGGCCGGCGAACGCGTCGCGCTGACGGGTGAGTCCGGCAGCGGCAAGAGCACATTGTTGCACCTGATCGCGGGACTCGACGCCGCCGATGGCGGCACGATCCGGCTGGAGGACAAAGAGGTCACCGCGCTGTCCGACGCAGGGCGCGCCAGCTTGCGGCGCGACCGGATCGGTCTGGTTTTTCAGCAATTCAACCTGATCCCGAGCCTGTCGGTCGCGGACAATCTGGCCTTTCAGGCGCGGATCGCCGACCGTCACGATGCAGCCTGGACCAAGGAGCTGGTCGAACGGCTCGGGCTCGGCGCTCTCCTGAAGCGCTATCCCGAGCAATTGTCCGGCGGCCAGCAGCAACGGGTCGCGATCGGCCGGGCGCTGGCGACAAGGCCGTCGCTACTGCTGGCGGATGAGCCGACCGGCAATCTCGATGAGGCCACCGCCGAGAACGTGCTGGCGCTGACGCGCGACCTGGTCGCGCGCACCGGCTGCGGCTTCCTGATGGTGACCCATAGCCTGCATCTGGCCGGCACGCTCGACCGCCATCTCACCCTGCATGCGGGGCGGATCGCATGAGACGCGCGCTCTGGGTCCTCGCGGTGCTGCTCAGCCATTGGCGGCGTCACAAGATGCAGTTCGCGACGCTGCTGGTCGGGCTGATCGCGGCGACCGCGCTGTGGAGCGGCGTGCAGGCCATCAACCAGCAGGCCCGCAACGCCTATGACCGCGCGGCGGCGACGTTCGGCGGCGTGCGCACCGCGATGCTGGTGGCGCCCCAGGCAGCGACCTTTCCGCAGGAATTGTTCATCAAGCTCCGCCGCGCCGGCTGGCCGGTGTCGCCGGCGCTGGAGGGCCGGGTCCAGATCAACGAACGCTCGGTGCGGCTGCTCGGGATCGAGCCGGTGACGCTGCCGCTCGAAATCGGCAACGCACCGCGTCTCGGTGCTGCGGATTTAGGCAGCTTTGTTGCACCGCCGGGCCAGACATTGGTGGCACGGGAGACGTTGAGCGACTTGCAGGAAGCAGAAGGCGCGGCGCCCCCGATCAGCAACGGCACAAGATTGCCGCCGCTACGCGTGCTGCCGCAGCTCGCGCCCGGGGTGCTGGTGGTCGATATCGGCGTGGCGCAGCGTCTGCTGAACAAGCCGGATCAGTTGTCGCGGCTTCTGATCGGCAAGCCGAAGAGCAAGCCTGCGCCGCTGGCCAGCGTGGTCGGCGACCGGTTGCAGCTGGTCGAGCCGAACGCGGAGACCGAGCTGGAACGCCTCACCGACAGCTTTCACCTCAATCTCACGGCGTTCGGCTTGTTGTCGTTCTTCGTCGGCCTGTTCATCGTCAACTCGGCTGTCGGCCTCGCCTTCGAGCAGCGGCTGCCGATGTTGCGAACGCTGCGCGCCTGCGGCGCCTCGGCGCGGCTGGTCAACGCCGTGCTGGTGGTCGAGCTCGTGGCGCTGGCGCTGATCGCCGGCCTGATCGGGCTCGTCTGCGGCTATTTCATCGCGGCAGTGCTGCTGCCCGACGTCGCGGCGTCACTACGCGGGCTCTATGGCGCACAGATCCCGGGGCAACTGACCTTACAGCCTGAATGGTGGCTCGCCGGCATCGGCATCAGCATTGCGGGCGCGCTTGTTGCGGCGGCGACCAGCCTGATCAAGGCGATCAGGATGCCTGTGCTGGCGACCGCGCAGCCGCACGCCTGGCAGCAGAGGCAGCGCCGCTGGCTGGTCCTGCAGAGCTGCGCGGCCTGCGCCGTGTTCGCGGTCGCGCTGCTGTTGCTTCAATACGGGCAATCGCTGATCGCGGGCTTTGGCGTGCTGGCGGCGCTGATGTTCGGCGCGGCGCTGATCCTGCCGGCGCTGCTCGAGATCATCCTGCTCGCGGGTCAGCGCGCCGCGAGAAAGCCGCTTGCGCTGTGGTTCTGGGCGGACAGCCGGCAGCAGCTTTCTGGATTGTCGCTCGCGCTGATGGCGCTGCTGCTCGCGCTCGCCGTCAATGTCGGGGTGTCCACCATGGTGGAAACCTTCAGCCGCACCTTCCTCGGCTGGCTGAACGGACGGCTCGCAGCCGACGTCTACATCAGCGCCTCCGACAATGCGCAAGGCGTTGACATCCGCAACTGGCTGCGCGAGCGCAGCGACGTGCAGGCGATCCTGTCGGGCGGCCGCGCCGAGGCGCAGGTTCAGGGCCAACCGGTGGAATTGCTCGGCCTGCCCGACCACGCGCTCTATCGCGAGCGCTGGCCGCTGCTGGAAACTGCGCCGCGCGGCTGGAGCCGGCTCGTGCCGGGCAATGCCGCCTTCATCAGCGAGCAGCTCAGCCGCCGCCTCAACGTCCGCATCGGCGACGTCGTCGAGGTGCCGGCACCTAGCGGGACATGGGAACTCGACATCGTCGGTATCTATGCCGATTACGGCAATCCCAGGGGGCAACTCACCGTCAACGTCGCGGCGCTGATCCGGCAGTTTCCGCAGACGCCACAGACGCGGATCGGCCTGATCGTCGCGAAGGAGAACATTCCCGGCCTGATCGCGGCCTTGCAGAAGCAATTCGCGCTCGACGACCGCAGTGTGGCCGACCAGGCGACGGTGAAGGCGGAATCGATCCGCATTTTCAACCGCACCTTTGCAGTGACCTCGGCGCTGAATGCGTTCACGCTCGGTGTCGCCGGGATCGCGCTGTTCACGAGTCTGCTCACGCTGGCGAACTCCCGCCTGCCGCACCTCGCGCCACTGTGGGCGATCGGCATCACCCGGCCGCGCCTTGCCGCGATCGAATTGACCAAGACGCTGTCGGTGGCGCTGTTCACGGCGCTGCTCGCCGTGCCGCTCGGCCTCCTGGTGGCGTGGTGCCTGATCGCGATCGTGAACGTGAAGGCGTTCGGCTGGCGGCTGCCTTTCCACGTATTCCCGCTGCAGCTGGTTGAGCTGGTCGCGGTCGCGCTGCTCGCGTCGCTGCTTGCGGCGCTGTTGCCGGTGGCACGGCTGGCGCGGATGCAGCCGGAAAATCTCGTCAAGGTGTTTGCCAATGAGCGCTGATCGCATGTCGCGCCGCGCCTTCGCCGGCGGCATCGCCGCGCTGGCCCTCGCACGCCGCGCCAGCGCGCAGGGCTATGCCGGGCTCGGTGAGAAAGCGGATGGCTTTGGGAAGGTGACGCCGGGAAAGCTGTTTGCCTTTCCTGGCGATCACGGGCCGCATCCGGAGTTTCGTATCGAATGGTGGTATCTGACGGCAAACCTCGTCGACGGCAGCGGCGCGGCGTGCGGCCTGCAATGGACGCTGTTCCGTCAGGCGGCGCAGCCGGGCCCGCAAGGCGAAGGCTGGGCCAATCAGCAGGTGTGGATGGCGCACGCCGCGGTGACGCGCGCCGACACCCACCGCTTCAACGAAGTCTTTTCACGCGGCGGCGTGGGGCAGGCCGGCGTCACGGCAAAGCCGTTCGATGCCTGGATCGATGATTGGGAGATGAAGGGTTTTGAGCGCACCGACGATCGCACTTTGGCGCCGGTGGCGCTGAAGGCGTCCAGCACCGATTTCAGCTACGCGCTGACGCTGGAGGCCGACCGGCCGGTCGTCTTACAGGGCGATCGCGGCTACAGCCGCAAGTCGGAGCGTGGGCAGGCGTCCTATTATTACAGCCAGCCGTTCTACCGCGCCCGCGGCACGCTCACCATCGACGACAAACCGGTGGACGTGACGGGCCAGGCCTGGATGGACCGCGAATGGAGCAGCCAGCCGCTCGACGCCGACCAGACCGGCTGGGACTGGCTGTCGCTGCATCTGTCGTCAGGCGACAAGCTGATGCTGTACCGGCTGCGACAGAAGGACGGCAAAGACTATCCGTTCGGCAACTGGATCAACGCTGCCGGCGAAACGCAGATGATCGCGGGCGACGACATTCAGATGATCCCGAAGGCGACGGCGGAGGTTGCGGGACGCAAGCTGCCCGTGGAATGGCAGATCGTGATCCCGTCGCGATCGTTCTCGATCCACTGCAAGCCGCTCAATCCCAGGGCCTGGATGGGGACCGGCTTCTCCTATTGGGAGGGGCCGATCAGCTTTGCCGGGACGCATGATGGCGTTGGCTATCTCGAGCTGACCGGGTATTGAAGCGCGGTCTGTTTGAAGGAACCAGCGATGTATCATTTCACCGCCCTCGTCACGCTGCTGGCGATCGCGTTTTATTTCTTCACCGCCATCAACGTGTCGCGCTCGCGCACCAAGACCGGCGTCAAGGTGCCGGCGATGTCCGGCCATCCGGATTTCGAACGCGCCTTCCGCATCCAGATGAACACGCTGGAATGGATGCCGATTGTCCTGCCGGCGCTCTGGCTGTTCGCGATCTATATCGGCGACGGCACCGCGGCAGCGATCGGCGCGGTCTGGATCATCGGCCGCATCGTCTACTTCATCGGCTATACGAAGGCGGCAGCCAAGCGCGGCACCGGCTTTGCGATCCAGGCGCTCGCCGCCATGGCGCTGTGGGCGGGGGCGCTTGGAGCGGTGGTGTTGCGGATGGTGTGAGGGATGATCTGCAGCCCCACGTTTCGCTGTCGTCCCGGACAAGCGTAGCGAAGCGGAGCGCTGATCCGGGACCCATACTCACAGGGAGAGGTTTGGCGAAGACTCGAAGTTATCAGCCCGCGCGACAACTTCCCCCTGGGGTTATGGGTCCCCGCCTTCGCGGGGACGACAGAGTGTGGCACGAGCGTGGGTCCCGGCTCTGCGCAGCAGCGTTTCACGCTGCAGCGCGTCCGGGACACGAGAGCCGTCACTTCGTCAGCGGGCAGCCGCTTTCCTTGGCGGTGAAGAAGGCCTTGTCCCCGGGGACGGTGGCGAGCAGCTTGTAATAGTCCCAGGGCTTCTTCGATTCCGAGGGTTTCTTGACCTCGAACAGATACATGTCGTGGACCATGCGGCCGTTCTCGAGCACCTTGCCGCCCTGCGCGAAGTCATCGTTGACCGGGAGTTCCTTCAGCTTCTTGGCGACGGCTTCCGGATCCTTGGTGCCGGCGGCCTTGACCGCCTTGAGATAGCTCAGCGTCGCGGAGTAGGTGCCGGCGTGGATCATGCTCGGCATCCGGCCGGTGCGCTTGAGGAAGCGTTCGCCGAGATTGCGGGTCTTGTCATTGAGATCCCAGTAATAGCCCTCGGTCAGCACCAGGCCTTGCGCGGCCTGCAGGCCGAGGCCGTTCACTTCGGCAAGCGTCATCAAGAGGCCGGCAAGCTTCTGCCCGCTGGCGACGATGCCGAACTCGGACGCCTGCTTGATCGAGTTGGTGGTGTCGAGGCCGGCATTGGCGAGACCGACGATCTTCGCCTTCGAGCTCTGCGCCTGCAGCAGGAAGGAGGAGAAGTCCGACGAGTTGAGCGGCACGCGCACCGAGCCGACCACCTTGCCGCCATTGGCGGTGACAATCTCGCTGGTGTCCTTCTCCAGCGCGTAGCCGAAGGCGTAGTCCGCGGTGAGGAAGAACCAGGTGTCGCCGCCGGCCTTGGTCAGCGCACCACCGGTGCCGACGCCGAGCGCGCGGGTGTCGTAAGCCCAGTGGAAGCCGTAGGGCTGGCACGCATCGCCGGTGAGTCGCGAGGTCGCCGCGCCGACGACGATGTCGATCTTCTTCTTTTCCTTGGAGAGCTCGTGGATCGCGAGCGCGACCGAGGAGGTCGTCAGCTCCGTGATCATGTCGACGTTCTCGACGTCGTACCAGCGCCGCGCGATCGAGCTCGCGAGGTCAGGCTTGTTCTGGTGGTCGGCGGTGACGAGCTCGATCTTCTGGCCGAGCACCTCGCCGCCAAAATCCTCGATCGCCATCCTGGCCGCCTCGACCGACCATTTGCCGCCGTAATCGGCATAGACGCCGGATTGGTCGTTGAGGATGCCGATCTTGACGCCTTGCGCGGAGGCCGGCGCCGCCAGCACCAGAGCAGAGGTTGCGACGGCGGCCAAAAGTCCTGATTTCATCTGTTAGCTCCCAGCAGTTTTCTGTTTTGAAATCGCGCGGATACTAGTGAAGAACCCCGCGCCTGCCCATCCATTTCAAGTTGGTCGTTAGTATGGGCGTGTGCCAATTGGCATCGCGGGTGGCGCGACAAAATGAGCTGTCGTCCCGGACGAGCGAAGCGAAGATCCGGGATCCCGGCGCGAGCGCTTGCGCTCGTCGCCATAACCACAGGGAGAGGTTTGGGGCGAACCTCGCAGCTCCGAGTCTTCGCCAAACTGCTCCCTGTGGCTATGGATCCCCGCTTTCGCGGGGACGACACTGGGAGTGAGGGGACGCAAGTGGCCGCCACCGACAACTAGGGGCACGCCACCTGCGGCTTCTTCCCCTCATTCCGCCCTTCCGCCAGGTTCCGCACCACCACGTAGAAGATCGGCGTGAACAACAGGCCGAACAGGGTGACGCCGATCATGCCGAAGAACACGGCGACGCCGACGGCCTGCCGCATCTCCGAGCCGGAGCCGCTCGATATCACCAATGGCAGCACGCCGAGGATGAAGGCGAAGGACGTCATCAGGATCGGTCGCAGGCGCAAGCGGCAGGCGTCGATCACCGCCTCCAGCCGCGGCTTGCCCTCGTTCTCGATGTCGCGCGCGAACTCGACGATCAGAATCGCGTTCTTGGCCGCCAGCCCCACCAGCACGACGAAGCCGATCTGGGTGAGGATGTTGACGTCCTGGCCCATGATGCGCACGCCGATGGTGGCAGCGAGCAGGCACATCGGCACGATCAAAATCACCGCGAACGGCAGGGTCCAGCTGCCATATTGCGCAGCGAGCACGAGGTAGACGAACAGCACGCAGATCGGGAACACGTAGAAGCCGGCATTGCCGCCGGTGATCTGCTGATAGGACAGATCGGTCCATTCGAAGGTGAAACCGCTCGGCAAGGTGTCGTCCGCCAGCTTCTTGATGGTGTTGAGCGCCGTGGTCGAGCTGGTGCCCGGTGCCGGCTCGCCTTGGAGCTCGGACGCCGCATAGAGATTGTAGCGCGCGACGCGGTCGGGACCCGAGACGTCCCTGAACTCGACCACGCTGCCGAGCATCACCATGTCGCCGGCGGCGTTGCGCGTGCGCAGGCGTGCGAGGTCGCTGGGCTCTTTCCGGAACGGGAAGTCGGCCTGCGCGGTGACGTGATAGGTGCGGCCGAACAGGTTGAAGTCGTTGACATAGGTCGATCCGAAATAGCTCTGGATCGTGTCGTTGATATTGGAGATGGGAACGCCGAGCTTCTGCGCCTTGGTGCGGTCGATGTCGACGAAGAGCTGCGGCGTGTTGGCCGAGAACGGCGAGAACACCGTGGGGCCGAGCAGCGACGGCGATTTGCGCGCCGCGGCGACCAGCTCGTCGGTGGCCGCGGCGAGCAACTCAGGCCCGCGGCCCTGACGGTCCTGGATGCGGATGGTAAAGCCGCCGCCGGTGCCGATGCCAGGCACGGCCGGCGGCGGAATCACGATGATGAAGGCGCCCTGGATCGCCTGCAGCCGCTTGCGCAGCTCGCCGGTGATGGCGTTGGCCGTCAATCCTTTCTTGATCCGCGCCTCCGGTTCATCGAACACCGGGAACAGCGCCGCGGCATTACCCGCCTGCGTGCGCGTCGCGCCGGAAAAGCCGGCAAAGGCCGCGACGCGGACGATGCCAGGCGTGTCCAGCGCGATCCGCTCGATCTCGCGCACGACCTCGGTGGTGCGGGCCAGCGATGCCGCTCCGGGCAATTGCACGGAGACGATGACATAACCGCGGTCCTGCGCGGGGATGAAGCCCTGCGGGGTCGTCACGATCAGCCAGCCGGCGCTGCCGATCAGCGCGACGTAGATCAGGATCATCACCACCGCATGGCGGATGACGAAATCGGCGAGGCCGGCATAGCCATGCGCCAGCCGGTCGAACACACGGTTGAAGACCGCGGTGAAGGCGCCCCACGCCCGCGCGATGACATTCCAGCTTGCCGGCGGCCGCTTCTCCTCGTGCGGCACCAGGATCTGCGAGGCCAGCGCCGGCGACAGCGTCAGCGAGCAGAAGCAGGAGATCGCCGTCGCGACCGCAATGGTGACGGCGAATTGCTGGAAGAACTGCCCGGAAATACCGCCCAGAAACGCGGTCGGGACGAACACCGCGCAGAGCACCAGCGCGATCGAGACCAGCGCGCCGCCGACCTCCTCCATGGTCTTGAGCGCGGCGTCGCGCCGGCTCATGCCGTGCTCGAGATGGCGCTCGACGTTCTCGACCACCACGATGGCATCGTCGACCACGATGCCGACCGCGAGGACGAGACCGAACAAAGTGAGATTGTTGATCGAGAAGCCCAGCGCCGCCATCACCGCGAAGGTGCCGACCAGCGACACCGGGATCGCGATGATCGGAATGATCGCGGGCCGCCAGCCCTGCAGGAACACCAGCACGACGATGACCACGAGCAGCATCGCCTCGTAGATGGTCTTGATCAGCTCGTGGACGGACTGGGCGATGAACTCGGTCGGGTTATAGCCGATATTGTAGTCGAGGCCTTTCGGGAAGCTCTCCTTGAGCCTCGTCATGGTATCGGAGATGTTCTTTGCCGTCGCGAGCGCGTTCGATCCCGGTCGCTGCGTCACCAGCATGGCGACCGCGGATTTGCGCAGCAGGAAGCTGTTGGTGCTGTAGGCGAGCGCACCGAGCTCGATGCGGGCGACGTCACGCAACCGCACCACGCGGCCGTCGGAGCCGGCCTTGATCAGGATGTCCTCGAACTGCTTCTGGTCCTTCAGGCGCCCGGTGAAGGTGAGGTTCGGCTGGAAGGCGCGATCGGCGATCGGCGGCTCGGCGATCTGGCCGCCCGCAATCTGCACATTCTGGGCGCGGATCGCGGCCAGAACCTCGGCCGAGGTCAGGCCGAGATTGGCAATTCTATCGGGGTCGAGCCACAGCCGCATCGAATAGTCGCGCGCGCCGAAGATCTGGATGTCGCCGACGCCGTCGAGGCGCAAGAGCTGGTCGCGGACCTGGAGCAGCGCGTAGTTGGAGATGTAGAGCTGGTCGAAGGTGTCGTCCGGCGACAGCATGAACACGACCATCAGGATGTCGGGCGAGTTCTTGCGGGTGGTGACGCCGTTGCGCTGGACCTCCTCGGGCAGGCGTGGCTGCGCGATCGCGACGCGGTTCTGCACCAGCACCTGGGCCTTGTCGAGATCGGTGCCGAGCTTGAAGGTGACGGTGATGGTGAGCTGGCCGTTCGAGGTTGCCTGGCTGTAGAGATACAGCATGTCCTCGACGCCGTTGATCTCCTGCTCGATCGGAGCTGCGACCGTGTCGGAAACGGTCTGCGCGGAAGCGCCGGGATATTGCGTGGTGACGACGACGGTCGGCGGCACCACTTGCGGATATTCGGAGACCGGCAGCGTGGTGTAGGCGATCGCGCCGACGATCAGGAGAACGATCGACAGCACCATCGCCAGGATGGGCTGGTTGATGGAGAGACGGCCGAGATTCATGACTTGCCACCGGCCGGGGCTTGCGCAGTCTGCGGGGCAACCTTGGCGCCGACTCGGGCACGCTGGATGCCGTTGACGATGACGCGGTCCTCGGCCTTCAATCCTTCGCGGATCACGCGCAGGCCGTCATCGAGCGGCCCGAGCACCACGGGACGCGCCTCGACGGTGTCGTCGGGTTTCACCACGAACACGATCTTGCGGGACTGGTCGGTCGCGACGGCAGCATCCGGAATAAGCAACGCCTCATAGGGCGCGCTGCCGATCAGCCTGACACGCCCGAACTGGCCCGGCAGGATCGACAGATCGGTATTCTTGACCACGGCGCGGCTGCGTAGCGTGCCGGTCGAGACGTCGAGCCGGTTGTCGAGGAAGTTGATGGTGCCTTCATGCGACGGCTTGGTTTCGCCGGCCAGCGTCACCTGCACCGGGTTCGCCGTATCGCGCGAGCTCGGACGCCGCCCCTCGAACCACAGCTTGCTGTATTTGATGAAAGTCGCCTCATCCATGTCGAAATAGACGTAGATCGGGTCGAGCGTGACGATCGAGGTCAGGAGGGTCGAAGAGCCATTGTCGCTGCCCTGCACGAGATTGCCGGGGCTGACGAGATGGCGGCTAACGCGGCCGGTCAACGGCGCCGCCACATGGGTGAATTCGATGTTCAATCTGGCGGCTTTCAGCGCGCCTTCAGCCTGCACCTCCGCCGCATGCGCAGCTTGCAGGGCCTGGCGGCGCTGGTCGACGACCTGCTCGGAGACGGCGCTGGTCTGCACCAGGCTGAGGCCGCGGTCGAGCTCGCGCTTGGCAAGCTCCACCTTGGCGCGGGCATCCGACAGCTGCCCTTCCGCCTGCGTGGCCACCGCCTCGAACGGACGCGGGTCGATCACGTAGAGCAGGTCGCCCTGACGCACGATGGCGCCGTCCTGGAATTCGACCGAGTTGACGAAGCCGCCGACGCGCGGGCGCACCTGCACTTCCTCCACCGCCTCAAAGCGGCCGGTGAACTCGTCCCAATCGGTAACGGTGCGCTTGACCGGCTGGGCGACCGTCACGGGCGCCGGCGGCGGGGCAGCGCCTTGCGAGGCGGGCTGCCCGCAACCAGTGAGCGCGAATGAAGCGACGAGGAGACCCGCTAGTGCGCAATGCCGCGGCTGGACGAATTCGTGCTTTTTGACAAGTCGCTCGCTTCCATCCGGTCCAGCCATCCCAGGTCCTCGCATCGTCCGCATGTCAAAAGCCGCGGAAAAAGCAGGGTAGGCATTTACCCGCGGGCGTCCCAAGATGGGTGGAGTTGATGACCACTTCAAGACCAAAGCGCGTGCAGGGCTTCCGAGCGCGCCCTGACCGGATGGCGGGTTGACAGGGGGTGAGTGGAGCTCTCTCGCGCGATACGAGACCGGTGACGAAGGCACGACGCCACCCTCCCCTGGGTAGGGCTATCGCGTATGGATTTCGTGAGGGCCGCGGGCTTGCTCCGCCTCTCCCGCTTGCGGGAGAGGCCGACGCGCTCGCAGAGCGCGGCGGGTGAGGGTTGTCACCACTCGGGGACATCGTCCGCAATTCTCAACAATCCCAATGCGGAGACAGCCCCCACCCCAGCCCTCCCCCGCAAGCGGGAGAGGGAGCCGACTGCCAATGCCGCCGCATCGTGCACACCATATGCGATCGCCCTACTCTCCTGGAGGGAGGGTAAGAGAGAGAGAGAGCCAGCGCCTTCGCACATGACGAACGCCATCCGCTCGGCTAGATTGCCCTTACAAAACAAGACGAATTGTCCGGGAGGACAGGCGTGCACCAGGGACGTGTCGTTTTCGGCGCGATCGAGGAGGTCGTGTTCGGCCATGCTGCAACTGAGGCCATCGTCGCGCAGATGGACCGGCTGGGAACGCGCCGCGCCTTCCTGATGGTTTCGGGCACGCTGAACCGGCAGACCGACGAAATCAGCAAGATCAAGGAAGCTCTGGGACCACGCTGCGCCGGCCTGTTCGATGCCATGCCGGCGCACACGCCGCGCGAGGCGGTGATCGCGGCAACCAACGCGGCGCGCGAGGCCGGCGCCGATTTGATCGTCACCGTCGGCGGCGGCTCGATCACCGACGGCGCCAAGGCGGTGCAGCTTTGTCTCGCCAATGGCATCAACGACATCGCCGACATCGATCGCATCCGCGTGCACAAGGGCGTCGCACCGGAGATGACGGCGCCGACGGTGCGCCAGGTCAGCGTGCCCACCACGATCGCCGGCGGCGAGTTCAGCTCAATCGCGGGGGTTACCGACCTCAGCACCCATGTGAAGCAGATGCTGCGGCATCCGCTCAGCGTTCCGCGTGCGACCATTCTCGACCCCGCCATCACCGTGCACACGCCGGAATGGCTGTTTCTGTCGACCGGCATCCGCGCCATCGACCATTGCGTCGAAGCGATCTGCTCGCGCGAGACGCATCCCTATGCCGACGCGCAAGCGGTGAAGGGCCTCGCCATGCTCGCCGACGCGCTGCCGCGGGTGAAAGCCGACCCCGCCGATCTCGACGCGCGGATGGATGCGCAGATCGGCACCTGGCTGTCGATGGGCGCGCTCGCGGCCGGCGTTCCCATGGGCGCGAGCCACGGCATCGGCTACGTGCTGGGCGCGGCCTTCGACGTGCCGCACGGCTACACGTCCTGCATCATGCTGCCGGCGGTGATGCGCTGGAACGCGAGGGACAACGCCGAGCGCCAGATGATTGTCGCCGCTGCCATGGGCTATCCCGGCCACAACGCCGCCGACGTGCTCGATGCCTTCATCCGCTCGCTCGGCATGCCGCGCAGCCTCGCGGAGGTGCGTGTATCGCCCGAGCATTTCGAGACAATCGCCGAGCAGGCGATGCGCACCAACTGGATCCCGCGCAACCCGCGCAAGATCGAAGGCCCGGCGCAGGTGCGCGAAATCCTGCTTCTCGCCGCATAATCCAAAGCCGGAGGATAGATGTACCCAGGTCAGCATGCCCGCCTACGCCCGCTGCAGCCCGCCTTCATCATGGCGGCCACAGGCGAGGCCGTCACCTATCGCGAGCTCGATGCGCGCAGCAACCGGCTGGCCCATCTGTTCCGCCAGCACGGCTTGAAGCGGCTCGACCATTACTCGATCTTCATGGAGAACAATTCGCGCTATCTGGAGGCCTGCGGCGCCGGCGAACGCTCCGGGCTGTACTACACCTGCATCAACTCCTTCCTGACGCCAGGCGAGCTCGCTTATTTGCTCGTCAACAGCCAGTCGAAGATCCTGATCACCTCGGTGGCGAAGCTCGACATCGCCCGCGAGGCGATCAAGGCCTGCCCCGATATCAAGCTCTGCATCGTCGCCGACGGCCCGGGCGAGAGCGAGCGCATCGTCGGACTTGCGGACGTGACCGCGGATATGCCGGCGACACCGATCGCGGACGAGTGGCTCGGCACGGCCATGCTCTATTCGTCCGGCACGACGGGACGGCCGAAAGGCATTCTGCGGCCGCTGCCGGAGGAGCCGCCGAAGCATAATCTGCCGCTGTTCGATTTCCTGACCAAGCTCTGGCACTACCGCGAGGGCATGGTTTACCTCTCGCCGGCCCCGCTCTATCACTCGGCGCCGCAGGCGGCCGTGAACCTCACGATCCGCATGGGCGGCACCGTGATCATCATGGAGAGCTTCGATCCCGAGCGTTACCTCGAGCTCGTCCAGCGGTGGGGTATCACCCACACCCAGCTGGTGCCGACCATGTTCTCGCGCATGCTGAAGTTGCCGGAGAAGGTGCGCAAGCGCTACGACCTGTCCTCGCTGGAGATCGCGATCCACGCCGCCGCGCCCTGCCCCGCTCTGGTCAAGGACGACATCATCAAATGGTGGGGCCCGATCATCCACGAATATTACGGCGCCACCGAAGGCCTCGGCTTTACCGCCTGCAACAGCGAGGAATGGCTTAGCCATCGCGGCACCGTCGGCAAGGTGCTGCTCGGCGACCTCCACATCCTCGACGAGAACATGCGGGAATGCCCGACCGGAACCCCGGGCCAGGTCTGGTTCAAGACCGCCTCGCCGTTCGAATATTTCAACGATCCGGAGAAGACCAAGGAGGCGCGTTCGGCCGACGGCAGCATGAGCACGGTCGGCGATGTCGGCTATGTCGACGCCGACCGGTTTCTCTACCTCACCGATCGCGCCACCTTCATGATCATCTCCGGTGGCGTGAACATCTACCCGCAGGAATGCGAGAATTTGCTGATCACCCATCCCAAGGTCGCCGATGCCGCGGTGTTCGGCGTCCCCAATCCCGATCTCGGCGAAGAAGTGAAGGCGGTGGTGCAGCCGATGCCTGATGTCGTGCCGGACGAGGCCCTCGCCGAAGAGCTGATCGCATTCTGCGCAAAATCGCTGTCACGGCAGAAGGTGCCGCGCTCGGTCGATTTCGAGAAGGAATTGCCGCGGCTGCCGACCGGGAAGTTGTACAAGCGGCTGCTGCGGGACCGGTATTGGGGGAACAAGGCGTCGCGGATCGTGTGAGGGCGCGGCGGCGAGCTTGTTGATACGATTGCGCGCAACGCCAGCACCGGAACCATCTCTTCGCACCTGCACTCTCATATCGTGAGCATGAAGACCTGCGGCCTTCGGTCATCCGAATTGTCGAGGCGGCATGCGGCCTTACCGGTTGCCTCCCTCGACTCGCGTGCTATCGTCGCGACAAACAGGCCGCAAAGGCCAAAAAGACTGATGTCCAGGGAGGATGAGCATGCGGAGCGTGTGGGCGCTCGCCGCAATGGCGGCGCTATCTGTGCTGACGGCCTCAACCACCACGCTCGCCGGCGAGCCCAAGCAGGGCGGGACCTTGCGGATGTATCACCGCGACAGTCCGGCAAACGCGTCGATCCTCGAGGGCGCGACCTATTCGGTCAACGTGCCGTTCATGGGCGTCTTCAATAACCTCGTCATTTATGACCAGCACATCGCGCAGAACAGTCCTGAGACCCTCCGGCCCGAACTGGCTGAAAGCTGGTCCTGGGGCAACGACAACAAGAAGCTGACGTTCAAGCTGCGCCAGGGTGTCAAATGGCATGACGGCAAGCCTTTCACATCGGCCGACGTCAAATGCACATTCGATCTCCTGATGGGCAAATCGCAGCAGAAGCTTCGGCAGAATCCGCGCAAAGCCTGGTACAACGAAGTCAACGAGATCACGACGAGCGGCGATTTCGAGGTCTCCTTCGACCTGAAGCGGCCGCAACCCTCGCTGCTCGCGATGCTGGCGTCCGGCTATACGCCGATCTATCCCTGCCACGTCTCGCCCGCGGACATGCGCACCCATCCGGTCGGAACCGGACCGTTCAAGTTCGTCGAGTTCAAGGCCAATGAATCGATCAAGCTGACGCGAAATCCGGACTATTGGAAAAAGGGCCTGCCCTATCTCGACGGCATCGAATACACGATCATCACGAACCGCTCGACCGCGATTCTCGCTTTCGTCGCCGGCAAGTTCGACATGACCTTCCCGACGCACATCACGATCCCGCTCCTGAAGGACATCAAGTCGCAGGCGCCGAACGCGACCTGCGTCGTCGAGCCGACCAACGTTTCGACCAACATCATCGTCAATTCGACGTCCGCGCCGTTCGACAACATCGATATTCGCCGGGCGGTGGCACTTGCGCTCGATCGCAAGGCCTTCGTCGACATCCTGTTCGAAGGCCAGGCCGATATCGGCGGCACCATGCTGCCACCGCCTCAGGGCATCTGGGGCATGCCCAAGGACAAGCTCGAGACCATTCCGGGCTACGGCCGGGACGTGAACGCGAATCGGGAAGAGGCAAAGAAGCTGATGCAGAAGGCGGGCTACGGTCCTGACAAGCATCTCGCGGTGAAGGTCTCGACGCGCAATCTGGCGGAATATCGCGACCCCGCCGTCATCCTGATCGACCAGCTCAAGAGCATCTATATCGACGGCGAGCTCGACGTCGTGGAAACCGCGAACTGGTTCCCGAAAGTCGCGCGCAAGGATTACATGCTGGGCCTCAACCTGACCGGCAACTCCGTCGACGACCCCGATCAGTCCTTTTACGAAAACTATTCCTGCGGGTCGGAGCGGAACTACACCAATTACTGCAACAAGGAGATCGAGAAGCTGTTCGACGTGCAGTCGCAGGAGACCGACGCCAGCAAGCGCAAGCCGCTGGTGTGGGACATCGACAAGAAGCTGCAGGAGGACGTTGCCCGTCCGATCATCTTCCACGCACGGGCCGGCACCTGCTGGCAGCCCTACGTCAAGGGCATCACGATCATGTCGAACAGCTCCTATAACGGCTTTCGCTACGAGGACGCGTGGCTCGACAAGTAGCGCGGCAGGCTGAAGGCTTCGGGATTTTGGTTTTGAGCATGATCTTGTCGGAAAACCGCTGCGCACCTTTCCGGATCATGCTCTAGCGGCTCGCGGAGGGCGAAGGATGTTTGCCTATCTGGTGCGACGCCTGTTCCTGATGCTCGTGACCCTGTTTGGGATCTCGGTCGTCATCTTCGTCCTGCTGCGCATCGTGCCCGGTAACATCGTCGACATCCTGTTCGCAGCCGCCGGCTATGTCGATCCCGCCGACAAGGCCAATCTGGAGAAGGAGCTCGGCATCGACCAGCCGCTGATCGTGCAATATTGGCATTGGATCAGCGGTTTTCTGCACGGCGACTTCGGCTACTCCTACGTCTCCGAAAAGCCCGCGCTGCAGGAGATATTGCCGCGGATTCCGATCACGGCAAAGCTAGCCGGCCTCGCGCTGCTATTCTCGGCCTCGATCGGTATTCCGCTCGGCGTCATCAGCGCGGTGAAGCAGGGCACACGGCTGGATTACGCATTGCGTGTCGTCAGCTTGAGCGGCTTGTCGCTGCCCTCGTTCTGGCTCGGCCTGCTCATCCTGACTGCGTCGGTGGCGATGTTCGGCCAGATGCCGATCTTCAATCCAAACCCGAAGACCTGGCTTGAGGCGTTCGCCACCTACGCCGTGCCGGCCGCCGCGGTCGGTTTCCGCAGCGCCGCGCTGACCATGCGCATCACGCGATCCTCGATGCTGGAGGTGCTGCGGCAGGACTACATCCGCACCGCGCGCGCCAAGGGCGCCTCCGATGCCGCCGTGAACTATCACCACGCGCTGAAGAACGCGATCCTTCCGGTGATCACCGTGATCGGCATCGAGGCTGCGTTCCTGATCGGCGGCCTCATCGTCACCGAGACGGTGTTCAACATCCCCGGCGTCGCCCGCTTCCTGGTCGAGGCGATCCGCTGGCGCGACTATCCGATCGTGCAGAACCTCGTGATGCTGATCGCCGTCGTGGTGGTGAGCGCGAATTTCATCGTCGACATGCTCTACGCCGTGTTCGATCCGCGCATCAGGTACACGGATTAGGAGATCAATTTGGCCACGATCGACTTCGACGTTGAACTGAGGCGGGCCGGCGCGCATGCGACCGGGGGCTGGCGCCGCGTACTGTTTTTGGCACAGCGGCATGTGCTGGGCGCCGCGGGCCTCGTCATCATGACCGTGTTCGTATTCACGGCCGTCTTCGCCGATTTCATCGCGCGCTACGATCCCCTGTCGATTGATTCGGCCCGCGCTCTCGCCCGCCCGAGCCTGGCGCACTGGATGGGAACGGACTCCTTCGGCCGTGACGTGTTCAGCCGCATCATCCACGGCGCGCGGATCTCGCTGGCGGTTGGGATCGGCTCGACCGCGCTTGGCGGCACGATCGGCGTCATCGTCGGCCTCACCTCCGGCTATCTCTCCGGCTGGGTCGATCTCGTGTTCCAGCGCGTCTCCGACGTCCTCCAGGCGCTGCCGCTGCTGGTCCTGGCGCTGGTGATGACGGCGGCACTGGGCCCATCGCTGCCGAACGTGATCATTGCGATTGCCATTCCGCTGATCCCGACGGTCGCGCGTGTCATCCGCGCCAACACGCTGGCGCTGCGCGAACTCCCCTTTATCGAAGCCGCCAAGTCGATCGGCATGAGCGAAGTGCGCATCGCGCTCCGCCACGTGCTGCCGAACACGCTGGCGCCGCTGATCGTACTCGCGACCGCCCAGCTCGGCTCGACCATCCTCACCGAGGCCTCGCTCTCCTTCCTCGGCCTCGGCATTCCCGAGCCTTATCCATCCTGGGGCCGCATGCTCTCGGAGTCGGCCGCCGAATATGTCCGCACCGCGCCGTGGCTGGTGATCTTCCCGGGCATCGCGATCAGCCTCGCCGTGTTCGGCGCCAATTTGTTCGGCGACGCCTTGCGCGACATTCTTGATCCGAGGCAACGCGGCTGATGGCTGACAAACCCGACCTCGTGCTCGATGTGAAGAACCTGAAAACGGTATTCTTCACCAATTCCGGCCTGTTCAAAGCGGTCGACGACGTCTCCTTTACCGTGAAGCGCGGCGAGACGCTGGCGATCGTCGGCGAATCCGGCTGCGGCAAGAGCGTCACCGCGCTGTCGCTGATGCGGCTGGTGCCCGACCCGCCCGGCCGCATCGTCGGCGGCTCCGTCTCGCTCGAAGGCACCGACCTGCTGGCGCTGGACGAGGCGGAGATGCGTGCCATCAGGGGCAACCGCATCTCGATGATCTTCCAGGAGCCGATGACCTCGCTCAATCCGGTGATGCGGATCGGCGACCAGATCGTCGAGGCGGTGCGGCTGCACCGGAACATCCCGGCCAAAGAGGCCCAGAATATCGCCGTCGAGATGCTGCGCCTGGTCCGCATTCCCGAGCCGGCGCGACGCGCGAAGGAATATCCGCATCAACTCTCCGGCGGCATGCGCCAGCGCGCGATGATCGCGATGGCGCTGGCCTGCCGACCGGCGCTGCTGATCGCTGACGAGCCAACCACGGCGCTCGACGTCACCATCCAGGCGCAGATTCTGGCGCTGATCCTCGATCTGCAGAAGGAGCTCGGCACCGGACTCGTGCTGATCACGCATGATCTTGGCGTGGTCGCGCAGACGGCGCAGCGCGTGATCGTGATGTATGCGGGCCGCAAGGTCGAGGAAGCCAGCGTCGAAGCGCTGTTCGCCGCACCAAAACATCCCTACACGCGCGGGCTCATGGCTTCGATCCCGGCCGTGCCGGCCGCCGGCGTCGCGGCGCAGGCGCGGCTGAACGAAATTCCCGGCACCGTGCCGTCGCTGGTGCGGCTGCCGAAGGGTTGCGCCTTCGCGCCGCGCTGCAAGCTGGCGATCAAGCGCTGCGAGGCTGAATATCCGCCGCTGGCGGATTGGGGCGGCGGACATCTTGCCGCCTGCTGGCGTGCTGAAGAAGTCGCGGAGGTGGCATGAGCGACGTTCTGCTCGAAGTCACCAACCTCAAGAAGCACTATCCTGTGCGCGCCGGCGTGCTGCGCCGGCAGGTCGGCACCGTGCACTCGGTCGACGGCGTCTCGTTCTCGCTGCATGCCGGCGAGACACTCGGGCTCGTCGGCGAGTCCGGTTGCGGCAAGTCGACGGTGGCGCGCAGCGTGTTGCGGCTGGTCGAGCCGACCTCGGGCCAGATTCACCTCGACGGCGAGGATATCACCCATCTGTCTAAGGCAGCACTGCGCCCGCACCGGCGCTCGATGCAGATCGTCTTCCAGGACCCGTTCGCCTCGCTCAATCCGCGCATGACCGCCGGCGACATCGTTGGCGAGCCGCTTGCGGTGCACGGGCTCGCCAGCGGCAAGGAACTGGAGGCGCGGGTCGCAACGCTGTTCGAGCAGGTGGGCTTGCGAGCCGACCAGATGGACAACTTCCCGCATCAATTCTCCGGCGGCCAGCGCCAGCGCATCTGCATCGCGCGCGCACTGGCGCTGGAGCCGCGCCTGATCGTCTGCGACGAGCCGGTCTCCGCGCTCGACGTCTCGATCCAGGCGCAGGTGATCAACCTGCTGATCGACCTGCAGCGCCAGCACGGCTTCTCCTATCTGTTCATCGCGCACGACCTCGCCGTGGTCGCGCACATCAGCCACCGCGTCGCCGTGATGTATCTCGGCCGCATCGTCGAGATCGCGGGCAAGGACGATCTGTTCCGCAATCCGCGCCATCCCTACACGCAGGCCCTGCTCGCCTCAGTTCCGGTCGCAAATCCGCTCGCGAAGAAGCTCGCGCCGCTGGTCGACGGCGATGTGCCGAGCCCGGTCAATCCACCCTCAGGCTGCGCGTTTCACACCCGCTGCCGATTTGCGATGGAGCGTTGCAAGGCGGAGCGGCCGGCGCTGCTGGACGCGGGCGACGGGCATCAGGTGGCGTGTCTGCTCAATGAGGGCACGGGGCGGAGCCAGCTGGCGCCAACGACCTGATCACCGGCCACGCCGCCAAGGCAGCAGCGACATGCTTGAGCGTGTGGCCCGAGACGATATGCCCTGTCGCTTCGAAAATGAGCGCGTCACCGAGTTCGAAAAGCTTCGCCAGCACATAAAAGAAGATCACGCCGCCCAGCTGCACGCCGAGCGCGCCAGGCCGCGGCCGCGTCAACGCCAGTCCCACGGCAAGTGCCATGCCGCCGAACTGCACAACCACCCATGGCGTGAGATTCTCGCGTGCCACCCAGGCAGCAAGCAAGCCCGCAACCATCATCAGCACCAACACCGCCTCGCCGGCACGCACGCTAATGCGCTCACTGGCCGCGATGCCCAGAAAGCCCGCGAATGCCACGGCCATGCCGAGACGATCAGCCACGAGCCGTTGCGGCATGTCGGGGTCCAGATGATAGAACCCTGAGCCCAGGCAGGTGAGGATCAAGCCGACGAAAAACCAGCTTGCACCCACGGGCGCATCATGGCGGGCGCGGATCCGCTCCGAGCCCCAGACGCCCATCGCGAGAAAGGCGAGATTGCTCAGCACATCGCCTGCGTTGGGCACGCCGAGCCAGGTGCGACTGTCGACGAAGTGCGGGATGTGCCAAGCGGCGGCGGGCAGCGCGGGGGCGAGGAGCGCCGACAGCGTCAGAACGCAGAGGGCCCCAATCAGGTATCTCTCGCGGAGTTGTGGGGCGGCGAACGAGAAGCGGCGGGATACCGACGGGAGCGTCGGATTGGTCGCTTGGGCGGGATCATTGACGCGCAACATGCCGGCTCCAAAATTGAACAAGGTTCATTATTTGTAGCTGGAAAATGAACGACGTTCAAATTGAATTTCCCCCTTGCGCCAATACGCAATTAAGCAACTGAATTAATAAGGGAATTTTTATCGCACGCGAGATGCCGTAGGGTGGGCAAAGCGGAGCGTGCCCACGACTTTTCTGCGATTAGCGCGAGATGGTGGGCACGGCGCTTTGCGCCTTTGCCCACCCTACGATATCGCGTTCGTTGCGCTAACCTGCCCCGATCTCCGCAACGATCCTGCCCGTCGTCACCTGCTCGCCTTCGGCGACGTCGATAGCCGCCACCACGCCGTCGACGCCGGCCTTGTGGACGTGCTCCATCTTCATCGCTTCAAGCGTCAGAACCGGTTGGCCAGCGGTGACGCGGTCACCCGGCTTGACCAGGACAGCGACGACGCGGCCGTTCATGGCGGCGCGCACCTTGCCGTCGCCGCCATTGGCAGCAGTGGCCTTCGGCGCTGCGAGCGTGAGATCGCCGACCGCGAGCGGGATGCCGCGGTGTTGAAGGTAGAGCCGATCACCGTCGCGGAGGAATTTTGCACTATCCATCAAGCCATCGTGGCGGAAGCGGACGGCGTCGACGTCGAGTTGATCAATTTCGAATGTGTTTCGCCGGCCGTCGATGGCAACGGTGTAGCTACCATCGCGCTCGCGCGTGACTTCGAGTTCGTATGTCTGACCGGCGATCTCGATCTTCGCTGGCAGGGGAAAGGTGGCAGCGAGGCTCCGCCCGCCCTGCCATGACGGTGTGCGCGGGTTGGTGATATAGAGCAGCAGGCCCGCCAGCGCCAAGTCAAATGCCGCGTTCGCGCGCGGTGCCAGCAGTTCGTCGCGGTGTGCGCCGATGAAGGCCGTCGTCGCCTCGCCCCTGGCAAAGCCGGGATGACGCAGGCAGGACATCAGGAACGACTGGTTGGTGGTCACGCCGAACGCGGTGAGCTGCTCGAGGCCGACGATCAGCCGCCCCCTTGCCTCCTCGCGCGTGGCGCCATGGCTGATCACCTTGGCGATCATGGAATCGTAGAATGGCGGAATCTCAGAGCCCGATCGCAGCGCGTGCTCGACGCGGATGCCGTCAGGCACCTGCCAGCGCGCCATGCGGCCCGACTGCGGCATGAAGTCGTGCGCGGCATCTTCCGAGCACAGCCGCACCTCGATGGCATGGCCGGAGAACTTCACGTCCTGCTGCTTCACCGGCAGCGGCTCGCCGCGCGCGACACGCAGCTGCAACTCGACCAGATCGAGCCCGGTGATCGCCTCGGTCACGGGATGCTCGACCTGGAGACGCGTGTTCATCTCCATGAAGTAGAATTCGCCGCCGGCATCGAGCAGGAATTCCAGCGTGCCGGCGCCTTCGTAACGCAGCGCCTTCACCGCGGCGACCGCGACTTCGCCCATCTTCGCGCGCAACACCGGCGTCACCGCAGGCGACGGCGCCTCCTCAATCAGCTTCTGGTGCCGCCGCTGCACCGAGCAGTCACGCTCGCCGAGATGGATGGCGTTGCCATGGCTGTCGCCGAACACCTGGATCTCGATATGGCGCGGGTTCTGAATGGCGCGTTCGAGAATGACGGTGGGGTCGCCGAACGCCGCCTTCGCCTCCGACCGCGCACTGCGCAGCGCATCCGGGAAGGACGCCGCGTCCGTCACGAGCCGCATGCCACGACCGCCGCCGCCGGCGACCGCCTTGATCATCACGGGAAAGCCGATCTTCCTGGCCTCCGCCAGCATGACTTCATCGCCTTGATCGGCACCCTGATAGCCGGGCACGCAGGGCACGCCGGCCTTCCTCATGATCTCCTTGGCCCCGGCCTTGTTGCCCATCGCCTCGATCGCCTGTGGCGACGGGCCGATGAAGACCAGGCCCGCATCCTTGCAGGCGCGCGCAAAATCCTCGTTCTCGGCGAGGAAGCCGTAGCCGGGATGAACCGCATCTGCGCCGCTCGCTTTCGCTGCGGCGATGATCGCGGGGATGTTGAGATAGGATTGCGCCGGCAAGGCTTCGCCGATGCGCACGGCCTGATCCGCCCGCTGCACGTGGAGCGCATCGCGATCCGCATCCGAATAGACCGCGACGACGCCAAGGCCGAGCTGCCGGGCGCTGCGCATCACGCGCAATGCGATCTCGCCGCGATTGGCGACCAGGACCTTGAAGAACGGCCGGTGCTGCACTGATCCGTTCCTCATGGGCGGGCCACCGAGAACTGCATGCGCTGCGGCGTCCGTGCGTCGCCTTCGCGGCAGATCGCGAGCACTTCGGACAGCACCGCGCGGGTGTCGCGCGGATCGATCACCCCGTCGTCGAGCACGCGCGCGCTGGTCGAGAATACATCCATCTGGCCCTCGAACACGCCGATGATCTGCGCCTTCATGGCATCGAGCTTGTCCTTTTCGACCGGCTTCCCGCGCCTCGCGGCGGCCGCTTCCGTCACGATAGCCATGGTCTCGGCGGCCTGCTCGCCGCCCATCACCGCGGTCTTGGCGTTCGGCCAGGAGAAGCAGAAGCGCGGATGGAAGCCGCGGCCGCACATGCCGTAATTGCCGGCGCCGAACGAGGCGCCGCAATAGATGGTGATCTGCGGCACCGTCGCCGAGGTCACCGCCTGGATCATCTTCGAGCCGTGCTTGATCATGCCAGCTTCTTCATAGGCCTTGCCGACCATGTAGCCGGTGGTGTTGTTGAGATAGAGGATTGGCGTGCGGGTCTGGCAGCAGGCCTGGATGAAATGCGTCGCCTTGTTGGCGCCGGCGGGATCGAGCGGCCCGTTGTTGGTGATGATGCCGATCGCCTGTCCTTCGATGCGGGCGTGGCCGCAGACGGTGGCGGGGCCGTAATTCGGCGCCATCTCGGTGAAATCGGAATCGTCGACGATACGTGCGATCACCTGCTTCATGTCGACGGAGCGCTTGTGGTCCATCGGCATGATGCCGAGCAGCTCGTCCTGGTCATAGCGCGGCGGCTTGAATTCCGACGCCGTCCTGCCCGGCCGTTCCCATTGCAGCGCCGCCATGATCTCGCGCGCGATGCGAAGGGCATCGCGGTCGTCCTCGGCGAGGTAGTCGCCGAGACCGGACACTTGCGTGTGCATCTCGGCGCCACCGAGCTCTTCTTCCGTAGCGATCTCGCCGGTCGCGGCCTTCAGCAGCGGCGGCCCCGCGAGGAAGGCGCGCGTGCGGCCGCGCACCATGACGATGTAGTCGGAGAGGCCCGTCTGATAGGCGCCGCCGGCAGTCGAGGAGCCGTGCGTGACGGTGACGACGGGCAGGCCTGCCGCAGAGAGCCGCGCCAGATTGCGAAAAATGTTGCCGCCGCGGACAAAGTCCTCGACGCGGTAGCGCAACAGGTTGGCGCCGGCGCTTTCGACCAGTTGCACATAGGGCAGCTTGTTCTCCAACGCGAGCTCCTGCACCCGCAGCGTCTTGTCGAGGCCGTAAGGCTGCAGCGCGCCGGCATCGATACCGGAATCGCTGGCGCTGACCATGCAGCGGATGCCCGAGACGAAGCCGATGCCCGCGATGACGCCGCCGCCGGGCACGCTCTTGGTCGCGTCCGGTACATCGAACATGTAGCCGGCGAGCGTCGACAGCTCGATGAAAGGCGCACCGGGATCTAGCACCAGCGCGACGCGCTCGCGCGGCAGCAGTTGGCCGCGCTTGTGAAAGCGATCCTTCGCCGCCGCCGACGCCGCGCGGGTGCGCTCTTCCAGCGCGCGCATGCGGTCGATGAGGCCGAGCATGCCGTCGCGGTTGGCGTGGTAGGCGGCGCCGCCGGGGGAGATGGTGTTTTCGAGAATGGACATGACTCTATCCTACCCGTCATTGCGAGGAGCGAAGCGACGAAGCAATCCAGTCTGTTTCCGCGGATGCACTCTGGATTGCTTCGCTTCGCTGGCAATGACGGCTGGGGCTACATTCAGCGATTCGTCCCAAAGATCTTCCGCGCCTCGGCGGGGCTTGCGATCTCGCGGCCGGCACGGCGGGCACAGGCGGCGACGGCCTCGATCAGCTGGCCGTTCGACGTCACCTTCTTGCCGTCGGCGAGATAGAAGGTGTCCTCGAGACCGGTGCGCAGGTGGCCACCGAGCTCGGCGCAGCGCTGGTGCAGCGGCCAGATCTCCTCGCGGCCGATCGCGGTGACCTGAAAATGCGCCTCGGGACGTTTCAGCTTGATCAGGATCGGCAGCAGCTCCGGATCCGAAGGCATTCCAGAAGCGACGCCCATCACAAAATTATACTCGAGCGGTCCCTTGTACATGCCGACCTGGGTGTACATACCGACGCAGCGGACGATGCCGACGTCGAAACATTCGAACTCGGGGATGGTGCCAACCGCGTTCATGACGTCGAGATAGTCCTTCACCTTCTCGACCGCGTTGTCGAACATCATCGGTGGCCAGGCCCAAGTGTTGTCGGCCTTCACCTTCAGATAATTCAGCGAGCCAGCGTTGCAGGCGGCGATCTCCGGCCTGGTCTCACGGATGCAGTCGAGCGCGCCGGAGTAGTTCGGCCCTGACACTCCCGAGGTGTGATTGATGATCACGCCGGGACAGGCTTCACGGATCGCCTGCTGGATCTCCTTGCTGACGGCGACCTCCCAGGACGGCAGATGTCCCTTGCCCGGCGCCTGCTGGCGCAGGTGGATGTGCATGACGGACGCACCGGCGTCGAACGCAGCCTTGGCCTCGCGCGCCATCTGCTCGGGCGTCACGGGCACATTGTGCTGCTTGGGGTCGGTGAGCACGCCGTTCAGCGCGCAGGTGATGACGGCCTTGTCGCTCATGCCTTGGATATCTCGCACGTTGAGAATTCAACGCTTGCGATCATGGGATGGGTGGCATGCGGCTTCTTGCGCGGAGAAGCTGGAAAACACGACGAATTCGTAGGGTGGGCAAAGCGAAGCGTGCCCCACCATCTTTGCCAGTTGCCGAGAGGTGGTGGGCACGGCGCAAGAGCGCCTTTGCCCACCCTACGAGAGCGAGCCTAACTCGCCTCCGCGAGCCTCACCGTCTCGGTGCTGCGATAGATCGCAAGGTCGCGCGAGCCGACGAAGATCGCGCGCGGCTTCAATCCGTAGAAGCGGCGGATCGAATGGCTGAAATGCGTGGAGTCGGGATAGCCGATGTCCTGCGCGAGATGGGCGAGGTTGAGGTCCTGGTTGGCGAAGTGCAGCAGATGCCGTGCGCGCTTCCAGGCGCGGAAGGAGCGGAACGAGATGCCGGTCTCCTCCTTGAACAGATGCAGGAAGCGCGAAGCCGAGAGCCCTGCTTCCGCCGCACAGGTGTCGGCCGTCACCGGCTCGCCCGAGAAACGCTCGATGCGGGCGACGGCGCGGGTCACGCGCGGATCGAGCTCGCGGCGGGCGAGCGCCTCGCCAAAGCACATCTCGTCAAACTCGGCGGTGGTGATGTCGCCGTAGCGGCGCTGGCGGAGCAGCGCGTAGGCGGCGAGGATCTTGCGGGCATAGAGAGCCTTGTCCGGCCCGCGCAGCCGCTCGGCCAAGGCCTCGATCACGCCATCCGGCATGCTTTCCGGCTCGAGGGTCACGCTGATTGCAGTGCGGTAGTCGCTGGCGATGGAATGCCGCTGGTTCGGCAGGGTCACGATCAATTCGTCCGACGTGTGGACGTCGTCGATCGTCAGATGCAAGCTGCCCTTCACCGCGACGTAGATATGGCAGCAGCCGGGGGTCCGCTTGCGAGGGCGGCCGAGCAGGCCGGCATAGAAGACCCGCTCCGGCGTGATCAGCATCAGATGGTCGGATTCGCGACCTTTATCTTCCATTGGGATCCTCCTCGCGCGGCTCTCTGGCCGCTGCGGACGGAGGTCACCTTAGCGGAAATTTGGGCGCTGTCACGACGGGATAGCGCTGTCAAAAGACACGCGCCGTCGTTCCGGGGCGGTCCGTAGGACCGAACCTCAGGTGCGCAATTGGGCACCGGGAACCTCGAGATTCCCAGCTGCGCAAGGGCGCACCATAGTCGATGCTGCGCATCGCCCCGGAATGACGACCTAAAACTTACGCCCTCACGCGCGGTGCAACATTCTGCTCGGCGCCAGCCTTCTGTTCCGCAGCAACCGCACGCTTGAAACCGTCCCGCTGCTGCAGGCGGGCCCAATAGGCTGCGACATTTGGCCCAAAATCCTTGGCAAGCCCGATGTTGTCGGCCAGCCGAAGCGCATAACCGATGACAATGTCAGCGGCGGTGAAGCGGCCGGCGCACAATGTTTCGGCATTGGCCGTCGCGGCCTCGACGGCGCGCAACCGGCCCAGGAACCATTTTGCATAGTCGCCGGCGACCTGCGGATTGCGCCGCTCCTCCGGCTCGAGCTGGGTGTATCGGAGCACCAGCGTCTGCGGGAAGGTTAACGTGGCGTCGCTGAAATACATCCAGTTCAGGAACGCGCCATAGGCGGGATCTTCCGGCCCGACCATCAGCGGCGTCGGGCCATGCTCGATGCCGAGATAGTGGCAGATGCCGGAGGATTCGGTCATCTTCGTCTCGCCGTCGACCATGAAGGGAATCGTGCCGAGCGGATTGAGCGCGAGATATTCCTTGGCGAAGACCCGCGGCGGGAATGGCAGCATCTTCAGCTCATACGGCAGCCCCATCTCCTCCAGCATCCAGAGCGGGCGGAACGAGCGCGCGGCGTCGCAGTGATAGAGCGTGATCATCAGGCGTTTCCTTTGCTGCCGGGCAGCGTGCCCATCATCTTGCACAGGACCATCAGCATGACCTCGTCGGCACCGCCGCCGATCGAGGTCAGGCGGCTGTCGCGATAGGCGCGGCTGACCGGCGTCTCGTTGGTAAAGCCCATTCCGCCCCAATATTGCAAGCAGGCGTCGGTGAGCTCGCGGCCGAGCCGGCCAGCCTTGAGCTTGGCCATGGTGGCGAGCTTCGTCACGTCCTCGCCGGCCACCAGCTGCTCGGCGGCTCGATAGATCAGCGCGCGCAGCAGCTCGACCTCGGTCTGCATCTCCGCCAGCTTGAAGTGCACCACCTGGTTGTCGAGGATCGACTTCCCGAAGGCCTTGCGGTTGCGGGTATATTCGATGGTCTGATCGATGATGTATTCATGCGCCTTCAGGCAGGCCGCCGCACCCCAGAGCCGCTCCTCCTGGAACTGGATCATCTGGTAGGTAAAGCCCTTGCCCTCCTCGCCGATCCGGTTGCGCTTAGGCACGCGGACATTGTCGAAGAAGATCTGCGCGGTGTCGGAGGAGCGCATGCCCATCTTGTCGAGCTTGCGGGCGACGGTGACGCCCTTGCTCTTCATGGGCACGCAGATCAGCGACTTGTTGCGGTGAACGGGCCCGTCGCCGGTGTTGGCGAGCAGGCAGATCCAGTCGGCCTGGGTGCCGTTGGTGATCCACATCTTGCCGCCGGTGATGACGTAATCGTCGCCGTCGGAGCGCGCCTGGGTCTTGATCGAGGCGACATCGGAGCCTGCGCCGGGCTCGGAGACGCCGATGCAGGCGACGAAATCGCCCGAGATCGAGGGCGCCAGAAATTCGCGCCGCACCTCGTCGGAGCCGAATCGCGCCAGCGCAGGCGTCGCCATGTCGGTCTGCACACCGATCGCCATCGGCACGCCGCCGCAATTGATGGCGCCCAGCTCCTCCGCCATCATCAGCGCATAGGAGTAGTCGAGGCCGGAGCCGCCGAACTCCACGGGCTTGTTCAGGCCGAGGAAGCCGAGGCTGCCCATCTTCTTGAACAGCTCATGCGCCGGGAAGATGTCGGCCTTCTCCCATTCATCGACATGAGGATTGATCTCGTTGGCGATGAACTTTTGTAAGCTACGGCGAATGTCGTCGTGGTCGGCGGTGAATAGCATTTTGTCCTCTCGTCATTCCGGGGCGCGCGCAGCGCGAACCCGGAATCCATTCCTCTGCAGAGTCTGGAGCCCGATGGATTCCGGGCTCGTGCGCGTTGCGCACGCCCCGGAATGACAGAGGGTCACAACCCCATCTGCCGGCTGGCCAGATCCTTCATGATCTCCTCGGTGCCGCCGCCGATGGCGTTGACCTTGACCTCGCGGTAGATGCGCTCGGCCTTGATGCCGCGCATGAAGCCGGCGCCGCCGAAGATCTGCACGGCTTCCGAGGCGCAGAACGCCATGGTCTGCGTCGCCTGGTTCTTCATCATGCAGATTTCGGCGACCGGGCTCTCGCCCTGCTCGAGCCGCCAGGCCAGCATCTCCAGCATCGCCTGTGACGCCGCCACCTTCTGCGCCATGTCGACGATCTTGTGCCTGATGACCTGGTGCTGCGCCAGCGGCTTTCCAAAAGTCTTGCGCTCCCTGGCGTAAGCGATCGCCTCGTCCAGGCAAACCCGCGCGAAGGCGGTGCAGCCGGCCGCCATGCCCATGCGCTCGCTGTTGAAATTCTGCATGATGATCTTGAAGCCCTGGCCTTCCTCGCCGATCAGGTTTTCGGCCGGGACGCGGCATTGGTCGAAATGCAGCGTCGCGGTGTCGGAGGCCCACCAGCCCATCTTCTTCAGCTTGGTCCTGGACAGGCCGGGCGTGTCGCCCTCGATCAGGAGCAGGCTGACCCCGCCGGCACCTTCGCCGCCCGTGCGCACCGCAACGGTCAGATAATCGGCGCGGACGCCTGAGGTGATGAAGGTCTTCTCACCGCTCACGACGTAGTGATCGCCGTCGCGCCGCGCCCTTGTGGCGAGGTTCGCGACATCGGAGCCGCCGCCCGGCTCGGTGATCGCGAGCGCGGAGATCTTGTCGCCTGACAGCACCTGCGGCAACACGCGTGCCTTTACCTCCGGCCGTGCCGCCCGCGCAATCGGTGGCGAGCCGATGGTGTGACTCATCAGGCTGGCACTGACGCCGCCGGCGCCCGCGCGCGCCAGTTCCTGACTGGCCACGATCTTCATGAACTGGTCGGCAGCAATCCCGCCATATTCCTCGGGGAATCCCAGCCCCAACAGGCCGATCTCGGCCGCCTTGCGATAGAGCGCGCGCGGGAATTCGCCAGCCTCGTCCCACTCATGGGCGAACGGGGAGATCTCCTTCTCGACGAAGCGGCGCATCATTTCGCGGAAGGCATCGTGCTCGGCGGTATAGAACGGGCTCTTCATCGCAGTCTCGCCTCGCGGACGGATTCGTCTCGTTCACCATGGCCGGAACATCGGCTGCTCACTTGCGCAGAGTGGCTGACCAAAGAACCACTGCGGCGCAGGCCATGGCCTAGCAACTCAACGCAAGACGATTTTGACCCCTCGCGCGCCAACTCCAAGTCAAAAAACGTCGATGCACCAACTCCGGCTGGTCCCCAGGGCCACGCCGGGCATGGTGCACGGCAATAGGGATGCTGGCGGCAAAGGCCGCCGAGGGAGGAATTCTTGGCCGTTCGTTACTACGACTGGATCGTTCACCATGGCCGCCGCACGCCTGACAAGGTCGCGCTGGTCGATCTTGCGAGCGAGCGCCGCTTCACCTATTCGCAGCTGGATGCCCGCGTCTCGCGCCTCGCCTCATTCCTGCGCCATACGCTGAACGTCTCACGCGGCGACCGCGTCGCGGTGCTGGCCCTGAACACGACCGATACGCTGGAGGTGCAGTTCGCCTGCGGCCGCCTGGGCGCGATCTTCGTGCCGCTGAACACCCGGCTCACCGTTCCCGAGCTTCAGTTCATCACCGGCGATTGCGCGCCGAAGGTGATGATCCACGACGCCGATCTCACCGAGACCGCGCTCAGCGTCGCAAAGCTGTGCGGCATTGCGACCAGCCTGCTGCTCGGGCCCCGCGGGGCCTATGAGGCCGGCATCGCCGGCGCAAAGCCGCTCGAGGCGATCGAGCAGGTCACGCTCGATGACGTCTCGACCATCATGTACACGTCGGGCACGACGGGACATCCGAAGGGCGCGACCATCACCCATGGCATGACCTTCTGGAATTGCGTCAATCTCGGCGGCCCCGCCTGTATCGGGCCGTCCTCGGTGCTGCTCACCGTGCTGCCGCTGTTCCACACCGGCGGGCTGAATTGCTACACCAATCCGGTGCTGCATGCCGGCGGCACCGTGATGATCATGCGCGCGTTCGATCCCGGCACCGCGCTCGGCCTGATCAACGATCCCGCGCAGGGCATCAACGTGTTCTTCGGCGTGCCCGCGATCTACCAGTTCATGGCGCAGCACCCCGCCTTCGCGACGACCGATCTCGGCCGGCTGATCGTCGGCGGCGTCGGCGGCGCGCCGATGCCGGTGCCGCTGTTGAAAGTGTGGGAGGCGCGCGGAGTCGCGCTCCAGCAGGGCTACGGCATGACCGAGACCTCGCCGGCCGTGCTGGTGCTCGACCGCGAGGATGCGGCGCGAAAGGCCGGCTCCGCCGGCAAGCCCGTGCTGCACACCGAAGTGCGCATCGTGCGCCCTGACGGCAGCGATGCCGATGTCGGCGAGCTCGGTGAGCTCTGGGTCAAGGGGCCGAACATCACGCCGGGCTACTGGAACAGGCCGGAGGCGAACAAGACCTCCTTCACCGACGGCTGGCTGCACACCGGTGACGCGACGCGCGTCGACGAGGAGGGCTTCTACTACATCGTCGACCGCTGGAAGGACATGTACATCTCCGGCGGCGAGAACGTCTATCCGGCCGAGGTCGAGAACGTCCTGCATCAGCTCGCGGCCGTTGCCGAAGCTGCCGTGATCGGCATTTCCGATCCCCAATGGGGCGAAGTGGGCCTTGCTATCGTCGCGGTCAAGCCGGGCCAAAAGCTGACCGAGGTCGATGTCCTCGCGCATTGCGCGGCCAATCTGGCGCGCTTCAAATGTCCGCGCCAGATCCGCTTCGTCGAGGCCCTGCCGCGCAACGCCACGGGCAAGATCCACAAGCCGACCTTGCGCAAGGAGTTCTCGGTGGCCTCCGAAGTCGACAAGAAAGTCGCCAACGCCTGATCCAGGCGCCCCTCGCGGGCGCTTTTTTCTTTTTTGAAGTGCCTGCTCGACTCAACAAGAAACCCCAAGGAATTTCCATGAAGAACAAGAAACTCGTCCTGCTCGCCGCGGCAACTGCTCTGACGCTACTCTCCACCCAGGGCGCTTTCGCGCAGAAGAAATACGACACCGGCGCCAGCGACACCGAGATCAAGATCGGCAACGTCGAGGCCTATTCCGGTCCGGCCTCCGCCTACGGCATCATCGGCAAGACCGAGGAAGCCTATTTCAAGATGGTCAACGACCAGGGCGGCATCAACGGCCGCAAGATCAACTGGATCTCCTACGATGACGGCTATTCGCCGCCCAAGACCGTGGAGCAGGTCCGCAAGCTGATCGAGAGCGACGAAGTATTCCTGATCTTCAACGCGCTGGGCACCCCGACCCAGACCGCCGTGCAGAAATATCACAATGCCAAGAAGGTGCCGCAGCTGTTCCTCGCCACCGGCGCCAGCAAGTGGAACGACCCGAAGAATTTTCCCTGGACCATGGGCTTCCAGCCCAGCTACCGGGTCGAGGCGCGGATCTTCGCCAAATACATCCTGCAGGCCAAGCCAGATGCCAAGGTTGCGATCTTCTATGCCAATGACGATTTCGGCAAGGACTACGTCGCCGGCATCAAGGAGATCTTCGGCGACAAGGCCTCCTCGCTGGTCGTCGCGGAGGAGAGCTACGAGACCACCGAGCCGTCGATCGATTCCCACATCGTCAAGCTGAAGGGAACCGGCGCCAACGTCTTCGTCAACATCTCGACGCCGAAATTCGCGGCACAGGCGATCAAGAAGATCGCCGAGCTCGAATGGAAGCCGATGCATGTGATGACCGACGTCTCGATCTCGATCGGCGCCGTGATGAAACCCGCGGGCCTCGACGCGTCGGAAGGCGTGCTGTCGGCGACCTATCTGAAGGACGCGTCGGATCCGCAATGGAAGGACGACGAAGGCATGAAGAAGTTTCTCGCCTTCATCGACAAATACATGCCGGGCGCCAACGTCTCCGACACCAACCTCGTCTACGGCTATGCCGCCGCGCAGACCCTGGCACAGACGCTGAAGCAGTGCGGAGACAATCTGACGCGAGAGAACGTGATGAAGCAGGCCGCCAGCCTGAAGGACTTTACGCCCGATACGCTGATCCCCGGCATCAAGATCAACACCGGCGCCAACGATTTCGCGCCGATCGAGCAGCTCAAGATGATCCGCTTCAAGGCCGGCCAGTGGGAGCTGTTCGGCGATATCATCAGCGCCGAAACGGGCGGTTAGTTGCACATGATGGCCGTGGGCGATGGCGCGCAGCTCGCGCCTTCGCCCGCCGCCATGCGGATCTCCGCCACCGGCAGACCCAGCCGGCGATCGTCGCCGGCGGCCGCAAAGCGCGGACATGTCCATGCCAGTATCGCCGTGCCTGATGACGGTCGATCGAGTTGCAGGACGAAAGCACCGGCGTCGATCGCGATCGCTGCATCGGCGACCCGCATGCCGTCGAGATAAAATCTTACCCCGATCCGATCCAAAGGCTCGCGAATCTCGGGCGATACGATGCGGATGATGCTGCGTCCGGGCGACACCTTGATCCGCAAGGCAGCTTCCGGCTCACTCCAGCGAAAGCTGTGGCCCTGCCAGACCTCGCACGCGTGGAAGCCGGCTTGCGCCATCACCTCATCCCCGAGACGCGACAGCTTCGTGCCAGCGGGCTCGCTGCCGCCCTGAATGCAATCGAGGCGCTGAAAGTGAATCAGTGAGGCGATATAGCGCTTCAGCCAACGCGCGATGCTGTCGGGAGAGCCGCCCATGGTGAGCATGGTCAGCACACAGCGGGCATAGACTGCGGAGAGGCGCGCTGAACTGCGCGCAGAGCGGCCGCCGACCAACGCGATCACGCCCCAGCGCCCGAGCGCCTGCACGCTTTCGCCGTTCACTCGAGCGGATCGCATCCGTGCGCCGAGGGCACTCCGCGCAAGCGCGGTGTCGAAATCGTCGCGCTTGCTCCACTCGGTGGGCACTTCCAGCAGCTCGCTACCGGGATCACGGTGCGCCTCGCCGAGATAGCGGATCTCGCCCCGAACGAAATCGAGCGTGAACGTCTTCAGCTCGCCGAGCTTGCCTATGTAATAGTGATGGAAGCGCGCCTCTTGCAGATAACCAATGGCATGGCCTCTCGCGTGATATGCCGCAGCCAGCACCCATTCTGCGAAATGGCCGAGCTCCTCGCGCAGGCCGCCGCATTCCCAATAAACGTCGCGCCGCGTCACGAAGCACTGATCAAGCACTTTGCGCCAGGGATGCCGCTTCATGCCGAACTCGATGTCGGCCTGGTACATCGCAGCCTCCGCCACGGACAATCGATTGTGGCAGATCGGAACCGAATGGCAGGAAAAGCCGGCCCACTCGGGATGAGCCTCGATGGCGCGGATGCACAGCTCGATCACATCGGGCGCGGGCCAGCAGTGCGATTCGGTGAAGAACAGATAGCTGCCGCGGGCTTTGGTTGCGCCGAATGCGCACAGCCCGATATCGTGTTCGGAATCAGTGAACTCGAGGCGAGCCTCGTCGCCGGCCAGCGCCTTCAACGCCTCGCGCGTCTTGAAATCCGGTGGCACGACCAGGATGATTTCGTAAAGCGACTTGTCCGCGGTCTGCGATGTCCAGCCGAGCCAGGACTGCTCCCATTGCCCGCGATGATATTCGAGCGGGATGATGATGGAGAACAGCGGAGATTCGCCGAGGCATGGGGCGCGCGCGTTCTGCATACCCCCTTATAGACGCAGGCAACGCCATTCCGGATTCTTTCTTGCGGACTATACCGACAGAAACAGTGCGAAGGATTCTTCCACCGTGCGGCGCAGATGCTTTCCGTACAACGCATGGTTGGCGTCGCCGGGCCCGACCCTCCCCAGCGACGGCTTCGGGACGTTCCGGAGCGGTACGTAGGCGATCGGCGCTGCGATCGGCGTGAGCTGTGAACCAGGCCCGGCGCGGAGCGTCGAGATGATGCCGTACATCTCGCCGGCGACCGTCGGCCGCGACACCGTGATCACGCGATGCTGGCCGTGCTTGATGATGACGAGGTAGATGAAGCCTGACTGATGCGGGACGGCGACCTCGCCGGTATGCTCGTAGGCGGTATCGGTGCGATCGCCCTCCCGAAAGACCAGCGAAGACACCTTCGGCTCCCAGACGATCTCGGTGCGGTACGCGAAGATCGCGTCCTTGTCGCCGAACGACGGCCGCAGCGTGATGTAGACGTCCTCGAGCCAGGTCACGGCGCGATGCGCATAGGAGCCAAGACTGTCGGGAGCGACATCGTTGGCGGCCTGAGGCGCCGCCACGACGGGACTCTTGCGCAAGGAGACGCCCAGCGCCTGCTCCAGCCGGACCGTCGTCGCCAGCGTAAACGGCCGTCGGCCGCCGAGCACCTTCTCCAGCGTCGACAGGCTGAGCTTGGCCTGCTCGGCCAGCGCCTGCCGGGAGATCCGGCGTCTGGCGAGCTCCTCGCGAATGGTCTCGGCGATCTCGCGGCTCTGCTCGTCCGAAAGCTGCTTGTCGGCGGATTTGTCCTGAATCTGCATCGCTAACCCTGCTCCAGCACGGCCATTCTAGCAGGGCGGACAAACCAGCACAAAACCGCACATGGGCGCCCCACGGCGGCCTGCGCGGGCCGGCCGCGGCGGAACATGACCGATCATTCTGCTCGCGAAATCGATCCCTCCCAGCGAATGCTCAGAGCCAGCAAACGTCCTTTCGGGAGCAGGCCAATGGACACCTACGACACAGCCGACAACGACGAGCACCCCATGCTGAAGGGGCTGATCAAGCTCGGATTGTTTCTTCTCGCGCAGGGCATCGCGGTGATGCTGATGGCCTTCGTGGCCCTGCTCGTCAGCTTCGGGACCAGTTGGTCGGCCACGACAGATCAGGCCAGCCTGCTCCAGCCAGGCGACGCCAAGGCCGGCTCCCTCTTCCTCAAGGAGGATGGCGCCACCACCGAAGCGATCCGCCTCGGCACCGACATCGACATCACCGTCTCGGGCCCGACGCTGCGCGCGCGCGTCACCCAAATCTTCCGCAACCCGACCAAGGACTGGGTCGAAGCAACCTATGTCTATCCGCTCGCGACCAGCGGCGCCGTCGATACGCTGAAGATGGTGGTCGGCGACCGCGTCATCGTCGGAGACATCAAGGAGCGGCAGCAGGCCCGCGTGATCTACGAAGAGGCGCGCCGCACCGGTCAGCGAGCCGCGCTCACCGAGCAGGAGCGGCCGAACATCTTCACCAATTCGGTTGCCAATATCGGCCCCGGCGAGACCGTGCTGGTGCAGATCGAATATCAGGAACCCGTGCATCAATCCGGCAACGAATATTCGCTGCGCCTGCCGCTGGTGGTCGGACCGCGCTACAATCCGGCACCGATCGTCCAGAGCGTCGACTTCCGCAAGGACGGATCGGGCTGGGGCGCGACGACCTCGGACCCGGTCCCGGACCGTGACCGCATCTCGCCGCCTGTGCTGGATCCCGCCAGGAATGCACCGGTCAATCCGACCAGCATCACGGTGCGCCTGAAGGCCGGCTTCGCGCTCGGCGAGGTCAAGAGCCACCACCATAAGGTCAAGATCGAAAGTCCGGACAACACGGATCGCGTCATTACGCTCGCCGACGGTGCGGTCCCCGCCGACCGCGACTTCGAGCTGACCTGGAAGCCCGCCGCCGAGAAGGCGCCGTCGGTCGGCCTGTTCCGCGAACATGTCGGTGATGCCGACTACCTGCTCGCCTTCGTCACTCCGCCCAGCGCAGAACAGACGACACAAAAGCCATTGCCGCGTGAGGTCGTGTTCGTGATCGACAATTCGGGGTCGATGGGCGGCACGTCGATCGTCCAGGCCAAGGCGAGCCTCGCCTACGCTCTGTCTCGCCTCCAGCCGACCGACCGTTTCAACGTCATCCGCTTCGACGATACCATGGATGTGCTGTTTCCCGCCTCCGTGCCGGCAGACGCGGCCCATGTCGGTGATGCCACCTCGTTCGTGAGCGCGTTGCAGGCACGCGGCGGCACCGAGATGGTGCCGGCGATGCGCGCCGCGCTGGCCGACAAGCTCGGCGACACCGGCATGGTTCGCCAGGTCGTCTTCCTGACCGACGGCGCAATTGGCAACGAACAGCAATTGTTCGAAGCCATCACGGCGATGCGCGGCCGCTCGCGCGTCTTCATGGTCGGCATCGGGTCGGCGCCCAACACCTATCTCATGACGCGCGCCGCCGAGCTCGGCCGTGGCGCCTTCACCCATATCGGTTCCGTCGAGCAGGTGGAGGAGCGCATGCGCGGCTTGTTCGCCAAGCTGGAAAACCCGGCCGTAACCGGCCTTACCGCGAAATTCTCCGGGGCCAACGCCGACATCACCCCGGCGATCATCCCCGACGTCTATCGCGACGAGCCGCTGGTGCTGGCGGCAAAGCTCGACAAGCTCGCGGGCTCGCTCGAGATCAAGGGGCGGGTCGGCGATCGTCCATGGTCGGTAACCCTGCCGCTGCAAAATGCCGCCGAAGGCAACGGCCTGTCGAAACTCTGGGCCAGGCGCAAGATCGGTGACGCCGAAGTGGCGCGCGCCATGCGGGAGCTCGCGCCCGAGGAAGCCGACAAGGCGATCCTGGCGCTGGCGCTCGACCATCAGATCGTCACGCGCCTGACCAGCCTTGTCGCCGTCGACAAGACGCCGAGCCGGCCCGAAGGCGCGCCGCTCAAGCTCAGCGAATTGCCGATCAACCTGCCGGCCGGCTGGGATTTCGAGAAGATGTTCGGCGAACGGCCGCAGATCCCCTCGCAGTTGCGTGAACGCCACGCCGATGCGCTCACCTCACCCGCCGCGCGGCGTCCGACACCCGCAGCACCTGACGCGATCCGTCTGCCCAAGACAGCAACTTCGGCCGAGCTGAAGATGATCGCAGGCCTGGTCCTGATCGTGCTCGCCCTGATCCTGTTCGTGTTCAACCGGCGTCGGCTCTTGCTCACCGACGCCGCTTGAGAGAGGAGCCTCCCCGAGCTCCTCTGTTAGCGCGCGCGGCTGCCCGTCCCATACCAACGGCCGCGCGCGCCTTTTTCTCTGTCATTGTGACGAGCGAAGTGACGAGAGTAGATGTCATGCTCCGCCTCTTATCTCCCCTGGTTCTGGCACTGATCGGACTCATCCTGTTCGGCGACGGCGCCTACATCCATGCCAAGGCGTGGCTGGCGCAGGTGCTGCTGGAGCGCGCGTTCGACAAGAGCCTTGCGACGGGCGAGGCGATCAAACCATGGGCATGGGCCGATACCTGGCCGGTCGCGCGGATCGAGGTGAAACGGATAGGCGCCAGCGCGATCGTGCTGGAAGGTACGAGCGGCCAGGCGCTCGCCTTCGGGCCGGGCCACATCCATCAAACGGTTGATGCCGGCGAGCGTGGAGTTGCCGTATACGCAGCGCATCGTGACACCCATTTCCGCTTCTTGCGGAATGTTGCCGTCGGAGACGTCGTTGAGGTCACCCGCCGCGACGGCAAGCATTTTCGCTATCGGGCGGATTCTTCGGCCGTTGTCCGTTTCGACGCGTCGGGCATCGCCCCCTCGACGCAGGGCGTGGAACTCGTGCTCGCGACCTGCTGGCCGTTCGACGCCGTTACGTCCGGCCCGGAGCGCTACGTCCTGCATGCCACCTTGATCGAAACGCGTGAATAGCGGTTCGCAATCGACCCATCCGGGAACGATCGAGCCTTCTCAAACCGCGCCGGACACGCCGGGTCCATCGCGTTTGACGCGACCGTGAACTGGCGCCGCCGACCAGAGACCTGTAAGAAGGTTCCATTGTTTTTGGACGTCGTAATTTGCGAAAGCTCGATAGATGGACGACGAGTTCAGGCAGCGCCTCGAACAGCGATTGGAGCAGCTCGAAAATCGCGTCGCGCTGCTCGAAAGGAATCAGGATCTCATCGCCGCCGGACAAAGAAGATCTTCGCTCCGGAGCCTCTGGCGGCGTCCGCCGATGTGGACCTTCGAGCAATATCCACCGCGCCTGCTCAACCTGAGGGCTTTCCCGCCAGCCCCCTCGATCCATGAGAATGCACCGCGGATCGCGATGGTCACGCCGAGCTACAACCACGCGCAATATCTCGACGCCACGATCGACAGCATCGTGAGCCAGAACTATCCGAACCTGTATTACCACGTGCAGGACGGCGCCTCGATCGACGGCACGGCTGATCTCCTGAAGGGCCGCGGCGAGAGCATCAGCTGGAAGAGCGAACCTGACAGCGGGCAATCGAACGCCATCAATCTCGGCTTCGCCGGCGTCGACAGCGAGATCATGGCCTATCTCAACAGCGACGACATGCTGCTGCCGGGGACGCTGGCCTATGTCGCCAACTACTTCACGTCGCATCCGCATGTCGACATCGTCTATGGCCATCGCGTCTTCGTCGATCGCGAGGGACTCGAGGTTGGCCGTGCCGTGCTGCCGCCCCATGACGGGCGCGCGCTGCAATATGCCGACTATATCCCGCAGGAGACGATGTTCTGGCGCAGGCGCGTGTGGGACAGAGTCGGTCCGATCGACGAGAGCTTCCACTACGCGATGGATTGGGACTTCATCCTGCGGGCGCAGGCCGCGGGATTCAAATTCGTGCGCCTGCCGCGATTTCTCGCCTGCTTCCGAATCCATGATGCCCAGAAGACGGCATCGACCTACGCGATCGGCGTCCGGGAGATGGGCATACTGCGGCGCCGCGCTCTCGGCTTCGATCCGACACAGATTCAGATTCGCCGCGCCATCGCCCCCTATCTCGCGAGGCAGGTCATCTTTCACTACGCCCACAAGCTGAGCCTGCTAGGATACTGAGCGGGCGGCGATCACCCACCTCGTGCCGCATGGTCATCGTGATCGAGCCAGATCCGCTCGAGCCCGATGCCGAGAGGTCGCGCGTCGGGGCTCAGTCCGAGATCCGCGGGCGAGCGTGGATCGGATAGCGACAGGCTGATGGTCAGCGTCCCGTCGGCGGCAATCGCGGCGGGATCGAGCATCAACCTGCGCAAGCCCGCGAACGCCTCTCTCGAGAATGTCAGTTGCTGCGGCGCTCCATTGCCGACGCGGCATGCCGCCTGCAATTGCGGATTCCTCTCGGAAATGAAGGCCCGGCACGCCAGCACAAGCTCAACCGGCCGTGACGGAATGGGATGGACCTCGAACCGGAGCACGCAATTCCTGGCAATGGACCAGGTGCCCCATTGCTCCGGCTCGCTCCATCCCTCGATCAACGCGGCGACGCCCGCTCAGCCATGCGCGAATTCGAGCTGCTTTGCGCCGAGGACCGGCGCGGACACGGGAGCCTTCAGAGCGGCCGGATCGAACGGCCCCTGATCCGGAACGAACTGCGCGATCACGCGCACTGCATCCGCAATCGAATTGAGCCCAAGCGCAGAACCATCCAGCTCGTAAGCCACACGGTTCGGTCCGGTCACGCGAACACCCCGGCCGGGTGGCGGCCGGTCCGCATGGCGGGCAGGAATGATGATGTCGGCGACGTCGAAGCCATGCGTGCGCGCGAGTTCGCTGATGGTCTGCACGGTCCGATCATACAGGGGCGGCCGATGGTTGATGTCGGTCGCGAGCGCCTGCGCCAGCGCCTTGAAGTCGAGCCGCACCTCGTCGTGATCCGCCAGCAGCAGACGCTTGAGGACAAGCATGTCCTTGGCGATGAAGAGCTGGAGCGCGTTGAGATCGGGAAGTTGGGGATCCTCGTCAATAGGTCCGAAATCGCGCGCTCCTCGCGGCGTCTCGAGCAGATCAGTGGTCTCGAAGAACAGCGCGTGACCGGTGCTGTGCTGCGAGAATCCGGCCATGCTCAGCGGCCGCGACAGACGGATGAAACTGTCGGTCAGCGCAGCGTTGGCGATGCCGGACGCCACATCGGGCGATAGACCGATGAAATAGCGGCCGCCGATCGCACGCATTCGATCGATGACGCTGCGGCGGACGAACGAATTGTAGATCATCGGCAGATGCGCATAGTTCGCCTGGAAACCGAAGATGCGCCTCAGTTCGTCGCGCGACGAAACTCGCTGTGCGGACGAGGTGAGGTCGATCTCGGCGAGCAGCCGGTTGCGGAAGGCTGGATGGTAGTAGCTCGGCCAGTGATAGGTGTAGGCGCTCCAGCTCAGGAGATCGATGTTTCGGCCGGAGAGCATCTCCGATGCCGCGGCGCATGCATAGGGCATCAGCCCGTCGTCGTCGCCGATGAAGGCGACGTACTCGCCCGAGGCGTGGCCGAGCGCCGTCTCCCAATTGTCCGTCATGGTCAGAACGACCTCGCTGGCAAAATGCCTGAAGCGATCGTCCCTGAGGTCTGCGACGATCTTCTCAATCTCGGGATTGCCGCCATTGTTCTGAACGATGAACTCGCAATCTGCATGCGCAGGCTGGCACGCCATGGTCGCGAGCGCGTGGCGAAGCGTGTCGGGACGATCGAGGGTCGGCACCACGATGGACAGCAGCGGCATGATCACCATTTTGAAAGAATGAGGGTCACGGTTTCCTAGCATCTTGCCGGACCGTTCGCACTTTCGCCAAAAGTCTCGTGATGCTAGCCTTATCGTCAGATCCTGCCCATTCCGTCTCGCGGCATGGAGCGGCCACGATCAGCCCCCGAAGCCGGCGCGCGGGCGCGCGTTGCAACAAGAACAAGAAGTGAGGGAAGCGCATGGAAGCTCAAGTGCCCGCCGCATCGGTTTCTCCGCGCCTATGGTCTCCATCGCCCGATGCCGGAGAGATCGTCAAGGGCATCCACGCCATGCTGCACCCGCACAACATCGTGCTGGTGGGCGCGACCGACAAGCCCGGCAATTATGCCGAACGCATCTGGAATAACCTGATCAAGTACGGTTACGAGGGCGGCCTCTATCCGGTCAACGCCAAGCGGGAAACCATCTGGGGCGTCCCCTGCTACAAGGATTTTGCGAGCCTCCCGGAAAAGCCGGATCACGTTCTGGTGCTGGTGCCGGCGCGCTTTGCCGTACAGGTGATCCGCGATGCCGCGGCCGCCGGCGCACGGTCGGCCACCATCGTCACCTCGGGCTTCAGCGAGTTGCAGGATGACGAGAGCCAGAAGCTCGCCGCCGAATTGCAGCGGCGATACGCGAGACGGGCCTTGCGGTCACCGGACCGAACTGCCTCGGCAATCTGAGCGCCGGCGAGAAGCTTTTCACCAACATCGACGACCGCATCGTCACCATGGAACAGGGCGCGGTGGCGATCGCAGGACAGTCCGGTGCGATCGTCATGGCGATCCGCCAAGCGCTGGAGGATCGGGGTGTCGGCGTCGGCTACATGGTGACATCAGGCAATGAGGCCGGGCTCGAGACGCCGGACCTGATGCGCTATTTCGCCGAGGATCCGAGCATCAAGGTGATCGTCGTCTACCTCGAAGGCGTGCGCAACACCAAGGCCTTTCGCGAGGCCTGCAAGGCAGCGCGCGCTGCCAGCAAACCCGTGATCGCACTCAAGCTCGGCGCGTCCGAGGGTGGCCGCGCCGCGGCGATGGCACATACGGGTGCGCTTGCAGGCTCGATCGAGACGTTCGACGCCATTGCAACGCGCGAAGGCGTCATCCGCGTCGGCGGCCTCGACGAGCTGATCGAGACCACCGAATGCTTCGTTCATTGTGGCGTGCCCAAAGGCGACCGGCTCGCGGCGGTCACGCTGTCCGGCGGCAAGCGCGGCATGCTGCTGGACGCCTTCTATGCCGAGGGCCTGAACTTTGCGCCGCTCAGCCCGCACGTCGGCTCCGAGCTTGCAAGGATGCTCGGCCCGGGGTCGATTGTCGGCAATCCGCTCGATGCCGGCTTTGCCGCAGTGGTCGATCCCTCCGTCTACATGAAGTCGATCAAGCTGATGATCGACGACCCCGATATCGACATCGTCATCGTCGATGCCGAGCTGCCGAAAGCCCCGCACGAGCTTCGCGAGCGCAATTTGCGTATCGTCGACGACATGGCGCGCCAGGGCGGCAAGCCCGTGATCTATATCAGCGCGATGTCGATCGGCTTCACCGAGTTCACCAAGACCTTGCGCAAATCGCTGCCGCATCTCGCGGTCATGCAGGGCATGGACCGGGCGGTGACCGCGATCAAGTCGCTGCTCGACTACGCCAGGCTGCGCAAGGAGGTGCCCGATATCGTCCCGAGCTCGAAACCTGCCGCGCGCGCCGTGCTGGAGAAGGCGCTGAAGTCAGCGAACGGTGCCGCGCTCGACGAGGTCGCCTCGAAGAAGCTCCTGAAGGCCTATGGCATTCCGATCTCGAAGGAGGCGATCGCACAGACCGCGGCCGAGGCGGTGAAGATCGCCAAGCAGATCGGCTTTCCGGTCGTGGCAAAACTCGTCAGCGCCGAGATCCTGCACAAATCCGACATCGGCGGCGTGGTGTTGAACTTGAACAGTCCGGCCGAGGTGAAGACGGCGTTCGCCGACATCACCGCACGGGTCGCAAAGCTGAAGGGCAAGCCGAAGCTGGACGGCATTTTGATCGCGCAGCAGGTCAAGGCCGAGCTCGAGCTCGTCGTCGGCGCCTCGCTCGATGCCGAGATGGGACCTGTCGTGCTGTTCGGCACCGGCGGCATCGACATCGAGCTGATGAAAGACGTCGCGCTTGCCGGCGCGCCGCTGGACGAAGCCGAGGCGCGGCTCCTGATCGGCCGCACCAAGGCCGGCATCAAGCTGCGCGGCTATCGCGGCAAGCCGGCCCTGCACGAGACCTCCGCGGTGAAGGCGCTGGTCGGCCTGTCCAATTTGATCGCGGATGCCGGCGACCGGATCGCCTCGATCGACATCAACCCGTTCCTGATCAACACCAGGACGGGCGTAGCGGTCGACGCCCTGATCGTGCTGAACAATACTGCTGCCAGGCGAGTTGCCGGGCATTGAAGCCGTAGGGCGGATTAGCGCCAGCGTAATCCGCCAAACTATACGACTGCTGAGGCGAAAACGGCGGGTTACGCTTCGCTAACCCGCCCTACGTACCATTGGGGGCTTCTTCCAACTTCCCCGCTTTGGCCGTAGAATCGCCTGATGGCACGCGCGAGTAATCTGGTGATCGGAACGGCAACGCTGGCGGTGATTGCCGTGGCGTTCGGCGGCCTGCTCGGCGTGCAGAAATGGCGCACCATCCAGAGCCGCAGCCAGTTGCGCGTTGTATTCGAAGGCGGGTCCGCCAGCGGCCTGCGCCGCGGCGGACCGGTCAATTTCGACGGCGTGCCCGCCGGCCAGATCCTGTCGATCAAGCTGGACAATCCGCGCAGGATCGTGGCGCTGGTGATGCTCGACAACACCGCGCCGATCCGCAAGGACACCGTGGCGGGCATCGAGTTCCAGGGCCTCACCGGCGTCGCCGCGATCTCGCTGATCGGGGGCGCGCCCTCCGCGCCGCCGGTGCCGCTGGACTCGGACGGCATCCCCGTGCTGACCGCCGATCTCAGCGACGCCGAGTCCATCGTCGACACCCTGCACAGTGTCGACCGCACCATCGTCAGCAACGCCCCCGCGATCAAGGAGGGCCTGCGCACGTTCGAGGACTACACCGCCGACCTCCGGAGCAAGGGTGGCGAAATCGACTCCGTCATGGCCAAGGTCGACACCGCCTTCGCGGGCTTCGACAAGGCGGTCACGAAGCTCGAGGGCGTGGTGCCCGGCTTCGTCGACGGCAAGGCCGACGAGCTGTTCGAGAAGATACAGGGGCTGCACGAGCTCGCCGACACCATGAGGAAAAAATCGGCCGGCTACCTCGAGGACATCCGTCGCTCGCTGCTCGACGTCAGCGAGGCCGCCAACAAGATGAGCGGGACGCCGGCCCCCACTGCCGCCCCGCGCCCGCCGCGCAAGCCGCCGCAGAAGAAGCAGTGACGCCTCCCCTATCCTCCCTCTCAAGGGAGGCGACGATGCCTCACCACGCGTAGCGCACGACGCCCTTGCCGGCGTAGGAGCGGGTGAGGTTCGAGAACTCTCCCTCGAACGTCGCCGATGCAGACCAGCCGTTCATCCAGTTCATCTGCGCTGATGCCGTGGTCAGCGCCGCATCGCGCGCCTGGGCGGCACCGTTCACGACGAAAGCCGAACCCGGCAGGGTCTGGAACACCGCGCCGACAGTGCGGTCCGGATTGTAGTCATGCGCCCAGGCGAGGCGGCCGCGCAGGGTCATGAGGCCACCGGCCGCGGCAAACGATCTGTCCGCGCGCAGGCCGAGTTCGGTGCGCGTGCTGGTGACGTCCTTGGCGGCATAGTTGAGCGCGAAGACGTTGCTGCCGACCACGGCAGCCTCTGCATAGGTCGGAAGGCTGAACAAGGTGGCCTGGAGCGCCGCATACGGCGTGACGCCAGCCCACTGCATGGCATAGCGATAGCCGCCCTCGATGCGGCCCGAGATCGCGTTGGCGTTGAACTGCGCACGCAGCTGGTCATAACCGGCAGCCGTTGCGACGCGGTTGGTCGTGACGTCCTGCCAGCCATAGGCGAGCGCCGCTGTGATGTAGGCCGGTCCGGCCGTATGACGCACGAAGGCGCCGGCCTGAAATAGATCGGAGCGCCCCCAACCGAGCCCGTTGACGTTGAAGGCGGTGCCGCCCCCTGCGAGAGCAAAGCCCGCAATCGTCGACGGCGAGAAGCGGTAATCGAGGCCCACGGCAGTGCCGTAGACACTGCTGCTCGTGTTGTTCGAGCCGAGGCCGGAATTGCCGTCCGTGGTCTGCGAGCCGCCATAGCCGGCCGTCCACACATCCCAGCGCTGCTCGAAGGTTGCTGCCGGTGCCTTGCGGTAAATCGAGGCGAAGGCGTCGCGCGCGCTCTTGTCGCGCGCATTCGCGTCCGCGGCAAATGACGAGGCGCCAGCCGTGCCGCTGCGTCCAGAGCTGAAGACGTCGGTCAACAGGCTCATGAACAGGTTCATCGCATTGAACGTCGTCTGCTGCGATCCCGTTGCGGATTCACCCGAGGCCTGCGTCAGGCCCCCGGGACCAAGACCCGCGAGTTCGGCCTGCAGGAAGCCGTTGGTGTTGAAGAATTTCTGAAGCGTCGTGGCAACGTTCTGCTGGTTGACGTTGAGCGCGTATTTCGCGCCGTAGTTCAGCGTGAAATCGAGGAAGACCTCGTTCGATCCGACGCTCGTCGTGCCGATGAGGCCACCCGGCGCGGCAACGCCCGAAAAATTCCCGCCGGAGGTGCCGAAGAAGTTCATGATCGAATAGTGCTTCATCACCGCGGCGCCCGGATACAGCGCGACGCCGACAGTGCCGTCCAGCGCGACATTGCCGGTGACGAGCGCGTGGCTCGTGCTGGATCCGCTACCGACCTGCACCACATAGACCGAGCCGGACTGAAGGGTGAGATCGCCCTGAACCTGCATGCTCGAGCCCGGGCCGCCGTCGCCGGGCGCATAGATGCCGCCGTTGGCGATGAGGGTATTGCCAACGATTCCGGCGCCGAACAAGGCACCACCGGCATTCACGGTGGTCAGGCTCGACTGCGAGATGTCACCATCGACCCGCAGGATGCCGCCGTTCACCGTGGTCGTGCCGGTGTAGGTATTCGCGCCCGAGAGGATCAACGTGCCGCTGCCGACCTTTTCCAGCGAGCCGGGGCCGACGGGACCGCAACCGCAGGTATCACCGATGACGCCGCTGACCTCGGTCGAGAGGTTGTTACCGCCGACGACGAGGGTATTGCCGCCGCCGATGTAGTAGAAGCCGCTGCCTTCGATCGATCCTGCGGTGATGCGACCATCGCCGGCCGGACCGGTGCCTCCACCGAAATCGACGACGCCGGTCCCGGTGGTGATGAAGCGTGCGTTGCCGCCGGTGGAGTTGTCGAAGAATTCGGTCCTGCCGCCGTCCTTGGTGATGATTGTGGCATTGCCGGCCGTGGTGAACGCGCCGAAATCGGTGAGACCATCAGCTTCATTGATGATGGTTGCATTGCCGGCGGTCGCCGTGTCGGAGCCGGCGAACGTCCCGAACACGGTCCCGCCAAAATCCTTGTTCACGATCGTCGCCGAGCCCGCCGAAGATTGCTCGATGAATATCGTGCCGCCGCCATTCTGGTTGGTGATGTTGGCCGCGCCTGCATTAGTCCGTCCGAAGAAGCCGATCAGGCCGCTGTCATTGATGATGGTGGCCCGACCGGCCGTCGCGGTGTCGGCTCCACCCCCGAGCGGATCGCCGAAATAGACCTGGCCGTTGTTGGTGATCACGATCGAGCTGGCGGAGCTTGCGTTGAGGAACATCGTCGTGCCGGAGAAGGCGTTCAGGATCGACGTGATTCCCGACGTGTCGGCATTGACGATGCTGAAGAGGCCCTCGTTGGTGACGGCGCCGACCATGCTCGCAGTGTGGGTCGCGTCACCGAGCTGCAGGGATCCGCAATTGCAGATGAAGGTGCCGCCGGTATAGGAGTTCGCGCCGAACAGCGCCAGGGTACCTGGTCCCTGAACATTGATGCCGTCGCTGCCGACGATACGCGAAACGATCGCGGCCGAGGGATCGCTGGTGCCGGTCACATCGTTGGTGACGAACGTGGTGCCGCCCGCAGCCAGCCTGAGGTCGCCGCCCTGAATGGTATAGATCGAGCCGTCGGCGGTGAGGTCGAAGCCCACGAGGCTGGTGAGTTGCACGCCGCCCGGCGTAACCGTCACCGTGCCGCCCGTCGCCGGCGTCGAGGGAGCGCTACTTCCGAACAGCGTGCCGGCTGACGCGGGATCATAGGCGGTGCTGGTCGCGCCAAAGACGTCGGTCCAGTTGGTCGTCGTGTTGTCCCAGACGCCGCCCCCGCCGTTGACGGTGCCGTTCGGTGTGGTCTGTGATCCGTTGAAAACCTGCTGGGCCCCGACCGGGCTCGCCACAGCGATCGCGGTCACGACGAGGCCGGCCCCGAATGCCGCGCGCTTTGCCGCAGCACTCCGGCGCGGGCAACTCCCCCCGCTCGATCGCAACCAAGCCCCCACGCTCGTTCCCCACCCCGCGGCGCTCCCCAGCGGCGCCGCGGGGAACTTAGGCGAAGAGGATGGGCGGTAGAACTACGGGGCATCGAGAATCCGCCCAAATGGACCCCAACTCGGGCAGATTCAACAGTCCATGTTGTAACCGCGCCACGGTTTTGCCGAGCGCCATTCCCATTCCGCGCACATACGGACGCATCAGAACGTTCGCGCACTTGTGGACCGCCGTTCACATCAAGGGGTGACCGTCCAACTCATGGTGCCGGCAGGGGCTCAGTAATTGCTCGGCGACGACCCATTCGGGATGCCGTCGATCGGACATTCGTCGGTGCCGGGGGTCGAGCGGGTCATCGCCTCGACCATGTCACGCGTGCCTTCGGGATCCTTGATCCAGTTCTTGTAGAAGTCATAGGGGCACGCCGCGACGCCGCGCGGGCTTTCGCCGGAATTGATCATGCCGGTGTAGCCGCGGTGGACCAGCTTGTAGAGATGGTTCTGTGACTGGCCGTTGCGGCGCGCGTCACGGATCAGATGTTTCGACAGCTGGGCGTACTGGATGCCGTAATCCTCCTCGCCGCACTCGCCGAGCGTACGGCCATCGAAGCCGATGATCGCGGAGTGGCCGAAATAGGAGTAGACGCCGTCGAAACCGGCGGCATTGGCGACCGCGACATAGACGTTGTTGGCCCACGCCATCGCCTTGGAAATAAGGACCTGCTGCTCCTTGGCCGGATACATGTAGCCCTGGCAGCGCACGATCAACTCGGCGCCCTTCATGGCACAATCACGCCAGATCTCCGGAAAGTTGCCGTCGTCGCAGATGATCAGGCTGACCTTCATCCCCTTCGGGCCGTCGGAGACATAGGTGCAATTGCCGGGATACCAGCCCTCGATCGGCACCCATGGCATGATCTTGCGATACTTCTGCACGATCTCGCCCTTGTCGTTCATCAGGATCAGGGTGTTGTAGGGTGCCTTGTGCGGATGCTCCTCATGTCGCTCGCCGGTCAGCGAGAACACGCCCCACACTTTTGCCTTGCGGCAGGCCCCGGCGAAGATCGCGGTCTCCTCGCCGGGCACGGCGCACGCCGTCTCGTACATCTCCTTGGAGTCGTACATGATGCCTTGCGTGGAATATTCGGGAAAGATCACGAGGTCCATGCCGGGCAGGCCGGCCTTCATGCCCACCAACATGTCGGCGATCTTGCGGGCATTGTCGAGCACCTCGGCCTTGGTGTGCAGGCGGGGCATCTTGTAGTTCACCACGGCGACGCCCACCGTGTCGTTGCTGCTGGAAATGTCACCGTGAAGCATGTTGGGCGCTCCTGTCGTTTATTGGTTTGAGGTGCGTTAGTGGCTGATCATCCACGGCCGCGCAGTCGGAAAGCCCTTGGCGCCGCTCTTCGTCTTGGTCACCAGCCGCGCCGGCTTCTTCTTGTCGATCGCGTTCTTGTCCTTCACGGTCTTGCCCGAAGAGCAGCAGCCGCAGCCGGGACCGTGCGAGGCCTTGTATTGCGCGAGCGTCTGCGGCGCGTGCGAGCTGCGCTCGTTGATGGCGTGTGCCTTGCGCTTGTCTGATGGCATGCAGAAGAAATTCGGCGCGGTCAGAATGACGCGCGGCGCCATGGTCTCGCAATGCGGGCAGCTTTGTGGATCGTCGCACTCGGCCATCGGGCGCAGGTCCTTGAACGGACCGCAATCGTCACAGAGATATTCATAGACCGGCATCGCATCATCCCTACGCTCTTGCCTGTTCAACGGAGCTCGCTTGCACCGTTCGTGCAGAGATAGCCCCTCACCTCAACCCTCTCCCCGTAAGGACGGGGAGAGGGAGCGCACCGACTACTTGTCCGGCGAGATCGGCATCTGGATATCGCCGGTGATGTGCTTGATGGGACCTGCCGCCGACGGCATCACGTCGAAGTCGAAGATCTCGGTCGGCAGCCACAGCGTGGCGCAGGCGTTGGGCACGTCGACCACGCCGGAGATGTGGCCCTGACATGGCGCGGTGCCGAGGATCGAATAGGCCTGTGCGCCGGAGTAGCCGAACTTCTTCAGGTATTCGATGGCGTTGAGACAGGCCTGGCGATAGGCGATGTGAACATCGAGATAGTGCTGCTTGCCGGCTTCATCCACCGAGATGCCTTCGAAGATCAGATAGTCCTTGTAGTTCGGCGTGATCGGGGACGGCTTGAAGATCGGGTTCTTGATGCCGTATTTCGACATGCCGTCCTTGATCACCTCGACCTTCAGATGCAGCCATCCCGCCATCTCGATGGCGCCGCAGAAGGTGATCTCGCCGTCACCCTGGCTGAAGTGCAAATCGCCCATCGAAAGACCTGCCCCCGGCACATAGACCGGGAAGTAGATCTTCGAGCCGCGCGAGAGATCCTTGATGTCGCAATTGCCGCCATGCTCGCGCGGCGGCACCGTGCGCGCACCTTCCGCGCCGATCTTGGCTTTCACGTCGCCCTTGGCACGGCCGCCATGGGCGGTCGGCGCGAACGGCGGATTGGCAAGGCCCGGCACGCGGGTCGGATTGGTCGAGATCAACTCGGACTCGCGCTTGTTCCAGGTCTCCAGCATCTTTGGATCGGGCAGACAGCCGATCAGGCCGGGATGGATCAGGCCGGCGAAATTTACGCCGGGCACGTGTCGGGACGAGGTGTAGAGGCCCTTGATGTCCCAGATCGATTTCTGCGCCAGCGGGAAATGGTCGGTGAGAAAGCCGCCGCCATTCTGCTTGGAGAAGAAGCCGTTGAAGCCCCACAGGCTCTCTTTCATCGGGCCGACGTCGAGCAGATCGACGACGAGGAGATCGCCGGGCTCGGCGCCCTTGACGCCGATCGGACCCGACAGAAAGTGCACGATCGACAAGTCGATGTCGCGCACGTCATCGGCGGAATCGTTGTTCTTGATGAAGCCGCCGGTCCAGTCATAGGTCTCGATGATGAAATCGTCGCCGGGATTGACCCAGGCCACGATCGGGATGTCGGGGTGCCAGCGGTTGTGTACCATGTCATTTTCGTAAGCCGATTTGGTCAGATCGACCTTGATCAGTGTCTCTGGCATCGAGATGCTCCCCTTTTACACGGTTGGTTAGACGGACAGATATTTCGAGACCTGTGCGGCATCGACGGCGTGGCGCGGATCGTCGCGCACGATCTCGCCGTTCTCGATCACCAGCACGCGGTCGGCAATGTCGAGCGCGAAGCTCAGGACCTGCTCGGACACGACGATCGAGAGCCCCTTCTCGTCGCGGATGCGTTTCAGGGTCCGCGCCATCTCCTTGATGATGGAAGGCTGGATGCCTTCGGTCGGCTCATCCAGCAGCAGGACTTTTGGCTTGGTTGCGAGCGCACGCGCGATCGCGAGCTGCTGCTGCTGGCCGCCGGAGAGATTGCCGCCGCGGCGGCCCTTCATCTCGAGCAGGACCGGAAACAATTCGTAGATGTCGCCGGGCACCTCGGATTCGCCCGCAACGACGAGGCCGGTCTCGATGTTCTCCTTCACCGTCATGGTGGAGAAGATCATGCGGCCCTGCGGCACATAGGCGAGGCCCTTGGCGACGCGCTCGTAGCTCTTGAGGTTACCGAGCTCGGCGCCGTCCATGGTCACCGAGCCGCTCCTGGCCGGCAGGATGCCCATCAGCGACTTCATCAACGTGGTCTTGCCCATGCCGTTGCGGCCCATGATCGCCACGATCTCGTTGGGCGCGACCTTGACGTTGAGCCCGTGCAGCACCTCGCTCTGGCCGTAGGCGACGTGGAGATCGGAAATTGCCAGCATCAGCGTGCTCCTAGGCTCGGTACGTCTTCCTTCTCCCCTTGTGGGAGAAGGTGGCGCGGGCGGAGCCCGCGACGGATGAGGGGTATGCATCAGCGGATCCGAGCGGCAGCTTGATCTGCGGAGAGATACCCCTCACCCGGATCGCATCTGACGATGCGATCCGACCTCTCCCACAAGGGGAGAGGTGCACCGTCGATGCCTCGACGGACTCATTGGTTTTCACCATCGTCAGTGCCCCAGATACACTTCAATGACCTTGGGATCGTTCTTCACCTTCTCCATGGTCCCCTCGGAGAGGATCTGGCCCTGGTGCAGCACGGTGACCTTGTGGGCGATGTCCTCGACAAACTTCATGTCGTGCTCGATCACCAGCACCGAGCGGTTCTTGATGATGCGGTTGAGGAGCTCGGCGGTCTTGGCGCGCTCGGACACGCTCATTCCGGCGACCGGCTCATCCAGCATCAGCAAATCAGGGTCCTGGATCAGCAGCATGCCGATCTCGAGCCATTGCTTCTGGCCATGGCTGAGCTCGTCGGCATAAGTGTTGAGCTTGTCCTTGAGGAAGATCATCTCCGCGACCTCCTCGACCCGGTCCTTCACCAGTTGGTCGCGCTGAAAGGTCAGCGAGCCGAACACGGTGCGGCCGCGCGGAAACGAGATCTCGAGGTTCTCGAACACGGTGAGATCCTCGAACACGGACGGCGTCTGGAATTTGCGCCCGACGCCGGTCTGCACGATCTCGTTTTCCTTCATCTTCGTGAGCTCCTTGCCACGAAACTGGATCGAGCCCGAGGTCGCCTTGGTCTTGCCGCAGATCAGATCGAGCACCGTGGTCTTGCCGGCGCCGTTGGGACCGATGATGACGCGGATCTCGTTCTCCTCGACGTAAAAGGAGAGATCATTGACCGCCTTGAACCCGTCGAACGAGACGGTCAGTCCGGAGACAGCGAGCAGGAATTCCTTGGGCTGGTGTCCAACGAGCATGATGGCTTCCTCACTCTGCCGGTGCGCCGTCGGCGACCGAATTGTCGTTCCAGCCCGGCTTCCGCTTGCGAGAGGCGAACAGTCGGTCGATGCGCGGCTGCACGTAATCGGCCCAGAGCCCGGACAAACCGTTCGGGAAGGCGAGCACGACTGCGATGAACAGCGCGCCGAGGCCGAACAGCCAGAGTTGCGGGAAGGATTCCGACAGGCTGGTCTTGGCGAAATTCACCAGGATGGCGCCCCAGATCGCGCCGAAGATCGACATGCGTCCGCCGACCGCGGTGTAGATCACCATCTCGATCGACGGCACGATGCCGACAAAGGACGGCGACATGAAACCGACATTGAGTGCGAACATGGCGCCGCCGATCGCGGCGAAGACCGCGGCCATGCAGAAGGCAAAGATCTTGAAGTTGGCGACGCTGTAGCCGGAGAAGCGGACGCGATCCTCCTGTTCGCGCATCGCCACCAGGATGCGGCCGAGCTTGGTCAGGCGGATGAACTGCGCGATGCCGATGCAGGCGAACAGCAGCACCACCTCGACGAAGTACAGGATGACCTTGGCGTGGTCGGGCCGGATGTCCCAGCCCTTGAGGGTGCGCAGGTCGGTCATGCCGTTGATGCCGCCGGTGTAGCCCTGCTGTCCGACGATCAGGATGGTGAGGATGGCGGCGACGGCCTGGGTGATGATCGCGAAATAGGTGCCGCCGACACGGCGCTTGAACATCGCGGTGCCGATGATCAGCGCGAACAGGCCGGGGACCAGGATGATGGCGAGGATGGTGAAGGTGAGGCTGTGGAATGGTTGCCAGAACAGCGGCAGCGAAGTGATCTGATTCCAGTCCATGAAATCGGGGATGCCGGGCGTCGACTGGATCTTCGTGTTCTCGACGCTGGAAGCCTCCAGCTTGAGAAACATCGCCATGCAGTAGCCGCCGAGACCGAAGAACACGCCCTGGCCGAGGCTCAAGATGCCGCCATAGCCCCAGCACAGCACGAGGCCGAGCGCGACAAAGGCGTAGGTGAGGTATTTCGCAACCAGGTTGAGGCGGAACACATCCAGCGACAGCGGCAGAATCACGAACAGCACGGCGGCCAGAACAATGAAGCCGATGAGCTCGGAGCGATTGAAGAAGCGTGAGTTGATGATCATGACTTGCCTGCTTCTCCTTACTTGCGGACTTTGAGGGCGAAGAGACCCTGCGGCCGCAGCATCAGGATGCCGACGACAGCGAGCAGCGTCAGGACCTTGGCCATCGAGCCCGACATGAAGAATTCGAGCGTCGATTGCGTCTGCGAGATCGAGAACGCGGAGGCGATGGTGCCGAGCAGGCTGGCCGCGCCGCCGAATACGACGACCAGGAACGTATCGACGATGTAGAGCTGTCCGGAGGTCGGCCCGGTCGAGCCGATCATGGTGAAGGCGCTTCCGGCGATACCGGCGATGCCGCAACCAAGCCCGAAGGTGTAGCGGTCGACCTTCTCGGTGTTGATGCCGACCGCTCCGGCCATGATGCGGTTCTGCACCACCGCACGGACCTGGCGGCCCCAGCGCGACATGTACATGACGTACGCGACCGAGAGAGTGATCAACACTGTGAGACACATCACGAAGACGCCGTTGATCGGCACTTCGATGCTGTCGGTGACGTGCAGCGAGCCCAGCATCCATTGCGGCAGCTCGACCCCGACCTCACGCGCGCCGAACACGGAGCGATAGGCCTGCTGCAGCATCAGGCTGAGCCCCCAGGTGGCAAGCAGCGTATCCAGCGGGCGCTTGTAGAGATGCCGTATCAGCACCCACTCCACCAGCATCCCCAATGCGCCGGATGCGACAAAGGCCAGGATCATCGCAAGGAAGAAATAGCCGCTGAACAAGCCCGGCAAATAGGACTGGAAGACGTTCGAGGTCATCCAGGTGACGTAGGCGCCGAGGATCATGAACTCGCCATGGGCCATGTTGATGACGCCCATCTGGCCGAAGATGATGGCAAGCCCGAGCGCCATCAGGACGTAGACCGAGAACAGGATCAGTCCTGCAAAGCCCTGCATGACGAAGATGGAGCCAAGGTCACCAAGCGAGTAGTCGCCGAACATCGATGTCCTCCGTCGGGGATAAGGGTCCCGCGTCGCGATGCAGGTTCGCGACGCGGGGGTCTTGGGCGTGGATTTGCTGTCCACGCCAGGGAGAGGCTTGGTATTTGGACGAAAGCGCGACTGGGAGCGCTTCTTACTGGTAGCCCTTCGGGAACGGATCCGGCTCGACGAGATCGGCGGTCTCATAGATCAGCTCGAACTGGCCATCGAGCTTGGCGCGCCCCACCCGGGTCTTCGACCAGAGATGATGGTTCTCGTGGATGCGCACATAGCCTTCCGGCGCGCCCTTGAACTCGACGCCGGGCGAGGCCGCCGCGATCTTGTCGACGTCGAAGGAGCCCGCCTTCTCCACCGTCAACTTCCACAGCCACGGGCCGAGATAGGCAGCCTGGGTGACGTCTCCGATCACTGTCTTCTCGCCCCACGCCTTCTTGAACGCCGGCACGAACGCCTTGTTGTTCGGATTGTCGAGCGATTGGAAGTACTTCATGCAGGCATAGGCGCCCGCGATGTTCTCGCCGCCGATGCCGTCGATCTCGTCTTCGGTCACCGAGATCGTCAGCAGCGCCTGCTTGGAGAGGTCGATGCCGGCGGCCTTGAGCTGCTTGTAGAAGGCGACGTTGGAGCCGCCCACGACGTCGGTGAAGATCACGTCGGGCTTGGTCAGCTTGATCTTGTTGATGACCGAGTTGAACTGGGTGTTGCCGAGCGGATAGTACTCCTCGCCGACCACCTTGCCCTTCAGCACGTTCTCGACGTGCTTGCGCGCGATCTTGTTCGAGGTGCGCGGCCAGATGTAGTCGGAGCCGATGAAGAAGAACGACTTGGCGCCCTTTTCCTTGGCGATCCAGTTCAGGCCGGCGAGAATCTGCTGGGTCGCTTCCTGACCGGTGTAGATGACGTTCTTGGACTGCTCGAGGCCTTCGTAGAAGGTCGGGTAATAGAGCATGCCGTTATACTGCTCCATGACCGGCAGCACCGCCTTGCGCGAGGCCGAGGTCCAGCAGCCCATGATCGCCGCGACCTTGTCGTTGACCAGCAGCTTCTTGGCCTTTTCCGCAAAGGTCGGCCAGTCGCTGGCGCCGTCTTCCTGGATGAACTTGATCTTGCGGCCGAGCACGCCGCCGGCGGCATTGATCTGCTCGATGGCGAGCTTTTCGGCCTCGATCGACCCGGTCTCGGAGATGGCCATGGTGCCGGTCGCCGAGTGCAGGATGCCGACCGTGACCTCGGTGTCGGTGACCGCAAGGCCGGTGGTGTTGACCGCCGAGGTCGCGGGAGCCTGCGCAAAGGACGCCCGCGGGAGCATCGTGATGGCGGGCACGGCGGCCATTCCCATCAATAGTTTGCGCCGGAGCGGCGACAAAAGGCCCTTGTTTGGTTCGTCTGACATGAGCACCCCACTTTTGTTCGAGGACACGCGATTGGTGCCGTGAGGATGGCTCGGATTGATGGAGCGCCAGCATACGCAAGATCGCGTATACTGCACCGCAAAATGCCGACGTAGGCTTTTGGTACGGAATTTGCGAGGGCTCCGGGTCCGTATCAGGAGTGGGGTAGAGCGTGGCAGGGCGGCAGCGAATCGACCGCGTCAGGCGCCAGTACAACCAATGGGTCGCCAACCAGACGCTGGAGGACTATGCGCTGCGCTTCACGGCGAAGAGCGCGCGCCGCTGGTCCGCCGCCCGGGTCGCCAATACGGCGCTGGGCGCGATCTCGTTCCTGGCGATGGAGGCGATCGGCGGCACCATCACGCTGAACTATGGCGTCACCAACGCGGCCGCCGCCATCCTCGTGGTCTCGACCATTATCTTCTGCTGTGGCGTACCAATCGCCTATTATGCCGCCAAATGCGGCATCGACATCGACCTTCTCACGCGCGGCGCCGGCTTCGGCTATATCGGGTCCACCGTCACCTCGCTGATCTACGCGTCCTTCACCTTCATCTTCTTTGCGATCGAAGCCGTGATCCTCGCGTCCGCGCTCGAGATGTGCTTCGGGATTCCGCGGCCGATCGGCTATCTCATCAGCGCCGTCGTCATCATCCCGCTGGTGGCCTACGGCATCACGCTGATCAGCCGCTTCCAATTGTGGACGCAGCCGCTGTGGATCGTGCTCCACATCATTCCGTTCGCGGCGATCGCCTGGCACAACCCGCATTCCTTCACGGAGTGGCGAAAGTTCTCGGGCGAGCACGGCGACCTCAACGGGCATTTCGACTTGCTGCTGTTCGGGGTCGCGGCCTCGGTGGTGTTTTCGCTGGTGGCGCAGATCGGCGAGCAGGTCGACTTCCTGCGATTTTTGCCGCGCGACCGCCGCGCGTCCAAAACCTCCTGGTGGGTGGCGCTGATGAGCGCAGGACCGGGCTGGATCGTGCTGGGCGCGCTGAAGCTCCTCGCGGGTTCGTTCCTCGCCTTCTTCGCGCTCAGCCACGGGGTGCCGCCCGAGGAGGCCGCCGAGCCCGCCCATATGTATCTCGAAGCGTTCCGCTATGTGCTGTCGCAGCCTGACCTCGCGCTGGCGTTGACCGGCACGTTCGTGATCCTGTCCCAGGTGAAGATCAACGTCACCAACGCCTATGCCGGCTCGATCGCCTGGTCGAACTTCTTCTCGCGCCTGACCCACAGCCATCCCGGCCGCGTCGTCTGGCTGGTCTTCAACGTCATCGTGGCGCTGCTGTTGATGGAGATCGGCGTCTACAAGGCGCTGGAGCAGACGCTCGCGCTCTATTCGAACGTCGCGATCGCCTGGGTCGGTGCGCTGGTCGCGGATCTCATCGTCAACAAGCCGCTTGGATTGCGGCCACAGCAGATCGAATTCAAACGCGCGCATCTCTACGACGTCAATCCGGTCGGCGTGGGTGCGATGACGATCGCGACCATTGTCTCGATCAGTGCCTTTTACGGCCTGTTCGGGCCGACCGCGAAGGCGCTGTCGGCCTTCATAGCGCTGGCGGTTGCCTTCCTCACCGCACCGTTGATTGCCTGGACCACGGACGGCAAATACTACATCGCGCGCAAGCCGAAACGGAGCTGGCAGGACATCGAGGCGATCCAGTGCTGCATCTGCGAGCACGCGTTCGAGCCGGAGGACATGGCCTCGTGCCCCGCTTATGCCGGCCCGATCTGCTCTCTGTGCTGCTCGCTGGATGCCCGCTGCCACGATCTCTGCAAGCCGCACGCGCGGATCCAGGCGCAGGTATCGGAGACGCTGGGCAAGCTGATGCCGCAGCCGATCTACGCGCGCATCAACTCGCAACTCGGCCACTATGTCGGCGTGTTCGTGGTCTCCGCCGGCCTCGTCGCGCTGGTGCTGGGCCTGATCTATCTGCAGACCTCGGCGAGCGTGCATGGCGAGAACGCGCTCGTCTCCGACGTGCTCTGGAAGGTGTTCTTCTCCCTCAGCATCATCATCGGCGTGGTGGCGTGGCTGTTCGTCCTGGCGCAGCAGAGCCGCCGCGCGGCGGAAGCCGAGACGCGACGGCAGACCGCGCTGCTGATCCAGGAGATCGACGCGCACAAGCGCACCGACGCCGAGCTGCAGCGCGCCAAGGAAGTCGCCGAATCCGCCAACCTCGCCAAGAGCCGCTACGTGGTGGGCCTGAGCCACGAGCTGCGTTCACCGCTGAACGCGATCAGCGGCTATGCCCAGCTCCTGGAGCAGGACACGACGCTCAACACCAAGCCGCGCGACCAGGTCCGCGTCGTCCGTCGTAGCGCCGACCACCTCTCCGGCCTGATCGACGGCATTCTGGACATCTCCAAGATCGAGGCGGGACGGCTGTATCTGTCGCGCGACGAGGTGCGCTTCAGCGAGTTCCTCGATCAGGTGGTCGGCATGTTCCGCCTTCAGGCCGCTGCCAAGGGCATCGATTTCGTGTTCAGGCGGCCGGCGTATTTACCGCTGGTGGTCTATGCCGACGAGAAGCGGCTGCGCCAAGTGTTGATCAATTTGCTCTCGAACGCCATCAAGTTCACCCAGACCGGCAGCGTGCAGTTCGTGGTGCACTATCGCAGCCCCGTTGCCGAGTTCGAAGTGATCGACACCGGTCCCGGCATCCAGGGCGACGATCTCGAACGCATCTTCGCGCCGTTCGAGCGCGGTGCGCTCGGCGTCTCGCAGCCGCAAACCGGCACCGGCCTCGGCCTGACCATCAGCCGTCTGCTCGCCGGCGTAATGGGCGGCGATATCAAGGTCATGAGCACGGTCGGCACCGGCTCAACGTTCAAGGTCAAGATCCTGCTCTCGGAGGTCACCAATCCGCAGCTCATCGCGCCGGTGGAGGCCCCGGTCTCCGGCTATCACGGCGCGCGCAAGACCATCCTCATCACCGACGACGACCCCGTGCATCGCGACCTCCTGCGCGAGGTGCTGACCCCGCTCGGCTTCATCCTGCTCAGCGCGCCGGATGGCCCCGGCTGCCTCGCATTGGCGCAGCATTGCCGGCCCGATCTGTTCCTGCTCGACATCTCGATGCCCGCCATGGACGGCTGGGCCGTCGCGGAGGCCTTGCGCGCGAGCGGCCATCACCAGGCCCGCATCCTGATGGTGTCGGCCAGCGCGATCGAGGCCCACGGGGCGCCGCTGGCGCAGCCCTTCCATGACGGCTATTTGATGAAGCCGATCGACATCCCGAGGCTCCTGGAGACGATCCGCCAGCTCCTCAAGATCGAATGGCAATACGGCTCGGACGAGATCGCGGTGCCGTTCTGGCGCCTCGAAAGCGGATCGAGGCCGCCGGCGCGGCACATCGAGGCGCTGATCGGGCTCGGCCAGATCGGCTACGTCAAGGGCATCCAATTGAAGCTGGACGAGATCGGCAGCGAGCATCCGGAGCACACCGACTTCGTCGCACAGATGCGGTCGCTGGTCGACCGCTTCGATCTCGAGCAGTACATGGCCACATTGAAGACGTTGCATGCGCATGAACATTGAGTCGAAAAAGCGTGACGTCGCGCTCGTCGTGGATGACTCTCCCGAGACGCTGCGGCTGCTCACCGACGCGCTGGACGGCGCCGGCATGACGGTGATGGTGGCGCTCGACGGCGCGGCCGCGATACGCATCATCGACCAGATCACGCCCGATATCGTTCTGCTCGATGCCGTGATGCCCGGCATCGACGGCTTCGAGACCTGCCGTCGGCTCAAGCGCGATGCGGGTCTTGCCAATGTCCCCGTGATCTTCATGACGGGCCTCGCCGAAACCGAGCATATCGTGCGCGGGCTCGAGGCCGGCGGCGTCGATTACGTGACAAAGCCGATCGTGATCGAGGAGATGCTGGCGCGCATCCGCGTCCATCTCGGCAATGCCCGGCTGACCCAGAGTGCGCGCGCCGCGCTCGACGTCTCCGGCCGCTTCCTGTTCGCGGTCGACCGCCATGGCAATCTGCTGTGGGCAACGCCGCAGGCGCAGAAGCTGCTGTCCGATCATCACGGCGCACAGGCTGACGACTTCGTCCTGCCGCCATCGCTGCTGCAATGGCTGGAGCAGGCCAGGGCCAAGGGCAGCTCGAAATCCCAGGCGGCTTGCTTGCCCGACAATCCCCAGCTTCGGCTCTATTACATGGGCGAAACCGCGCCGAACGAGTTCCTGCTGCGGCTCTCCAGGGAGTCCGGCACCGCGCTGCCGCCAGAATTCACCAGCGAGCTCGGCCTCACCACCCGCGAGGGCGAGGTGCTGGCCTGGCTCAGCAAGGGCAAGACCAATCGCGACATCGCGCAAATCCTGGGCCTCAGCCCGCGCACGGTCGACAAGCATCTCGAGCAGATCTACGCAAAACTCGGCGTGGAGAACCGGACGGCGGCGGCGGCGATTGCGGCGAATGCGACGCGAAAGAACTCGTGAGCGCAGTGCGGATGAGTTGGTGCGCTACTGATCCCACGCGTCCCGGACAAGCGAAGCGCAGATCCGGGACCCGTAGCCACAGCCGATGTTTGGCGAAGGCTCGGAGTTAGCAGCGCTCCATAACTACTCCCTGTGGTTATGGGCCCCCGCCTTCGCGGGGACGACAGTGGAGGATGTGGCAATCGTTACCGCCCCTTACACCCCCGGACGCCCTCACCCGTACACAAACGCCTTGTCATCCAGATCCGTCTTCGGGATCTCGTCCTTCTCCGTCCAGTAATCCTGGCTGTGCTGCCATTCCGGCTTGTCGCCGCGCTTGGGCAACAGATCCATGTTGCGCATCATGTAGCCGGGGTTGAAGTTTTCCGGATCGATCCAGGGCAGGATCGGCATGTTGTGGTCTTCGGCACGCAAGCGCACCTCGACCTTCTTGGCGCCCTTGGTCTTCATATGGCCGAGCAGCCGGCAGACGAAGTCGGCGACGAGATCGACGCGCAACGTCCAGCTGGCGCGGAAATAGCCGAACACCCAGACCATGTTCGGAACGCCCGTGAACATCATGCCGCGATAGGTGACGGTATCGCCGAAGGCGAGCGGCTTGCCGTCGACCTCGAAGGCGATGTCGCCGAGCGCCGCGAGATTGAAGCCAGTCGCGGTGACGATGACATCGGCTTCCAGCAGCTTGCCGGACTTGAGCTGAATGCCGTTCTCGACGAAGCATTCGATCTCGTCGGTTACGACGGAGGCCTTGCCGCTGGCGATGCCCTTGAACAGATCGGCATCGGGCACGAAGGCAATGCGCTGCCGCCACGGCCGGTAAGTCGGCGTGAAATGCGTCCCGACGTCGTAGTCGGGACCGAGCACCGCGCTGATCTGGCCGATCAGGTCCTTCTTGACCTGTTCTGGCTTGGACACGCAGAGTTTCGTGAAGGCATCCTGCTCGAACAGGATCTTGCGCCGAACGATCTCGTGGATCCAGGCCTCATCGACCTGAAGCCGGCGCAGTTCCTCCGCGATCTCGATGGCGTTGCGGCCGAGGCGAAAATAAGTCGGCGAACGCTGCAGCATGGTGACATGCGCACATTGGTCAGCGATGTTCGGCACCAGCGTCGCCGCTGTGGCGCCCGAGCCGATCACAACGACCTTCTTGTTCGTGAGGTCGACGTCATCGGGCCATGTCTGCGGATGGACGATGCGGCCTTTGAAGCGATCGGTGCCCTTCCATTCCGGCGTGTAGCCTTCCGAATGACGGTAATAGCCCTGGCACATCCAGAGGAAGTTCGCCGTGAACGTCCTCGGCTCGCCGGTGTCGGTCGTCACCGCCTCAATAGTCCAGAGATTCTGCTCGCTCGACCAGCTGGCGGAATTGATCTTGTGCTTGTAGCGGATGTGCTTGGCGATACCGTTGTCGTCGATCACCTCTTTCATATAGGTGAGGATTTCTTCGGCGGTCGCGATCGGCGGCCCGACCCAGGGCTTGAAGCTATAGCCGAACGTATGGAGATCACTGTCCGAGCGGATGCCGGGATAACGATGCGTGCTCCAGGTGCCGCCGAACGTCGCCTGCGTCTCCAGGATGACATAGCTCGTGCCCGGAAGCTGCTTCTCGATGTGATAGGCGCTGCCGATGCCGGAGATGCCGGCGCCGACGATCAGCACGTCGAAATGTTCAGAAGCCTGTTTGGCGGTGGCGTGACTGCGAACAGCGACATTCATTGTTGCTTCTATGCCTTGCTTGTTTTTGTGGCCGCCCTTGACGGACGACGCGTTTCCTCCGCGGCCGGCATAATCACCCGCCGCGCTTCCGCTTCAAAATGACATAGATCAAGCCGCGGTCAAATCACAGCGCCGCACCCCAGCTCCGCGCGGTCTGCAAGATCCAGTCGCGGTAGAGCGTGAGCGGTGTGACGGCCGGTCAATCCGCCACAGCCATCGCCGGCGTTCGGTCCCGTCGCCCAGCTGATGACACCGACAAGCACGGCGCCGTTCGGCTTGTCCTCGAACACAGGACCACCGGAATCGCCGGTACAAGCGCCAATTCCGTCGCGAACACCGTTGGTTACGGGATCGACCAGGCGGATCTGAAGCGTGCCGGGCTGGCCCGTGACGACAAGGCCCGCGACGCGCGTGGCCCCGCCGCTCCTGCCATCACCGCGCACGGTGACACCGGTACCGGCAATGACGAAACGGCTACCGACCTGGATTGGAATATTCGGCGCGCCGACCGGCACCGTGGATTTTCCCTTGAGTGGAATTTCCAGTTGCAGCAGCGCCACGTCTGCGCCGGCGCGATGCACCTGCGCTTTGTAGCCCGGATGGATCGCGATGGTGCGCACGTTCAGCAATTGCGGTTCGCCACCGCTGCGATCGACGATCTTGTAGTCCGCGCCCGGCGGCACGCAGTGAGCGCCGGTCAACACGATCTTCGGCGCGATCAGAGTTCCGGTGCAGGAATTGCCGCGCGAGCCGACGATGGTGACGACGGCGCGCGCGACGCCATCGGCCTGCGGCGCGCCGCCGCCGACGATGGCATGGGCGGGTGTGGCGAGCAGCAGCGCAGTCGTGATGAACGTGGCAAGCTTCTTCATGGGAACACGCTTCGGTATTGGCGGCGGCAGATTGCTTCGGACTGGTCCTTGCCGATAGCGCATGCTAGCCCTCTTGGAAAGGAATTGACGAGGGCAGGATAGTGGCGATCGAGGCGGTGATCTTTGATTTTGGCGGCGTGCTGACGAGTTCGCCGTTCGAGGCATTCGCGCGGTTCGAGACCGAGCGCGGCCTGCCCGTGGACATCATACGGCGGACCAACGCCGCCAATCACCTGGAGAATGCCTGGGCCAAGTTCGAGCGGGCCGAGGTCGATATCGACGCCTTCGACGAATTGTTCGCCACGGAATCGCTCGCACTCGGCGCGGAGGTGCGCGGCCGCGACGTGCTGCCGCTGCTGCAGGGCGATCTGCGCCTCGAGATGGTCGAGGCATTGAAGCGCATCAAGGCGCAATTCAAGACCGGCTGCATCACCAACAATCTGCCTGCCAATGCCATCGGCAGCATGACCGGGCGCTCCCTCTACATCGCCGAAGTCATGGTGTTGTTCGACCACGTGATCGAATCCGCCAAGATCGGCCTGCGCAAGCCTGATCCGCGAATCTACAGGCTGATGGTCGAGACGCTGAAGGTCGATCCGAACAATTGCGTCTATCTCGACGATCTCGGCGTCAATCTGAAGCCCGCGCGCGAGATGGGCATGACTACGATCAAGGTGACGAGCGGAGCGCAGGCGATCGCCGAGCTCGAGAAAGCAACTGGGCTGAAGCTGACCTAATTCGCAAATGCCGTAGGGTGGGCAAAGCGGAGCGTGCCCACCACAAGCAGATGGTGGGCACGGCGCTTTCGCGCCTTTGCCCACCCTACGGGAGCTCGCAATGACGGCGGAGCCTACTTTGCCGCCGCCGCGATTCGCTCCGGAAACGCCGCCGCCAGCTCGTCGCGATCCGGCTTCAGCACGCCGCGCTCGGTGATGAGGCCGGTCACGAGCCGCGCCGGCGTCACGTCGAAAGCGTAATTCGCGACCGGCGATCCCTCCGGCACGATGCGCACCGTCTCCAGCCTTCCATCGGCGGTGCGGCCGGTCATGTCGGTGACCTCAACGCCGCTGCGCTGCTCGATCGGAATGTCGCGGATGCCGTCATGGACGGCAAAATCGATCGTCGGCGACGGCAGCGCGACATAGAACGGCACGCCGTTGTCGTGGGCGGCGAGCGCCTTCAGATAGGTGCCGATCTTGTTGCAGACATCGCCATTGGCGGCGACGCGGTCGGTACCGACGATGGCGAGGTCGACCATGCCGTGCTGCATCAGGTGCCCGCCGGTGTTGTCGGGGATCACCGTGTGCGGAACGCCGTGATGACCGAGTTCCCAGGCCGTGAGCGAGGCGCCCTGGTTGCGCGGACGTGTCTCGTCGACCCAGACATGGATCTTGATGCCGCGTTCATGCGCAAGATAGATCGGCGCCGTCGCCGTGCCCCAGTCGACGGTGGCGAGCCAACCGGCGTTGCAATGGGTCAAGACGTTGACGGTCTCGCCCCGCTTCTTCGATGCGATTGCCTCGATCAGCTTCAAGCCGTTGCCGGCGATGCCGCGGTTGATCTCGACGTCCTGCTCGACGATCTCGTCGGCACGCGCATAGGCTGCCTCGGCGCGCTCCAGCGGATCGATCGGCGCGAGCGCCGTGCGCATCTCGTCCAGCGCCCATTTCAGATTGATCGCCGTCGGCCGCGCCACCACGAGCGTGTCGTAAGCGCGCTTCAGGCCGGCGTCGGAAGCGTCCTCGCGCATGGCGAGCGCCATGCCGTAGGCAGCGGTGGCACCGATCAGGGGCGCGCCTCGCACCAGCATGTCGCGGATGGCGACGGCTGCGTCTTCGCAGGATGTGAGTTTCGCGACGACGAACTCATGCGGCAGCCGGCGCTGGTCGATCGCGCCGATTGACCAGCCGTCATGCTCGCGCCAGATGCTGCGAAAATGCTTGCCGTCAACCTTCATGGCATTCTGCCTTTCTCATACTCGCAGGATGCGCCCGGCCACCGCATCGAGCTTCTTCAGAAGCTCGGGATCGCGCGCCTCGGGCGCCGTGATCAGCGCGGTGTCGAGCGCGCGGTCCGAACCGATCGGACACGACTCATGCTCGCGCGGAAAATCCTTTGCCAGCCGCGCCACCAGCGCCTTCGCCTTGTCGGCGTTCGAGGTCAGCACGCGGATGATGTCCTGCACGGTGACGGCATCGTGATCGGGATGCCAGCAGTCGAAATCCGTCACCATCGCCACCGTGGCGTAACAGATTTCCGCCTCACGCGCGAGCTTCGCCTCCGGCATGTTGGTCATGCCGATCACGGAATAGCCCAGCGTCTTGTAGGTCATGCTCTCCGCATAGGTGGAGAATTGCGGCCCCTCCATGCAGACGTAAGTGCCGCCACGCGCGATCGCGATGCTCTCGGCTTCAGCGGCCGCGGCAAGATGGATACGCAAACGTGGAGAGACCGGATGCGCCATCGACACATGCGCGACACAGCCCCGGCCGAAGAACGAGCTTTCGCGTTTGTGGGTGCGGTCGACGAACTGATCGACGAGAACGAAGGTGCCCGGCGGCAGCTCCTCCCTGAAGGAACCGCAGGCCGACAGCGAGATCAGATCGGTGACGCCGGCCCGCTTCAAGACGTCGATATTGGCGCGGTAGTTGATGTCGGAGGGCGACAGCCGGTGCCCCTTGTCGTGCCGCGGCAGGAATACGATCGGCAACCCTGCGATGGTGCCGCGGCGCACGGGCGCCGACGGCTCGCCCCAGGGGCTCTCGATCGCCTCTTCGCGCGCACCCTCAAGGCCCGGCAAATCATAGATGCCCGAGCCGCCGATGATGCCCAATACCGCCTGCGTCATGCCTGCTCCACCCTGTTCGCCACGTGCGACATGGTTAAGCTATGCCAGTTTTGCGGCGGATTTGGAACGGGGTGGTGGGGCGATGTCGGTGGTGTGAGAGGCGCGGAATGGCGCGTCAAATCCGGTGTCGTCCCTGCGTACGCAGGGACCCATAACCACAGGCCGTGGTTTGGCGAAGACTCGTAGTTCAGTACTGGACCGCCAGATCGAGGGATTCCGCGGTATGGGTCCCTGCGCCCCGTGCGCAATTGCGCACTAGGCAGGGACGACAGTCGTGGTGGGCTTAAGCCGCGTTCGCCAGCTGCAGTTGGGTCGCCACCATCCGCTCCAGCGTCTCGACGGACTGGAAATTCTCCGGCGTGATCTCGGCTTGCGGGATGGTGAAGTCGAACTCGGCTTCGACGCCGAGCATCAGATTGACCATGTCCATCGAGGTCAGGCCGACGTCGACCAGCTTTGCAGACGACGTGACATCGGCCATGAGCGAATTCTGCTCGAGGATGCCCTTCACCAGCTTGATGATGCGATTGCGTACGTCGGTATCAAAGGATTGCATCGGCAAATTCCCGTCTGTCTGTCAAAGGTCGAACCGGCTTGCCGCTACGATGGGCACGGCCTGCCGGTCCCGCAATGGGCGACACCAATACTTCGCGTTTCTTAGTAAACGATGACTCAGATTGTCTGAAATTCAGGCTTCTTCCAGAGTCCTAACGCGATGCTGGAAAAACGGGTGATGCAAACAACCGGACCTTAACTGTTCGTTCGGAATTGGGCTTTGTTTACCCTCTATTTCATCGACGAATTTGAATTAAATCCGTAGCCTCGTCTCACAAGCAAAGATGGCCGGAGGATCGCTTACGCGCATCGCGAATGATGCCGGCGATCTCGAACGGCAAACCGGAGGCGGACGAGTATGAACGTGCGTGAAGCAGTCCTCACTGTCGACGAAACGCAGACGGGCTTCCTCGAGCAGGGTCCCTCCCTGACCGAGCGCGCCGCCCGGACCGCCGCAGCTGCCGCGGCCGACGCCGACGGGGTCGATCGCGACGCCCGTTTCCCGCACAAGGCTTTCGAGGTCGCGCGCGAGCAGAAGCTGCTCGGCGTCATGATCCCGGTCGAATTCGGCGGCTTCGGTGCCTCCATCTACGACGTCACCGACATCTGCTACACGCTCGGACGCGCCTGCGCCTCGACCGCGATGATCTATGCGATGCACCAGACCAAGGTTGCGTGCGTCATCAGGCACGGCCACGGCATCCCCTGGATGGAAACCATGATGCGCCGGGTCGCCCGCGACCAGTGGCTGCTCGCCTCCTCCACCACCGAAGGCCAGAACGGCGGCAACATCCGCGCCAGCGCCGCTGCCGTCGATCACGCCGGCGACACCGTTTCGCTGGTGCGCGACGCCACCGTGATCTCCTACGGCGCCGAAGCCGACGGCCTCGTCACCATCGCCCGCCGCGCTACCGAGGCCGCCGCCTCCGACCAGGTGCTGCTGGCGCTCGCCAGGGACGATTATTCGCTGAAGCGGACGCTGGGCTGGGAAACGCTCGGCATGCGCGGCACCTGCTCGACCGGCTTCGAGCTGAAGGTCGATTGTCCCGCCGACCGCGTCTTCCCGGAATCCTATGACAAGATCCACGCCCAGACCATGACGCCGTTCGCGCATCTGTGCTGGTCGTCGGCCTGGGCCGGCATCGCCGCCGCAGCGGTGACCCGCGCGCAGGCCTTCATCCGCAAGGCGGCCCGCACCTCCGGCGGCCAGATGCCGCCGGCCGCGGCGCATTTCACCGCCGCCAAGATGTCGCTGGCGAAGCTGCGCGCGCTGCTGTCGGCCAATATCGATGCCTTTGCCCGCGCCGAGCATGACGAGCGCGCCCTCGGCTCGCTCGACTTCCAGTCCTCGATCACGCTGCTGAAGGTGCAGGCCTCCGAGCTCGCGGTCGAGACCGTGATGCATGCGATGCGCACAGCCGGCCTCTCCGGCTACCGCAACGACGGCGAGTTCACTATGGGCCGGCACCTCCGCGACGTGCTGTCGTCCCCGATCATGATCAACAACGACCGTATTCTGGCCAATGCCGCGACATCGACGCTGATGAGCGGCGTGCCGACAAGCCTTCACGACTGAATCAACAACAACAATTTTGAGATAGCAGGACATCGCGCCATGAACATTGCCATCCTCCCCGACTCGCCCGCGACCGCGCCGCAGATGATCGATCCGCTCGATCATCTCGCCGACAAGCTGTTCCACCGCATGGGCGCTGATGGCGTCTACGCCCGCACCGCGCTCTATGAAGGCGTCGTCGAGAAGCTCGCCGCGCTGATCACCAGCCATCGCGAGAGCGGCACCGAGGTGATGCGTTTCCCGCCGGTGATGAGCCGGGCCCAGCTGGAAAAATCCGGCTATCTCAAGAGCTTTCCGAACCTGCTCGGCTGCGTTTGCGGTCTGCACGGGACCGAGCGCGAGATCAACGCCGCGGTGAGCCGCTTCGATGCCGGCGGCGACTGGACCACCTCACTGTCTCCCGCCGATCTCGTGCTGTCGCCCGCCGCCTGCTATCCGGTCTATCCGATCGCGGCGAGCCGCGGCCCCTTGCCGAAGGGCGGCCTGCGCTTCGACGTTGCCGCTGATTGCTTCCGCCGCGAGCCGTCGAAGCATCTCGACCGGCTGCAATCGTTCCGGATGCGCGAATATGTCTGCATCGGCAGCCCCGACGACGTCGCCGATTTCCGCGAGCGCTGGATGGTGCGCGCGCAGAAGATCGCGACCGACCTCGGCCTCACCTTCCGCGTCGACTACGCCAGCGATCCCTTCTTCGGCCGCGTTGGCCAGATGAAGGCGGTGAGCCAGAAGCAGCAGCAGCTCAAGTTCGAGCTGCTCATTCCGCTGCGCTCGGAAGAGCAGCCGACGGCCTGCATGAGCTTCAACTATCACCGCGAGCATTTCGGCACGACCTGGGGAATTCAGGATGCCGGCGGCGAGCCAGCCCACACCGGCTGCGTCGCCTTCGGCATGGACCGGCTGGCGGTCGCCATGTTCCACACCCACGGCACGGACCTTTCCGCCTGGCCCGCCAAGGTGCAGGACGTCCTGGGCCTGCAGCCGCGGGTCACGGCCGATGCCCATGTCGAAGGCTGGCGCTAGCAGCATGATCCGGATCCGAAGGACCGCGTCAGCGAAAAGTGCAAAGCGGTCTTCCGACAATATCATGCTGAAACAATAGACCAAACGAGGCCTGTCATTTCCACGGGTAAGACGAGCGTGATTCACACCAAGGTGCGATGCCGCGAGATCACCGAGTCCGACGCCGAAGCGGTCGCGGACCTGCTGACGCGCGGCTTCGTCGGCCGCTCGCGGAACTATTGGATCCAGGGTCTGCGCCGGCAGGCCTTCCGGTCCGTGCCGGAGGGCTATCCGCGCTTCGGCTACATGCTCGAGAGTGACGGCACGCCGGTCGGCGTGCTGCTGCTGATCTACACGGCGCGGAAGAACGGCGAAGAGACCGCCATCCAGTGCAATCTGTCGAGCTGGTATGTCGATCCGGCCTACCGCAACTATGCCCCGCTGCTGACCAAGATCGCGCAGCGGCACAAGGATGTGACCTATTTCAACATCAGCCCGGCGCCGTGGACCTGGCCGATCATCGAGACGCAGGGCTTTCGCGCCTATTGCCGCGGCATATTCTTCTCGGTTCCCGCCCTGGCACGGCCCCCGCGCTGGAGCGAGATCGAGGTCATCTCGCCTCACGCCAAGACGATCGAGGGGCTGTCCGAAGCCGAAACCGAGCTCTTGACGCGGCATGCCCGCTACAATTGCCTCAGCTTGGTCTGCCGCACGCCGAAGGGAACATTCCCCTTCATCTTGCAACCGGTGCGCATCCGCCGCGGCTTCATCGCGCCTCCTGCGATGAAGCTGATCTATTGCCGTAGCGCCGCGGAATACGCCGCCTGCGCAGGCCGTATCGGCCGGCTGCTGCTTCGGCTCGGCAAGATCGCGGTGGCGATCGATTCCAATGGACCGCTTCCCGGCCTGGTCGGTATTTATACCGAGCGGCGCGGTCGCAAATACTTCAAGGGCCCGGATCGGCCGCAGCTCGGCGACCTCACCGATACGGAACTGGTGTTGTACGGGCCGTAGGGAAGGCTGTCGGACCAGACCACCGCTGTCGTCCCTGCGAACGCAGGGACCCATACCGCGTGATCTGTCTCTAAGCCGCAATGCTGGTACCACGGGAAGGCCCCTTCACTTCCAATCTTCGTCAAACCTTTCCCTGTGGTTATGGGTCCCAGCTTTCGCAGGGACGACACTTCATTTGACGCGCCCTCCCGCCCAACTCTCGCGCGCACCTCCGCATTTCCGACGCGCTCTCCATCGCCAGTCACCCTCCGTAAACTACTGCGCTTAAGGGAATTTTCCGGCCTCTTCGCTACCCTCGGCGGCTGAATTAGGTTGCGTTAAGTCTATTGCTCGCCGAGATCCCGCCGATCCCATGACGTCGACCCGCGACAACGAGCTTGGTGCACGCCGCGAGCAGGGCCCGGAGGCCCTGGTCGCGCTGAGCCAGCTTGCGCTCGACCACATGGAACAGGGCGTCTGCGTCTACGATGCCGACAACCGGATCGTGCTGGTCAACCAGCGTTACTTGTCGCTGTTCGACATGTCGGCCGACATCGTGCGCGTGGGCACGAGCTACCGCGAGGTACTTGCGCATAGTGCGATGCGCGGCAACTTTCCCCAGGACCAGCTCGACACGCTGTATTCGGCGCGGATCGCGCAGATCGCTGGGGGAAAGCCGTTCCGGACCGAGCAGCAGCTGGCGAGCGGCCTCGTCATGTCGCTCGAGTTGAAGCCGCTTCCCGGCGGCGGCTGGATGACGATCTGCGACGATGTCACCCGCCTCGCCCGGCTCGAGGCGGAATTGCGCGTGCAGACCGAGCGCAGCCAGCACGCGCTCGCCAACATGTCGCACGGCCTCATCATGTATGATGCCGACAGTTGCGTCGTCGTCTGCAACGAACGTTTCCTGAACCTCTACAACCTCGATCCCAGCATCGTAAGGCCGGGCGCCTCGCATCGCGAGGTGCTCGATCATTGGGTATCGCGCGGCAATTTGCCGGGCATGCCGACAGACGAATTCCATAAATCCAGGCTGGAGGACGTGCGCACCAGAAAGGCGAAGTCCCTGCTGGTGATGCGTTATGACGGACGCATGGTGCAGACGGTCTCGCGCTTCCTGCCCGACGGCGGCTGGGTGACCGTGCATGAGGACGTCACGGAACGGCTGCAATATGAAGAGACGCTGCGGCAACAGAATTTTATTCTCGATGCCGCGATGGAGAACATGGCGCACGGGCTCGCCTTCTATGACAGCGACATGCGCCTTCGCGTCTGCAACACCACCTACCGCAAGATCTACCTGCTGTCGCCGGAGGAGACCAGGCCCGGCACGCATCTCGCCGAGCTGATCGAGCGCTCGATGGCGAACGGCGCGTTCTCGTCCGAGTACAGCCCCCGGCAGCTCTTGGAAGCCGCCAGCGCCAGGATCGCGAACCGCGATTCCTCGCCGATGCGCCGGCGCATGTCGAACGATACAGTGATCTCGGTGCGCTATTGCGCGCTGCCCGAGGGCGGCTTCGTCGCCACTTACGAGGACATCACCGAACGCGAGCACGCGATCGAGGAGCTGAGCGAGCAGTATCGCCGCTTCGACGCGGCGCTGAACAACATGAGCCAGGGCCTGTGCATGCTCGACGCGAGCCTGCGCGTCATCGTGTGCAATCGCCGCTACATCGAGATGTACGGCCTGTCGCCTGACATTGTGAAGCCCGGCGTCTCGATGCGCGAGATCATGGAGCACAGCTGCGAGCTCGGCATCCATCAGAACACCACAGCCGCGCGGCTCTATGCCGATTATGTCGAGCGGCTGCGCGAGGGCGAGCATACGCTGCATCGCCATTTGAGCGACGGCCGCATCATCAAGCTCAATCACAAGCGGATGGAGCATGGCGGCTGGGTCGTCACCTACGAGGACGTCACCGAGCGCCACAAGGCCCAGGCGCGCGTCGCGCACATGGCGCGGCACGATTCGTTGACCGACCTGCCCAACCGCACGCTGTTCCGCGAAAAGATGGGCGAGGGACTGAACCAGGTCGCGATCGCCGGCGGCGCCATGGCCGTGCTGTGCTTCGACCTCGACAATTTCAAGACCGTCAACGACCGCCTCGGCCACGCCGCCGGCGACCGGCTGCTGCGCTGGGTCGCGGCGCGGCTGAAGGAGAATGTCGGCGAGCACGATACCGTCGCACGGCTCGGCGGCGACGAGTTCGCCGTGCTCCAGCGCGGACCGCAGCCGCAAGCGGCGGAAAAGCTGGCCCGGCGTCTGGTCGAGGTTCTCGGTCATCCGCCGCCACTGGAAAACCAGTCGATCCATGTCGGCGCCTCCGTCGGCATCGCGATCGCACCAGACCACGGGCTCGATGCCGACGAACTGATGAAATGCGCAGATCTCGCGCTGTACCAGGCCAAGGCCAAGGGGCGCGGCGCCTATCAGCTGTTCGAGCCCGAGATGGAGGAAGAGGCGCGCAGCCGGCACGCGCTGGAGCACGATCTGCGCGGCGCGCTCGAGGCGCGTCAATTCCATCTGGTATTCCAGCCGCAGCTGCGGCTCGATTCGTCCGAGCTCACCGGGTTCGAGGCACTCCTGCGCTGGAAACATCCCTCGCGCGGCTTCGTCTCGCCGGCCGAGTTCATTCCGATCGCTGAAGAGACCGGGCTGATCGTTCCGATCGGCGAATGGGTGCTGCGCAGCGCCTGTGCGACCGCCGCGTCCTGGCCCGATGTCACCGTCGCGGTAAATCTGTCGCCGGTGCAGTTCCGTTCGCGCGGGCTGGTGGCGATGGTCACGAGCGCACTTGCCGAAGCCGGCCTGCCGCCGCAACGGCTCGAGCTCGAGGTCACCGAGACGGCGCTGCTCGACGACAGCGAGGCGACGATCGAGATCCTGCACCAGCTTCGCGCGTTAGGCGTGCGCGTCAGCCTCGACGATTTCGGCGTCGGCTATTCCTCGCTGAGCTATTTACGCAAGTTTCCGTTCGATCGCATCAAGATCGATCGTTCCTTCGTCGGCACGCTCGGCGAAAGTCCGGAGAGCGTTGCCATCGTCCGCACCATCGCAAGCCTCGGTTCCGTGCTCGGCGTCGAGACGACGGCGGAGGGTGTGGAGACCGAGGAGCAACTCGACTTCGTCCGCGAATGCGGCTGCACCGCCGTACAGGGCTATTATTTCGGCAGGCCGTGCCCCGCATCGGAGGTCGGCCGCGCCATCGAGACGCTGAACACGGTCCGGCGCGTGGCGTAGCGGCTTTCTGCTCCCTCAAATTCCGTCTCTCGGCACACGACCAAACGACGAATTGTCGCATGTGCCGCCTCGACCGGGATTGCCGCACCGCCCGGCGCCCGCGGTCCGCGCAATGCGCTTTTCTTCTCCCTCGATTTCAGGAACAATCGCCGCGCAAGAACGAGAAACGGCGACCCGCAAAGAGGCCGCCGCGAGGGGAGGAGTTTCGATGCCGCGATACGGGCTGAAGACGATCGCATTTGCCGCGATGCATGCTGTCATGGGCGCATTGCTCTCGACTGCCGCAAGCGCGCAGGACTATCCCAGCAAGCCGATCACGCTGATCGTGCCATGGCCGGCCGGCGGATCGACCGATATCTCGATGCGCGCCATCGCCGACAGCGCCTCGAAGGTGCTGGGGCAGCCGATCGTGATCGACAACAAGGCCGGCGGCGGCGGCACGGTGGGCCCCGCGACCATGGCAGCGGCCGCGAAGCCGGACGGCTACACCATCTCGCAGATTCCGATCACAGTGTTCCGCCTGCCCTTGATGCAGGAAGTGTCGTGGGATCCGGCCAAGGACTTCACCTACATCATCCATCTCACCGGCTACACCTTCGGTGTGACCACCAGCGCGGAGTCGCAGTTCAAGAGCTGGAAGGACGTCGTGGAGTTCGCCAAGGCGAATCCGGGCAAGGTGACCTATGCCACGCCCGGCGCCGGCACCTCGCTGCATATCGGCATGGAGCAGATCGCCGGAATGTCCGGTATCAAGCTGACGCAAGTTCCTTTCAAGGGCGGCGCGGAGACCAACGCCGCGGTGCTGGGGCAGCACACGATGCTTCAGGCGGACTCCACGGGATGGCGGCCGCTGGTCGACGCCGGCAAGCTGCGGCTGCTGATGGTGTGGACCGGCGCACGCTCGCCGAACTATCCCGACGCGCCGACGCTGAAGGAGCTCGGCTATCCCATGGTTTATGATTCCCCCTTCGGCATCGCCGGCCCGAAAGGCATGGATCCAAAGATCGTCGCCAAGCTGCACGATGCCTTCAAGAAGGCGGTCGAGGATCCAGCGGTGGTCGCGACGCTCGCCAAATACGACATGGTGCCGAACTACAAGAACACCGAGGACTACAAGAAGTTCGTCGTCGAGGTCACGGAGTCCGAGCGCAAGGTGATCGATACGCTCGGGCTCGCGAAGAAGTAGCTTGTCCCACCACACATGCTGACGTCATCCTGAGGTGCGAGCCGCGCTTGCGGCTCGCCTCGAAGGATGGATCGGGGCACCGTCGCCCTTCGAGGGCTACGCTGCGCTCCGCCACCTTAGGACGACGGTGATCTCAAGGCGCTTCACATGAACAACGACACCAACGTCAAACTCCGCCTCAGCAATTCCGAGCTCTGGGGCGGGCTGATCGGGCTCGCGCTCGGCGGATTCGTGATCTGGTCCGGCATGAAGCTCAAGCTCGGCACCATCAACGATCCCGGCTCCGGCTACGTGCTGTTCTACACGGGCATCCTGATGTGCGTGTTCGCAGGCGCCATCATCGTCTCGGCGGTCACCGAGGGCGCGCCGACGCTGGCCTCGCGCTGGGAGAATGTGCGCTGGAGCAAGCCGCTCCTGCTGATTGCCTGTCTCGTGGCATTCTCCATTGCGCTGGAACCACTCGGCTTCCTGCTGTCGTCGATCCCCCTGGTGCTGCTGCTGTTGCGGCTGATCGATCCCGTCCGCTGGACGCTGGCGATCCCGATCGCCGTCCTGGTGCCATCAGGCATGTGGTGGGTGCTCAAGCGGCTGCTGCTGATCCAGCTGCCCTCGGGCCTGTTCGGGATCGGCTGACCCTATGGATACGCTTGTCAATGTCGCGCATGGGTTCGGCGTCGCGCTGCTGCCAGTCAACCTGCTCTACTGCTTCATCGGCGTCTTCATCGGCACGCTGGTCGGCGTGCTGCCGGGCATCGGGCCGATCTCGGCGATGTCGCTCCTGCTGCCCGTGACGCTGTCGGGCACGCCGGAATCCGGCATCATCATGATGGCCGGGATCTATTACGGCTCGATGTATGGCGGCTCGACCACCTCGATCCTGGTCAACATCCCCGGCGAGGCGGCCTCCGTCGTCACCTGCATCGACGGCCACCAGATGGCGAAGCAGGGACGCGCTGGCCCTGCACTCGGCATTTCCGCCTTCGGCTCCTTCATTGCCGGCACATTCGCGCTGATCGCCTTGATGCTGGTCGCGCCGAAGCTGGCCAGCGTTGCCATCGCGTTCGGCCCGGCCGAATATTTCAGCCTGATGGTGCTTGGCCTCGTGGTGCTCACCTTCCTGACCCAGGGCTCGATGCCGAAGGCATTGCTGATGGCGTGCATCGGCGTCGTGCTCGGACTGATCGGGCTCGACAGCATCACGGCGCAGCCGCGTCTGACCTTCGGCCGCATGGAGCTGATCGACGGCATCGGGCTGGTGCCCGTCGTGATGGGCCTGTTCGGCGTTGCGGAGGTGCTGCTCAACACCGAGCAGGCGATCAAGCGCGACATCATCAACACCAAGATCACCCATCTGCTGCCCACCAGGGAGGACTGGAAGGCGAGCGCAGGTCCGGTCGGCCGCGGCACCATCCTCGGCTTCTTCCTCGGCATCCTGCCGGGCGGCGGCGCGGTGGTGGCGTCCTTTGCCTCCTACGCGCTGGAGAAGCGGCTGTCGAAGACGCCGGAGCGCTTCGGCCATGGCGCGATCGAAGGCGTTGCCGGACCGGAATCGGCGAACAACGCCGCGGCGGGCGGCGCCTTCATTCCGCTGATGACGCTCGGCATTCCGCCGAACGTGGTGATGGCGCTGCTGCTCGGCGCCTTCGTCATCCACGGCCTGCAGCCGGGACCGCTGCTGATCACGCAGAACCCCGGCCTGTTCTGGGGCATCGTCGCCAGCATGTATATCGGCAACGTCATGCTGCTGATCCTGAACCTGCCGATGATCGGCATGTGGGTGCAGCTGCTCAAGCTGCCGTACAACATCCTGTTCCCCCTGATCATCCTGTTCACGATCCTGGGCGTCTACTGCTCCAGCAACAACGTGTTCGACGTCTATGTGATGATCGCGTTCGGGATCATCGGCTATTTCATGCGCAAGCTCGGCTACGAGCCAGCGCCGCTTGTGCTGGCTTTCGTGCTGGGACCGATGATGGAGAACAATCTGCGCAAGTCACTGATCCTGTCGCAGGGCGATCTCTGGACCTTCGTACAGCGGCCGATCTCGGGGGTCTGTCTCGTGTTTGCCCTGGTGCTGCTGATCGCGCCGCTATTGCCGTCGCTGCGCAAGAAGCGCGAGCTGGTGGCGCTGGATGAGGGGGCGTGAAGTTTCGCAGGGTGGGCAAAGCGACTTGTCCGCCGTAGCTCGAAGAGCGAAGGCGGAAGCGTACCCACGATCTGTATCCATCACGGAGGAATGGTGGGCACGGCGCAAGTGCGCCTTTGCCCGCCCTACGAGACCTCAGCATGCAGCAGGAAGCGCACTATCCGTTGAAGTCCCCCACGGACGCTCGCCAGACGCAAGCCCGATCAGGCGGCCCTGGATGTAGTCGCAGCCCCAATCGCGCAGCATGCTTGCGGCTTCCTCGTCCTGCACCCATTCGGCGACGGTCTTGATGTCGAGGCGGCGGGCGAGATCGATCAGGGTCTGCACGAAGGCGCGGTCGTCGGCGGAATGAGTGATGTTCTGCACGAACGCGCCATCGATCTTCACGATATCCACGCCGAGCTTGCGCAAGTTTCGGAACGAGGTGTAGCCGGCGCCGAAATCGTCGATGGCGATGCGGCTGCCGAAATGCTTGAGGCGGCCAACGAAGGCGCGGACATCATCGATGTCCTGGATCGCGACCGTCTCGGTGATCTCGACGATCAGCCGCTCGGCAACGCCGGGATGGGCCTGCATCAGCGATTCGATGCCCGCCCACCAGTCCGGATCCATCGTCGTATCAGGCGAGATGTTGAGGCTGAGGCAGATGTCGGGCGCGGCGGCGAGCTCGGCGACCACGAGCTCGAGCACGCGGTGATCGACCAGGCGGATCAGGCCGAGCCGTTCGGCGACCGGCACGATGTCGGGCGCGAGCAGCACCTGGCCGTCGCCCTGGTCCATCCGCACCAGGCATTCATGGAATGCGCGCTCGCGGGAGACGGCCGAGACCACCGGCTCATAGGCGAGCTTGATGCGGCGCTCGTTCAGCGCGGTGACGATCTCGTCGGTAACGCGGATGTTGACGCGGCGCTGCGCGTCGCGTGTGGCGTCCGGACGCCATGCCGCGAACGAGCCGACGCGGCGGCGCTTGGCGGCATCCAGCGTCTCATGAGCGCGGTTGACGGCCTCGTCGGTGTTGCGGGCATAGCGCGGTACGCTGACCGCGCCGATCGAGGCGGTGACCGAGACCGGACCGGATTTGGTCGGCACTACCTCGTCGCGAATGCCGGCGAGGAAGCGCTCGGCGGCGACATTCATGTCGTCGACGGTGCAGTTCTTCAGGATCAGGCCGAACTTGTTGCCGGAAAAGCGGCCGAGCACGTCGCCGCCACGCAGGCGCGAGCGGATGCGCTTGGCGATGTCGAGGATCACGGCGTCGGCAACGTCGAAGCCGAAGGCGTCGTTGACGCGGGCAAGATGGTCGATACCGACCAGCATGAAGGCCGCGGTCGAGCGGAAGCGGGTCGTCTCCTCGATCGCCTCGGCCAGCGCGGCAATCAGATGAGAGCGGTTGAGCTCGCCGGTCAGCGGATCGAGCCGGGCCAGCTTGGTCAGCTCCTCGTCGCGGGCGTGGCGTTCATTGTTGATTCGGACCGAGCCGATCGCGCGCACCGGGCGGCCGTCGGGGCCGGCGAACCAGCGGCCGGTCTCCTCGATCCAGATCACGGGATCGGCAGCGCTCATGCGCACGCCGTACTCGACCCGGTAGGGCGTGCCGTCGGCACCATGCACGGCATAGGCTTGCGCCAGCGCGGCGGTCCGCAGCGTTGGCGAGGGCTCGATCAGCTTGGCGAATTCGGCCCCCGTCGCCAGCCGCTCGGCGGGAATGCCGGGAAAGACGCTGCCGACCTGGTCACCCCAGACGATCGCATCACTGCCAATGTCCCAGGCAAACACGGCCTGGCCGAGGGCGGCCAGGATATCGGAGGCTTGCGGTAATGCGGGGATCAAAATCGCCTCGTTTCGGGACAGCGGGAAAGTCCTGAGCTGACACAGGATAGAGCTAGATTCGCCCCCAAACCTAGGCAAAGTTGATAAACAATTTGGAAACCACGTTTCTACAAGCCGGGGGAACCAAACCGGCCCGTCCGGCATAGGCCTTGCGAGTACTGACACGCACCCGGCACCAGCGTCCCGAAACGCGACAGGCTCTGCCGGATCAACGGTGATAGCGATGTTGAGTACCGATCGATCGGACGCGGCGGATAGCGGCACAGGCACGGCCCTGGTGCCGGTACTGCCGATTTTGCAATGGGTCCACAAGACGCCGTTGCCGCGCCCCGATCCGAGCTTCGTCGCCCAGCTGATCGCCAATGCCGAACATCTGCCCCAGGCGAGCCGGCTGCGCCGCGCCTCTTCCGAAGATGCGCAGACGGCCTATGGCGACAAGCGCCCGCTGCAAAGCGTCAGCGCGCGCACGCGGCAGGTGGCTTGAGATCGGTCAGCGCGGCGGCGTGTCGGGGGACGGAGACGTGCCGTCGCCCGGCTGCAAATGCGGCGAGGGGACTTCCGGCGAGGGCGTGCTCTGCACCGGCTTGGGTGCGGGAGGATCCATCAGCACGGATTCGGCGACCGACTGTGCCGAGGGCGCGGGCGGTGCCGCCGGTGCTGCGATCGGCGCGGAAACCGGTTCGAACTTGGGCTCGGCCACGGCATCCGGAGCTTCCACCTGGCGCTTGGCCTTGCGTGACGCCGGCACCGTTGTCTCGGCGACATAAGTGACGCGGCGGCGCGTGCGCTGGGCAATACCGCCGAGGAAATCGGCCATCGCGAGCAGCACCAGCAGGAAATAGGTCGAGTTGCCGAATTTGGGCCACATCACGAATTCGGCAGCGGCAGCACCAAACAGGATCAGTGACAGCAGATGATCCATCAGGAATTTCGAGCCCGGCCGCGCGCCCTTCACCACTTCGAGCAGCAGCAGCACGATACCGAGCGCCAGCATCACATCGGCGAGCGTGACCGGCCAGGTCTCGCCTGAGACCATCGGCACCTTGAACAGCACGTCCGTGAAGGACACGGTCGGCATCAGGAAGGCGATGATGTTGTAGACCGCGAGCGGAATCAGAAGCAGCGGGAAACCGACCATCGGCGAAATGCCTTCTCGATCAAGATATCCAGACAGGACAATGCGGCGGCGAAGCATTAGCTCCGCCGCCGCCACTGTCATATCTCATGGGTTGGCCGAAATCAGGCAGGCGCAATCATCCCGCCTGGAGAAAGGTCCTTAACTCAGGACTCTTTCTTCTTCAGGACCTGGCGGCCCTTGTACATGCCGGTCTTGAGGTCGAGATGGTGCGGACGACGCAGCTCGCCGGAGTCCTTGTCTTCCACATAGGTCGGCTTCTTGATGGCGTCTGCCGAGCGGCGCATGCCACGGCGCGACGGCGAGGTTTTTCTTCTCGGAACGGCCATTTCAATATCCTCTAGGGATTGGTGTTATCAGGGCATCGTCCGCGAGGGACGGCTCAGCACCCGCAATCCGAGGCGAGCTGAATGCCGATCAAGGTCGCGCTTATAGAGGAAGGCTGGCTGCAAAGCTAGGCTCTTGGGCCGGAAAATGCGCCCGAAAAGGGCCCAAAATCAGCGATTTTCCCGCCAGCAGGTCGCAAGCGAAGAGGCCTGCGCCCTTGCCACATAGGTCCCTGCCAGCCGCCGGACGCCCGGACCGGGGGTTTTGGCGCTGCGTTTGACCGGATTCGGCAGGATCGAGGCTAGAAGGGCCGCCTCACGCGGAGAGAGGGCGGCGGCCGATTTGCCGAAGGCATAGGCGCTGGCCGCCCCTACCCCGAACTGGCCCTGCGGGCCGAGCTCGGCGATGTTGAGGTAAATCTCCAGGATCCGCGGCTTGGGCAGGACAAGATCGATCCAGAGCGCCAGCGGGAATTCGAGCGCCTTGCGGACGAAATCCCGCCCCTGCCAGAGGAACAGGTTTTTTGCGACCTGCTGGGTAATGGTGGAGGCGCCCCGGAACGGCGTGCCGTCCTCTTGCGCGTCATCGATCGCCTCGCGCAGCGCCCCCCAATCGATGCCGTGATGCTTGCAGAAATGTGCGTCCTCAGCCGCCACCACCGCGCGCGGCAGATAGGGCGACATCGCCGCCAGATCGATCCATTCCCGCTGCATTGGCGCGCCGCGAAGCGAACGCCACGCCATCAGTGTCGAAACCGGATGGCCGGTTCGGTAGAACGGCGCGATCACATAGGGCGCGAGAATGACGACCGCGAGCGCTACCAGCAGGATTTTGACGATGCGCAAATCGACCTTTCCGGCATGGAACGAAACGCGGCCACGGCTCTCCCCATTAAGTCTGTGATAATTCGGGCCTTTTCCAGCACTTTTTAGGCCTTCCAAACGATTGACTGGGGCGGGCGCATAAAGGATTGTCCGCCGAATTTTAGTTCTGGAGCCCTTCTTGATGACCGGCACGTCCCCGTCCGATTTCGCCAAGCGTCTGGACAAGACCGCTGATGACACCGAGGCCCTGCTCGGGCGCCTGTTGTCGGACGACATCCTGCACGATGAGATCGCCCGGCCCAAGCGACTGATGGACGCAATGCGCTACTCGAGCCTGAACGGCGGCAAGCGTCTGCGCCCGTTCCTGGTGGTCGAGAGCGCGGCCGTGTTCGGTGTTCCCCGTGAAGCCGCGTTGCTGGTCGGCGCCGCGCTCGAATGCATCCACTGCTATTCGCTGATCCACGACGATCTGCCCGCCATGGACAATTCGGACCTGCGCCGCGGCCGCCCCACCCTGCACAAGCAGACCGATGACGCGACCGCGATCCTCGCCGGCGACGGTCTGCTGACGCTGGCCTTCGACATCGTCACCCGTGACGAAATCCATCGCGACGCCAATGTGCGGCTGCTGCTGACGCGCGCGCTGGCGCGCTGCGCCGGCATCGGCGGCATGGTCGGCGGCCAGATCCTCGACCTCGCCGGCGAAGGCCGCTTTGGCGGCAACGAGCCGATCGATGTCGCCCGCATTCAGCAGATGAAGACCGGCGCGCTCTTGCGTTACGGCTGCATCGCCGGCGCGATCCTCGGCCAGGCCTCGCAGAAAGAATATCAGGCACTCGACGATTACGGCCGCGCGCTCGGCGAAGCCTTCCAGATCGCCGACGATCTGCTCGATGTCGAGGGCGATGCGGCGGCCCTCGGCAAGCCGGCCGGCGCCGATGCCGCGCTCGGCAAGACCACCTTCGTCACCCAGCTCGGCATCGAAGGCGCCAAGCAGCGCGTGCGCGACCTGCTCGCCCGGGCCGACAGCGCGGTCTCGATCTTCGGTGAGCGCGCCGCCGTGCTGCAGGCAGCCGCGCGGTTTGTCGCCGAGCGGAAGAGCTGACACGCATCGATGGCGGCCGAGGGCAAAGAAGATCCCGTCCTCGTCCGCTTCCGCCAGATGTCGCGGCCGATGCGGCTGCTTTACGCGCGGCCGCGGACCTTCATCGCGCTCGCGGCTGGCGTCCTGGTCTGTCTGCTGCTGCCGGGCTCGCACCGGCTGGTGACACGGCTCCTGTTCGGCTGGGATGCGCTGATCGCGGTCTATCTCGTGCTGGTCTACGCAATGATGCTTTGCAACGACCATCACCATATCCGGCGCGCCGCCGCGATGCAGGACGACGGCCGTTTCGTGATCCTGCTGGTGACGGCGACCGGCGCCTTCGCCAGCATCGCCGCGATCGTCTCAGAACTCGGCACACCGCATCGGGGCGTGTTGGAGCTGACCATCGCAATCAGCACCATCGCCCTGTCATGGGCCGCCGTGCACACGACCTTCGCGCTGCACTACGCGCATGATTATTATCGGAATGCCAAGCCGGGCGGCCTTCAGTTCCCGAGCGGCGACAAAGAAGACCACGCCGACTACTGGGACTTCGTCTATTTCTCGTTCGTGATCGGCATGACCGCGCAGGTCTCCGACGTCGGCATCACCGACAAGACGATCCGCCGCACGGCCACGGCGCACGGGATCGTATCGTTCATCTACAACACGGCCTTGCTGGCACTGACGGTCAACATCGCGGCGAGCGCGATTGCGACCTGACGTCGTCCCGGGCTTTCGGGACGACGACCTGGATCATGCATGCCCTAACGACACACCTCGGCATTGGCATCGTTGCCGGGGCCGCCGCCGCCGCGATATTCGAGGTGGCAACCGCGGCTGACCGGACGGCAGCCAGTGCTATTGCAGATGACTTGCCCGCCACCTGCGGCGCGACCGGCGCCGGCAGCGGCCGCAATGCCGGCCGCGGCACCATAGCCGCCCGCCGCGCCGCCGGCCTGAGGACGCTGCCGGGCGGGACGTTCATCACCGTCATCGCGCTTCGCCGTTGCAGGCTTGGCCGGCTTGGCGGCGCGCTTCTTCTCGCACTCATTGTCGTCGTTGACCGCATAGCCCTCACGGCAGACGATCTTGGTGCACTTGTCGCCATCGGCCTTGAAGCCGTGCTCGCAGACCAGCGGGCAGACGCGTGACGGCTTGGCCTTGACCGCATCCAGCGCGTCCGTGCTCGCCACCTTCACGTCGAGCTTGGTGCCGGCATAGCGGTTGAACTGCGACAGCGAGCGCTGCGAGGATGTGCTCCAATTGCCGTCGGCAGTGCCCGAGAAGCAGCCGACGCGGCCGAGCTCGGTCTGCACCGAACGGCTGAGATCGGCCGGCGCGGTCGCCGGCGTCAGAGAGGCAACGTTGGTGCCGGCGGGGCTCGCGGTGCTGGCCGGCGCAGCGCTCGGCGCCGCAGCGGCGAGATTGACGCGCTGCTGCTCGGCGGCAGCTGCCTGCTGTTGCGCCTGCTCCTTGGCCTTCTGCGCAGCGAGCTGCGCCTGCTCGGCGGCCTTCGCATCGGCCGCGGCTTTGGCCTGCGCATCCTTCTGCGCGCCGAGCGCGGCGAGACGATCGCGTTCTGCCTCGGCCTGTTTCGCCTTCTCGGTGGCAGCCGCATGGGCTTGCTCGGCACCAATTTTCTCGACCTGAAGCTTGGCGAGGCTCGCATAGAAGCCATCGGGATGCTGGGCGAGGAAAGCGGCCCACGCCGCCTTGTTGCCGACCTGGAGCGCGAGCTCGTAGTCGCGGCGGATATCGGCCTGCGGGTTCGGCGCGGGCGCAACCGTTGCTGCGGCCGTCACCTTGACCGGAACCAGCGGCACGTCCTCGCCACCGAGCGAGCCGTAGACGAACGGCTCCTGCTTGTTGCCGGTCGACTTGAGCACGTCGTCGCGCACGAAGCCGAAGGCACGGCGGACGTCGAGGCCCGGCGTCGTCAGATGCTTCGACAGCGCGACCGTAAAGGGGCTGTTGGCGCCGTCGCCGTCCTGAGCGGTGAAGCCGGCCTTCGCCGAATAGGCGATCAGCGTATTGGGGCTGGTCGGCTCGACCTGGGCGAGGCCCCGGCCGATACTGCGCGCGGCCACCGTGCGCTTCATGGTCTTGCCGAACGGATTGTCGCGGCAGGCATCCAGGATCACCAGCCGAAGCTGTTTTGCCGGTTCGACGGCGACCAGAACGCGGTCGAGCGAGAGCGCCTCGTCATAGACGTCGGTGTCGCGCTCGAGCTTGGCGTCGACGGGGATCAGATAATTCGACCCCTCGACCTCGATGCCGTGGCCGGCATAGTAGACCACGGCGATGTCGGCATTGCGGGTCGCATCGGCAAAATCGCGCAGCACGCGCCGGGTATCCAGGGCCGACAGGTCGTGCCGGAAATCGACGCTGTTGAAACCGGCCTCTTTCAGCGTCTTCGCCATCACCGCACCGTCATTGACGGGATTGGCGAGCGACGGCGCGTGCTGATAGGCCGAGTTGGCGATCACCAGCGCGACGCGGTTGCCGGCAAGAGCGGGATCCATGCCGAACAACAGCACGGCGGCGAGGAGAAGCGGGCAGAGTCTGAGCAGATTGCGCATGACACGACTTCCGAAGTTCGGGACGTTTCGGTCCCCCTTGGGACCGCTTTAGCAGGATCCGGTGCCGGCGCTTGTGATGGAGGTCACCAAGGCCGCGCCGGCGACAGCCCGAAGGACCCCCTATGTTTGTCGCGCCAGCGCGGTCGCGGTTCGCTGCCAAACAGGCAAGCAGACCGAATTCCCCTAGGCATCGCCGATATGCCCCCGATATTGCGGCAGATTGTCCGTAATTTCGTGCCAGGGCGCCTTCGAGGCCACGAAGATGTGGGCGCTCGGCCGGATCGAGGGGGCATCAACCAGGGTTCCCATGGCGACATGGACCCATTGTCCTTCACGTACCCGGGAATAAAGCAGCGAGCCGCACCGGGAGCAATGGGCGTCATGGGTGGAGTCGTCGCCGAAAATCATCCGCTGGTCCCCTCCCCGGACAATGCGGAGCTTATCCTGCGCGATGCCGGCGAAGGGCTTGAAGGCGGAGCCGGTGGTGCGACGGCAGTTCGAACAGTGGCAGTTCATCGCATAGGAGAACGCGTCGGTCACCTCAAACCGCACGGCGCGGCAGTAGCATTCGCCGATCAGGATACGAGCGTTCGAAGTTTCTGATCCGGTCATTCCAGCGTCCTTGCGCGATTGGCAAGAGACACCCATAGCGCATTTCGATGTGTACGACTAAGTTCCGCCCAAGCCATCATGCAAAAGGATGACCTATGAACCAGAACCGTTCGAGTGTCGAAGCCGTCGTGCAATCCTATTTCGACGGGCTTTACGAGGGCGACGCCGAGAAGCTCGGCACCATCTTCCATCCCTCCGCTGACTTGCGCTGGGTCGAGAAGGGCGAGCTTCAGGTCCTGACCGTGCCCGACTGGCTCGACCGCGTCCGCAAGCGCGCCTCCGCCAAGGCCGAGGGCAAGCCGCGCGAGGATTTCATCGTCACCATCGACCGTTCGGACGACAAGACCGCCTTCATCAAGGTCCGTTGCCAGCTGCCGCCGCGTTTCTTCACCGATTATCTGGTGGCGATGAAGCTCGCCGACGGCTGGCAGATCGTGTCGAAATCGTATCGGTATGACCTGAGGGAGTGAGGACGGCCTGACGTCCCGCTTCCTGAATTCGGACGCGCTCGCCCTCCATTCTGCACCATTGCAAGCACAACTCTCGCCGCGCGAGGAGCTCGAGCGCAGCGAAGCAATGACGGCGCGGATGACGCGTGCGTAATCTCTTCCATCTCTTCTCATGAAAGCTCCCCATGCCGCTCGATCGCCGTTCCCTGCTCGCCTCTCTCTGCTGGATCGCCGCCTCTCCTGCGTTGGCCGCTGAGGCACCGCCTGAGCTCGAAACCTATGAACGTGAGAGCGGAGGACGGATCGGGGTCTATGCAGAGAACCTTGCGACCGGCAAAAAGCTCGCCTGGCGCGCCGACGAGCGCTTCGTCATGTGCTCGACCTTCAAGGCCTCGCTTGCGGCTTGCATGCTGGCCCGGGTCGACCGCGGCGAGGACCAGCTTGCGGCCATGATCGCTTACGGCAAGCCCGACCTCTTGGACTACGCGCCGGTCGCCAAACAGAATCTTGCGGCCGGCGCGATGTCGGTCAGCGACATGTGCAAGGCGATCGTCGAGCTCAGCGACAATACCTGCGCCAATCTGCTGCTGGCGCGGATCGGCGGACCCGCCGCCCTCACCGCCTTCTGGCGATCGCTCGGCGACACCACCTCCCGGCTCGACCACAACGAGCCAGAACTCAACCGCTCGCCGCCGGGCAATCCCCACGACACCACGACGCCGGCAGCAATGGCGGGAAATTTGCAGCGCCTGGTGGTGGGCGAAGCGCTGTCGCCGGCCTCGCGGGCCCTGCTCACCGACTGGATGGTGAACTGCAAGACTGGCGCGAACCGGCTGCGCGGCGGCCTGCCTGCAAGCTGGACCATCGGCGACAAGACCGGCAACAACGGCAAGGACGCTTCGGGTGATATCGCGGTCGCCTGGCCCAAGCCCGGGACGCCGATCCTGATCGCGGTCTATACCCAGGGCGGCACGCCGAATCCGGCGCAGATCGAAGCCGCCTTTGCACGCATCGGACGGATGGCGGCCGAGCGGCTGGCGTAAGCCGCGCACATTGACGTAGCCGTCGCTTCCGGGTCAAGACAGACCATCATGGAAGCGAAGTTTCAGACCTTTCTCATCCTGCTCGCCGTGCTGGCAGGCGTGGCGCTGGCCGCACGCCGCTTCAACGTCGCCCCCGCCATCCTGCTGATGCTGGCCGGCGTCGGCCTCGCCTTCGTGCCTGGCATGCCTCCGGTGGAATTGCCTCCCGAGCTGGTGCTGCTGATGGTACTGCCGCCGCTGATCTACTCGGCGAGCGTCGCCATGAGCTGGCGTGAGTTCAAGAACAATTTGCGCCCGATCGTGCTGCTCGCGGTTGGCGCGGTGATCTTCACCGCAGCGATGGTGGCGGCCGCCACGCACTACATGATCGGCCTGCCCTGGACCATCGGCTTCCTGCTCGGCGCCATCGTCGCGCCGCCCGACGTGGTGGCACCGCTCGCGATCGCGCGCCGGCTCAACATGCCGCGGCGGCTCCTCGTCATCCTCGAGGGTGAAGGGCTCGCCAATGATGCCACCGCGCTGATCCTCTACCGCTTCGCGCTGGCCGCCATCATGGTCGGACATTTCTCGCTGCCGCTCGCCGCCGGCGAATTCCTCCTCATTGTCGCCAGCGAGATCGCCTTCGGCATCGGCGTCGGTTGGCTCTCCCTTCGCTTCCGCAAATGGTCCGGAGATCCGCAGGTCGAGCTGACGCTGTCGCTGATCACCCCCTACGTCTCCTACTGGCTGCCCGAGCATATCGGTGGCTCCGGGGTGATCGCGACGGTGGCCTGCGGCCTCTATGTGAGCTGGAACGGCCCGCTGCTGATCTCGTCGGCAACGCGCCTGCAGGGCATCTTCTTCTGGGACCTCGTGATCTACCTGATCGAGGGCGTGCTGTTCCTGCTCACCGGATTCCAGATGCGCGCGCTCTACGAGAAATCGAAGGCGTTCCCGCTCGACGACATCCTGATCGCAACTGCCGTGGTCCTGGTGATCGTCGTGGTCGCGCGCTTCGCCTGGCTCTATCCTGCAACCTACCTGCCGCGCATGCTCAGCAAATCGCTGCGCCAGCGCGATCCGTCGCCACCCTGGCAATGGCCGTTCGTGCTCGCCTTCACCGGCGTGCGCGGCGCGGTGTCGCTGGCGGCCGCGCTGGCACTGCCGTTCACGCTGCCGGATGGCGATGCATTTCCGTATCGCGACCTGATCCTGTTCGTGGCCTTCGGCGTCATCTTCGTCACGCTGATCGGCGTCGGGCTGACGCTGCCGCCGGTGGTGAGATGGCTCGGCGTCGCCGAGGCCGGCCGTAACGAGCATGCCGCCGAGCACGAAGCCGAGATCGCCGCGCGCCGTCAGGCGCTGGATGCAGCGCTGAAATCGCTCGACGCGCTGACCGAGGAGAAGGAGGTGTCCGACGAAGTGATGCGGCTCCTGCGTGCCCGCCATGACATCCGCGTCAACCAACTGCCTGATTCACTCGATCCCACCCACCACGACGTCTCTGCCGCCGGTACCGCGCTGACCCGCGACCTGATCGCCGCCGAACGCAAATTCATTCACAACCTGCTGCGCGACGGCCAGATCACCGACGAGACGCGGCGGCGAATCGAGCGCGACCTGGATCTGGAGGAAGCGAGCCTGGCGAACCGGGAGTATCGGCGGACGCCGCTGTAGCCTCCCGTCATTGCGAGGAGCCGTTGCGACGAAGCAATCCAGACCGCCTCCACGGAAAGACTCTGGATTGCTTCGCGGAGCCTGTCCTCGGGTCGCGCTAGGCGCGGACCCGTTGGCTCGCAATGACGGCGGGAGCAATTACCGCCTTGCGCAAAACTCCGCTATGGCGGACGCCACGGCCGCCGCAATCGTTTCATGCCGCTCGGGTGCGTTCATCGCCATTTCCTCGTCGCGGTTGATGATGGAGCCGGCCTCGAGCAGCACTGCGGCACTGCTGGTCCGCGACAGGACGACGAGCCCGTCATAGCGGTAGACGCCGACGTCCTTGTCGAGCAACTGGCGCCGGTAACGGCCCATCAGCGGCAAAGTGTATTGGCTGGCATAGTGCAGGCCTTGCTCCTTCAACTGCCTGCCGATCATCCGTGCCAGCATCAGGCTGGTGGCGAAGTGCGAATTCCGCTGCGACACGAACAGCGAGTGGCCCGAAAAGCGATCGCTGAAAAAGCTCTTCGCGCCATCGAATTCCCAGGTCTCGAGCAGCCTGTCCGGCACCGAATCATGATGGATCGACAGGAAGAGATCGGCGTGCGACCCATTGGCGTTGCCGACACGTTTAAACAGGCTGGGCCGCGCCTTGCCGTCCGTGACGAGCAGGCGTGTTGCGGCAAAGCCTTCGGACTTGAGTTTCGCCGTGATGAGTCTTGCGAGACGGAAGTTGAAGCCGAACTCCGGATCGTTGCGCGCGCTCAATGCGCCGTAGGAGTCCGGCGTATGCCCGACATCCACGACGATCCGGAATTTCGGCATCTCACATTTGGCCGGCGCGGGCGAAGGCTTGGGCCTTGCTTTCGCGACCTTTCGGGCCGGGGCAGCCTGCCCCGCATCGATGGACGGAAGCAATAACGCGACCAGCGACACCAGGAGAATTGCGACGATGTCCCGCCCTGACGACAAATCCTACTCCGCTGCCGCGATGCGTGGCCGGCCGACGAAGCCCGCGACATCGCCGAATCGTTCGAGCATGACCGCGGACAGATCCTTCGACTTGCTGGTGACGCAGGCGCCGGAGCGCACCGCATAGCGATCCTGATGCGTCGCCTGCGGCGGGGCCTCGCCCTGCTGCAGCGCCCGCGCCAGATCCATCACCAATTTACGAAAATGCATGATGCCGAGATCGGTCGGCCCGAGATGCTCGCGGGTGCGGTCGGCGATCGGCCCCTGGCTGTCCTGCACGGCGGCGTCCTGCTCGGAGACACCCTTGATGCCGGTGTAGCTCCTGGTCTTCTGCAGCTTGCGATCGATCAGATAGTCGTTGCCCTTATGGCGCAGCGGCACGTAATTGTCGTCGACCTCCGCGATCACGCCGTTGCCGCGGTCGTAGGCGTCGCGCTCCGCTTGCGACAACGGCCGCTCCGGATTCCAGGCATAGGTGTAGATCCAGCAATTGGTGTCGGTCACAGGCACGAAGGTCTGGCCAAAAATGCTCTCGCCCGGCATCGCGCTCGGCGCGTAGGCGTGGAATGGCATCAGGAATTGCGCGATGCGCCAGTAGATGCTGTCGCTGCCGGTGAGCCGGCCACCGGCAATGGTCAGTCCGGCCTCGTGCGGGCTGATCTTGATCACCGGCCGCGGGTCTTCCGCGATCCAGCGCATGTGATCGCTCGACATCCGCGCGATCGGATTCACAAAGTGCTTCTTGATGTCCAGGATCTCGTTCTCCTCCTTGTCGAAGGAGAGATGGGCAAAGGTGAAATGCGCGGTGTCGATCGAGCCTTCCAGCGCCTGCACCCAGTTGCAGTCCTGCCATTTCTTGCTGACGTAGCGGTGCGAGGCCGGCAGCAGCGCCATTTCGAGATCGGGCAGCTCGGGCATGGCCTCGATCGGACCCATATAGGCCCAGATCATCTCGCCCCATTCGCGCACCGGATAGGACTTGATGCGGATCAGGTCCTTGGCGTTGAGATCGGGATAGGAGGTCGGCATGTCCAGGCAGCGGCCGTCGGTGTTGAACTTCCAGCCGTGATAGACGCAGCGGATGCCGCATTCCTCGTTTCGCCCCAGCCAGAGATTGGCGCCGCGATGCGGGCAATATTGGTCGATGACGCCGACGACGCCGCGCGTGTCGCGGAAGGCAAGCAGTTCCTCGCCGAGCACGGTGATCTTCTTCGGCTCGCCGTCTGGTTCGGGGAGTTCTTCGGACAGCAGGACGGGAATCCAGAAGCGGCGCAGCAATTCGCCCATGCCTGTTCCAGGGCCGGCCTCGGTCAGGAATTTGTTGTCCTCGGCGCGGAGCATGGCTGATCCTCCCGAATATTTTCGGGAAGATTGGCGCGGACGCGGGAAGACGTCAACGCAAGAACGGCTCTCGTAGGGTGGGCAAAGCGAAGCGTGCCCACGTCCTGCCTATTTGATGAGAAGACGTGGGCACGGCGCTGACGCGCCTTTGCCCACCCTACCGCACTGTCTCCTAAACCGGCCGCTCGCCTTTCACCGTCACCCGCGTGCCCGAGCGCGTGTGGGGCCAGTAGTCCCACATCGCGCGGTGCTGGGTGCAGCGGTTGTCCCAGAACGCGATGGCGTTCTCGGTCCAGCGGAAGCGGCACTGGAACAGTGGGTTTTCGGCGTGCTGGTAGAGATAGGCGAGCATCGCATCGCTCTCGTCGCGCGGGATGCCGTTGATGTGGCGGGTGAAGCCGCGGTTGACGTAGAGCGCCTTTCTGCCGGTGACCGGATGCGTGCGCACAACGGGATGCTCGGCGCTCGGATAGGACGGACGGTCGGCAACGCCGTAGTTCGCATAGAGCCCGCGATAGATCGGCTCGCCATCATGCAGCGCGGTGAGGCCATCGAGATAGGTCTTCATGCGATCGGACAGCGCCTCATAGGCGGCGTACATGTTGGCGAACAACGTGTCGCCGCCGCGCGGCGGGCACTGCTTGATGTAGAGGATCGAGCCCATCGGCGGTTCGAGATCGCAGGACACGTCGGAGTGCCAGCCCTCACCGTTGGCACGCGGCGAGTTCTTGTCGGCGTAGATCTTCATCAGCGCCGGGTCTTCGTCCTCATGCGGCGCGGCGGGATGGAAATGCAGCTCGCCGAACTTGCGGCCGAAGGCGAGATGCTGCTGCGGCGTGATCTGCTGGTCGCGGAAGAAGATGACGAGGTTTTCGGCGAGCGCGCGGTGGATCTCGTCCATCTGCTGATTTGAACGCGCGTCGTCGGAGACGAGCCCGCCGATGTCCACGCCCGATATTTCCGCGCCGATGATGGGGGTGAGCTTTTCGACCGCGATGGTCTCGTAGAGCGCGCCGTCGTCAGCCGTGTGGCGATAGCGCGGGCCCTGCTTGCCGGCGAGTGAGCTCATGGCGTGTCTCCCGATCTGTTGTTCGTTGCTTGCTATCCTAGGCCTCGGGAGCGCAGACGCAAAGATAGCAACCCGCGAATCTTGACACACTTATAAAGCTTTAATAGTGTGTAGAAGGAAAAGAGGCTTCCACGATGGGTAAATATGAGCGACTTGGCGCGTTCCTGAAGTCCCAACGGGCCAAAGAGGTCCCTATGACCTTTGCCGAAATCGAGCGAGTCATTGGAAGCAAGCTCCCTCCTAACTCTCCTCAATACCCGGCCTGGTGGAGCAATAATCCGACCAACAATGTGATGACCAAGGTCTGGCTGGCCGCCGGCTTTCGTACCGAGCAGGTCGACACGAAGGCTCGCAAGGTCGTGTTTCGCCGGGTCGAATTGAGTTCCGCAGAACCGGCGCCGTCGCGCGTCAAGAAGCTCGGCCGCCCTCCGCTGTTCGGCGCCCTCAAAGGATTGGCACACATCCCACCCGGCGTTGATTTGACACAGCCGGCCGATCCCGATTGGGGCCAAGTGTATGAGTGATCCTGCGCCTCTTTTGCTCGATACGCATGCCGCGATCTGGATTGCAGAAGACAAACCTATTGCCACCGAGGCGAGCGAGGCGATTGAAGCCGCCTATCGCGCAGGATCTGCCATCTTCGTCTCTGCAATCACCGCATGGGAAATCGGCTTGCTCGTTGCACGCAACAGGCTGGGCCTCTCCACGAGACCAGAACTCTGGTTTCAACGGCTGCTTGCCGTCGAAGGAGTGCGGCTCGCCGAACTCACGCCCAATATTTTGATCGCGTCTTCATTCTTGCCCGGCGCCCCGCCGCGTGACCCTGCGGATCGAATCATCATTGCAACTGCTCGCGACCTTGGCGCGAGCGTGATTACCCGGGACGGATTGATGCTGAGATATGGCGAGACAGGCCAGGTCAGCACGATTACATGCTGACCTGAACGCCTACTCCGCCGCGGTCACCGGCACCTTGGCGCCCTGGCCGTAACGCTGCTCGATGTAGTCGATCACCAGCGCCTTGAAGTCGGCGGAGATGGTCGGGCCGCGCAGCGTGCGGAACTTCTTGCCGTCGACGAACACGGGTGCGGCCGGCGCTTCACCGGTGCCGGGCAGCGAGATGCCGATATTGGCGTGCTTGGATTCGCCGGGGCCGTTGACGATGCAGCCCATCACCGCGACGTTGAGTTCCTCGACACCAGGATATTTCGTCTTCCAGGTCGGCATCTCGTCGCGGATGAAATCCTGGATCGAGCGCGCCAGTTCCTGGAACGTGGTCGAGGTGGTGCGGCCGCAGCCGGGGCATGCAGCGACCAGCGGCACGAAGGTGCGGAAGCCCATGGTCTGCAGCAACTCCTGACCGACCTGCACCTCACGGGTGCGGTCACCGCCAGGCTCCGGCGTCAGCGAGATGCGGATGGTGTCGCCGATGCCCTGCTGCAGCAGGATGCCGAGCGCGGCGGACGACGCCACGATGCCCTTGGTGCCCATGCCGGCCTCGGTCAGGCCGAGATGGATGGCGTAGTCGGAACGAGAAGCGAGATCCTGATAGACCGCGATCAGATCCTGCACCGCCGAGACCTTTGCGGAGAGGATGATGCGGTTCTTGGGCATGCCGAGCTCTTCGGCGCGCGCGGCCGAGAGCAGCGCGGACTGCACCATGGCCTCGCGCGTCACCGCGCGCACGTCGCGCGGATTGGCGGAAGCGGCGTTCTCGTCCATCAGCTTGGTCAGCAGCTCCTGGTCGAGCGAGCCCCAATTGGCGCCGATGCGCACCGGCTTGTTGTTCTTGTTGGCGATCTCGATGATGTCGGCGAACTGGGTGTCGCGCTTGTCCTTGAAGCCGACATTGCCGGGATTGATGCGGTACTTGGCGAGCGCCTCGGCGCAGGCCGGATAGGCCGCGAGCAGCTTGTGGCCGATATAGTGGAAGTCGCCGATCAGCGGCGTGGTGATACCGCGCTTGGCGAGGCCGTCGCGAATGTGCGGCACGGCGGCCGCGGCTTCCTCGCGGTCCACAGTGATGCGGACCATTTCGGAGCCGGCGCGCGCGAGCGCTGCGACCTGGGCGATGGTACCGTCGATGTCGGCGGTATCGGTGTTGGTCATCGACTGCACGACGATCGGCGCACCGCCGCCGACGGCGACGTCGCCGACCTTGACCTGGGTGGTATGGTAACGCGGCGCTGGCCCCGCGATGTCGGAATCGATGGTGGTTTCGGGCTTGTTCATGGGGTCCAAATATCAGGTTTTGGTGACGTTCAGCAATGCATCGCGCGGCGCCGCAGCGACTTGGCTCGGACGGTTAACGAGAAAAAGCCCAGCAATTACAAGGACAGCTGCCGCCCCGAACGCCAAGCTTAGGGTGTCGTGCATGATGAAATAGCTACCGACGACGCCAAACAAAGGGGTGATGAAGGTAAAAGCCGACAATTTGCTGGCCGAATAGGCCTTCACCAGCGCGAACCAAAGCGTGAACGTGGTTCCAACCACCCAGATCGCCTGGAAGGCCATCAGGCCGAGCGACAGCGGCGCCGGGGTATGCGTGATGGTCTCGCCGAACAGCCCGGCCGCCAGTCCCAGGATCGGGATCGAGATCGCAACCTGATAGCCCAGCGCCTTCTCCGGCGCGGCAAACCGCAGCCGCGTGCCCTTGGCAACCAGCGTGGTCGCCGCCCAAAGCGCGGCGCCGCCGACGATCATGAGGTCGCCGAGCAGGACATGCGAATCGACATTGGGCTGCGGCACGCCGATGGCGAGCGCGACGCCGGCAAAGCTGATGGCAAGACCCAGCCATTGCGAGGCGCCAAGCCGTTCGCCGAGCACTTGGTAGGAGCCGAGCGCAACGAAGAACGGCGCGGTGTAGAGGAACACCACCGCGCGCGAGGCCGACGTGAGGCGCAGCCCCTGGAAGATCAGCACGAATTCGATGCCGAACATCAGCCCGGCAATCAGGCCCGGCTTCCACGTGCCGTCATTCTCGAAGAATTTGACGCCGCGAAGCGTGCCGATGAGGAGCAGCACCGGCAGCGCGCCCGCCGACCGGATCGTGGCCTGCAGCATCGGCGGAATGTCCGGCAGCACCAGCTTCACCGCGATCTGGTTGAACCCCCAGGTCAGGCACAGCATGAGCATCAGGGCGATGGCGCCGGCACTGAGGGGACGTGCGGCGGAATGTAAGGCTTGTGGTGAGGACATCTCTTCCCGATTACCGGCTTTGCGCCGTTGTTGCTCTATGCAGCTTTCTGACAATGGGTGCAGACGCCCGTGATCTCCACCACGGACAATTTAGGCGCAAAGCCCGAGCTGCGCGCGGCGGCATTGAGGTCCCGGGCAAAGGACGCCGACGGGATCTCGCCGACCAGGCCGCAGCGCTCGCAGATCAGGAACGCCACCGCCGAGGTCGCGTCGTGGTCGTGGGCGGCGCAGGCGAGATAGGCATTGCGGCTCTCGATGCGATGCACAAGGCCATTGGCCATCAGGAAATCAAGCGCGCGATAGACCGTGATCGGCGCCGGCCGCGACATGGACTTGGCGAGCTCGTCGATCACCTCATAGGCTCCGAGCGGGCGATGGCTGGAGAGCAAGGCCCCCAGCACCTGACGGCGTATGGGCGTGAATTTCTGTGCGCGCTGCTTGCAGACCTCTTCGGCATGCGCCAGCGCATCCGCGGTGCAGCGGCCGTGATCGTGGTCGGGCGCGGGAAATGCCGGTTTTGCGAGGGTCATGCGGGCACGTTCTAGCATTTGGGCCCGGGAACCCAAAGCACGACCCTGCGACCGGCTGCCAGCCATGCTCGCGCTGCGGGACAGCATCGTGATATCCGCCGTGGAATAATCATAAGCTTGCTTATTATATCCCAAGCTTATTGGAGACCAAGCTCATGACCCGCGGGTCTGTCGACCAGAACTTCCTGTTCACGCTCGGTGAGCTCTACCGCCTGTTGCGCGTCTATGCCGACAAGGAGGCCTTGCGGTTCGGCATCACCCGGGCGCAATGGGCGGTGCTGGCCAAGGTTGAGCGCAGCGAGGGCATGAAGCAGTCGGAACTCGCCGAGCTGCTCGAGATGCAGCCGATCACGCTGACCCGCCTGATCGACAAGCTCTGCGATAATGACTGGATCGAGCGCCGCAGCGACGCTTCGGACCGCCGCGTCAAGCGCCTGTATCTGAGGAAGGCCGGCCGGCAATTGCTGGGCCGGATGAGCGGGCTGAAGTCCGAGCTCACGGCCAACGCGCTCGACGGCATCACGCCGGCGGACGCCCATCGCCTCCTGACCCAGCTCGAAACCATCAAGGAAAACGTGCGTACCGCGATCCAGACCAGCGGCGCGGAACAGGCGCGTAAGGAGCAGCGCTATGGCTGACCAAGTCCTCAAGTTCCAGCCCGAGCAGAAGACCGACAGCGGCAAGCCCACCAAGAAAGCCGGCACCGACCCGCGCCGCCGCCTGGTCGCGGGCCTGCGGCGTTACCGCCGCTTCCTGCTCCTGGTCGTGCTGCCCGTGATCGCCGCCATCGGCGGCATCACTTTCTACCTGCATGGCGGCCGCTATGTCGGCACCGACGACGCCTATGTCGGCGCGCAGAAGGTGCTGGTGACGCCCGACATCTCCGGCAAGATCCAGAAGGTCGTCGTGAAGGAAGGCCAGTCCGTCAAGCAGGACGACGAGCTGTTCGAGATCGACCCCGCTCCGTTTCGCCACGCGGTGGTCGAAGCCAAGGCGCAGCTCGCGCAGGCCCGCACGACCTACGACAACCTCGTCGCCAACATCAAGATCTATGGCGACATGCTGGGCCTCGCCCAGCAAGGCATCGATTTGAAGCAGCGCGACGTCGAGCGCAAGCAGGCGCTGGTGAAGAACAATTACGGCTCGCAGCTCGATCTCGACAATGCCTCGAATGCGCTGGTCACCGCCGGCGCGCAGGCGCAATACATCAAGCAACAGCTCTCCAACGCCAGGACGCAGCTGCTCGGCGACCCCGAATTGCCACTGGAGCAATTCCCGCCTTACGCACAGGCCAAGGCCAAGCTGGACGATGCCCAGCGCAACCTCGACCACACCGTGCTGCGCGCGCCGATGGACGGCGTGGCGACGCAGGTCGAGCAGATCCAGCTCGGCCGCTATGTCGCCGCCGGCACGCCGGTGTTTTCCATCATCGACGTCGCCCACCCCTGGGTCGACGCCAATCCGAAGGAGAGCGACCTCACCCACGTCACCGAAGGACAGCCCGTCACGCTCGAGGTCGACGCGTTCCCGAACCACGTCTTCAAGGGCAAGATCGGCTCGCTCTCGCCCGGCACCGGCGCGCAATTCGCGATCCTGCCGCCGCAGAATGCCACCGGCAATTTCGTCAAGGTGGTGCAGCGCGTGCCGATCCGCATCTATTTCGACGAGACCGACAAATATGTCCGGAAGCTGAAGGCTGGCATGAGCGTCTACGCCACCATCGACACCGGCCATCAGCGCTCGCTCGCCGGCCTGCTAGGCCTGTCGGCGACCGCGAGCCAGGATAAAGACTGAACGCAAGGACTGATCCGATGTCCGGTCCCAATGCCAGCCTGATGGTCCCCGGCCTGCGCCGGAACATGGTGACGATCTGCGCCATGACCGCGACCATCATGCAGGCGCTGGACACCACCATCGCCAACGTCGCCCTGCCCTACATGCAGGGCACGCTGTCGGCCTCGCAGGACCAGATCAACTGGGTGCTGACCTCCTACATCGTAGCCGCCGCGATCATGACGGCGCCGGTGGGCTGGATCGCCAACCGCTTCGGCCGCAAGCGCATCTTCATCATCTGCTCGGCCGGCTTCACCATGGCCTCGGTGCTGTGCGGCCTCGCCCAGGACATCAACCAGATGGTGCTGTTCCGCCTGCTGCAAGGCGTGTTCGGCGCCGCCCTGGTGCCCCTGTCGCAATCGGTGATGCTCGATTATTACACGCTCCAGGAACGTGCCAAGGCGATGTCGATCTGGGGCATGGGCGTGATGATGGGTCCGATCATGGGGCCCTCGCTGGGCGCCTGGCTGACCGAGACCTATTCCTGGCACTGGGTGTTCTTCGTCAACCTGCCATTCGGCTTCATCACCGTGCTCGGGCTGATCGTCTTCATGGACGAGACCGACAAGAATCTCAGCCTCAAATTCGACTGGTTCGGCTTCGCCGCGCTGGCGGTTGCGATCGGCTCGCTTCAGCTCGCCCTCGACCGCGGCGAGCAGCTGGGCTGGCTGGAATCCAATGAGATCCTCGCGGAGTTCATCGTCTCGGCGGTCGCCTTCTACTTCTTCCTCGCGCACTCCTTCACGACCTCGACCCCGTTCATTCGGTTCGCGCTGTTTCGGGATCGCAACTTCGTCACCGGCTGCGTGTTCATGATCGTGATGGGGCTCGTGCTGTTCTCGACCATGGCGCTGGCCTCGCCCTATATGCAGAACGTGATCGGCTATCCCATCATCACCGCCGGCCTGCTGCTGGCGAGCCGCGGCTTCGGCACCTTCTTCGCGATGATGCTGGTCGGCCGGATGATGCGCTATTTCGAGGCGCGCACGCTGATCATCGCCGGCCTGACACTGACCGCAGGCTCGCTGTTCCAGATGACCGGCTGGACCGATCTGACCCAGGTGCCGGAGATCGTCACCGTCAGCGTCATTCAAGGCTTCGGCTTCGGCCTTGTCTTCGTGCCGCTATCGACCGTGGCCTTCCTGACACTGTCGAACGACCTCCGTACCGACGGCACCGCGATGCTGACCCTGATGCGCAACGTCGCGAGCTCGGTCGGCATTTCCGTCGTCATCGCCCAATTGACGCAGGGGACGCGGCGGACCTATGCGATCCTGTCCGAGCACATCAACCCGTTCAACCATGCACTGCAGATGCCCGACGTCAGGGGCCTGATCAACCTGTCCACCGACGCCGGCCGCGCCATGGCCGACAGGATGGTCAGCGTCCAGGCGCAGATCATCGCCTTCGCCTACGACTATCAGCTGGTGATGTTCTTCATCCTCTGCACTATCCCGCTCGCCTTGCTGATCGGCTCGACCAAGGCCACGCTGCGCAAGCAGGCGGCGGGACCGGAGCATGCGGTGATGGAGTAACGCACGCTCGATCTCCCAATCTCCACTGTCATCCCGGACAAGCGCGGCGAAGCGGAGCGCAGATCCGGGATCTCAGCGCGAGCGCTTGCGCTCGTCGCGATAATCACAGGGAGTAGTTTGGCGAAGACTGTGAATTACCAGTCTCGCGCCAAACTACTCCCTGTGATTATGGGTCCCTGCGTTCGCAGGGACGACACCGAAATTGCGGCGCGCCCTACAACAACTCCTCGCAGCCCAAATCATCCACCGCCGCAAACACCCGCTCCAGATTATTCCACCAGATCAGCGGCGGGAGATTGACACTCCATTGCCAGACCGGCTTGGTGATGTGCCAGAGCACCGACCGGCGATAATCCTGGTCAAGTGCGCCGCGCGTGTAGCCGCTGACGCCGTGCGAGATCAGGGTCTCATGATAGCGGTTGAGCAGCAGGCGCTCGAGCGTCTGGCGGCGCTCCGGATACCATTGCGTCGCCATCATGTAGGCGAGATCGTGGGTCGGCACGTTGATGCGCCACTGGTCGAAGTCGAAAATCCGCACGGTGTCGGCGATGTCCGCGCGCGGCAGCAGGAAATTCCAGGTATGGGCATCGCCGTGGGCAATAGAGAGATGTCGATGGGAATGATAGCGCTCAAGCAAACGATCCGACTGCTCAATGAACCGACGATAGAGGATGCGTCGTTCTTCGCTCAGACGGTCGCCGAGAAGATCGGCAAAACGATCATAATGGCCAGCAAAGGTCTCCATCAACCTTGACGTATCATCGGCGCTCATCCAACTGCCAATGGTGTCGCCGAGACTTGGGTGGTCCCACCATGCCGCGTGCCAGCCCGCGAGCGTCGTGACGATCGCCATCGCCTGTTCGCGAGACGGCGGCAAGGGCCACGGGGCCGCGACCTCATGGCTGTCGGTGAGGTCCTCGAGCAGCAGATGCCAACTGACATTTTCCTCATCGAACTGTCCGTCAAAGCAACGCGGCACCAGCCCCGGCGGCATATTCGGTGCAAGTTTCGCATAGAAGGCCACTTCGTGCCGGCCACCATGCGCAAGCGTCTTGGCAAAATCGGCATGCGGCGTCTTCAGGATCAGTGTCTGCGGCGCGCCGCCGGATTCACCCACATAGCGCAGACCGAGACGGACGATGTGCGACACGACGGTGTCGCGCTGATGCAGTACCTTCACCTCGCGGACCGCGCCTGCGTCGAGCACGCCGCCTCTGCGCAGTGCCGCCGTCAGTCGGGCGGGCTCAACGACATCAGGCAGTTGTGGAGGTGTCATGAAATTCACGATGCCCCTGTCCCGCGCCATATTGCACGATCATGACCCCACGCACCAGCGGCCGAACCGATGCCGCGCTCAAGCCGCCTCGGTCGAGGCGCGCACGGTCCGCACCACGACCGACCGGAGCTGTTCGAGATTGGCGGCCATGCCGGCGATCGCCTGCCTGACCTCGGCGGCGCGCTCGTTCACGGAAGCGGCGTCGCGGCTGACATTGCCGATCTTGGCCGAGACCTCCTTGGCCGCGGAAGCCGATTCGGAAATCGACCGCGTGATCTCCCGCGTCGCGGCGTCCTGCTCTTCCATCGCGGCGGCAACCGAGGTTGCCACGCCGTCGATTTCGACGATGCGCCCTCCCATCGTCTCGACGGCATCGACCGCGGCCTGCGTCGAGGCCTGAATCTCGGTGATCAGCCGCGTGATCTCCTCGGTGGATTTGGCGGTCTGGTCTGACAGGGACTTCACTTCGGCGGCGACCACGGCGAAGCCGCGGCCGGCCTCGCCGGCACGGGCGGCCTCGATCGTGGCGTTGAGCGCCAGGAGGTTGGTCTGGCCGGCGATGCCGCCGATGAGGTCGGAGACCTCGGCGATCTTCTTCACCGATCCGGCCAGTGCCTGGATGGTCGAACGCGCCTGCTCGCGGCCGGCGACCGCCGATTTTGTGACAGTGCTGGTCCGCACGACCTGGCTTGCGATCTCGCGGATCGAGGCGCTCAGCTGTTCGGCCGCGGCCGAGACGGTCTGCGAACTGCCGAGGGCCTGGGTGGAGGCCGCCGCGACCGCCTGCGACTGTGCGGAGAGCGACCTCGCGATATCGGACAGGCTGGACGCCGCCCGCTCGACGCCTTGCGTCGCTGCGCCGGCGGTGTCGACCGATCGGCCGGTCTCGCGCTCGACGGTCTCGGCCATCTGGTGCAGGGCGGAGCGCTTGGCGAGCGCCGCCTCCTGCTCCTGCCGCAACTGCTCCTCGCGCAGGCGGGAATTCTCGACCGCCGCCTGCTTGAACACCACAAGCGCCCCCGCCATCGAGCCGACCTCGTCCTTTCGGTCAGCGAAAGGAATGTCGGCGGCGAGATCGCCGGTCGCGAGCTTCTGCATCGTGCCCGTCATGCGCACGATCGGCCGCACCACGCCGAGTGCGACGCCGAGCAGGCCCGCAGCAACGAAAGCCAGGACCGCGGCGGAGACGCCGAGGAGGATATAAAGCATCGAGCTGTCGCGGTCCGCGGCCAGCTTTTCCATGGCTGCATTCTGCTTGTTGGCGTTCTCGACGATGCTGTCGATCACGGCGCGATGCGCGGTGTAGGCGTCCTTCACCTGCGCATAGATGCGCTCGGACGCAGCGGCGTCCTTGGCCTTGAGGGCCGGCAGGAGCTGGTCGGACGCCTTCCAGAACTTCTGCACCTCAGCATCGGATTTCGACACCAGCACCGTCTTCAGGTCGGCCGAGAGGCTGGAGGTGACCCAGAACGCCTTGCGCTCGTCGTAATCCTTGCGGAGCTGGACCAGGCGTTCGCCGTGGGCCGCCAGCTGGTCCGGCTCGCGCATGGCCAGGGTCGCCTCGAGATAGGCCTCGATGACATATTCCGGCGGCGGCAGAATGTCCGCGATGAGGTCGTTGCCGAGCTTGATGTCGGAATAGAGCGGACCGCCGACCTTGAGCTCTTTCAAGGCGTACAGGCTGGTCGAAACCACGGCGGCAAAACCGATGGCGAGAACGATGCCGAACGCAATGATCGCAGATGACAACGACAGACGAAATTTCATGAAAACAATCCAGGGCGGTGTCAAAACTGCAGCCACCCTAGACGAATACGGTAAATACGGGATTGCTTCGCGCCGAAATTGTATCGCGCGAACCCCGTCTAACTACGGGAATTCGACGTCAAGCCATCGGTATTTGAGTCAGCGAGGCTGACGCACACACGTGCGGGAGAATCGTTTCGGCCGGAGGCAGCCTCGGCCTCGATGCGCCAGATGAGACATGCGCGCCGAAGAGCAAGCCTCCCCCGGCACGCGTTGCCTCACACGTCGAAGAACACCGTCTCGTTGTCGCCCTGCAGCCGCAGGTCGAGCCGGTAGACCGGCTTGCCGGCCTCGCGCGCCGCGGTCAGCGTGGCGCGGCGCTCGGTGGGCACCAGCGCCAGCACGGGGTCGGCGGCGTTGCCGGCCTCGTCGCCGAAATAGATCCGGGTGTAGAGATGCCTGAGCATGCCGCGGCCAAACACCGCAAGGAGGATGTGCGGCGCCTGCGGCTTGCCATCGGGATCCGGCACCGTGCCCGGCTTGATGGTCTCGAACGCGTAATTGCCGTCCTTGTCGGTGCCGCAACGGGCGAAGCCGCGGAAGCTTGCATTTGGCAGCGCACGCTTGTCCTGCGGGTCGGCGAAGCGGCCTTGCGCGTCCGCCTGCCAGATCTCCAGCATGCAATCCGGCACGGCAACGCCGTCACTGTCGAATACGCGACCCTCGATGCGGATGCGCTCGCCGGTGACATCTGGCGTCAGCGTCGAGTTGGTGAACGCGTCGTTCCAGGCGTACTCGCCGCTCGGCGTCAGGCCGTATTTGAAGAACGGGCCGACCGTCTGCGATGGGGTGATCCCGTCGGGCGTCACAGAATCCTGCACTTAGTGATTCTCCATGGGGGTGGCGTTCTTGCCGCGCAACACGATGTCAAAGCGGTAGCACAGCGCCCATTCGGGCTGGGTGTTCTCGAGATCGAACGAGGAGACCATCCGCGCCCGCGCCTTCTCGTCCGGCACCGAGTTGAAGATCGGATCGAACGGGAACAGCGGATCGTTCGGAAAATACATCTGCGTCACGAGGCGCGTGACGAAGGAATGGCCGAACACCGACAGATGGATGTGCGCGGGACGCCAGGCATTGTGGTGATTGCCCCAGGGATAAGCACCCGGCTTGACGGTGACGAAGCGATAATAGCCGGAGGCATCGCTTTGGGCGCGGCCGGCCCCCGTGAAATTCGGATCGAGCGGCGCCGGATGCTGGTCGCGGACATGGACGTAGCGGCCGCAGGCATTGGCCTGCCAGATCTCGACCAGCGAGTTCGGCACGCCGCGGCCGTCCTCGTCGCGCACATGGCCGTGCACGATGATGCGCTCGCCGATCGGCTCGCCCTTGTGCTGGGTGGTGAGGTCGTTGTCGCCCTCGCGCACGGTCTCGTGGCCGTAGACCGGGCCGGTGAGCTCCGACAACGTATGGCGCATCGGGATCAAGGGCTTGTTCGGCGCACGCTTGATCGAGCTCTTGTAGTCGGGCGACAGCGGCAGCGGATGCGCCTTGTTGCTGTCAGTGGGATAGATGAATGTCATGGGCGGACTCCTCCCCGGCCATGTGGTCCGGCCGGACAACGCTTCAGCCAATCATTATAGGATATAACTAATTGGGGGAAGCGGGTTTGAGCCCTATTTGATCGGCGGACGCGGCAGTAAGGCTTCCCCGACTTCGAGCCGGTAGACATGGTCGAGCGAATACCAGGGCGTCGCGACCTCGCGTTCGGTCGGATGTGGCGCGTCATGGCGCAGGAACTTGCCGATCAGCGCCTGCGTCACGCCGAACTGCACGTCGCTGTCGATATGGGGATCGTTGGGATCGTAGACCTGCGAGATCAGGACCTTGAAGCCCGGCTTGAAGATCAGGGCATGCAGATGCGCGGGGCGATAGGGATGGCGGCTCTGCGCCTCCAGCAGGCGGCCGACCACGCCGTCCGTCGGAATGGGATAGCCGACCATCATCACCGAACGGAAGGAGAAGCGCCCATCCTGGTCGGTCGTGAACTTGCCACGCAGGTTCATGTCGGCCTGGTCAGGATCCTGGTTCTCGTAGAGGCCGACCGGAGAGGCGTGCCAGACATCGACCTCGGCGCCGACGACCGGACGACCGTCCTTGTCCACGACGCGGCCGTTCACGAACAGTGGCGCGCCCGGGGTCTCGGAGCGGACGATCGATCCGCCATTCTCGACCCGCGGCGAGTTCAACCGCCAGAACGGCCCGAGCAGTGACTGATCGGTTTCGGTATTGCCCTGGTCGCCGTTGTTGAGCAGGCAGACCAGCGGCGAGACGCCGAGCGAGCCCGCCATCAGCACCACTTCGTTGTGCGTGTCGGTGGTCAGCTTGCCGAGCTCGGCGATGACAGCGGTGGCATCGCGAAACTCCTTCTCGGTCAGGCGGACGTCGCGCACGAAGCCGTGCAAATGCTTGACCAGGGAGATCATGATCTGGCGCATGCGCGGATCGGAAGTCCGCTCCATCACCGCCAGTGCCGCGGCCGTGACGTCCTGCTCGCGCTCGATGATCATGCTGGCTTTTTCTCCCTGTCATTCCGGGACGCGAGAGAAACGAGCGAACCCGGACTCTTCGCCTCTTCCCGCTTGCGGGGAGAGGCCGGCGCGCGAAGCGCGGCGGGTGAGGGGGACTCTCCGCGAGTCCAACTATCACCGTCCTTGCGGAGACTCCCCCTCACCTCAACCCTCTCCCCGCAAGCGGGGAGAGGGGGAGGAGAGAGTTCAGTTCAGCTTCTCGATCGCGACCGCGACGCCCTGGCCGACGCCGACGCACATGGTGGCGAGCGCCAGCTTGCCGCCGCGCTTCTCCATGCCGTGGACGGCGGTGAGCGCGAGGCGCGCGCCGCTCATGCCGAGGGGATGGCCGAGCGCGATTGCGCCGCCATGCGGATTGACGAAATCCGCATCGTCGGCGACGCCGAGCTGGCGCATGCAGGCGATGCCTTGCGAGGCGAAGGCTTCGTTCAGCTCGATCAGGTCGAAATCGCTGATCTTCTTGCCGAGCCGTTCCATCAGCTTGCGGGTCGCCGGCACGGGACCAATGCCCATGATGCGCGGCGGCACGCCGGCCGAGGCAAGGCCGAGGATGCGCGCGCGGGGCGTGAGACGATGCTTCTTCACCGCAGCTTCCGAGGCCAGGATCATCGCGGCGGCGCCGTCATTGACGCCGGAAGCATTGCCGGCGGTCACCGTGCCGGGATTGCGCACGATCGGCTTCAGTTTTGCCAGACCTTCGAGCGTGGTTTCGGGACGCGGATGCTCGTCCTTGTCGACGGTGATGGGACCCGCCTTGCCGCCAGGAATGGTGATCGGGACGATTTCCTCGGCGAAATAGCCCGCCGCGATCGCCTTGCCGGCGCGCTGCTGCGAGCGGATGGCGAAGGCGTCCTGGTCGGCGCGCGAGACCTGGAATTCCTCGGCGACGTTCTCGCCGGTCTCCGGCATGGCGTCGACGCCGTACTGCGCCTTGAGCAGCGGATTGATGAAACGCCAGCCGATCGTGGTGTCGAAGATTTCGGCCGAACGCGAGAAGGCCTCCTGCGCCTTGCCCATCACGAACGGCGCACGGGTCATGGATTCGACGCCGCCGGCAATGGCGAGCTCGATCTCACCGGAGCGGATGGCGCGGCCGGCGGCACCGACCGCATCGAGGCCCGAGGCGCAGAGCCGGTTGAGCGTCTGGCCGGGAACCGAGTCCGGCAGACCTGCGAGCAGCAGCGCCATGCGGGCGACGTTGCGGTTGTCCTCGCCGGCCTGGTTGGCACAGCCGAAGAAGACTTCGTCCACCTGCGCCCAGTCGAGATTGGGGTGCTTGGCCATCAGTGCCTTGATCGGGGCTGCGGCGAGATCGTCGGCACGCACCTTGGCGAGCGAGCCGCCGAAGCGGCCGATCGGGGTCCGCACGGCATCGCAGATAAAGACGTCACGCATCGTTGTTCTCCCTGAATGCCGCGGTTCGGCCCAAATTCTTCAATGACGCCGGAGTTTTAGGAGGGCGCCCGCAGCAGGTCAATTGACTGATACACGCGTGTTCCGAGGGGGCCGCACGCCGGCCACGCATGCCGCAATGCGGACAACGTGGAAAACCCGCTCCTTCCGGCCAAAGCGATAGGAGCAGGGGGCGAAATTTTGTAGGTTGCGCCGCCCATGACCATGCAACAGCCGATACAAGTACCGCCCCCCGACGAAGCGCCCGCTTCGCCAACGGAAGCCGTCGCGCGCGTCACGCCGATGATGGAACAGTACCTGGAGATCAAGGCGGCGCATCAGGGCCTGCTGCTGTTCTACCGGATGGGCGATTTCTACGAATTGTTCTTCGAGGATGCCGAGATCGCCTCCAGGACGCTCGGCATCGTCTTGACCAAGCGCGGCAAGCACCAGGGCGCCGACATCCCGATGTGCGGCGTGCCGGTCGAGCGTTCCGAGGACTATCTGCACCGCCTGATCTCGGCCGGCCACCGCGTCGCGGTGTGCGAGCAGACCGAAGATCCTGCTGCCGCCAAGGCACGCGGCAACAAGAGCGTGGTTCGCCGCGGCGTGGTGCGGCTGGTCACGCCGGGCACGCTGACCGAGGACACGCTGCTCGATGCGCGTGCCAACAATTATCTGCTCGCGATCGCGCGCGCCCGCGCCTCCGGCGGTGGCGACCGCTTCGGCCTCGCCTGGATCGACATCTCGACCGCCGAGTTCACCGTGATGGAATGCTCGGGCGGCGAGCTCGCCGCGACGCTGGCGCGCATCAACCCGAACGAGGCCATCGTCACCGACGCGCTCTATAACGACAGCGAGCTCGGACAGACCTTGCGCGAGCTGCCGGCCGTGACGCCGCTGACGCGCGACGTCTTCGACGGTGCCACTGCCGAGAAGCGCCTTTGCGATTATTTCGCCGTCGCGACCATGGACGGGCTGGCGCAGCTGACGCGGCTGGAGGCCACGGCAGCAGCAGCCGCCGTCACCTATGTCGACCGCACCCAGGTCGGCAAGCATCCGCCGTTGTCGCCGCCCGCGCGCGAAGCCTCGGGCGCGACCATGGCGATCGATCCGGCCACACGCGCCAATCTCGAGCTGACGCGGACGCTTGCAGGCGAACGTCGCGGCTCGCTGCTCGATGCGATCGACTGCACGGTGACCTCGGCGGGCTCGCGCCTGCTTGCCCAACGCCTGGCCGCGCCGCTGACGGATGCGCCGGCGATCGCGCGCCGGCTCGATGCGGTGAGCGTCTTCGTCGCCGATTCTGCCGCGCGCGAGGACATCCGCAGCATGCTGCGCGGCGCGCCCGACATGTCGCGCGCGCTGGCGCGCCTGTCAGTCGGCCGCGGCGGCCCGCGCGACCTCGCAGGTCTGCGCGACGGCATCATCGCCGCCGACCAGGTGCTGGCGCGGCTTGGCGAGCTCGATCAGCCGCCACAGGAAATCGCCGCGGTGAGGGCGGCCTTGCAGCGTCCCTCGCGCGAGATCGCGGCGGAGTTCGCCAGCGCGCTCGACGAGCAGCTGCCGCTGATCAAGCGCGACGGCGGCTTCGTTCGACAGGGCTATGAGCCCGCGCTCGACGAAGCCCGAAACCTGCGCGATGCCTCGCGTCTCGTCGTCGCCTCGATGCAGGCGCGCTATGCCGACACGACATCCGTGAAAGGCCTGAAGATCCGGCACAACAACGTGCTCGGCTATTTCGTCGAGGTCACCGCGCAGCACGGCGACAAGCTGATGTCGGCGCCGCTGAACGCGACTTTCATCCATCGCCAGACGCTGGCGGGGCAGGTGCGCTTCACCACCTCCGAGTTGGGCGAGATCGAAGCCAAGATCGCCAATGCCGGCGATCGCGCGCTCGGCCTCGAGCTCGAGATTTTCGAGCGGCTGTCAGCCAAGGCCATGGCGATCAGCGACGATCTGCGCGCCGCCGCGCACGCCTTCGCCTTGCTCGACGTTGCGACATCACTGGCAAAGCTCGCGGTCGACGACAATTATGTGCGGCCGGACGTGGACGGCTCCCTCGGCTTTGCGATCGAGGCCGGCCGCCATCCCGTGGTGGAGCAGGCGCTGAAGCGCAATGGCGAGCCGTTCATCGCCAATGCCTGCGACCTGTCGCCAAGCCCGGCGCAAAAGTCCGGCCAGCTCTGGCTGCTCACCGGTCCCAACATGGCCGGCAAATCGACCTTCCTGCGTCAGAACGCGCTGATTGCCCTTCTTGCCCAGATCGGCAGCTTCGTGCCGGCCACGCGCGCGCGGATCGGCATCATCGACCGGCTGTTCTCGCGCGTCGGCGCCGCCGACGATCTCGCCCGCGGCCGCTCCACCTTCATGGTCGAAATGGTCGAGACGGCTGCGATCCTGAACCAGGCCGGCGAACGCTCGCTCGTGATCCTCGACGAGATCGGCCGCGGCACCGCGACCTTCGATGGTCTCTCGATCGCATGGGCCGCGATCGAGCATCTGCACGAAAGCAATCGCTGCCGCACGCTATTCGCCACGCATTATCACGAGCTGACCGCGCTCTCCGCAAAACTGCCGCGGATGTTCAACGCCACGGTGCGGGTGAAGGAGTGGCAGGGCAACGTCGTGTTCCTGCACGAGGTGCTGCCGGGCTCGGCCGATCGTTCCTACGGCATCCAGGTGGCCAAGCTCGCCGGCCTGCCGCCGGCCGTGATCACGCGCGCAAAATCCGTGCTGTCCAAGCTGGAGGCGCAGGACCGCGGCCAGACCGCGCGCGCGCTGGTGGACGATCTGCCTCTGTTCGCCGTGCCCTCACGCGCGGCGGCCGAAGCCGCGCCGCCGAGCGAGGCCGAACTGCTGATGGAGGCCGTGAAGGCGCTGCATCCGGACGAGATGTCACCACGCGAGGCGCTGGATGCGTTGTATGCGTTGAAGGCGAAGCTGCCGAAGCAGTAGCGGTGCCGTAGGGTGGGCAAAGCGACTTGTCCGCCATAGCTCGAAGAGCGACGGCGGAAGCGTGCCCACCGCGTTTTGGACGAGATCGGGAAGAGATGGTGGGCATGGCGCGCGAAGTGCGCGCCTTTGCCCACCCTACGATTCCGTGCGCTGAGCGCTACGCCCTTGCCGCGATCGCAGCCGCCTCCGCAGCCGCGCGCTGCATGCTGGTCGACATCTCGTTCGTCACCGTGCTCTGCTCCTCGACGGCAGCGGCGGTCGAGGTGACATATTCGCTGACATTGTTGATCGCCTGCTTGATCGAGCCGAGCGCGCTGACGACGTCGCCGGAGATGCCGTTGAGGCTGCCGATCTCCTGGCCGATCTTGTCGGTGGCCTGCTTGGCCTGATTGGCGAGGCTCTTCACTTCGGAGGCGACCACCGCAAAGCCGCGGCCGGCTTCGCCGGCCCGTGCGGATTCGATCGTGGCGTTGAGCGCGAGCAGGTTGATCTGTCCGGTGATGCTGTTGATCATCTCGACGATGCCGCTCATCGACTGCGCCGCCTCGGTGAGGCGCTGGGCCTGAGCATCGGCGGAGGCGACCTGCTCCACCGCGCTCATCGCCGTCTCGCGGGACTTGGTCATCGCCTCGGAGATCTCCCGCACCGAAGCGTTCAGCTCTTCCGAACCGGCGGCGACCGATTCCATCATGCCGCGCACGCGCTCGTTGCCCATGCGGACCAGCACCTGACGCGTGGTGTCGGTGGCATATTTCACGACCTTGAACGGCTTGCCGTTGAGATCGAGGATCGGGTTGTAGGAGGCCTGGATGTAGACCTCCTTGCCGCCCTTGCCAATGCGCTTGTATTCGGCCGCCTGGTACTGACCGCGGTTGAGGGCGGCCCAGAACTCGCGATAGGCCGCGCCGTCGCGCTCCGTGGGCTCGACAAACATGCTGTGGTGCTTGCCCTTGATCTCGGCCAGCGAGTAGCCGAGCGCGCCGAGGAAGTTGGCGTTGGCGGCGATGATCGTGCCGTCCATGTTGAATTCGATCACGGCCTGGGCCTTGTCGATCGCCGCGATCTGGCCGGCGAGATCGGCGTTCTTCAGCTTCTCCGCGGTGACGTCCGTTGCGAATTTGACGACGCCGTAAGGTTTGCCGTTCTCGTCAAGCAGCGGGTTGTAGGAGGCGAGGATCCACACTTCGCGGCCGCCCTTGCCGATGCGCTTGAACTCGCCGGCCTGGTATTCACCGCGGTTGAGTGCAGCCCAGAACTCGCGATAGGCCGCGCCGTCGCGGTCGGCCTGCGGCATGAACAGGCTGTGATGCTTGCCCTCGATCTCGGCCAGCGAATAGCCGAGCGTCTTGCAGAATTTCTCGTTGGCGCTGACGATGGTGCCGTCGAGCTTGAATTCGATGACGGCCTGGGCGCGGCTGATCGCGGCGATCTTCGACGCATCCGTCATGCTCCGGATCTTCTTCGCCGTGATGTCGGTCGCGATCTTGGCGACCATCACCGTCTTGCCGTTGCCGTCGAGCACCGGATTGTAGGATGCTTCGATCCAGACCTCGCGGCCACCCTTCGCGATCCGCTTGAACTCGCGCGCCTGATACTCGCCACGGTTCAATGCAGCCCAGAACGCCTTGTACTCGGCGGTATCGCGCTGGTCGGCCGGCACGAACATGGAGTGATGCTTGCCCTGAATCTCGTCAAGCCGATAGCCGAGGGCGTCGAGAAAATTCTGGTTGGCCGTGACGATCGAGCCATCGAGATTGAATTCGATCATGGCCTGCGAACGGCCTATGGCGTCGAGCCGCCCTTGTGCATCGCTGTGGGACTTGCGACCGAACATCAAACAATCTCCATCTCGAAGTAACGTGGACAGCCCGTAGGGGAAGTGACCGCTGCGGCAACACAGCCGTATTCAAATCGACAATTCCCGCGAGTCCCTGCACTCGGATGCAGCTCGGACGAGTTCACGCCGACGACGGCGGAAGCGGGTACGTGAAATTATTCGTACGGAAAAAGCTCGAACAAAGTTCTAATAGAATTGTCGGAAACCAGCAGAACAGGGAACGATCCGGCGGGCGTCGAGAGCCGCCACCCGCGCCCCTGCGACTTGAAATGACATTTCTCATTCAATAGCTTGGGAAGATGCCGCGTTGCCCGTCGGCATGAGTTGCCATCTCCGACATGTCTTTCGCGACGCGGTGTCGCGCGTGTCCGTAGTCTCACGGTCCTTGCCGCGCCTTGTGCATCGTTCGCCGGCCGATTCCCCACAGCGTCAGATTCCAGGCGATGCAGGTGCCGAGCGCGAGACACAGACCGACGGCCGAGCCGAACGACACGACCGCAACGTGCAAGACGGCAATCGCCGTGCCGAATCCGAGCAGGCCCCAGGCGGAGTTGGCGAGCACGGCCGCGGTCGGCGGGCCGCCGATGCGCGGATGCAGGATCACCATGATGCTGGAGAACACCACGGGATACAGCGCGATGATGCCGCTGATGCGGGGGCCGACCCAGCCTGAAGTCGAGACCACGATGGCGACCAGGGTCGCGACCAGCGCAGCCCGCATCGGCACGTCGTACCAGCGACGCGTGACCAGCGGCATCTTCACATGGCGATAGCCCGCCAGAAGCGGAATGCAGATGCCGAAGGCGATCAGATTAGCGGCGAGCCCGGCGGTGAGCGACCAGTCGAACTGGCGGATGATCGAGGCCAGCACGATCCAGACGGCAACCGCGATTCCACAACTCACCGCGAAACCATGCCGCTGCGCCAGCACGACATAAGCGAGGCACATGAAGATCGTCGCCGCATTGATCGGAAGGCTCGCCAGCGAACCCTGCGCGATGAACGCGGCATCGTGGTCGAGCGCGAGGAAGACGTAGGAGGGACCGGCCGAGATCGGCAGGGTTGCGACCAGCGCGCCGATCACCGGACCCGCGCGCTCAGTGATGATCGAGGCCGTCACGACGAACGCCGCCGCGATCGCCATGCGCAGGAGAAGGAAGAGGAAGAAGTGGAGATCGGGGGACATTTTTGGCTTCTTACCCTCCCCTGGAGGGGGAGGGTCGGCTCATATTGGGCGCAGCGAAATATGAGACGGGGTGGGGTGACAGTCTCTCAACGGCGACGGTGCCCGAGTGGAGAAATCACCCCACCCCGCTCGCGCTATGCGCGATCGACCCTCCCCCTCCAGGGGAGGGTAAGAGACTCACATCCGCTGCATCGACACCGACACCTTCGGGCCGTTCTTGATGGTCTGATAGACCACGCAATAGCGCTCGGTCAGCTTGAGCAGGAGATCGAGCTTGTCCTGCGGCGCCGATGTGTCGACCTCGAAGCGCAGACGGATCTCGGCGAAGCCGACCGGGGTCTCCTTGTCGACGCCCAGCGTGCCGCGGAAATCGAGATCGCCCTCGGCATAGACGTTGCCGGTCTTGAGCGGCACCTCGATCGCAGTCGCGACCGACTTCAACGTGACCCCGGCACAGGCGACGAGCGCCTCGAGCAACATGTCTCCGGAGCAAAGCTCGAGGCCGGAACCGCCGGTCGCCGGATGCAGGCCGGCAAGCGCGATGGCGCGGCCGGTTTCGACCTTGCAGGCGATGCCTTCGCTGTCGGTAGAGCCCTTGGCCTTCAGCGTGATCAGTGCGGTCTTGGGATCGGTCTTGTAGCGCTCCTTGATCGGAGCCTGCATCTGGCGCAGCTCTGCAGCGTCCATTTTCGTTCTCTCCCGGAAAATTGCCCCTCGATGTACCGGTTCAGAGCGAAATTGTCACCACCACATGGCCTGACCGGGACCCTGGGTTGCGTCACGGTCGGGCACGTTGCGGTCAAGCGAACGGTCGAGTGACGTCAGCACACTTCGCTTGAAATTCTCGAACAGCGGCGAATTGCGGTCGCGCGGCCGGCCGAGATTGATCTCGATCTGGTCGAACAACCGGCCCGGCCGCGGCCGCATCACCAGCACGCGGTCGGCCAGCACCACGGCCTCGTCGACGTCGTGTGTGACGAGGATGAGGGTCGGCCGCGTGTCCGCCCAGAGGTCGAGCAGATGATCCTGGAGATCCCTGCGGGTGAAGGCATCGAGCGCGGAGAACGGCTCGTCGAGCAGCAGCACCTCCGGCTGCGGCACCAGCGCGCGTGCGATCGCAACCCGCTGCGCCTGTCCGCCGGAGAGCTCGCGCGGCCAGGCCTGCGCCTTTTCCGCCAGCCCGACGCGTTCGAGCGCACGCGCGACCTTCTCGCGGCGCTCGGCCGCGGGCAGATCGGCGAGTCCAAAACCGATATTGTCGGCGACGCTGAGCCAGGGCAGCAGCCGCGGCTCCTGGAAGATGATGCCGATCTTGGCATGCGGCGAGACGATCGCCTCGTTGTCGAGCGTCACCGTGCCAGCGCTGGCGCGATCGAGGCCGGCGATGGCACGCAGCAGCGTGGACTTGCCACAGCCGGAGCCGCCGATGATGGCGATGATCTCGCCCAGCCTGATTTCAGCGGAGAAGCGTGAAAGCGCCTGCACGCCGTTGGGATAGGTCTTGCTGACCCGGTCGAGCGCAAGCATCGCCTCAAGCTCCCTTCGCGCGCCCGAAGGCATCCTGCCAGCGCAGGAAAGGCGCGGCCGCGACCTCGATCAACCAGTCCGTGAGCTTGCCGAGGATGGCGAAGATCACGATGGCGGCGAGGATCTGCGCGGGCTTACCGAGCTGCTGGCCGTCGAGCAGGAGATAGCCGAGGCCTTCGGAGGCGCCGATCAGCTCGGCTGCGACCACGAACATCCAGCCGAGGCCGAGACCGACGCGCAGGGAAACCACATAGGCCGGCAGCACCACCGGCAGCAGGATGCGGCGAATCATGGCGAAGCCGGAGAGGCGAAAGGTCCGGCCGACCTCGACGATCTTGCGATCCACCGAGAGGATCGCGCCCATCACGCCGAGATAGACCGGAAAGAACACGCCGACCGCGATCAGCGCGACCTTCGAGGTCTCGAAGATGCCGAGCCAGAGGATGAACAGGGGCACCCAGGCGAGCGAGGGAATCGCCCGCAGCGCCTGCACGGTCGGATCCAGCAGCCGGCGCGCCAGCGACCAGTAGCCGGAGACGGCCCCCAACAACGTGCCCGCGACCACGCCGAAGGCGAAGCCGAGCCCGACGCGCCACAGCGTCGCTATGACGTGGCGGACCAGTTCGCCGGAGCGGGCAAGTTCGGCGATGGTGGCAAAGACGCGCGAAGGCGGCGGCACCAGCCGGCCGTTGGACCAGCCGAGCCACACCACGAGCTCCCAGCCAAGCGCGAGCGCGAGCGGCAGCAGCAGCCCCAGCATCGGCCGCGCATAGCGCGCCATGCGCGAGGGCGCGGCGGCGCTTTCGGCGGGTTCCGAGGATTGTTGCAAGGCTGGCGCGTCGGAGATCATGGCCATTAGCAAGCGCGTCCGGTCGGGGAATGCAAGGGTGCCTCTTACCCTCCCCTGGAGGGGGAGGGTCGTGGGCATGCAGCGAAGCGAAATGCACAGCGGGGCGGGGTGACCTCTCCTCACGGGACTGCCCGAGAGGAGAGATCATCCCGCCCCGCTCGCGCTACGCGCGATCGACCCTCCCCCTCCAGGGGAGGGTAAGAGAAGATCAATTCGTCGGCAGCGGGACCTGATCGTCGATCAACGCATCCAGCGTCGCCTTCACGTCGACCTTGGCATCGACGACACCGGCTTGCTGGAGGGCGAGGCCGGCGGCGAGGATCGATTCGCGCTGGGGCGCGCCGATGCGGCTGTGGGTGAGCTCGGTGCGCTCCTTGAGCTGCTTGTCGACGACGGCCTCGGGGAGTTTTGTGACCGCGATGAAGGTCTTCTTCAGCTCGTCGTAATTGGCCAGCGAATATTTGCGCGCCTCTTCGTACACGGCGAGGACGCGGCGGGCAGCGTCGGGATAGTCCTTCAAAAACTGCTCGCGCACATTGAGGATGCCCCAGGTGTTGGCTTCGGCCTTGCGGTAGAACAGCTTTGCGCTCTCTTCGACCTCGGCCTGCGCCATCATCGGATCGAGGCCGGCCCAGGCATCGACGTCGCCGCGGATCAGCGCGGTCTTGCCGTCGGCGTGCTGGAGCAGCACCGGGGTGATGTCCTTTTCGGTGAGCCCCGCTCCCAACAGCGCGCGCACCAGGAAGATGTGCGGATCGGTGCCGCGCGTCACCGCGACGCGCTTGCCCTTGAGGTCTGCGACGCCGGCAATCTTGGAATCCTTCGATGTCACCAGCGCCGTCCACTCAGGGCGCGAATAGACATAGATCGACTTGATCGGGTTGCCGTTGATGCGGGCGACCAGCGCCGCCGAACCCGCGGTCGAGCCGAAATCGATCGAGCCGGCATTGAGGAATTCGAGCGCCTTGTTGGAGCCGGCCGACTGCACCCAGGTGACGGTGATGCCGTCCTTGGCGAACTCCTTCTCAAGGAGCCCCTTCTGCTTCAGAACCATCGACACCGGATTGTAAGTTGCCCAGTCGATGCGGATTTCCTTGAGCGGATCGGCCGCCTTGGCCGCGGGGGTCACGGCGAGCGCAACCGCTCCCGCCAACAGAATGCGTCGTGTAATTCCGGTCATGCCCAGCCTCCTCCAAAACTTCATTGTTTTTCAATGAGTTATATCTAGAGGTCAACGAGAAAATCCGCCCCTCGAAAGCGCGCCGGCCGAGAACAGATTTGCCCAAAGCCGCGCCTTTCCAGCATGGAACGACTATTGCCAGAGAATGGCGGGTGACAGCGCCTGTCACCTCTTATATCCGGTGGGACATGGACAGCGTCGCGACTGAGCACAAGGCCGAGGTGGATGATCGTTTCGACACTGCGCGGATCACCGCCGCGGTCGATGCGCTTGCCGAAAAGCACCAGGGACGCGAGGACGCGTTCCGCACGGCCATGGCGCAATTGCTCAAGGCCGAGCTGATCGCGGCACGCGCCGCGGCACAGGAAATCCTTCTGAAGGACCGCCACGGCCGTCGCTGCGCCGAGCGGCTCTGTCATGTGCAGGACGAGATCATCCGCATCCTGTATTCGGCGGCGACCCGCCATCTCTATCGCTCGCCGATCCCGAGTGGCGCGGAGCGCATGGCGGTGGTCGCGACCGGCGGCTACGGCCGCGGCCTGATGGCGCCCGAATCCGACATCGACCTGTTGTTCATCCTGCCCTACAAGCAGACCGCCTGGGGCGAGCAGGTCGCCGAAGCTATCCTCTATTGCCTCTGGGACATGGGGCTGAAGGTCGGCCACGCCACGCGATCAGTGGACGAGTCGATCCGGCAGGCGCGCGGCGACATGACCATCCGCACCGCGATCCTGGAGACGCGCTTCCTCACCGGCGACAAGCCGCTCTATGAGGAGCTGGTCGCGCGCTTCGACAAGGAGGTCGTGCAGGGCACCGCCTCGGAATTCGTCACAGCCAAGCTCGCCGAGCGCGAAGAGCGGCACCGCCGCGGCGGCCAGTCGCGCTATCTGGTCGAGCCCAACGTCAAGGACGGCAAGGGCGCCTTGCGCGACCTGCACACGCTGTTCTGGATCGCCAAATACGTCTACCGCGTCCGCGACACCGGCGAGCTGGTCGAGCGCGGCGTGTTCGATGCGCAGGAATACCGCAGCTTCCGCCGCTGCGCCGATTTCCTCTGGTCGGTGCGCTGCAATCTGCATTTCTACTCCGGCCGCGCCGAAGAGCGTCTCTCCTTCGACCTCCAGCGCGAGATCGCTGTGCGGCTCGGCTACACCTCGCATCCCGGCATGCAGGATGTCGAGCGCTTCATGAAGCACTACTTCCTGGTCGCCAAGGAAGTCGGCAACCTCACCGCCATCCTCTGCGCCAAGCTCGAGGACCAGCAGGCCAAGCCCGCGCCGGTCTTGAGCCGGATGATGGCGCGGCTGCGGCCGACCGCGGCGAAGCGGCGCGTCCCCGACAGCGACGACTTCATCGTCGACAACAACCGCATCAACGTTGCCGCACCCGACGTGTTCAAGCACGACCCGGTCAATCTGATCCGCATCTTCCGCCTCGCGCAGAAGAACAACCTCGCCTTCCATCCGGATGCGATGCGCGACGTGACGCGATCGCTCGGCCTGATCAACGCGCAGATGCGCGAGAATCCCGAGGCCAACCGGCTGTTCATGGAGATCCTGACCTCCGACAACGCCGAGATCGTGCTGCGGCGCATGAACGAGACCGGCGTGCTCGGCCAATTCATCCGTGCCTTCGGCAAGATCGTCTCGATGATGCAGTTCAACATGTATCATCACTACACCGTCGACGAGCACCTGATCCGCTGCATCGGCTTCCTCCAGGACATCGAGCGCGGCGGCATCGAGGAATTCGCTTTGGCCAGCGACCTGATGCGCAAGTCCCGGCCCGAGCACCGGTCGGTGATCTACATCGCAACGCTGCTGCACGACGTCGCCAAGGGCCGGCCGGAGGACCACTCGATCGCCGGCGCCAAGGTGGCGCGGCGGCTGTGCCCGCGGCTTGGGTTCAGCCCGGCCGACACCGAGCTCATCGCCTGGCTGATCGAGGAGCATCTGACGATGTCCACGGTCGCGCAGTCGCGCGACCTCTCGGATCGCAAGACCATCGAGAATTTCGCCGCCGTGGTGCAGTCGGTCGAGCAGATGAAGTTGCTGACGATCCTGACCACCGCCGACATCCGCGGCGTCGGTCCCGGGGTGTGGAACGGCTGGAAGGCGCAGCTCTTGCGCTCGCTGTACTACGAGACCGAGCCGGTGCTGACCGGCGGCTTCTCGGAGGTCGACCGCGGCAAGCGCCTCACCGCCGCCTACGCTGAATTCCGAAATGCCTTCGCCGAATGGCCGGCGGAGGAGCTCGATGCCTATATCGGCCGGCACTATCCGGCCTACTGGCTCAAGGTCGAGCTGCCACGAAAAATTCGCCACGCCCGCTTCGTCCGCTCCAGCGAGCAGGCCGGCCACAAGCTCGCGATCAATGTCGGCTTTGACGAGGTCCGCGGCGTCACCGAGCTGACGATCTTCGCGGCCGACCATCCGTGGCTGCTCTCGATCATCGCCGGCGCCTGCGCCTCGGCCGGCGCCAACATCGTCGATGCCCAGATCTATACCACGACCGACGGGCGCGCGCTCGACACCATCTCGATCTCGCGCGAATACGACCGCGACGAGGACGAGGGACGGCGCGCCACACGCATCGGCGAGATGATCGAGGACGTGCTGGAAGGCAAGCTGCGCCTGCCTGAAGTGGTGGCGCGGCGCACGGTGCGCAGCAAGGCACGGCCCTTCGTGATCGAGCCTGAGGTGACCATCAACAACCAATGGTCCGACCGCTACACCGTGATCGAGGTCTCCGGCCTCGACCGGCCCGGCCTGCTCTACGAGCTGACCACCGCGATCTCGAAGCTCAACCTCAACATCGCCTCCGCCCATGTCGCGACCTTCGGCGAGCGCGCCCGCGACGTGTTCTACGTCACCGACCTCCTGGGTGCGCAGATCAGCGCGCCGACCCGCCAGGCCGCGATCAAGAGCGCGCTGACCCATGTGATGGCCGGCGACAAGGCGGTCCAGCCGGCGGCGTGATATAGTCTGTCATTCCGGGGAGCGCGTAGTGCGAACCCGGAATCCATTCATCCGCGGAGTCGGTGGCAGGATGGATTCTCAGGTGCGCAATTGCGCACCATAGCTCGCCGCTTGCGCGGCGCCCCCGGAATGACGAGGAGAGAGACCTAAACCTGCACTCCCTCATGCCGCAGCAGCCAGCGCTTGCGCTCGAGCCCGCCGCCGTATTTCACCAGCGAACCGTCGGCGCCGATCAAGCGGTGGCAGGGCAGCACCACGCTGATCGGATTGGAGCCGTTGGCATGACCGACGGCACGAATGGCTTTTGGCACATCGATCTTTGCGGCCAGCGCGCTGTAGCTCATCGTGGTGCCGGCGGGGATGTGAGCCAGCGCGTTCCAGACCTTCTGCTGAAACGGCGTGCCGGCGATACGCCATGCGATGGCCGAGAGCTGACCGAGATCGCCTTCGAAGTAACCCGATAACGCCGTTCGCATGGATGCAGGCGCAGGCCGGTCGCTGAGATCGACCGCACCGTAGTGCAAGCGCAAGAGCTCGCGCATGCGATGCTCATAGTCTTCCCAGTCCAGTGCGCGTAGCGCACCCTCGGCATCGGTGACGAGCAGAGCAATCCCGATCGGCGTCGTCAGGCGATCGAGGCCGAAGCTTGCAGACGGTTTGGTTGATCGCCCGGGCATGGTGGCACCATAGCATCGAAACATGCCATCGCACTTGCCATGCCGGCCGTGCTATCGTCCACCCGAAAGCTGACGCTGGGGGAGCTCAACTTGATCCTGATCGCCAATATCCTGGTGGCGCTGGTCGCCGCGCTGCACGTCTTTTTCCTGATCCTGGAGATGTTCCTCTGGGACAAGCCGCAGGGCCTGAAGGTGTTTCGCAATACGCCGGAGAAGGCCGAGATCACGAAGGTGCTGGCCGCCAATCAGGGCCTCTATAACGGCTTCCTCGCCGCCGGCCTGATCTGGGGTCTGGTCCACGGCAACCCGGCCTTCGCATTCCAGATCAAGGCGTTCTTCCTGCTTTGCGTGATCGTGGCCGGCGCCTATGGCGCCGCGACCGTCAGCAGCCGCATCCTGATGGTGCAGGCGCTGCCGGCGGCGGTCGCGCTGGTCGCGTTGTTCCTGGCCTGAGACGCCTGCCCCCTCGGCCTGAGACGCTACGGCGCAGCGCCGCGATCCTTGCGCGGCGGCGAACCTTCCTCCACAATCTTCGGCAGCGATGGCGACCGTTGCAATCGACGGGAAAAGACCATCGGCCGAAAATTCCGTCAGGAGGAACAACCAACATGACCAATCGCAGAGCCTTCTTAGCTGCCACGACAGCGCTCGCCTTCGCGTTCTCCGCGAACCAAGCCTTCGTAAGCCAAGCCTTCGCCCAGAAGAAATACGACACCGGGGCGACCGACACCGAGATCAAGATCGGCCAGACCGTGCCGTTCTCCGGCGCCTACTCCGTCTACGCCAATATCGGCAAGACCCAGGCCGCCTACTTCAAGATGATCAACGATCAGGGCGGCATCAACGGCCGCAAGATCAATCTGATCCAGTATGATGACGCCTATTCGCCGCCGAAGACGGTAGAGCAGGTGCGCAAGCTCGTCGAGGGCGACGAGGTGCTGTTCACCTTCCAGCTGATCGGCACCGCGGCCAACGCCGCCGTGCAAAAATATCTCAACGGCAAGAAGGTGCCGCAGTTGCTGGCCTCGACCGGCGCGGCCCGCTTCAACGATCCGCAGAACTATCCCTGGACCATCGCCTACAATCCCAACTACGTGTCCGAGGGACGCATCTACGCCAAATACATTCTCAAGGAGCATCCGAACGCCAAGATCGGCGTGCTCTACCAGAACGACGACATGGGCCGCGACTATCTCGCGGGCCTCAAGAGCGGCCTCGGCGACAAGGCCGCAAGCATGATCGTCGGCGAGGTCTCCTACGAGGTCACCGACCCGACGGTCGATTCCCAGGTGGTCAAGCTGAAGTCGATGGGCGTCGACGTGTTCTTCGATGCCTCGACGCCGAAATTCGCGGCACAGGCGATCAAGAAGCTCGCCGACCTCGGCTGGACGCCGGTGCACATCCTCGACATCAATGCGAGCCCGATCTCGGCAACGCTGAAGCCGGCCGGCCTCGACATCTCCAAGGGCATCATCTCGACCCAATATGGCAAGGAGCCCAGCGATCCCCAGTGGAAGGACGATCCCGGCGTGAAGGCCTTCTTCGCTTTCATGGACAAGTATTTCCCGGAAGGCGACAAGCTCAACACCGTCAACACCTACGCCTATTCCGTGGCGGAGCTGCTGGTGCAGGTCCTGAAGCAATGCGGCGACGATCTGACCCGTGAGAACATCATGAAGCAGGTCGCCAACATCAAGGACTTCACGCCGAGCTTCGCGCTGCCCGGCATCAAGATCAATACCGGGCCGAACGACTTCCGCGTCAACAAGCAGATGCAGATGATGAAGTTCAACGGCGAACGCTGGGAGCTGTTCGGACCGATCATCGAGGACACGGGACCGTCGGGCTAGTCCCGATCTCGTAGGGCGGGTTGCGCCCAGCGGACTGCACTTCGCGCAGCCCGCAAGGCTAACCCACCCTACGAACGCCCACCTTGCGTCGCAACAATCGTTCCTCCACACTCGCCCTCAGCGATGGCATCGGATGCGCAAGCGCGCGCCGAGAGATCATCGGCAATAACAACTGAGGGAATTGCGAATGAGGAATGGAATGCTGCATCTGGCCGCGGCCACGGCGCTTGCTCTGGCGCTGTCAATTTCAGCGGCCAATGCCCAGAAGAAATATGATCCGGGCGCCAGCGACACCGAGATCAAGGTCGGACAGACTGTGCCGTTCTCGGGGCCGGCATCAGCCTATGCCACGATCGGCAAGACGCAGGCCGCCTATTTCAAGATGATCAACGACCAGGGCGGCGTCAACGGTCGCAAGATCAACCTGATTCAGTATGACGACGCCTATTCGCCGCCGAAGGCGGTGGAGCAGGTGCGCAAGCTCGTCGAGAGCGACGAGGTGCTGCTGACCTTCCAGATCGTCGGCACGCCGTCGAACGCAGCCGTGCAGAAATATCTCAACTCCAAGAAGGTGCCGCAGCTGTTCGCCGCCACCGGCGCCTCGAAGTTCACCGATCCCAAGAACTTCCCTTGGACCATGGGCTACAACCCGAACTATTTCGTCGAGGGCCGCATCTACGGCCAGTACGTCCTGAAGGAGCATCCGAACGCCAAGATCGGCGTGCTTTATCAGAACGACGATCTCGGCAAGGACTATCTGAACGGCATCAAGGCCGGCCTCGGCGACAAGGCTGGCAAGATGATCGTGACGGAAGCGTCCTACGAGGTCTCCGATCCGACCGTCGACTCGCAGATTCTCAAGATCAAGGATGCCGGCGCCGACCTGTTCTTCAGCGCGACCACGCCGAAGCAGGCCGCGCAGGCGATCAAGAAGATCGCGGAGATGGGCTGGCATCCGGTGCAGATCGTCGACATCAACGCCACTTCGGTCGGTGCGGTGATGAAGCCGGCGGGCCTGGAGGCATCCAAGGGCGTGATCAGCGTCAACTACGGCAAGGATCCGCTCGATCCGGCCTGGAAGGACGATGCCGGCATGAAGAAATATTTCGACTTCATGGCGAAGTACTATCCTGACGGCGACAAGGATTCGAGCTTCAACACCTATGGCTACGGCACCGCCCAGCTGCTGGTGCACGTGCTGAAGCAGTGCGGCGACAACCTGACGCGCGAGAATGTCATGAAGCAGGCCGCCTCGCTGAAGGACTTCATCGGCGACACCGCGCTGCCCGGCATCAAGGCCAACACCTCGGCGACCGACTACCGCGTCAACAAGCAGCTTCAGATGATGAAGTTCAACGGCGAGCGCTGGGAGCTGTTCGGCCCGATCCTGGAGGATGCGGGTCCGGCGGGTTAGCTTCGCACGCACTTCGTAGGGTGGGCAAAGGCGCGCAAGCGCCGTGCCCACCATCTCTCCACAATCGCGACGAAAGTCGTGGGCACGCCCCGGGATGCGCATTCGCGCACCCCGGGGCTTTACCCACCCTACGAGCTACTCCGGTATCTCTCCAAAATTCTTCCCGATCGGCAGCACGGCGTGCCGAATCAGCCGCGAGTCCTCCACTGCGGCCTGGCGATGCTTGACCGCCTCGCGGTAGACGGGATCGCGGATCATCTCGACGAAGGCTCCGACATCAGGATATTCGGCGATGAAGCAATGGTCCCAGCGCTCGTCCTGCGGGCCGATCAGCATCAGCTCGAATCTGCCCTGCCAGATGATGCGGCCGCCGAGGCGTTCGAACACCGGGCCGCTCTCGCGGCCATAGGCCGCGTAGGCTTCGGCGCCGCTTGCCTTGCGGCCATCCGGATAGGCCGCCTCCTTGCGCAGACGCACCAGGTTGAGCATGTGGATCGGCCCGGGACGGTCGTTCTCCCGGAATTGCGCGAAAATCTCCTTGGTCGGATCGATATGGCCCATGAGCACTCCCTCTTTTTGTGCCGCTGATCCTAGCTCCGGCGCCAAAACAGCGGAACTGCGGGGTGCGAATGCCTCACCTCCTAATCACGCGTTAACGCCGGGGTAACCGGGCCTTAAACAGCGACCGCTAGCGTGCGGCGGGGCGGGCTGACCGGGCGTTTTTGCGTATGGCGTGGGGAAAGAAAAAGGGTGGGCGGAAGGAGCCGCTGTTCGGCTTGCCCGCGGCGCTCGCCGATCTGCGCCTGACCCCTGCGGACCGCATTCCCGGCGGCGACGACAAGCCGAAGAAATCAACGAAATCATCCGCCAAGCGCAAAAACGAGGATTCCGGCGACGAGCCGCCGCGCGAACGGAAGGCGCCGGCCAGCCGCAGCGGTGCCAAGCGGCGCACCAAATCGCGCATCGGCGCCAGCATCGGCCGCCTGGTCTATTGGGGCGCGGTGCTCGGCCTGTGGGGCGCGATCGCCGTGATCGGCGTCGTCATCTATGTCGGCGCCCATCTGCCGCCGATCCAGTCGCTGGAGATCCCCAAGCGGCCGCCGACGATCCAGATCGTCGGCATCGACGGCAGCATGCTGGCGCAACGCGGCGAGATGGCCGGCGCCAATGTCTCGCTGAAGGACCTGCCGCCTTACCTGCCCAAGGCATTCATCGCCATCGAGGACCGCCGCTTCTATTCGCATTTCGGCATCGACCCGATCGGCATCCTGCGCGCCCTCGTCACCAACGTCATGCATCGCGGCGTCTCGCAAGGCGGCTCGACGCTGACGCAGCAGCTCGCCAAGAACCTGTTCCTGACCCAGGAGCGCACCATGCAGCGCAAGCTGCAGGAGGTGGAGCTCGCGATCTGGCTCGAACGCAAGCATTCCAAGAACGAGATCCTGGAGCTCTATCTCAACCGCGTCTATTTTGGCTCCGGCGCCTATGGCGTCGAAGCCGCCGCGCAGAAATATTTCGGCAAGTCGGCGAAGAACGTCACGGTTGCCGAGGCCGCGATGCTAGCCGGTCTTGTCAAATCGCCCTCGCGCCTCGCGCCGAACCGCAACCCCGAAGGCGCCGAAGCCCGCGCGCAAATCGTGCTCGCGGCGATGGCGGACGCGAAGTTCATCACCGATGCACAAGCGCAGGCCTCGATCGGCCATCCCTCCTACAATGTGAAACCGGTCGGCGCCGGGACGGTCAATTACGTCGCCGACTGGATCGGCGAGGTGCTGGACGATCTGGTCGGCCAGATCGACGAGAGCATCAAGGTCGAGACCACGATCGATCCGAAACTGCAGAGCGTGGCGGAAGCCGCCATCATCGACGAGCTCGCGGCCAAGAGCGTGAAGTTCAATGTCAGCCAGGGAGCGCTGGTGGCGATGACGCCGGATGGTGCGGTGCGCGCCATGGTGGGCGGGCGGAACTATTCCGAGAGCCAGTACAACCGCGCTGTGACGGCAAAGCGCCAGCCGGGCTCCTCGTTCAAGCCGTTCGTCTATCTGACCGCGCTCGAGCAGGGCCTGACGCCTGATACGATGCGCCAGGACGCGCCAATCGAGGTCAAGGGCTGGCGACCCGAGAACTACACTCATGAATATTTCGGCGCGGTGACGCTGACGCAGGCGCTGGCGATGTCGCTCAACACCGTCGCCATTCGCCTCGGCCTCGAGGTCGGACCGAAGAATGTGGTGCGCACCGCTCACCGGCTCGGCATCTCCTCCAAGCTCGAGCCCAACGCCTCGATCGCGCTCGGCACGTCGGAAGTCTCGGTGGTCGAGCTGGTCGGCGCCTATGCGCCTTTCGCCAATGGCGGTCTCGCGGTGACGCCGCACGTCGTCACGCGGATCAAGACGCTGGGCGGCAAGCTGCTCTACATGCGCCAGCCTGAGGAGCGCAATCAGGTCATCGACCCCCGCTATGTCGGCATGATGAACGCGATGATGCGCGAGACGCTGATATCAGGCACCGCCAAGAAGGCCGAGATCCCGGGCTGGCCCGCGGCCGGCAAGACCGGCACCAGCCAGGATTACCGCGACGCCTGGTTCATCGGCTACACCGCAAGCCTCGTCACCGGCGTCTGGCTCGGCAATGACGACAATTCGCCGACCAAGAAGGCGACCGGCGGCGGCCTGCCGGTGGAAGTCTGGTCGCGCTTCATGCGCACCGCGCACGAGGGTGTGCCGGTGGCGGCATTGCCGAGCACACAAGGTGGCTGGGGCCTGTCGAACCTCGCGCAGGCGGCTTCGCAGGTGTCGCCGCCGACAGTGGCAGCGCCCGGGCCGGCACCCGCAAGCAATGGCGGCTATCGCCCACCGCCGACGCGCGCCAATGCGCGGCCGGAGGCTGCGGCAGGGCTCGATGGCTGGCTGATGGACCGGCTGTTTGGCGGAAACCGTTAGGCGCGGCCTGAGGTCCGCGTGGCCTCAAGACAAAAACTGCGAAAACAACCCCATGCACAGTAGCCCGCGCTAACGATATCAACGGCTTGCGCGGGCCGCACAGACGCCTGAACTGCGCCTCGAGTCAGCTCCACCACTTCGACAAATCCTGCCAATCACGGCAGGATCAACCGAGGTGAGCTACTCCCCAAAAGCAAAAACACCAGCCGCTCCACTCTCCGCTGTCATTCCCCGCGAAAGCGGGGAATCCAGCACGCCGCGGCTTCTCGATTCAATCAGCGCCGTCTCGGCCTAATGGATCGCCCGGTCAAAGCCGGGCGATGACACCTTTCAAGACGTTTGCAGCGCGTCCCTAATCCTCGACCCCATACCGGTGCAGATCGTTGCCGTAGGTATCGAGCCACTTCTTGGCGCGCTCCATCGACGGGCAGACTTTTCCGCACACGCGCCAGAACCGCGCCGAGTGGTTCATCTCGACGAGATGAGCGACCTCGTGCGCGGCGAGGTAGTCGAGCACGAAGGGCGGCGCCAGGATCAGGCGCCAGGAGAACGACAGCGATCCGGCCGAGGTGCAGGAACCCCAGCGGCTGGACTGATCGCGGATCGAGAGGCGCTTGACCCTGACACCGAGCTCGGCGGCGTAAGCCTCCGCCGATCGCTGAAGGTCGCGGCGCGCCTCGCGCTTGAGGAAGTCACTGACGCGGCGATCGACATGCTCGAGCCCGCCGGCGACGCAGAGAATGCGCTCACCGCTGTCGCGCATCTCGGTCCACACGGTGCCGCGCGTGCCGGCGCGATGAACGATGCGATGCGGGGTGCCACGGAGCGGTATCACCGTGCCCGGCTGGAACGGCGCAGCCTTCGGCAAGCGACCGAGGCGCGCCGCGATCCACGCACCGTGGCGCTGCGCGAAGTCTTTCGCCTCGGCCAGCGTGCCGCGCGGCGGCATGGTGAGGATGGCTTCGCGATCGCTGGGGTGAATTCTCAGCGTGTAGCGGCGCGCACGGCGGTGCCGGCGCAATCGGATGGCAAAAAATTGCGATCCATGGGTGATCAGGACGGTCTTGGGTTCGTGGGGCCGCCGATAGAGGAGAGCGCGAGTGGCCATGTCTGTCAGTCCGGGGGGCAGGAGGGCGCCCGGATTCTGCCATAACCGCCGCCAGGGAAAGCACTCGGCGCAAAAACAAATCATTTGCCCAATATACAGCGGTCTGACGTCCGGGAGACCCTACAGACTGGGGTTGGAACCGGCTTTTTTCGCCCCCGCTGGACGCATGCGGCACCCCCAAGGGGTGAGGGAAGACTCACTCCTATAAAGCTACCTAAATACCGCGAATCTGAAGAGAACCAGGCCCGGCCGGAGCCTCCGGCGGGGCCTGAATTTTCGACGGGAAAGCCGAAAACGAAGGTTATTCGGCCGCGAGAGCCTGCAATGAGCTCGGATTCGCAGCTGAGACCATGAAGTCATGGATCCGCGGAACGATTTCCGACTTGAAGCGCGAACCGTTGAACACGCCGTAATGTCCGACGCCCTTCTGGACGTAATGGACGCGGCGATGATCGGGGATCGAGCTGCACAATGTGTGCGTCGCTTCGGTCTGACCGAGACCCGAGATGTCGTCGTTCTCGCCTTCGACCGTCATCAACGCCACGCGCGTGACCTTGGAGGGGTCGACGCGTGTTCCGCGATGCGTCATCTCGCCCTTCGGCAGCGAATGTTTCACGAAAACGGTGTCGACCGTCTGCAGGTAATACTCGGCGGAGAGGTCCATCACCGCGAGATATTCGTCATAGAACTCGCGATGCTTGTCGACGAGGTCGCCGTCGCCCTTCACCAGATGGGCAAAGAGCTGCTTGTGGGCGTCCATGTGCCGGTCGAGATTCATGCTGATGAAGCCGTTGAGCTGCAGGAATCCCGGATAGACGTCGCGCATCATGCCGGGATGCGGGAACGGCACCTTGGTGATGACGTGGTTGCGGAACCAGTCGATACCGCGCTCCTGGGCGAGATTGTTCACCGACGTCGGATTGCGACGGGTGTCGATCGGGCCGCCCATCAGCGTCATCGAGGTCGGCACGAAGGGATCGCGCCGCGCTTCCATGATCGAAACGGCGGCGACCACCGGCACGGAGGGCTGGCACACCGCCATGACGTGGGTGTTGCCGCCGAGGACGTGCAGCATCTCGATGACGTAGTCGATGTAATCGTCGAGATCGAAGCGGCCATCGCTGAGCGGCACCATGCGGGCATCGGCCCAATCGGTAATGTAGACCTCATGTGCGGGCAGGAAGGCTTCGACCGTCCCGCGGAGCAGCGTCGCATAATGCCCGGACATCGGCGCCACGATCAGCACGCGCGGCTGCGGGCTGCGCAGGGGACGAGCGAACTTGCGATCGAAGTAGAGCAGCCGGCAGAACGGCTTTTCCCAGACCGAGCGGATCTCGACGGGGACGCGGATGCCATTGACCTCGGTGTCGTTGAGGCCCCATTCCGGCTTGCCGTAGCGGCGCGTGGTGCGCTCGAACAATTCGCAGGCCGCGGCAACCGACTTGCCGACCTCGGTGCGCGCCCAGGGGTTGAGAGGATTCTGAAACAGCAGCTTGGTCGCGTCAGTGACCGCACGTGCCGGATTGAGAGAGGCGTGCGCCATCTCGTACATCCAGTACATCGGCGTCGTCAGGACCGGACTGCCTTCTGCAGCCAGGGGCGGTGCGCCGCCGAACTCACCAATAGGCATCGCTATATCCCTCTTCGCATCGCAGCATACTGCCGAATGCGCAATATTGCGTCAATGCATGGTTCCGTACATCTACGTGGCGGAGACGGGTAAATCGGCCTGAATCCACGGGAAAGTGACGTTATTCACCGCCCGACAGCAGCGAGCCGTGCCGTTTGGCGCTGCGCAAAAGGGCAAGGAATGATGCAAAAGATGCAACCAGAAAGACGGCGTTGATGGCCAGCGCCTCCAGCATCAGATCGGCGCGGAAGGTGTTTTCGATCAGCAGCGCGCGCATCCCCTCGAAGGCATAGGTCGGCGGCAACGCCCAAGCGACGTATTGCAGCCAGACCGGCAACACGCTGACGGGATAGTAGACGCAGGCGAGCGGCAGGATCGCGAACATCAGGGTCCAGACGATGCTCTCGGCGCCGAGGCCGTTTCGCAGCACGAGACCCGACACGAAGATGCCGACCGACCAGCTCGTGAAGATCAGATTGCAGAAGAATGCGATCAGCGGCAGGCCCAGGGCATAGACATTGAATTGAAACATGAACAGCGCGAGCAAGGTCATCGGAATGATCCCGATCGCAAGCCGGATCAGGCTCATGACCATCAGCGACAGCAGAAACTCGATCGGCCGCAAGGGGCTCATCATGAGGTTGCCGATGTTGCGCGCCCACATCTCCTCCAGGAACGAGATGGAGAAGCCGAGCTGCCCGCGAAACAGGATGTCCCAGAGGATGACGGCGCCGATCAGCGTGCCGCCGGCGCGCGCGAAGAAATTGGAATTCTCGGCGATGTAATACTGGATGAAGCCCCAGGTGATGACCTGCAGCGCCGGCCAGTACAGCAATTCGAGCAGCCGCGGCCAGGACGACAGCAGGAGGTACCAGTAGCGCAGGATCATCGCGCCGATGCGATGGACGGAGATGCCGCGGTGGACGGCGAGGCCGGTCATGGCACGCTCCCGTAGCCCGGATGGAGCGCAGCGCAATCCGGGAATCGTGCCACATGCGACAGGGGTCCCGGATTACGCTTCGCTTTATCCGGGCTACGAAGACGGCTCCCGCTCACCTTGCTGCCTCCTTCGCGCCGTTCACCCGGCCGCGCGCAACGTCCAGAAACACCTCCTCCAGCGTGGTGCGGTTGTAGCGCGCCATGATCGCCTCCGGCGTGTCGTCGTCCTCGATGCGACCGCGCTTCATGATGATGACGCGATCGCACAGCCGCTCGACCTCGAGCATGTTGTGCGAGGCCAGAAGGATGGTGGCGTTGTTGTCCTTGCGATAACGCTCCAGATGCGCCCGCACCCAGTCGGCGGTATCCGGATCGAGCGAGGCGGTCGGCTCGTCCAGCAGCAGCAGCTCGGGCCGGTTGATCAGCGCCTTGGCGAGCGCGACGCGGGTCTTCTGCCCGGCGGACAGCTTGCCGTTGGCGCGGTCGATGAAATCGGTGAGATCGAGATCGTCCGCGAGCTCGGCAATGCGGCCGGCGAGGTTCTTCACCGCATAGAGCTTGCCGAACACGGTGAGATTCTGCCGCACCGTGAGCCGCATCGGCATATCGACATAGGGGCTCTCGAAATTCATCCGCCCCAGCACGGCAGCGCTCTCCTCCGGCATCCGATGTCCGAGCACCTGCACGCGGCCGGAGGTCGGCAGCACCAGGCCCATGATCATCGCGATGGTCGTGGTCTTGCCGGCGCCGTTGCCGCCCAGAAGCCCGGTGATGCTGCCGCGCGTCAGCGAAAAGGAGATATCGTCGACCGCGCGGGTCTGCTTGTAGATCTTGACGAGGTGCTCGACCGCGATCGCCGCGGACGAGCTGCGCTCCGCGACAGTGGGCCGACTTGAAGCCTTGTCATTCTCGGTCATGCTGGTCGTTCTTCTGCTATTGCAGCGGATAGCGCAAGGCTTGTAAATCCGGTGGTTCCGCGAGCCCAGCGTTTGTGATCTGGAAGGCACCCCCATTGGCCGATCTGACTGAAATTGCTGCTTCCGACTTTCGCCACGCGCAGCGGCATATCCGCCTGGACACGATCCTACGGCTGCGCTGGCTGGCGGTGCTGGGCCAGCTCGCCGCGATCTTCATCGTGGCGCAGGGGTTGGAATTCAACGTCGAGATCGTCCCCTGCGTCAGCATCATCGCCTTGTCGGCAGCACTGAATCTGGCGCTCCAGACCGCGGCCAATCCGATGCAGCGGCTGGAGCCGATGCAGGCGGCCGGACTGCTCGCGCTGAACATCGTGGAACTGGCCGGTCTGTTGTACTTCACCGGCGGACTGCAGAACCCGTTCTCGTTCCTGTTCTTGGCGCCGGTGCTGATCTCGGCCACGGCACTGCCGGCGCGCTTCACGTTCGGCCTCGGCGTGCTTGCGGTGGCCTGCGCCTCGGTGCTGTTCTTCTTCCATTTGCCGCTGCCCTGGGATTCCGATGATCCCCTGGTGCTGCCGCCGATCTATCTCGTCGGCGTCTGGCTCTCGATCGTGCTCGCGATCGGCGTCACTAGCCTCTACTCTTTCCAAGTGACCGAGGAGGCGCGCAAGCTTGCGGACGCGCTGGCCGCGACCGAGCTGGTGCTGACGCGTGAGCAACACCTGACCCAGCTCGACGGGCTCGCAGCCGCGGCCGCGCACGAGCTCGGCACGCCGCTCGCGACGATCTTCCTGATCTCGCGCGAGCTGGAGAAGACGGTGAAGGACGCCAGCTTTGCCGCCGACCTGAAGACGTTGCGCGAGCAGACCCAGCGTTGCCGCGACATATTGAGCAAGATCACCCAGCTCTCCTCCACCGGCGCGCCGTTCGACCGCATGAAGCTGTCGGAGCTGATCGAGGAGGTGGTGGCCCCGCACCGCGATTTCGGCGTCGAGATCAAGGTGCGGATCGCGGTCGCCGCCGTGTCCGAGCCGGTCGGCTCGCGCAATCCGGCAATCCTGTACGGCGTCGGCAACATCGTCGAGAACGCGGTCGATTTCGCCCATACCACCGTCGAGGTGAACGCGTGGTGGAACAAGGACACGATCGAGCTTCTGATCTCCGACGACGGCCCCGGCATTCCGCCCGATATCCTGAACCGGATCGGCGAGCCCTATCTGTCGCGGCGGCGAACCACGGATGACGGCGGCGGTGAGCGACGCGGTCTCGGATTGGGCGTGTTCATCGCGCGCACCTTGCTGGAACGCACCGGCGCCAAGGTCTTGTTTACCAACCGGATCTTTCCGGAACACGGCGCGGTGGTGCAGATCACTTGGCCGCGACAGCGTTTTGAGGCTATCGAGAGCCTCGAAGAAACAATAGGATAGGCCGCGACCTTGCGTCGCACAACAGGGCCGATCGACTATCGGCGGCCTTGGCACCGCTCGATTGCGAGGCCATATGTAGTCGCGTTGGAGAGAGGACAAAACCTTGAACGCCATCGCCGAACTGAACGAACAGACCGACCGCTCGCTGCTCATCGTGGAGGACGACAAGCCGTTCCTGGAGCGGTTGTCGCGCGCCATGGAAACGCGCGGCTTTGCGGTGACGTCATGCGACACCGTCTCGGATGGTCTTGCGCAGATCGGCAAGGCAGCGCCGGCATTCGCCGTAGTAGATTTGCGGCTCGGCGACGGCAACGGCCTCGACGTGGTCTCGGCGCTGAAGAAGAAGCGCCCGGATGCGCGCGCGATCGTGCTGACCGGCTACGGCAACATCGCCACCGCCGTCACCGCGGTGAAGATGGGCGCGATCGATTATCTCTCCAAGCCAGCGGATGCCGACGACGTCGTCGCGGCGCTGCTGTCGACCAGCGCGGAGAAATCCGAGCTGCCGACCAACCCGATGTCCGCCGACCGCGTGCGCTGGGAGCACATCCAGCGCATCTACGAGATGTGCAACCGCAACGTTTCGGAAACGGCGCGGCGGCTCAACATGCACCGCAGGACGTTGCAGCGCATTTTGGCCAAACGCGCGCCGCGGTAATTTACGGCAATCAGCAACCTATCCCCGTCACCCTGAGGTGGCCGCTCCTTCAACGGCCCTCGAAGGGCAACGGCCAGGCCACATCGCGGGATGACGGAACGACAGGTCTCGTAGGGTGGGCAAAGGCGCGAAGCGCCGTGCCCACGATCTGTAAGAGCTGGATAGAGATCGTGGGCACGCTTCGCTTTGCCCACCCTACGGCACCGATGTTTGCGGCGCCGCTACTCCCAAAACTCCGCATGCCCCTGCGGATCGACCAGGCGGTTGATGCGTAAGGCTGCCGCCATTCCAAACCGCACCGTCATCTGCTTCCTCGTCGCGGCAGCCAGCTTGTGCTCGGGCGCTTCGCATTGCAGGTGCGCGCCATAGGCGTCGGCGATGATCAGGCCGGTGCCTTCCGGAAAGATCTCGCACGGCAGGTCCTGCGTGAAGGCGAAGAACAGCCGGTCGCAATGGGCACGGTATTCATGCCATTTCTGATCGGCGCGCAGATCCTCCACCGACGATTTGATCTCGACGATCCAGATCTCGCCGCGCTCGTTCAGCGCCACCAGGTCGGCGCGCCGGCCCGAGGGCAGCGGCAATTCGCTGATGCAGGTAAAGCCGAGCGAACGTAAGAGCCGCGCGGTGCCGCGCGCGACCGCGAGCGCCGTTTCCGACTGGCGGCGATCGGGTGGCGGCACCAGGGCGATGTTACGGGCGGGATTGTCCATGGAGGGAGGATAGCCGATTCCGTTTGGGGCGGACACTCTCTCCGCCCGTCGGGTCCCGGGCTCGCGCCAAGTGGCGGCCCCGGGACGACAGTGTGTGGGACGCGGAACCTCCCCTCCCCCACGAACTTATCACGCAGCCGCCGCACCTCGGCGGAACCACCGAGGCTGCGCGGATGATCGACGATCTCTGGTACAAGAACGGGGTAATCTACTGCCTTTCCGTCGGCTCCTATATGGACGCCAACGGCGACGGCGTCGGCGACTTCAAGGGCCTGCTCCGCCGGCTCGATTATCTGCACGGCCTCGGCATCACCACGATCTGGCTGATGCCGTTCCAGACCTCGCCCGGCCGCGACGACGGCTACGACATCGCCGACTATTACAGCGTCGATGCCCGTTACGGCACGCTCGGCGATTTCGTCGAGTTCGCCCATGGCTGCAAGCAGCGCGGCATCCGCATCATCATCGATCTCGTCGTCAACCACACCTCGGATCAGCATCACTGGTTCAAGGAGGCGCGGCGCGACAAGAACTCGCCGTATCGCGACTGGTATGTGTGGTCCGACAAGAAGCCGGCCGGTGCCGACAAGGGCATGGTGTTTCCCGGCGTGCAGAAAACGACCTGGACGCGCGACAAGGAAGCGGGCGCGTATTACTTCCACCGCTTCTACGATTTCCAGCCCGACCTCAACACCTCGAACCCGCATGTGCAGGCCGAGATCCTGAAGATCATGGGGTTCTGGATCCAGCTCGGCGTCTCCGGCTTCCGCATGGATGCCGTGCCCTTCGTGATCGCGACGAAGGGCGCGAAGGTGAAGAAGCCGGTCGAGCAGTACGACATGCTGCGCGCGTTCCGCGAATTCCTGCAATGGCGGCAGGGCGACGCCATCATCCTCGCCGAAGCCAATGTGCTGCCGAAGACGGACATGGAATATTTCGGCCGCGATGCCGACCGCATGCACATGATGTTCAACTTCCACGTCAACCAGCACCTGTTCTATGCGCTGGCATCCGCAGATTCGCGGCCGTTGGCGAAGGCGTTGAAGGCGACCAAGCCGCGGCCGGCGACCGCGCAATGGGGCCTGTTCCTGCGCAATCACGACGAGCTCGATCTGGGACGGCTGACCAAGGCGCAGCGCGACACCGTGTTCAGGAATTTCGGTCCCGACAAGGATATGCAGCTGTACGACCGCGGCATCAGGCGGCGACTCGCGCCGATGCTCGGCGGCGACCGCCGACGGCTCGAGCTCGCCTACAGCCTGATGTGCACGCTGCCGGGAACACCCGTGATCCGCTATGGCGACGAGATCGCGATGGGCGACGATCTCTCACTGCCGGAACGCAATTGCGCGCGCACGCCGATGCAATGGTCGACCGAACCGCATGGCGGCTTCACCAAGAGCAACAAGCCGGCCTGCCCCGTGATCGACAAGGGGCCTTACGGCTACCCGCACGTCAACGTCGCCAAGCAGCGGCGCGACCCCAACTCGATGCTGAACTGGACCGAGCGCATCGTCCGCATGCGGAAAGAAGTGCCGGAGGTCGGCTGGGGCGACTTCGCCATCATTCCGGTGCGCGATCCCGCCGTGTTCATCATGCGCTACGACTGGCGCAACAATTCGGTGCTGTTCGTGCATAATCTCGACGAGAAGCCGCGCGAGATCGCGTTCTCAGCCGGGCTGCCGGACGAGGCCGGCGCGCACCTGATCAATCTGCTCGCGGAGGACCACAGCCACGCCGACAAGCGCGGCCAGCACCGGATCGTGCTCGAGCCGTATGGGTATCGCTGGTACCGCGTCGGCGGGCTGGATTATCTGTTGAAGCGGAGCGATATCGACGGGGATACGGTGCGGGGGAAGAAGCATCCGGGGTAAGAGTATCTACGCATCGCTATACTCCATCGCAGCCATACCCTCCGCTGTCGTCCCCGCGAAAGCGGGGACCTATAATCACAGGGAGAAGTGTGGGGCGCGCTGGTCACTCCGAGTCTTCGCAAAGCAACTCCCTGTGGTGATGGGTCCCGGATCTGCGCTGCGCTTGTCCGGGACGACAGCTAGGGTGGGGCGACAATCACCCCCTCATTGCCACGCAGATCCAACACGCCTTCAATGCGCTCGCCGTCGCGATCCAGAAACGTCGACAGCAAGATCTCGCTGCCGAAACGGATCGCGCTGGTGGTCACCGCGACCGGATCGGGGCCGAGATTGAGCGCCACGATCACCGCCTGCCCTTCGGCTTCGCGGCGATAGATCAGGAGATCGCCTTGTGCCGCGATCGGATGATAATCGCCGGCGACCAGCGGCGGACCGCTCTTCCGCAGGGTGATCAGGCGCTTGTAGAGGTTGAGGATCGAGCGCGCATCGGCTTCGAGATTGACGACATTGTCGCGCACATAGTGCTCCGGCAGCGGCAGCCACGGCCGCGCCGCCGAGAAGCCGGCGAATTCGGTCGCATCCCACTGCATCGGCGTGCGGCAGCCGTCGCGGCCGACACCGATGCCGGGCACGTTCTTCTCGAAGGGGTCGCGGACGTCCTCCGGCGCGATCGCCACCTGGTGCATGCCGATCTCGTCGCCGTAATAGAGCGTCGGCGTGCCGCGCAGCGTCAGCAGCAGCATGGCGGCGACGCGGGCCTGCTCGGACCCGACGCGGCTTGCGACCCGCGGGCGGTCGTGATTGCCGAGCACCCAGTTCGGCCAGGCGCCGCGCGGCAGCGCCTTCTCGTAATCCTCGATGATCGTCTCGATCGAGCGCGCGCTCCAGAAGGTCGAGAGCAGCGCGAAATTGAACGGCATCTGCGCGCCGGTGAGATCGTTGCCGTAATAGGCCATGAGACGGTGCAGCGGCAGATAGATCTCGCCGATCAGCACGCGGGCTCCGAATTCATTGGTGACACGCCGCATCTGCGAGATCACGTCATGCACCTCCGGCTGGTCGGTGGAGTATTGCGTCATGATCCTTTCATTCGGTGGCCGTCCCTCGACGTAACGCGGATTGGGCGGGTTGTCGCGGAATTCGGCATCCTTGATCAGGTGCCAGATCACGTCGACGCGAAAGCCGTCGACGCCCTTCTCAAGCCAAAACCGCATCACGTCGTAGATCGCGGCGCGGACGTCGGGATTGCGCCAGTTCAGGTCCGGCTGCTGGGCGAGGAAGGCGTGGTAATAATATTGCCCCGTGGTCTCGTCGAACTGCCACGCGCTGCCGCCGAACTCGGACAGCCAGTTGTTCGGCACTCCGCCGTCGGGTGCCGGATCGCGCCAGATGTACCAGTCGCGCTTGGGATTGTCGCGCGAGGCGCGGCTCTCGACGAACCAGGGATGCTGGTCCGAGGTGTGGTTCGGCACGAGGTCGAGGATCAGCTTCAGGCCGTTGTCGTGGGCGGCCGCGATCAGCGCATCGAAATCTTCCATCGTGCCGAACAGCGGCTCGATGCCGGTATAGTCGGCGATGTCATAGCCGAAATCTTCCATCGGTGAGGGGAAGATCGGTGACAGCCAGATCGCATCGACGCCGAGCGATTTGACGTAAGGCAGCCGCTGCAAAATGCCGGCGAGATCGCCGACGCCGTCGCCGTTCGAGTCCTGAAAGGAGCGCGGGTAGATCTGATAGAAGATGCCGTCGCGCCACCAGTTTTCGTTGCTCTGAGCCATGCGGGAAGACCACCCATAATCTGCGTCTTGCGCGGGAGAACGCGACAACACCGCCCCGGTTCGAATTGGCAGGCCAATTGGGACGGCCGTGTGACGATTGTTCCCGGGCGCGGCGGCGAATCTTTTGCTTGGCGGCCTGGCAAAAATCGGCATTGTGGCGCCATGACCGAGCAAAATAACAGCCAAGACTCTTCGCAAGCCAAGGCCGGCGCGATCATCGTTCCCGTGACGCTGTTCGAGCAGAACTGCACCATCATCTGGGACGAGCCCAGCAAGAAGGCCGTGGTGATCGATCCCGGCGGGGACGTGCCGAAGATCCTGGACGCGATCAAGCAGACCGGCGTCACCGTGGAGAAGATCTGGCTGACCCACGGCCATATCGACCATGTCGGCGGCGCGGCCGATCTGCGCGATGCGCTGAAGGTGCCGATCGAGGGGCCGCATGAAGCGGACAAGTTCCTGCTCGACAATGTGGTCGAGAGCGGCGCACGCTTCGGCATGACCGGCGTGCGCAATTTCGCGCCGGACCGCTGGCTCGCCGAAGGCGACAGCGTGTCGATCGGCAGCTTGCAATTCGATATTTTCCACTGCCCCGGCCACTCGCCCGGCAGCGTGGTGTTCTTCAACAAGGAGCTGCGCTTCGCTCATGTCGGCGACGTCCTGTTCGCCGGCTCGGTCGGGCGCACCGATTTGCCCGGCGGCAGTCACGCCACGCTGATCAACTCGATTTTGACAAAACTGCTGCCGCTCGGCGACGACGTCGGCTTCATCTGCGGCCACGGCGCCGGCTCCAGCATCGGCCAGGAGCGGATGACCAATCCGTTCATCACCGGCGAGATGTGAGGTTTATTCCGCTGCGTCCACAAGCGTGGCGGTCTCACTGAGGTGACGATCGCCCCATTCGCGGATCGCCGCGACTACGGGCACGAAGCTCTTGCCCTTGCGGGTCAGGCGATACTCGACCTTCGGCGGCACCTCGCCGAAATCCTTGCGATCGATCAGGCCGCTCGCGGTCAGGGCCTTCAATTCACGACTGAGCACGCGCGGGGTGATCTCGGCGCTGCCTTCCGCGCCGCGCAAAAGGCCGCTGCGGATCTCGCCATAGCGGCGCGGGCCGTCCTTGAGATCCCAGACGATGCGCAGCTTGTACTTGCCGCTGATCATCTTCTGAAAGGCCGCGACCGGACAGGTGCGCGCCGGGTTCGCCTTCGCCATGTCGTCTCCTCCACGCGTTAGCCACACCTCAGGATAGGAGCGACGTCGAAAAAGTCCATACTATCAATTTTGTCCATACTTGCAGGATCGCTTGCAAGCCGCAGATGATGACGCACACGACGAACAGGGAGCGTCACATGAAGCACTTCATGATCAAGTATGAATTCAGGAACGGTACGACGGAGGCCTGGCACCAGGAGGTCGGCCGCTTCATCAAGGCGATCGACGGCGATCCGGAGTTGACGGGCCGGATCGGCTATCGTGTCCTGAAGAACCGCGACGACGGCAGCTATTTCCATCTCGCCAGCGTCGCTGACGATGCCGCGCAAAAAGCGCTGCAATCGCGCGACTTCTTCAAAGCCTATCAGGAGATGACGCGGAAGGTCGCCGGCGGCGAGGTGACGGTGACGCCGATCGAATGGATCGGTCAGACGGCCTGAACTACTTCATCAGCCCCGCGGCGGTCAGTGCGCGCGTGATGATCTGGCCGAGATCGAAGCCGCGAGCCTCCTCGCGCGTCGGCTCGGCCGGCTGTTCGGCGACCGCGGCGCGGATCGAGCGGGCGAGATGCGGCGCGGGCGTCAAGGCCGGCTGCGCGGCAGGCTTGCTTGTAGACTTGCTTGTAGGCTTGGCCTCCGCCTTTGCAGCATCTGCAATCCAGCCAGTGAGGCCGAAGAACTTTGCGATGTGATAGGACGAGGAAATACCGGCCTCGATCAGGAATGCGCCTTCCACGCCGTACCGCTGGTCGTTGTCGGCAAGCCCGAGCGGCGTGCCGTGCGCCATGTCGGTGATGGCGTAGGACTCGACCAGCGTCTCGCCGTCCTTGCCCCACCACGCCTGGCGCGGATAGCCGTCGACATTGGTCTCCGCCATCGGCGCTTCCGGCAGATCATGAAGATCGAGCCACTGCTTGACGATCTCGTTGGCATTGCCGGGATTGACGGTGCGATCCGCGCTGCCGTGCCACACCGAGATTTTCGGCCAGGGGCCGCGATAATCCGAGGCATTGCGCACGAGATCGCCGAGCTCGCGCGCGGGACGCACCGGGGAATGAAACATGCCGTCCAGCGCCTCGCGCAAATTCGAGGCGATGCCATAGGGCAGTCCGGCAATGACCGCACCGGCTGCGAAGACTTCCGGATGGGTCGCGAGCATCACCGACGTCATGCCGCCGCCGGCCGACAGGCCGGTGATGAAGATGCGCCTGGGATCGATGCGATGCGCCTCGACCATGTGCGCGATCATCTCGCGGATCGAATGCGCCTCGCCGCTGTCCCGCGCCGTATCTTCCGGATTGAACCAGTTGAAGCAGGTGTTGCCGTTGTTGATCCGCTGCTGCTCGGGCATCAGCAGCGCGAAGCCATAGTGCTGCGCGAGCGTCGACCAGCCCGCGCCGAGATCGTAACCGGCTGCCGTCTGCCCGCAGCCATGCAGCACGACGACCAGCGCGCGCGGCTTCTGCAACTGCGCAGGCACGAACGCGAACATGCGCAAGGCGCCCGGGTTGTCGCCAAAGCCGGTGACCTCTTCCAATGGACTGGACGCATCCGCGCTGCGGCCGAGCTCGGCAAAGCGCAGACCGTCCAGCCTCGGCAGACGTCTCAACAGATCAACATTTTTGGCTAACGACACGGCAACTTCCTGGTGGGCGACTTTCAACGTTCAGCCAAACCAGATAGTTGCTGCATTGCAAAATAAAAAGACCGTGCGCTGTCCATCCACGAAAATCACGGGAAATCCCGCCGAAATCCGCACGTATTAACCGCAATGCCTCAACTTCATGCAGATGCGCGATGCATCCACGACAGAAATGCGGCGCAGATCAGGATTAATGTCACAAACAGCGCAAGCGAGACCAGAAATCCTGCGCGCGCTGATTGCAAGGCATCGACGGCGAAGAATACCGCGCCGATTGCGGCCACTCCGGCCGCATTTCCGATCTGCGCCGTGGTGCCGTAGATGCCGGAGGCCGAGCCTGCGGCGACGGGCTTGACGGTCGAGAGCACCGCGCCGGAGAGCGGCGCCATCACCAGTCCCTGACCGTAGCCGAAGATGATCATGACGAGCGCGAGCAGAAGCGGCGATGGCGCATCGATACAGGCTGCAACAAGCGCGAGCGCGGCGAGGCCTGCGATCTGCAGCGCGCAGCCTTCGATCAACACCTTGGTGCCGCGATGGCGCGCCCGCACGCCGCTGTGGCGCGAGGCCACGACGAAGGCCAGCGCGAGCGGGATGAAGGCCATGCCGGCCGACAGCGGCGGGATCTTCAGGCCGCGCTGCATGAACAGCGTCATGACGAGGTAGAAGGAGAGATTGGCAAGGAAGAAAAAGAAGGCGGCGCCAAGCCCGCGCAAGAAAGCGGCATCCGCCAGCAGCGTGAGGTCGATCAACGGCATGCCGCCGGCACGCGCGACTGCGTGCTCGAGCTTCAGGAACGCTACGAGGACGGCGCCGCCGATCGCCATCACGGCCCACAGCCAGGGAGCCCAGCCGACATCGTGACCAAACAGCAGCGGACCGATCAGGCACAGCAGCCCCGCGAACAGGACCATGCTGCCCTTGATGTCGAGCCTCGTCCCTGATCGCCGCGGCACCGACGGCATGATGCGCCAGGCGGCAGCCACAATGACGAGGCCGCAGGGAACGTTGACGAAGAACACCGAACGCCAGCCGGTGCCAGCGAGATCAATCGTGACCAGCAGACCGCCGAGCAGGAAGCCTGCGGCACCGGCCAGCCCCAGCACGATGCCGTAGATCGCGAAGGCGCGGCTGCGCGATTCGTCCGTGAACAGGAGATGAAGCGTCGCCAGCACCTGGGGCACCATCAGCGCCGCGGTCGCGCCCTGCGCCAGGCGGGCGATGATCAGCTCCACGCCGGATTGCGCGAGCCCGCACCACAGCGAGGTCGCCGTAAAGCCGAGCACGCCGGCCAGGAAGATAGTCTTGGTGCCGTGGACGTCGCCAAGCCGGCCCCCGGTGACGACAAGCGTGGCGTAGGCGATCAGGTAGATCGCGATCACGGATTCGATCTGCGCCGGCGTAGCCTGCAGATCGACCGCAATGGTCGGAATGGCGACGTTCACGATGAAGGCATCGACGCCGAACATGAACTGGGCAGCCACCACGATGGCCAGCACCCACCAGCGGCGGGACGAATCGATTTGTTGTGTGACGATCTGATGCATCGGCGCGTGACCCTGGATTACCGTGCCGATGATTTCAGGTCTGACGCGGTGTCACGATTACCTCGGAGGTAGGATTCGTGTGCTTCGTTCGAGGCACGGCTGTTTCGCCTCTCCCCACTTGCGGGGAGAGGCGGGATTCAAACGCAGTTTGAATTCGGGGGAGCTTCCGCGAGTCCCAATGCCACCGAATTTGGCGAAGTGGCCCCTCACCCCAACCCTCTCCCCGTAAGAACGAGGGGGAAGACTCAACGCACGCATGCCTGCATTCCGCCGCGCGGGACACCGCGCGATTGCGTTCGCGCCTTCCGGCACGTAGCTTCACCGCCTCAACAAACAGAAAATCAAAGCCGGAGAGAACGCCATGGCGCGCCTGAAGTTCGGAGCCTTCCTTGCCCCGCATCACCCGATCGGGGAGCATCCGATGCTCCAGTTCCGGCGCGATCTCGACCTGGTCGAGCAGCTCGATGCGCTCGGCTATGACGAGTTCTGGTGCGGCGAGCATCATTCCTCGGGCTGGGAGATGATCGCCTCGCCCGAGATGTTCCTGGCCGCGGCCGGCGAGCGCACCAAGCGGATCAAGCTCGGCACCGGCGTGGTGTCGCTGCCCTATCATCATCCCTACAATGTCGCCCAGCGCATGGTGCAGCTCGACCACATGACCGGCGGCCGCGCCATCTTCGGCTCCGGCCCCGGCGCGCTTGCCTCCGACGCACACACGCTCGGCATCGACCCGATGACGCAGCGTGACCGCCAGGACGAGGCCATCGGAATCATCCGCCGCCTCTTCAACGGCGAGCGCGTCACGGCGAAGAGCGACTGGTTCACGATGAACGACGCCGCGCTGCAGATCCTGCCGTTGCAGGCGGAGATGCCGTTCGTCGTGGCCTCGCAGATCTCGCCCTCCGGCATGACGCTGGCCGGCAAATACGGCATCGGCATCATCTCGCTGGGCTCGATGACGACGCAGGGGCTGATGTCGCTGCAGCAGCAATGGCAGTTTGCGGAGGACGCCGCGAAGAAGCACGGCACCAAGGTCGACCGTGCCGACTGGCGCGTGCTGCTGACCTTCCACATCGCCGAGACCCGCGAGCAGGCGCGCAAGGAAGCCGGCGTCGGGCTGATGCGCTGGCACAACGAATATAATGTCGGTACGCTGCAGCGGCCGGGCCTCACTGCGTTCTCCTCGCCCGACGAAGCCGTGGACAAGACCGCCTTCGTCGAGGGCGCGGCCTCCACCATCGGCACGCCCGACGATCTCGTCAAAACCATCAAGAACGTGATGCAGGTCTCCGGCGGCGTCGGCGCCATCATCGGTTTCGTGCACGACTGGGCCAATCCGGAAGCGACGCGCCGGAGCTGGGACATGGTGGCGCGCTACGTCGTGCCGGAGATCAACGGCTATATCGATGGCCTGCGCAGGTCGCAAAAATTCGTGATCGAGAACCGCGCCATCTTCGAGCGTGCGGGCCAGGCCGTGATGGCCAAGATCATGGAGAACGAGAAGGCCGCCGAGGCGCTGAAGATGACCGGCCCCGGCCGCGTCGCCATCCCCGCCGTCAATGCGCCGGATCTGCAGAAGGAAGCGGCGAAGCGGTAGGACGCACTCCACTCGTCGTCCCGGGGGGCGCGTGGCGCGAACCCGGGACGACGGCGGTGGGTGTGACGATTTTGTGCGTAAGACGACCGCAGCTCATCGCGGCCGGATCGTGCTATGTTCGCGGCGCCTGCCAACCGGAGCAATCGTCATGTCGATGCAGAATGTGGCCGCACCGGCGCCCGACTATACCGCGCCCAAGCGCAACGCCCTGACGCACATTCCCGGCGACGAGGGATGGCCGATCATCGGCAAGACCTTCCAGGTGCTGGCCGATCCCAAGGGCCACATCGAGGCGAACGGCGCCAAATACGGCCCGGTCTACCGCACCCATGTGTTCGGCGAGACCAATGTCGTGCTGCTCGGGCCCGAGGCCAACGAGCTCGTGATGTTCGACCAGCAAAAGCTGTTCTCCTCGACCCACGGCTGGAACAAGGTGCTCGGCCTGTTGTTTCCGCGCGGATTGATGCTGCTCGATTTCGACGAGCACCGGCTGCACCGCAAGGCGCTGTCGGTCGCGTTCAAGTCCGGGCCGATGAAATCCTATCTCGCTGATCTCGACCGCGGCATCTCCGCGCGGGTCGCCCAGTGGAAGGCCAAGCCCGGCGAGATGCAGCTCTACCCCGCGATGAAGCAGCTCACGCTGGACCTCGCCGCAGCGTCCTTCCTCGGCGCCGATATCGGGCCGGAGGTCGACGAGATCAACCGCGCCTTCGTCGACATGGTCGCCGCCGCTGTCGCGCCGATCCGCCGCCCCCTTCCCGGCACCCAGATGGCCGCCGGCGTCAGGGGGCGCAAACGCATCGTCGCCTATTTTCGCGAGCAGATCCCGCTTCGCCGCGGCAATCATGGCGGCGATGATCTGTTCTCGCAGCTCTGCCGCGCCACCCATGAGGACGGCGCGCTGCTCTCCGAGCAGGACATCATCGACCATATGAGCTTCCTGATGATGGCGGCGCACGACACGCTGACCTCGTCGCTGACCTCCTTCATCGGCGAGCTCGCCGCCAATCCGGACTGGCAGGACAGGCTACGCGCGGAAGTTCTCGCGCTCGGGCTCGCGCCAGGCGCGCCCAGCAGCTTCGACGATCTCGAAAGAATGCCGCTGTCCGAGATGGCGTTCAAGGAAGCGCTGCGGATCAAGCCGCCGGTACCCTCGATGCCGCGCCGCGCCATGCGCGATTTCACCTTCAAGGGCTTTACGATTCCCGCCGGCACCGCAGTCGGCGTCAATCCGCTCTATACCCATCACATGAAGGACATCTGGCCGGAGCCGGATCGCTTCGATCCATTGCGCTTCACCGAAGAGGCGCAACGGGGTCGCCACCGCTTCGCCTGGGTCCCGTTCGGCGGCGGCGCGCATATGTGCCTCGGGCTGCACTTCGCCTACATGCAGGCAAAATGCTTCGCGCGGCACTTCTTGCAGAACATCGAGGTGTCGCTGGAGCCCGGTTACAAGCCGGACTGGCAGATGTGGCCGATCCCGAAGCCGCGGGACGGGTTGCGGGTGAGAGTGCGGGCGGTTTAGCCTCACGTGTCCCGGACGCGCGAAGCGCTAGCCGGGACCCAGAATGCTGCGATCGAGTAGGTGGAGAGATGGGCCCCGGCTCTGCAGCGCACCGCACCGGACGATGCTTCGCATCGCCGGGGGCGCTGCGCTGCGTCCGGGGCACGAGATCTCGTAGGGTGGGCAAAGGCGCAGAGCGCCGTGCCCACGATTTGCCGCTATGGAACGGGTTGGTGGGCACGGCGCGCGAAGAGCGCGCCTTTGCCCACCCTACGGCACCGTCTCCGTCGCTTACGCCCCCTGATCGAACGCCTTGCGCAAGGCCACATAGCCCTGCTGCTGCTGGCTCCAGTTGCGGCCGCCGGTCATGGCGCCATCCACGACGAGGTCGTGGCCGTTGATGAAGCTGGATTCGTCGCTGGCCAGGAACACCGCGGCCTGGGCGATGTCATCGGGAAGGCCCGCGCGCGGGATCGGCTGCGCGGTCTTGTAGACCTCGCGCATCACCGCCGGCGTCTTCTCCGCAGCATCGGTCGAGAGCCCGAGCGCCTTGCCGAAGATTCCGGTCGCGATCGCGCCCGGCGAGATCGCGTTGACGCGCACGTTGGACTCGCCGAGCTCCATCGCCACGCATTTGGTGAGATGGATCACCGCCGCCTTGGCCGCGCTATAGACCATCGAGGATGAGAAGCCGGCGAGGCGGCCTGCGATGCTGCCATTGTTGATGATGCTGCCTGAGCCCTGCCTCTTCATGTGGGGCGCGGCGTGCTTCATGCCGAGCATGACGCTGCGCACCAGCGTCGCCATCGCCGCATCGAAGCGCTCGACCTCAAGGCCTTCGATGCCGCCGGTCTGCGCCGGGCCGCCGGCATTGTTGAACAGGCAGTCGATCCGGCCGAACTTGTCCACGGCGAGCGCGATCAGCGCCTGCATCTGTGCTTCGACCGTCACGTCGGTCTGGCGGAAGATGCAGTTGGCGCCGAGCTGCTTGGCCAGAGCCTCGCCCTCCGGTAGACGCCGCCCCGCGATCACAATTTTGGCACCTTCGGCAACGAAGACTTCCGCAGTGCGCAATCCGATCCCGCTCGTCGCCCCCGTAATCACCGCAACCTTGCCGTCCAGCCTGCCCATGGAATGTTCCTGTTTTCGAACGATTTGATGCCAAATGGCGAACATCGGCCGCTGCCATTGCAGCGGTGGCCACTATCTCTGCCTGTCTGCGGCAAGGCAAGCTATGCTTGCGCGGACGGGATGCGTAACATCCTGATGGGCCGCTCGATTTTCGAACGCATATCGCAACTGGGCTGCGCATGGGGAAGCTGATCGAGGAATTCCGCAGGGGTTGGCAGGGTGCGGCGCCGCCATCGCTTGGTCTGAGCATTGCCTTTGCAGTGGCCTGCCTGCTGATTGCGACGCTGACGCGCTGGGCCCTCGCCCATGTGCGGCCCGACGTCTACTTCACCCCCTACTTTCCGGCCGTGTTCTTTGCCGCCGCGTTCGGGGGCTTCCGGATCGGAATCGTGACCGCGCTGGTCGGCGGCATGCTCGGCGTCGTCGTGAATTTCGGCGATGCCTTTGCCGATCGGGCGCGGTTTGCCCTGCTGGCACTGTATTGGGCGGTCTGTGCGCTCACCATCTGGGGTGTCGAGCACTATCGCACCATGCTGGCGGAGCAGCGCCGGATCTCCAAGCGCCTGATCGAGGAAGAAGAGTATCGCAAGCTGCTGGTCGACGAGCTCCAGCACCGGCTGAAGAACAAGCTATCGACGGTGCACGCCGTGCTGCACCAGGTGCTGCACGACCACCCCCAGGTCTGGGACCGGGTCGATCCGCGGTTGCGCTCGCTGGCCGCGACCGACGATCTGATCTCGCGGATCGACAAGGCCGGCTGTGACATCCGCGACCTCCTGATCTCGGAGCTCGGGCCCTATGGCCATGTCCGCTTCACCCTCAATGGCGACCGCCTATTCCTGCCGCCGAAGCTCGCGGTCACGCTGTCATTGATGTTTCACGAGCTGGCCACCAATGCGGGCAAGTACGGCGCGTTCTCCGCGCCGCGCGGTCTGCTGCAGGTGTCATGGACCGTCAGCGACGACCGCCTGATCATCACCTGGGACGAGACCGAGGGTCCGAGCGTGGACAAGGTCTCCGAGCCCGGCTTCGGCACCAAGCTGCTGAAATCGGCACTGTCGTCCTTCGATGGCAGGACCGAGATCTCTTACTTGAAGACCGGGCTGCATTGCATCATGCAGTGCCGCATCCCCCGAAGCGAATAGCATCGCGCGTCAAGCGAAAGCCGGCCCGCGCACCCCGCCCGCAGTTTCGCATGGGCTGTTGACCCTCTGTTAATGACGATTTTCTGCGCGCGTCGCATCGCCGCAAGTTTTCTCCAAAACACCCCCGTATTTCTCCGTACCCCTTAACCAAACCTAAGAGGGAACCGCGCAAGATCGCGCCCATTGCAAAGGCGCGCTGAAACAACAAGATTCATGACTTCTATGAACGACAACCAATATTCCGGCGCGACTGAAGCCGAGCTCGGTTTTCTCAAGGAAATCGTTAGAATGCTGCCGGCCGGCCTCACCGTGCAGGATGCGCATGGCGAGCTTCTGCTGGTTAACGATGCCGCCGCCGCGCAGCTCGGCATGGACGGCAGTCGCCCTTCACCCGATCTTGCGCAGCGCCGCGAAGCCTGCCGCCAGGCGCTGAGCGCCGGCCAGGCTGTCGTCACCGAGGAGGCGCTTCACGGCGGCGCCGCGCGCCAGGTGCTGCTCACGACCCACCGTCCCGTTCGCCTCGCCGGACGCGAGCTGCTGATCTCGGCGTCCTCCGACATCACCGAGCAGAAGAATTTCGAGGACCAGCTGTTCCGCTCGGCCTATTTCGACGAGCTGACGGGATTGCCCTCGCGGCGCGTGATCGAACATCACGCCAACAATCTGCTGGCGGAGAATGGCGGCGGCGAGCGTTTCGCGCTGGCCTTCCTCGACGTCGACAATTTCAAGCACATCAACGACTATTACGGCCACGCCGTCGGCGATGCGCTGCTGGTCGAGCTGTCGAAGCGGCTCGGGCGCGACTTGCGCGATTCCGACATGCTGTCGCGCATCTCCGGCGATGAATTCCTGCTGCTGCTCTCTCCGATCCAGAGCCAGGAGGAAGTCGCCGAATTCATGCAATCGACGCTGGAGCGGCTGACGGCGCCGTTCTTCATCGACCATTCGGAACTCTTTGCCTCCACCTCGGTCGGCATCAGCCTCTATCCCGATCACGGACGCAGCTTCGAGACGCTGCGCCAGAATGCCGACATCGCGATGTACCGCATCAAGAACGACGGCAAGGGATCGGCAGCCTTCTTCGATTCCAGCATGGAGCGCGAGGCGCTGGCGCGGATGAAGATCGAGCAGTCGCTGCGGCTCGCTATCCTGGAAAAGCGCTTCTGCTGCGCCTTCCAGTCCAAGGTCGACATCCGCACCCAGGCGGTGAAGGGCATCGAGGCCCTGGTCCGTTTGCGCGACGACGAAGGCGTGATCCAGGCGCCGGGATCCTTCATCAATCTTGCCAGCGAGCTCGGGCTGATCGACGAATTGACCCATCTCGTGCTCGCCGAAATCGTCAAATCGATCGACCTGATCAACGAGACGTTCGGCGCGGAAGCGACCATCAGCATCAACGTCGCGGCCAAGCAGGCCGGCAACCCCGAATTCATGCGCAGCTTCGCGCGGGCGCTGGACGACACCGGCTTTCCGCAGCGCTTCATGATCGAGGTGACCGAAGACGCCTTCGTCGCCAAGAATCATTTCCAGGACGAGATCCTGCCGATGTTCCGCAAGCTCGGCGTCGGCATCTCGATCGACGATTTCGGCACCGGCTATTCCTCGCTCTCGGCGCTGGCCGACATCACCGCCGACGAGATCAAGATCGACCGCTCCTTCATCACCGACATCCATAAGCGCCCGCGCAGCCAGGGCATCCTGCGCGCGATCGAGTCCTTGAGCGAAGCGCTCGGCATGACCGTGATCGCCGAAGGCCTCGAATCCTACGAGGAGCTCGCCTATCTCCAGGCCGCGACCAAGATCCGCTACGCCCAGGGCTATTACTTCTCGCGCCCGATCTTCCTGGAGGAGCTCAAGCTCGCGACGCCGGCCTCGAGCGAGTCGCGCGCCAGCGTCTTAAGCCGCCCGCACCAACAGAACCGCCAGGGCTATTCGCGGGCGAGCGGCTATCGAAGGTAGGGTGCAAGCGGGACAACATTACCGCTGTCGTCCCGGGGCGCGAAGCGAACCCGGGACCCATCACCCCAGGGCGTGGTTATGGAGTAAGCTGCCAACTCCGAATGTTCGCCAAACTATGCCATGTGGGTATGGGTCCCGGATCTACGCTTCGCTTGTCCGGGACGACGACTGAGTATGGGGCGCCTCGCGACCGACCAATTCCCCCTTTGAAATCGACGCCCTTTTGCTAATACACAGACAGACTTCCCCCGGGATATGTCATGTCCGCCTCTTCCGCCTCGATCAGCGATCCCGCCTATCTCCGCGCGCGCGCGATGGAGACGCTGTTCGAGCGGCTGGAGAAGCTCTGCGAGGGCGCGATCGCGATCGACCGCGGCGGGCGCGTCGTCTACGTCAATGAAAAATATCTCGCGGCGCTCGGCCTCAAGCGGACCAGTGAGGCAATCGGCCGGCCGATCGAGGAGGTCATCCCGAACAGCCTGATGCGCAAGGTGGCCGAGACCGGCGAACCGATCCTGCTCGACATCATGGAGCTCGGCGGCGAGCAGCTCGTGGTCACGCGCATGCCGATCGAGGACGAGAACGGCACCGTGATCGGCGCGATCGGCTTCGTGCTCTATGACCACCTCGAAAGCCTCAAACCCCTGCTTGCCCGCGTCGCCCAGCTCGAGAGCGATCTGCGGCTGGCGCGGCGGCAGTTGTCCAACGCCCGGGCGGCGCGCTTCACCTTCGCCGACTACGTCGGCACCACGCCTGGTATCGCGCAGGCCAAGCAGCTTGCAAGCCGCGCCGCCCGGCAAAGCGTCACCGTGCTGCTCACCGGCGAGACCGGAACGGGCAAGGAGATGCTGGCGCAGGCGATCCACAACGCCTCCTCGCGTGCGGAGAAGCCGTTCGTCAGCGTCAATGTCGCCGCGATTCCCGACACGCTGATCGAATCGGAGTTCTTCGGCACCGCGCCGGGCGCCTATACCGGCGCCGACCGCAGGGGACGCGAAGGAAAATTCCGGATCGCCGACGGCGGCACGCTGTTCCTCGACGAGATCGGCGAGATGCCGCTGCAATTGCAGGCCAAGCTGCTGCGCGTGCTGCAGGAGCGCGAGATCGAGCCGCTCGGCTCGGACAAGATCTCGAAAGTCGACGTGCGCGTGGTGGCGGCGACCAATGTGGATTTGCGCAAGCGCGTCAGCGACGGCGCGTTCCGGCCCGACCTCTATTATCGCCTGAACGTGCTCTCGATTGATTTGCCGCCGCTGCGGCAGTGCCTGGATGATCTCCCCGACATCTGCGCCCGGCTGCTCGAGGACATCAGCGCCTCCGGCGATTACGTCAAGGCGAAGATCACGCCGAGCGCGCTTTCCGCGCTGGCACGCTATGACTGGCCGGGCAACGTCCGCGAGCTCCGCAACATCCTGGAGCGGGCGCTGATCCTGAGCGATTCCGGCCGGCTGACAGGCGAGGACGTCGCCCGCATTCTTCCCGTCGGCTCCGACGTCAGGCCCTCAGCATCCGCGCGCCCGGCCGGACCCGTGGTGCCCTATGCCGAAGCCGAGGCCGAATTCGAGAAGCACACGCTCGAGCAGGCGCTCGCCGCCAGCAACGGCCAGATCTCCGAGGCCGCCAGGATGCTGCGGATCTCGCGCGCGACCTTCTACAAGAAACTCGCCAAGTTCGGCCTCGCCGCAGGGCCGGCCTCCGTCTGAGTTTCGAGACAATGGACTGTCCGGAGTCTCGGATTCCGGACAAGGCACCGAACGGCTCTGTCCGGGCACCAATGCGGAAATTGCCGGAATTTAAGCCGGTTTGCGCGAGCCAACAGCATCTGGCGCGGACCTTGCTCTTCGCTTTGCACAATGACGCATGCTGCACATGCGCATTTCGCAAATCAGGGAGGACGCAAGGATGAGTGAAGCGATCTCGGTCCATCAGCTTCAGGCGAAGCAGCCCTCGCATGTCACAGTCGCCACCGCGAGCCTGATCGGCACCGCCATCGAGTGGTATGACTTCTTCCTCTACGGCACCGCCGCGGCGCTGATCTTCAACAAGCTGTTCTTTCCGACCTTCGACCCCATGATGGGAACACTGCTGGCGTTCGCGACCTACGCGCTCGGCTTCGTCGCGCGCCCGCTCGGCGGCGTCGTGTTCGGGCATTACGGCGACAAGATCGGCCGCAAGACCATGCTCTATCTGACGCTGCTGATCATGGGCGTGGCGACCGCGGCGATCGGATTCCTGCCGACCTACGAGACCGCGGGCATCTGGGCCGCGGTCCTGCTCGTCACGTGCCGCCTGATCCAGGGCTTTGGCCTTGGCGGCGAATGGGGCGGTGCGGTGCTGATGGCGGTCGAGCATGCGCCCGAGGACAAGAAGGGCTTTTACGGCAGCTGGCCGCAGCTCGGCGCACCGCTCGGCCTCGTGCTCGGCACGCTGGTCTTTTCGGTGGTATCGGCGATGCTGACCGACGCGCAGCTGCTGGCGTGGGGCTGGCGCATCCCCTTCCTGTTCTCGATCGCGCTGGTGCTGGTCGGCCTGTGGATCCGCTTCACCATCGCCGAATCCCCGGAGTTCCAGAAGGTCAAGGATACCAAGCAGGAAGTGAAGATGCCGATCCTGGAGGCGATCAGGATGTATCCCAAGAACATCCTGCTCGCGATGGGCGCGCGCTTCGCCGAAAACGGCTTCTTCTACATCTACGCGACCTTCGTGCTCGCCTATGCCACGCAATCGCTCGGCATGAACAAGCAGGACATGCTCAATGGCGTGCTGATCGGCGCGGCGATCGAGACCTTCACCATCCCGGCCTTCGGTGCACTCTCCGACCGGCTCGGGCGGCGACCGATCTACATTTTCGGCGCGGTGTTCTCGGCGCTGATGTCGTTCCCGCTGTTCACGCTGCTGGCGACCAGGAACCCGCAATATGCCTGGATCGCGATCGTGCTCGGCCTCGCCATCGGTCATGCCGCGATGTACGGCCCGCAGGCGAGCTTCCTGTCGGAGCTGTTCGGCACCAAGGTGCGCTACAGCGGCGTCTCGCTCGGCTACAACCTGGCCTCGATCTTCGCCGGCGCGCTGTCGCCGCTGATCGCGACGGGACTGATGACGGCCTACGCGCCGGCGACCTGGCCGATCTCGCTCTACATGATCGCGCTGGCGCTGATCACCATCGTCTCGGTCTATTTCGCCACCGAAACACGCAAGGTCGCCCAGCCCTGAACGGGCTGAGTGCGGCCCCCGCGACGCCGGAGTGGCTGGTCGCCAGCCGCTCCGCGCGATACGAATAGAGGCAAACGAGAAGAGCCGGCATGCGGTCCGCAACAGACATGGGAGGGAATGCCATGAGCCAGCATCCTGCCTTGCCCTATTTGCGCAATTCCGAGAAGGGCAAAGTCGTCACCGCGGCGGAAGCCGTCATGCTGATCCGTGACGGCGACACGGTCGCGACCGGCGGCTTCGTCGGCATCGGCTTTGCCGAGGAGATCGCGATCGCACTGGAAGAGCTCTATCTCTCCCACGAGGGCGATGCCCCCTATACGCAGGGCAAGCCGCGCAATCTGACGCTGGTCTACGCGGCGGGCCAGGGCGACGGCAAGAATCGCGGCCTCAACCATTTCGCGCATGAAGGCTTGGTCCGCCGCGTGATCGGCGGACATTGGGGCCTTGCGCCGAAATTGCAGCAGCTTGCGATCGCGAGCCAGATCGAGGCCTATAATCTGCCGCAGGGCGTGATCACGCATCTGTTTCGCGACATCGCGGCGCACCGGCCCGGCCACATCACCCGCGTCGGCATGGGCACCTTCGTCGATCCGCGGCAGGGCGGCGGCAAGCTGAATGCGCGCACCACCGAAGAGCTTGTGGAACTGATCAAGATCGACGGCGAAGAATGCCTGCTCTACAAGACGTTTCCGATTCAAGTCGGGATCATCCGCGCCACGACGGGCGATCCCGACGGCAACCTTACCATGGAGAAGGAGGCGCTGACGCTGGAAGCGCTCGCCATCGCGATGGCAGCGCATAATTCCGGCGGCATCGTCATTGCCCAGGTCGAACGCGTGGCCGAGGCCGGCAGCCTCAACCCACGCCAAGTCAAGATTCCCGGCATCCTCGTCGACTGCGTCGTGGTGGCGAGGCCCGAGAATCACTGGCAGACCTTCGGCACGCAATACAATCCGGCCTTCTCCAGCGAGATCCGCGTCCGTGCCGCCTCGCTGCCGGTGATGCCGGTCAGCGAGCGCAAGATCATCGCCCGTCGCGCCGCCCTGGAGCTGAAGGCCAACAGCGTCGTCAATCTCGGCATCGGCATGCCCGAGGGGATCGCCTCCGTCGCCAATGAGGAGCGGATCATCGACCTCATCACGTTGACGGCCGAACCGGGCGTGATCGGCGGCATCCCCGCGAGCGGCATCGATTTCGGCGCGGCGATCAACACCCAGGCGGTGATCGACCAGCCTTATCAGTTCGACTTCTACGACGGCGGCGGCTTGGACGCCGCCTTCCTCGGGCTCGCCCAGATCGATCGCGCCGGCAACCTCAATGTCAGCAAGTTCGGGCCGAAGCTTGCCGGCGCCGGCGGCTTCATCAACATCAGCCAGAACGCCAAGGAGGTCATCTTCGTCGGCACCTTCGGCGCGGGCAAGCAGCGCATCGCCGTGAAGGACGGCAAGCTCGTCATTCTCGACGAGGCCACATCACGCAAGTTCGTCGACCGCGTCGAGCACGTCACCTTCAGCGGCCCGTTCGCGGCCGCGCGCAAGCAGCGCACGCTTTATGTCACCGAGCGCTGCGTGTTCGAGCTCAGGCCCGACGGGCTCGAGCTCACGGAAGTCGCGCCCGGCATCGACATCGAGCGCGACATTCTGCGCCTGATGGACTTCAAGCCGCTGATCCCGCGCGACCCGGCGCTGATGGACGATCGCATCTTCCGCGAAGGTCTGATGGATTTGCGCGAGCGCCTGCTCACCATCCCGCTCGACCAGCGCTTCACGCTGGACGAGCAGCAGAACCTGTTCTTCGTCAATCTCGAGCGCTATCCGCTACGCAGCAAGGCCGAGATCGACACCATCGCTGGTATCGTCGAAGCCAGGCTCGCTCCGCTTGGCCGCCGGGTCTACGCCATCGTCAATTATGACAATTTTTCCATCCTGCCGGAGTTGATGGACGATTATTCGGCGATGGTGCGCAGCCTGGTCGATCGCTTCTATTCCGGCGTGTCGCGCTACACCACGTCGGGCTTCCTGCGCATCAAGCTCGGCGAAGCCCTGGAGAAGCGCGGCGTCGCGCCGCACATTTTCGAAAGCGCTGATGAGGCGCAGTCGGATCGGCGTCAGGCCGAGGGAGCCGGCGATGCGCGGCCAGCCCAAAAATGATGCATGCTCGAAAGGCCGACGCGCTCGGCCGGAAGGTTCAATTGCAATGTTCGTAGTGTTATGCAAATCGCTGTTGCCGAGAAACGTTAAATCAGGAGGGACCATCGTGCGTCGATCACTCATCATAACAACAACCATTCTCGGACTCGCTGCGGGCACCTCCGTGCAGGCCGACGATCTCAAGGTCGCGCTGATCTACGGCAAGACCGGTCCGCTCGAGGCCTACGCCAAGCAGACCGAGACCGGCCTGAAGATGGGCTTCGAATACGCCACCAAGGGCACGATGACCCTCGATGGCCGCAAGATCGTCATCATCACCAAGGACGACCAGGGCAAGCCGGACCTCGCCAAGGCCGCGCTCGCCGAAGCCTATCAGGACGACAAGGCCGACATCGCGATCGGCACGACCTCGTCGGCTGCGGCGCTCGCCATTCTCCCGGTCGCCGAGGAGAACAAGAAGATCCTGATCGTCGAGCCCGCCGTCGCGGACCAGATTACCGGCGAGAAGTGGAATCGCTACATCTTTCGCACCGCGCGCAACTCCTCGCAGGACGCGATCTCCAATGCGGTCGCGATCGGCAAGCAGGGCGTCACCGTCGCAACGCTGGCGCAGGACTATGCGTTCGGCCGCGATGGCGTCGCCGCCTTCAAGGAGGCACTCGCCAAGACCGGCGCGACGCTCGCTGCCGAAGAATATGCCCCGACCTCGACCACCGACTTCACCGCGGTCGGCCAGCGCCTGTTCGACGCGCTGAAGGACAAGCCGGGCCGCAAGGTCATCTGGGTGATCTGGGCCGGCGCCGGCAATCCGCTGGCCAAGCTGCAAGACATGGACCCGAAGCGCTACGGCATCGAGCTCTCCACCGGCGGCAACATCCTGCCGGCGCTCGCCGCCTATAAGGGCCTGCCCGGCATGGAAGGCGCGACCTATTATTTCTACGAGATTCCGAAAAACCCTGTGAACGACTGGCTCGTCGCCGAGCACCAGAAGCGCTTCAACGCGCCGCCGGACTTCTTCACCGCGGGCGGCTTTGCCGCCGCGATGTCCGTCGTCGCCGCCGTCACCAAGGCGAAGTCGACCGACAGCGAGAAGCTGATCACGGCGATGGAAGGCCTGGAGTTCGACACGCCGAAGGGCAAGATGGTGTTCCGGAAGGAAGACCATCAGGCGCTGCAGAGCATGTACGCCTTCAAGGTCAAGGTCGATCCGAACGTCGCCTGGGCCGTGCTCGAGCCGGTGCGCGAGCTGAAGATCGAGGATATGGACGTTCCCGTTCGCAACAAGCGCTGACGTTTCTTACTTCACCTCCCCCGCTTGCGGGGGAGCCGGGAGAGGGCTCTCTCCCCTTGGGGGTTCTCGCGTGCGGAAATACCCTCTCCCCACCCCTCCCCCGCAAGCGGGGGAGGGAGCCCACTGTGATCGCGGATACTTCCTCATCTCATCATTTGCCAAACAATGACGCTCACCCTCGAAACTCGCGACCTCACCATCCGCTTCGGCGGCCATGTTGCGGTCAACAGCGTGACCTGCACGTTCCGTCCGGGCGAGCTTACCGCGATCGTCGGGCCGAACGGCGCCGGCAAGACCACCTATTTCAATCTGATCTCGGGCCAGCTACGCGCCTCGAACGGCAGCATCCTCTTCGACGGCACCGACATCACCCAGCACTCCGCGCCGATGCGGACGCGCGCCGGCCTCGGGCGCGCATTCCAACTGACAAACCTCTTTCCGAACCTCACCGTGGAAGAGAACGTCCGCCTCGCAGTGCAGGCGGCGAACGGCACCCATTACGACATGCTGCGGCCCTGGATGGTGCGCCGCGAGCTGATCGCCCACGCCGACGCCATCCTCGACCAGGTCGCGCTCGGCAGCCGCCGCGGCGTCGCCGCGACCGCGCTGTCGCATGGCGACCAGCGCAAGCTCGAGGTGGCGCTGATGATCGCGCTGGAGCCGAAAGTGTTCATGTTCGACGAGCCGACCGCCGGCATGAGCATCGACGAGGTGCCTGTGGTGCTCAACCTGATCGCGCAGCTCAAGCAGGACAGGAGCAAGATCATCCTTCTCGTCGAGCACAAGATGGACGTGGTGCGCTCGCTCGCCGACCGCATCATCGTGCTGCATAACGGCCAGCTCGTCGCCGACGGCCCGCCTGCCGAAGTGATCGCCTCGCCGATCGTGCAGGAAGCCTATCTCGGTGTCGCGCCCAAGACAGCTGCAGGGAGCGCGGCATGACCGATCTCCTGAAACTCTCCGGCGTCCACACACATATCGGCCGCTACCACATCCTCCAGGGCATCGACCTCGCCGTCCCGCAGGGGCAGACCACGATGCTGCTCGGCCGCAACGGCGCCGGCAAGACCACGACGCTGCGTACCATCATGGGGCTGTGGCAAGCTTCATCGGGCGAGATCAGCCTCTCCGGCGATCGTATCGAGGGCCGTGCCACGCCCGACATCGCAAGGCTCGGTGTCGGATACGTTCCGGAGAGCATGGCGGTGTTCTCCGATCTCACCGTGAAGGAAAACCTGGTGCTGGCGGCGCGCGACGGGCCGCTGGACGACAAGCAGCTCGACTGGATTTTTGGTTTCTTCCCGGCGCTGCGGCGGTTCTGGCTGTCGCGGGCGGGAAGCCTCTCGGGCGGGCAGAAACAGATGCTCTCGATCGCGCGCGCCATCATCGAGCCGCGCAAGCTCTTGCTGATCGACGAACCGACCAAGGGGCTCGCGCCGGCGATCGTGATGGCGCTGATCGAGTGCCTGAAGGAGATCAAGCGCAAGGGCGCAACCATCCTCCTGGTCGAGCAGAATTTCTTTGCCGCCCGCGAGCTCGGCGACAACGTGCTCGTGATGGACAACGGCACCATCGTCCATCGCGGCGAGATGGCGGCGCTCGCCGCCGACGTGCCGCTACAGGAGCGGCTGCTCGGCTTGAGCCTGGAGGCGCATCAGTGACTGACCTTGCCGCAACCGATCCGCTGCCGAAGCCGAAGCGCGACATCGCGCCGATCCTGCTGCCGGTCGCGCTCGCACTCGTGACCATCCCGCTGATCGGCTCGCCCAGCACCTGGCTGACGCTGACCGCCGCGAGCCTCGCCATGGGCATGATGATCTTCATCATGGCCTCGGGCCTGACGCTGGTGTTCGGCCTGATGGACGTGCTCAATTTCGGCCACGGCGCCTTCATCGCCGTCGGCGCCTATGTCGCGACCCTGGTGCTGGCGCCGTTCGCAGCCTCCATTCAGGCGGATTCGCTTTGGATGAACCTCGCCGTGCTGGCGCCGGCCGCTCTGCTCTCGATGGCGGTGTCGGGCGCCCTTGGCCTCGTCGTCGAGCGCGTGCTGATCCTGCCGGTCTACGGCCAGCACCTGAAGCAGATCCTGATGACCACCGGCGGCCTGATCGTCGCCGAGCAGACCCTCTATGCGCTGTGGGGGCCGCAGATCATCCCGATGCCGCTACCGGCCTCGCTGCGCGGCTCCTTCATCCTCGGCGACGTCGCGATCGCCAAATACCGCGTGCTGGCGATGCTGATCGGCCTTGCCGTCTTCATCGCGATCCAGCTCGTGCTCAACCGCACCAAGCTCGGGCTCCTGATCCGCGCCGGCGTGGAGAACCGCGAGATGGTGGAAGCGCTCGGCTATCGCATCCGCCGGCTGTTTCTTGGCGTGTTCATGACGGGATCGGCGCTGGCCGGCCTCGGCGGCGTGATGTGGGCGCTCTATCGCGAGCAGGTCCATGCCTCCATGAGCGACGACCTCACCGTCTTGATCTTCATCGTGGTCATCATCGGCGGCTTGGGGTCGATCGGCGGCTGCTTCATCGGTGCGATCCTCGTGGCCATGGTTGCCAATTACGGCGGCTTCCTGGTGCCGAAACTTGCCCTCGTCTCCAACATCCTGCTGATGGTCGCCATTCTGATGTGGCGGCCGCGCGGCCTCTATGCGGTGACCAGCCGATGATGATCCTGTCAGGCGATCCGCCGCGTAGCCGAATCCTCACCCTCGTTCTCGTCGTCATCATCCTGGCGCTGGCGGCGACGCCGTTCCTGTTTCCGGGTGCCAAGGCATTGAACGTCGCCGCCAAGATCTGCGTCTTCGCCGCGCTGGTCGCCTCCTACGACCTCCTGCTCGGCTATACCGGCTCGGTGTCGTTCGCCCACACCATGTTCTACGGCATCGGCAGCTACGCGATCGCCATCGCGCTGTACGGGATGGGCCCGAATTGGGCGGCGGTCGCCACCGGCATCGTCGTCGGCCTACCGCTCGCGGCCCTGCTCGCGCTCGCCATCGGGCTGTTTTCGCTGCGGGTCGCCGCGATCTTCTTTGCCATGATCACGCTCGCGGTCGCCTCCGCCTTCCAGGTGCTGGCTTCGCAGCTGTCCTGGCTGACCGGCGGCGAGGACGGGCGCAGCTTCCAGCTGCCCCAGTTGCTCCGCCCCGGCACGGTGCTGATCCCAAAGAGCCTGGTCGGCTTCGAGGTCAACGGCCGGATCCTGACCTACTACCTGGTGTTCGCCATCTCGGCCCTGATGATCCTCGCACTGCTGCGCGTCGTGAACTCGCCGTTCGGGCGTGTGCTGCAGGCAATCCGCGAGAATCGCTTTCGCGCCGAGGCACTCGGCTTCCGCACGGTGTTCCACCTGACCTATGCCAACTGCATCGCCGCGCTGGTCGCCGCCAGTGCCGGCATCCTGAATGCGCTGTGGCTGCGCTATGCCGGTCCCGACACCTCGCTCAGCTTCTCGATCATGCTGGACATCCTGCTGATGGTCGTGATCGGCGGCATGGGCACGATCTACGGCGCGATCATCGGCGCCACCATCTTCATCCTCGCCCAGAACTATTTGCAGTCGCTGATGGGCGTCGCCTCCACGGCGGCGTCGGAGGCCGGCTTGCCGCTGCTGCCGGGGCTGCTGCATCCCGACCGCTGGCTGCTGTGGCTCGGCCTGCTGTTCATCGCCAGCGTCTACTTCTTCCCGACCGGCGTGGTCGGGCGGCTGCGTAATCCCGCTGGCGGCAAGAGCGCCGGCAGTTCGCATTAAGGCGCGATTAATGATGCAGTGCGGCGATTGCTATACCCACCGCACAACCACGACGCGATTCCCGCTCTGCTGCATACGGGCGCGATTGCGCAACTGGATTAATGCTTAGGTAACTGGCTTTCCTAAGGTTTAGGCCATTTGTGCGGTGTATTCGTGTTCCTCCAGGGAGGGGGAATGCGCCAGGTCTTTTCCACGGTGGCAGCCGGAATGTCTCTAGCCGCAAGGAACGGCTGGGAGGCCTTGGCGCGACGTGGTCCTGTCCTGTGGCTGATCCTGTGCGGCGTGTTGCTGGTCGCGGGCATCTTCGGTGTGACGGCCGTGGCCGTCGGTGAATTTCGCGAGCGCACCCTGGCCAACCGCGAGCGCGAGCTGGAAAACACGGTCCAGCTGATCGCCCGGCATTTTGATCAGCAGTTCGAGGACTCCGACGTCGTCGCCGCCGATCTGATCAATCAGATGAGCCTGACGGAGATCACCTCGCCGGCGATGTTCCGCGAGCGCATGTCCGGGGCTGCGGCGAACCAGATGCTGCGCAGCAAGATCAGCTCCGTGTCTTACCTCGGCGATATCGCGATCTACGATGCCGACGGCGAGCTGATCAACTGGTCGCGGGCCCAGCCCCTGCCCAAGATCAACGTTTCGTCGCGGGCCTACTTTCAGACATTCAAGACCAATCCGCAGTCCGAACCGGTGCTGCTGGAATCAGTCCGCAGCTTCATCATCAACAAATGGACCACGATCGTGGCGCGCCGCTTGAACGGTGCGGACGGCACCTTCCTCGGCGCGATGGTCCGCCGGATCGATCCAGACAGCTACCAGCATTATTTCGCATCGGTCGCGCTTGCCGAGGGCACGGCCATCTCGCTGTTCGATCGCGAAGGCAAGATGCTGGCGCGTTATCCGCATCATGAGGAGCTGATCGGACGGAGCTTCAAGGATGCACCGCTGATGCGGAAGGTGCTGACCAAGGGCGGTCAGCAGACGCTCCGCGTCAGGAGCCCGCTCGACGGCGAGGAGCGGCTCGGCTCAGCGGCGTCGCTGACGCATTTTCCGCTGGTCATCGTCGCCACCAACACGACAGTCGCGGCCCTCGCGGACTGGCGGCAGCAGACCGGCTTCATGGTCACGACCGCCGCGCTTTCGGCTGCCGTGATCGCGCTGATCCTCTATCTGATCATCCGCCTGATCAACCGGCAGAACCGCGAAGCGCAGGAACGGCTGGAAGCGGAGCGACTGCGGCTCGACACCGCCTTGAACAACATGACGCAGGGGCTGATCCTCTACGACGCGAGCGGCACCATCGTCACCTGCAACCGACGCTACGCCGACATGTTCGGCCTCTCCCACGACGTCATCAAGCCCGGCTGTCACATCCGCGAGGCGATGTATCATCGTCAGGAGCGCGGCGCGTTTGACGGCGACGTCGAGGAATTTTGCGCTGACGTCATGAGGGTCGTCGCCGAAGGCACGGTCTCCACGCGAATTCATCAACTGGCCAATGGCCGCGCCTTCCAGGTCATCAACACCCCGCTCGCCCAGGGCGGCTGGGTCGCGACGATCGAAGACATCACCGATCGCCGCCATCTGGAACAGGAGCGCGATCGCAACCACACCTTCCTGCGCGAGATCATCGACCATATTCCTTCGCGGATCACCGTGAAGGATGCCCGAACGCGGCGCTACCTCCTGGCCAACCAGGTGGCCGAGCAACAGCTCGGCGAAACGCCGGAGACGATCGTCGGCAAGAGCGCGTTCGACCTTTACCCGACGGAAGACGCCGAGATCATCACCCGGGACGACGACAAGCTGCTGCAATCGCCGAACGGCCTGTTCCTGGATGAGCACATCTGGAATACCCCGGCCACCGGCCGGCGCTATATCACCTCGACCCGGATCGGCATCCGCGACAAGTCCGGCGAGCCGCGCTACATCATCAATGTCGTCGAGGACGTCACCGAGCGGCGGCGCGCCCACGAAAAGATCGCGCATATGGCGCATTACGATGCGCTGACCGACCTGCCGAACCGCACGCTGTTCCGCGAGCAGATCGAACGCGAGCTGGCGAAGGTCGCCGATGGCGCGCAGTTCGCGCTGCTCTACATCGACGTCGACGAATTCAAGGGCATCAACGATTCGCTCGGCCACCACGTTGGCGACGAGCTGTTGAAGGCGATCGCAGGCCGCCTCCGCGGCTGCCTCAAGCAGGACGACCTGATCGCGCGGCTCGGCGGCGACGAGTTCGCCGTGATCCAGACCGGCATCCAGTCCCCTGCCGACGTGCTGGCCTTCGTGACGCGGATCTACGAGGCGATCCGACAGCCCTATCACTGTCTCGGCCATCAGCTCTCCACCGACGCGAGCATCGGGATCGCGCTGGCGCCGCAGGACGGCACCGATCTCGACCAGCTCATCAAGAACGCCGATCTCGCGATGTACGGCGCCAAGGCCGAGGGGCGCCGCACCCACCGCTTCTTCGAGCCGGAGATGGATGCCTACGCCAAGGCGCGCCTGAGCATGGAGCAGGATCTGCGGCAGGCCCTGGTGAACGGCGGCTTCGAGATTCACTATCAGCCGCTGGTCGACCTGCGCACCAACGACGTGGCGGGCTGCGAGGCATTGCTGCGCTGGCGCCATCCCGAACGCGGCATGGTCTCGCCGGCCGAGTTCATTCCCGTCGCCGAGGACACCGGCCTGATCAACGAGCTCGGCGACTGGGTGCTGCGCATGGCCTGCAACGAGGCCGCGACCTGGCCGACGCATATCCGCGTCGCGGTCAACGTGTCGCCGGTGCAGCTCAAATGCGACACGCTGGCGCTGCGGATCGCGGGCGCACTCGCCGCCTCCGGGCTGGACCCGCGCCGGCTCGAGCTCGAGATCACCGAGGCCGTGCTGATCCGCGACGACGAAGCTGCGCTCTCGATCCTGCACCAGCTCCGCTCGATCGGCGTACGCATCGCGCTCGACGATTTCGGCACCGGCTACTCCTCGCTCAGCTATCTCAAGCGCTTCCCGTTCGACAAGATCAAGATCGATCGCTGCTTCGTCGCCGACATCGCGGAGACGAGCGGTGCACCCGTGATCGTGCAGGCGGTGGTGAACATCGCGGCCGCCAGCAGCATGACCACGGTCGCCGAGGGCGTCGAGACCGAGGCGCAGCGCGAGATGCTGCGCGCGCTCGGCTGCACGCAGATGCAGGGCTATCTGTTCAGCCCGCCGAAGCCGGCCAGCGAGGTGCGGAAACTGTTCGGCTCGGGCAATGGCTTGCCCGGAGCCTTGCCGGTGGCGGCGGTGGCCTGATGACGAAATCTGTGAAGTCGTCGAGCAAGACGTCGGCCAAGTCTTCGCGCAAGCCTTCGGCGAAGATTTCGGCCAAGACGGTCGACGTCGCGGATTCCTATGCCGTGCGGCTGATGCAGCATCTGGTGGTGCCGACCTTCGTGATCGATCCCAAGCGCCGCGTCGTGATCTGGAACAGGGCCTGCGAGCGGTTGACCGGCCTCGCCGCATCCGAGGTGATCGGCACCAACAAGCACTGGCAGGCCTTCTACGAGACGAGACGCCCCTGCCTTGCCGATCTCGTCGCGCTCGACCGGCCCGAGCGGCTTCCGGAGTTCTATTCGGAATACGCCGCGCGCGGCCATAACGGGCTCGGCTTTTCCGCGGAAAACTGGTGCACGATGCCGAAGCTCGGCAGCCAGCTTTATCTCGCCATCGACGCCGGCCCGATCCACGACGAGGCCGGCCATCTGATCGCCGTGGTGGAGACGCTGCGCGACCTCACCGACCAGAAGCGCGCCGAGATGGCGCTGAAGGAGCTCGCCACCAAGGACGGGTTGACCGGCCTGTCGAACCGCCGCTCGTTCGACCAGATGCTGATGACCGAATGGGCCCGCGCCCATCGCACGCAGAAGCCGCTTGCGCTGCTGTTCGTCGACGTCGATCATTTCAAGCTGTTCAACGACCACCACGGCCACCAGATCGGCGACGAATGCCTGCGCGCGGTCGCTTCGGTCGTCAGCCGGCATGCCGTGCGCCCGCTCGATCTCGCCAGCCGTTATGGCGGCGAGGAGTTCGCGCTGATCCTGCCGGACATGGATTGCGATACCGCCTGCGTCATCGCCGACGAGATCCGCTGCGCCGTCATCGCCTTGCGGATCGCCCATGGCGCCATCGGCGCCGGCGACCACGTCACCCTCAGCGTCGGGGTCGCCAGCCACATTCCCGGCGGCGCCGATGGCGGGCCCGACCGGCTGCTGGGCGCGGCCGACGAGGCGCTCTATGTGGCCAAACGCCTCGGCCGCAACCGCGTCATCTGCGCCGAAAGGGTGCTCGCCGAATTCGCAAGCCTCGGTAGGGAGGCCGCAGCGGTTCCAGGCCCTTTCCAGCGCAAAACCGCTTAAGCGCAATGTGGCGAGAACCGGTTGCCCGCCCCGCGCCAATCGGCTAAATGAGCGAGCACTGCACCCGTAGCTCAGCTGGATAGAGCGTTGCCCTCCGAAGGCAAAGGTCACACGTTCGAATCGTGTCGGGTGCGCCACGTCGGTACAAAACTGGTGATGTTAAGGACGCGCGCGGGCGTTTTCGCGGGCGCTGCGTCCTCGCCGGCGAGATGATTGGTCGTACCGTTCCCCGACACCCCGACATTGATCGCGCCGGACTTCGCCTTCGCGAGCGCGATCAGCTCGTTCACGTCCTCGCGGCGGCCTGCGGCGACGGAATGGGCGAACCGATCGGAGAGGCAACGTCGTCCGGTACCAGTCCTGGTCCCTGGATCAGCTCGACCACAGGCAGAACGGGATGACTTTCCTTACGCCTGAGGGCGAGCAGGGCGGCAGAGACAACGTAGAGGGCGACGCCCAACGCATATGTCGAGGCGATGCCGAACAGGATGGAAAGGGTCACGCCCAGCACCGAGGCTAGCATCGAGGTAATGCCGTTGGCGCTCCAAAGGAACGGAAGTATTTCCGAGTGGCGGCGCCAGATGCTTAAGCCGAGCGGGAACATCATGCCCATGCAGAACGCCGGCGGCGCTAACAAGGAGACGGAGATCAGTATCCGGATGTCGGTCGCTTCCGACCGCGCCCAGGTGCTCACCAGCGGTGTAAGGAAGCCCGCCACGGTGAGCGTGACGAGGAGAGCAGCCACCCGGCCGAGCACTACGCCGCGATGAGGGGTTAGCGCACCAACCGTCGCACTGCCGATACCGCTGAAGATGAGAATGGTGAAGAGAACGACGCTCAATCCGTAAACGGGATGTCCGAGAAAGACCATTAACCGCTGCATCTGCGAGACTTCGATCAGCATAAATCCGAGGCCGATCGCGCTGAAATAGACCACCGGCGGCGTCAGTCTCGATAGCGGCATCTGTCGTGCCAGACGCACAAACGGAACGACGATATAATATGCGCAAGCGCCGAGCGCGACACCGAGCACCAGCAAGATCATGCTGATGGCCACATTGTTGTTCGTGACGGTGGACGACGGTTTGGTGATGAAATTCGTAAAGCGCTGCGTGAAGAAGAAGAACGGACTATCGTCGGTCGAAGCGGTGATATTCTCCGGCAATGACGCCAAGAAAGCAGGGCCTGCGTTGCCGGAGAGCAATTTAGAAGTGATGGCGTCGAAAGCGACGTCGGGTGCCAGGATAATCTTGAAGCCCTGTGCAGCAAGTCTTACCCGCGCGCTTTGCCATTCGGCGTCCGTGACGGCGTCGGGGCGGGTGATGACGGTCACGATAGGACCAGCGTTGACGGCGATCACATGCCGCGCGAGTTCGCCCACGGGTACACCGTGCCGCTGTAGTGCGTTGGCGGCGATCGCCACAAGCCGGTAAAATTCTCCGCTATGATTCGTGGGATCGTACCAACGCGAGATCGACAGCAGCCCGCCGGGCTTCAAGGCACGGTAGAAGTCGCCCCAGGCCTCCACGGTATAGAGGCGATTTTCCGTCAGCGTCAGCCCGCCGGCGGCCGTGGCGGCCCAGGTGTCGATCAGCGAAATCTGGACGAGATCATACCGATCGGAAGAATGATTGATGTAGCTGCGTGCTTCGGCGTTCACCAGCTTCACACCCGGCTGACGATCAAGATGGCCGGAGAATTCGGCGAATTTGTCGGTCAGGACCTCGAAAATGGCGGGGTTGATCTCGATTCCGCGGATGCGCTTCGCGCCAAACAAAAGTGCAGAAAGGATGTCGCGCCCGCCGCCGACGCCGATGACAGCCACGTCTGTTGGCGGCTGAACTAGGTAGGCCGCATTGATAACGTCGTCTTTCAGATAGGACAGCTTGTCGAGATCGCCGTCGTGCCGGGTGATGACGGTAGCCGCGTCGGAGTCGATATCCAGATAGTTCTGGTCGATCTTTACCTTGGGATCGCGGGCAAAGCCCCAGCCGAACGGAACTGTCTCTCCGAGCGGCCTCACTCGTACACGGGAATATGTGTTCCAGCGCTCGAACAGTGTCCCGGTCTCCTCCCGCCCCTTGGCCCAGAACACTCCAAGGTGACTTTTGCCAGCAACATCAAGACCAGTATGCAGGGCGGCCGTAGTCGCCAGCGTCAGCGCGACCACACCGCTCAGTCGCCGGCTGCCGACATCGCCGCCGCTGCGGACCACCATCCAGCCCGCACCTGCGGCAAAGGCACCGAGCCACAACGTGGCGCTGACGGGATCGACGACGAGCAAAGCGAAGATGATGCCGAGGCATCCGAACGCGGCCCCGGTCAGATCCGCGGCATAGAGCCAGCCACCGGCATACGGAAGACGCGTGAGCAGCAGCGTGATGCAGATGCCGCTTTCGCTGAAGGGGATCACGAATGCCAGGGCCGCAAGCGCGAGAGCGCCCTGCGCGAGGACTGCAGGAATCACGAGAGGCACGCAGAGGAAGGCGACCATCGCGCCAACACCCGAGACTGCGAACCACGAGGCGTGGCGTGCGAACTCGGGGCCCACTGCCTCGGGCCCGTAACGCTCGGCGTTGTTGTAGACCTCCATCGCGCCGCGCGTCAGTCCGAGCATCGCAAGCGAAATGGCCGCGAACGCGAAGTGGTAGTATAGCATCACGCTAAAAAAGCGCGTGATCAGGATCTGGAAAGAAAGAGTAGCGCAGGCCAAGACAAAAATTGCAAAATAGTAGCGGCCTGGAATCCTGAGACTTGCCGGCACGGCATTCACCCTTAGTTGGTCATCGGCGAAAAATTGGATCCGTTCTGGCCAACACTGGACAGCGTTTCCTAACATCTGGTTGCCTGTTTGGGCGCCTTACAACTTTTAGGAGAATGTCTTCTTAACTTAACGGTCTCTAAAGGCTTGGCGAAAATCGTGCCGAGTTAACGGACTGTGCCGTGCGGCTTTTCAAACTAAGCGACCGTAACTCGGAAACAGGTCCGTGCCCTAAACATTCTTGACGAGCGGGGAAGATAGCGATGCCTCTTCTTGGCCCACCGCGCTGTTCCCGAGATTGATCGAAATGGCCGCAACCGCGAAATCGGGAGGACAACAGCCTATGAGGCGTAGCACAAGATCGCAGTCCGTCGCTGGTTATCGGGCGTGATCGCGTCGCCGGCCGCCGCGTCATAGCGCTACGGCGAAGCAATAGTGCCCATCTTCATCGGCCGTGGCGCGCCAGTCCTACGGCCGTTTCAGGCCGACGCTCACGTCAGCATCGCGACAATCGCCTGGAGCTGGTCGGAGGCGGACGAGACCAGCCCGTCATATGACGTCTGGCCATGTGCGGCGGCATTTAGGATGCATTCGGCCACAGCCGCTTTCAGGCCGAACACCGATTGATGGGCCGGTACGCTCGCCATCACGGTCTCCAGCGCTTGACGCATCGTGTGAATGAGCTCGGAGCTGTATTGCATTGGCTGTCCTCCGTGCGCTCATATTAGGTCGCGCGACCATGCTTGCCACTCACAAGCCTGAGATTGCTCTTTGAACTGGTCGAGACTGAACGCCTCAATTCAAACGCCAGATGGCCGCATTGAGCACGCCGGCAAACGCGACCCAGGCTGCGTAGGGCACGAACAATGCGGCGGCCAGCCTGTCTCGTGATGCCTCGAGACTGATATAGGTCACGATCGCGACGAACAGGCCGATGAGAATGACGAGCGCAGCGCCGATCTGGTGCATCGTGAACATGACCGGAGACCAGGCGAAGTTGAGCGCCAGTTGCGCAGCCCAGGCCGTCATCGCTTTGCCCCCGGCTTCACGGCGAAAGGTCCGCCAGCCCGCGATGGCGATCATGATGTAGAGCAGGGTCCAGGCCACCGGGAACGCCCAGTTCGGTGGCACGAACGCCGGTTTGGCGAGGCCGGCATACCAGTCTCCGGGGAGATTGGTTGCGCCGATCAGCCAGCCGGTGCCGACCACGCCCACCACGAACAACAACAGCTGCAGCATCCATCACCTCGCGCATTTCATCGCGCAATTGTATCATCCTTCCATGAGCGAATCCGACACGGTGACCGGCGAAGCCTCGCCCGTCCGCAAGATCATCCATATCGACATGGATGCCTTCTATGCGTCGGTGGAGCAGCGCGATAATCCGGAGCTGCGCGGCAGGCCGGTCGCGGTCGGAGGCTCCGCGGAACGCGGCGTCGTCGCGGCCGCCAGCTACGAGGCCCGCCAGTTCGGCGTTCGCTCCGCGATGCCATCGGTCACTGCGAAGCGGCAGTGTCCCGATCTGATCTTCGTCAAGCCGCGTTTCGAGGTCTACAAGGCGATCTCCAGGCAGATCCGCGACATCTTTGCCGAGCACACGCCCATCATCGAACCCTTGTCGCTCGACGAGGCCTATCTCGATGTGACAGAGAACCTGCAAGGAATCCCGCTGGCGCGCGACATCGCGCTGAAGATCCGCGGGAAGATCAAGGCCGAGACTGACCTCAACGCGTCGGCGGGCATCTCCTACAACAAGTTTCTGGCCAAGCTCGCCTCCGATCATCGCAAGCCCAACGGCCAGTTCGTGATCTCGCCTGAGATGGGGCCGGCTTTCGTCGAGACGCTGCCGGTCGGCAGGTTCCACGGCATAGGCCCGGCGACGGCTGCGAAGATGAACGCGCTCGGCCTGTTCACCGGTCTCGACATTCGCAACCAGACGCTGGAGTTCATGAATGCGAATTTCGGCAAGTCAGGTGCGTACTATTACTGGATCTCACGCGGCGTCGACGATCGGCCGGTCCGGGCCAACCGGATCCGCAAGTCCATCGGCGCGGAGACCACGTTCTCGACCGACCTTGCCGAATATGACGCGCTCGCCGCCGAGCTAAGACCTCTCGTCGACAAGGTCTGGCGGCATTGCGAGGCGACCGGCAATCGCGGCCGCACCGTCACGCTGAAGATCAAGTTTGCCGACTTCGAGATCATCACACGCAGCAGGTCTGTCGCAGCGGCGGTCGCGGGGCGGGACGATCTGGAGCGGCTGGCGTGCGGCCTGCTCGAAGTCGAGATGCCATTGCCCAAGCGCGTCAGGCTGCTGGGTGTCTCGCTGTCCGCGCTCCAGATCGGGGACGAGGCGGAGCCGCAGCTGACCTTGGGCATTTGAACGGGGCCGGCAGGCCCTCGGCGAACGCGACATCTTTATCCGCGACGCGGCTCAAAACCTGTCGTAGAGACACCAGAACACGGTTTTTCGCGATTGATGCTGGAATGCTTGCTCTATTGATACGCCTCGGTTTGCGCTTCGAAGACCGCATCGAGGAGCGCCGGTTTGTCGACCAATACGTCCGAGGCAGTCTCGGGTGGACGCAGATCGCGATGCTGCTCGGCGCCGCCACCTATGCCGGCTACACCCTCTGGGATTGGGTGCTCTATCCCGCAGTCGTTCCAACCACGCTGGCCATCCGTGGCGGCACCGCCCTGTTCGTGCTGCTCCCGCTGACCGCGTTACTGTCACGGCGATTGATGAAGCCATGGGCGGAGACGATTTTCCTCGTCTACTGCGTCATTCCCGGCTGCATCCTTCCGAGCATCTATCTCGTCCTGCCGTCGGGCTTCACCTTTGCCGCCCCCGGCATGATGATGATCATTCTGTTCGTCTCCACCATGCTGCCATTGCGGATCGGCTCGCTGGCGATTTTCTGCCTGTTGTCGTGGCTGGCGCTGCTGGTCGCCGAGACGTTCGCACCGACGATGCCGATCGGCCTGCGATTCATCAATCATTCTCTCGTCGGCAACGCCTACGCATTGTCGCTCTACGCCGTGGCCGCGCGCGAATACCGGGCGCGAAAGCAATTCCGAACGTCGGAGGCGCTGCAGCGGGAGAAGGAACGCTCGGAGAAATCGCTGCGAGATCTGCGCGCGACCCAGGAACATCTGGTGCAGGCAGAAAAACTCGCCTCGCTTGGTCGATTGGTGGCCGGTGTCGCTCACGAGGTCAGCACCCCGCTTGGCCTCGCCCTGACGACCTCGACCACCATGCAGACCGATCTGCAGACAATGGCCGACGCATTGGGCGGAGCGTCGGTGCGCCGATCCGATCTGACCAAGGGAATTGACAGGCTCAAGCAGGGGCTCGACCTGACCTTCGACAATCTGCATCGCGCATCCGAGATGGTGCACAGCTTCAGGCAGGTCGCAGTCCACCAGGCCGATGAAGACCGGCGCACGTTCGAGCTTAAGGATTGGCTGGCTGAGCTGATGTCCAAGCTTGGGCCGCTGCTATCGCATCATGCTCTGGCGGTCGACGTCCAATGCCCGGCGGGCATCAAGCTCAACAGCTACCCCGGAGCGCTCGCCCAGGTGATCAGCAATCTCGCCCTCAATACCGCAGGGCATGCGTACCCGGACAAGAGAGACGGCAGATTCGCAATCACCGTCAGCCAGCCGGACGCGAAACGGGTCCGGCTGGTCTGCGCCGACGACGGAGTTGGGATACCCGAGGAATTACAGGCGCGGATCTTCGATCCGTTCGTCACCACCGGTCGTGAGAGCGGACATGCCGGCCTCGGGCTGCACATCGCATTCAATTTGGTGGCCTCGTCGCTGAACGGGCGCCTGCGACTAGAGAGCAGGAAGGGTCCAGGGACTCAGATCGCGATCGAAATTCCGATCGAAGCATGATGCTGCGGCTCCTGGAGCCGCCTCACAAGGCGGCACGCGGCCGATGGTGACGGGATTTTCAGGCCCCGTCACCGATGGAATTCGACCCGCTCGGGGCAATCAATGCCTCACGTGCTCGAACACCACGATCACGCCGGTCGGCTCGGGCTCGTGCGCCATCAGGCGCGTCAGGTCGGAATCGCCCCAATCGGCGAGGCTGACGACTTCGCCGCTCTGGCGGTCGGCACCGAGCGATGGTGTGGGTTCGAGGACCTTGAGGCCCATTTCGTCGACGAAGAAGGTATGCTCGCCGAACATGCTGTTGAGTTGCGGCATGGCCGGGTGTTCGTCGGGCAGCACCTGAGCGCCGAGTTGGTTGACGGTCTGCTTCACCTGTTCGGATGTGAGCTTCATGAGCTGCTCCGTTTCTGTGTCCGGTTTCGTTGGCCAGGGCGGGAGCACGCGTTCCCTGCGCCTTTGTCCGCCTGGCTCGACTCCGAACAGGTGCTGCGCTCAAATGTTCCCGAGAAATGTATTTCGTGATCGGGCGCTGCATCTGCCGCGCTCGCGGCACGAGATCGCCACAAGATGCACACGATTTATCGGGGGACCTGCTACGCGCTGCGGCTTTCACCGACCGAGAGCGCGCAGATGCGTGACAGATATGTGTAGGGCAGGCCGGTCTCCTCGGCCCAGGCATTGAACTGCGCCTGCACCTTGGCGAGATCCCGCTTCGACTTGACCTCTTCGGCAATGTCGAGACCGGCATCGCGCAGGCAAGCCACCACGTCTGCGGAGGTCACAAAGCCGTCCCACCCGACGAAGCGCAGCAGCATCTGCCCGGTATTGCCGCCGAGCCGGCTGCCGCGCTTGGTCATGAGATCGAGCAGGCCGATCTCGTCGGACGACGGCCACTTCGCCAGAAACTTGCCGAAGCTGCCGTGCTCCTTCGCGATCTCCTGCACGAAGGCAGCGTTGTCGCGCACCGACATGATCTTGGCACCATTGCGCACGATGCGCGCATCGCGCAGCAGGCCTTCCCAATAATCCTCGGGCTGGAAGCTGAGCTTGGCCGGCTGGAAACGCAGGAAAGCGTCTTCAAATCCGTCCCATTTCGTCTCGATCACGCTCCAGGCAAAGCCGGCGCAGAACACACGCTTCGTCATCTCCGCCAGGATGCGATCGTCGCCGAGCTTCGCCAGACGCTTCAGGTCGGGCTTCGCCGGCATCAGCTTTTCCAGGGCCTTGGGTCCGCCCTTGCGTTTCTCGGCGCGGGCGCGAATGGTCTTGAAGGGGGGCATCTGACACGGGCAATTGAGGGCACGCCACGACATCAGAATTCGGCGATCCGGTCCAGCCCTGCGGCGCCGGGTCTCGGCGGCGCGCCGGCCGGCGCATGCCTTCGCCTGTTGCCTGGCCGGAAGGACGGGCCGAGCTGGCCTGCTTCTTGCTTCGTGATTTTTGGAATTTCCAGACATTTCAACCTGCTCCGAACGGATTTCGATGCGCTGCCTGGTCGTCGCCGACCTGCACTATTCGCTGCCCCAGTTCGACTGGCTGGTCAGCGCGGCGCCGCAATTCGACCTCGTGATCTTCGCCGGCGATGCGCTCGACATCGGCTCAACGGTGGATTTTCGCGCGCAGATCGTGGTCGTGAAGAGGTACCTCGCGCTGCTTGCCGCGAAGACGCGCGTGATCCTCTGCTCGGGCAATCACGACCTCGACGAGCGCAGTGCAGAAGGCGAGAAGATCTCGCGCTGGATCTCGGAGGTGCGGGAGCTGGGCATTGCCTGTGACGGCGACAGCTTCACCATCGGCGACACGCTGTTGACGGTTTGCCCGTGGTGGGACGGACCACAAATTAAGCAGCTCATCGCCACGCAGCTCGGAGACGCTGCGGCCCTCCGGCCGCGGCGTTGGATCTGGGCACATCACGCGCCACCGGCCGATTCACCGACCAGCTGGGGCGGCAAGCGGTTCTTCGGCGATGTCGAGCTGGCGCAATGGATCACGCAGTACCAGCCTTCGATGGTGATCTCGGGTCATGTGCATCAGTCGCCTTTCATCAAGGACGGCTCGTGGTTCGACCGGCTGGGCGAGACCTGGGTGTTCAACGCCGGACTGCAGCCGGGCCGGCCACCGACCTGCATCGTGCTGGACCTCGACGCAGACCAGGCGTTCTGGCTCGCGGCTGGCGAAGCCCAATGGATCGACCTCGGCGCGCCGCTGAAGCGGCCCGCTGCCCCTATCGAGGCGCCGGCCGACTGGCTCACATTCTTGGATCGGATTGCCGATCCGACCCTGGCGAGACCTCAAGCGGCGGCAAGTTGATCATGCTCTGGAGCACTTCGCCAACCATGGCCAGATGCGTGCCGTGACCGGCATATTGCCGCTTGAGATCGGCGAGATAGGTGTTGGCGACGTTGAGCCGCTGTGCCAGCATCCGCGCGATCAACAGCGCGACGCCCGGCTCCTGCCTGAGAACCGATGCTGCATCCTCGAATTCGTAGATGACCGCGTCGGTGCAGGCCCGCACCGTCGCGGTATGCGGCTGCTCGAGCAGCACGGACATTTCACCCAGCACCGCGCCTGGCTCGGCGACGGTGGCGACCACCATCTCGCCCTTAAGCACCTCGAGCCTGCCCTTCATCAGCACGTAGAGATGGCCGCTGGTGCCACCCTCGGTGACGATCAACGTGCCGGCCGCCACCTGCCGTTCCGTTCCGCCGCGGCAATAGTCCAAGACTGCGCGCATCGCTGAAAGCTCCGATCACGGGAGACAGTAGAGCACGATCGGCATCGCCTGCTTGCTCAAATTTTCGGCAAGACCCCCGCTAGCGCGACAGGCGCTTGGCTAGATGAACCGACTGCCAGTCTCCGAGCCCGGTATCGTTGAATCCCGCTTTCCTGGCGAGGCCGCGCATCTCAGCATTCGCCCGCGCGGTCTCGGCAGCGATCATCTCATGCCCGAGATCAATCGCGCGCGTTTCCATCGCCGTCATCATCTGAAGGCCGAGCCCCATGCGCTGGAAGGCATCGGCAACCGAGATCGCAAATTCGCCGTGCCGGGCCGTCGCATCGTACGCGTATAGCGCTTCGCCGATGATCCTGCCCCGTCCCTCCTCCCTGAGCTCGGCGAGCAAGGTGAAGTTGTCGAGACCGCCGCTCTTGGCGATGCATTCGGCCGCGACCACGCCGAGGTCGGAACGCGCACCACTGAAGCGCTTGTTGCGCGATGTCGTGGAAAGGCCGGTGAAATAGACCGACAGATTCTCCACGTCGGATGCGCTCGCGGTCCTGATGCAGACCATGCCGTTTGCGTCGGCCAGTTCGACCGGCTCGACGACGGCTCCCGGAAACAGCTGTGACATGCGTGATGCTCTCGGCAGGTTGCTGGGACTTGCAGACCTAGCCGAGGCCGCTCACCGTCCGCTTGGACGGAGCTGCCAATCATACGGATGAAAACGAACAGCTCGTTTTCATGTGCCGCGCGTCACACACGGGAGAGCGAAGGCACCTCCTCGGGCACGATCGCCTGAAGGCCGCCGAAGCGGCGCTCGCGGCCGTGGAAGGAGGCCAGGGCGGCGGCGAGATCGCTGGCGTCGAATTCAGGCCACATCCGCTCAGTGAAGTGCAGCTCGGCATAAGCGCCTTCCCAGAGCAGGAAGTCTGACAGTCGCTTCTCGCCCGAGGTGCGGATGATGAGATCGACGTCGCGCAGGCCGGCTTCGCCGGTGACGAGCTGCGAGAAGGCTTCGCGGGTGAGGCTCGTCAGCGCGGCCGCCTTCGCCGCGGCATTGAGGATGGCATCACGCGCGGAATAGTCGACGGCGATACGCAGGTGCAGCGTTGAGCCTTCAACTGTCGCGTCTTCGGCTCGCGTGATCGCATTGGCGATGCCGTCAGGCAAGCGGTCGCGGCGGCCGATCACGGTGAGGCGCACGCCGTTCTTGACCAGGCTCTGCACCTCGTTGGCGAGATAGAAGCGCAGCAGGGTCATCAGCGCCGCGACCTCGGCCTTTGGTCTCCGCCAATTGTCGGTCGAGAAGGCGTAGAGCGTCAGCGTGCCTATGCCCTGTTTCGGCGCGGCCTCGACGATGCGGCGGATGGTTTCGACGCCGGCCTCGTGGCCGCGCACGCGCGACAGGCCCCGCCGCGTCGCCCATCGTCCGTTGCCGTCCATGATGATGCCGACATGAAGCTTTTCGTTGCGGGACGCAAGGTCACTTTGCATTGCAAAGTCTCCGGTCAAAAAGGGGGGGATCAGGTCGAGACGATACCGAGGCGGCCGAGCGGCGGCGCCTCGCGGCCGGCGGCTTTCGCAGCGTCGCGCACCAGGCGTTCGAGCACGGCGAGATAGTCGAGGAAACGGCGGCGCCCGGCCTTGGTGAGGCGGCAGGTGGTGTGCGGGCGGTTGCCCTCGTAGCCCTTGGTCACCTCGACGAGGCCGGCCTCCTGCAGCACGCCGAGATGCCGGCTGAGATTGCCGTCGGTGAGGCCGCACAGCTGCTTGAGGTCGGCGAATGCCAACCCCTTGGGATGCGCCATCAACGAGGTCAGAAGCCCGAGCCTCGCCTTCTCGTGGATCACGCGGTCGAGCCCTTCATAGGAGAAAGGCGCGCTGTCAGCCTTCAACATCATGGTCTCCAGATGCGACATAGAGAATGCCCGCCATCACCGACTGCCCGATCACGAAGGGCAGGCCCATGGTCCATGGCGACAGCGTGTGCGTCTGGCTCGCGAGCACCACCACGGCGAAGCCGGACACGAAATACCACGCGCCGGCGAGCGCGACGGTGCGCGGCAGCGAGCGGACGGAAGCGAAGATGCCGAGCGACACCAGGATCTGCCACAGGCCCGGAAGCAGCCACAGCGTCTCGCCCGCGAACTTCCACATCACCACCGCGAGCAGCACACCGGCAACGCCCGCCGGCAGAAACTGCTCGACCGCCTGGTGGATCATGGCGTCGGCCAGACCCGAATGATGGCGGCGCGAACGCGCGCGCATCTCGATCCCGATGATCAGGCCGGACAGCGCGGCGGCAACGAACCAACCGAAGAAGAAGCCGAGCGGCTCGCTGTTGGGATCGCCCAGCAGCCAGAATTGCAGGATCGCGGTGAGCAGCGCGACAGCGCCGGTCGCCGCCATCGTCGCGGGGCCATAGCCGCGGAATGCCGTGCCGGCCGCAATCTGGCTGCGGATCGCCACGATGTCGGCCAGTGCCTTGTCGAGATCGCGCAACGCCAGAACCTCGCTCCGCCCGTGTTTCCGGGATTGCTCGTCCCGTTACTTTGTAATGCAAAGTATATGGCATTGCAAAGCAAACGCAAGCCTGAAAGTCGCCGCGAGAGGATTCCGCCGGCACAGACAACTGCCGGTTGCGCACGCCCCGCTCCCGTAGATAAGATGCGGTCCAAAAGCGTCCGGGGGCTGGTATGTGGCTCAAGTCATTTATTCTCGCATCTCTATTGCAAATAGGTATCGCCGGAGCCGCTAATGCGGCGGGACCGTTCGGCAGCGTCAATGTCGGCAACTGGATCGGCGGCGCCTTCAGCAACGACCAGACCGGCGCCTTCTCCCATTGCGCCGCGACGACGCCTTACCTCAACGGCGTTATCCTGGTTGTCGGCTACAACGCTGTCGGCACCTGGTCGCTGGCCTTTGCGAGCCCGAGCTACCGCTTCAAGCAAGGTGAGAACGCCGCGATCGACGTCATCTTCGACGGACAGGAGCAGGCGAGACTGTTCGCCACGGCCAATCAGCCGAACATGCTCACGGCGGTCATGCCCGCCAACGTGGTGCGTACGTTTCAAAAGGCAAGCCTGATGGTCGCAACCAGCGGCCGCACCGTGCTGAATTTCGACCTGACATCGACCGGGCCGGTGATCGCGGCATTGGCCAATTGCGTGAGCAAGGTGAAAGCCGACGGGCTCGACAAGGCCGGCGACTTCACCAAGGTTGCGGCGAAGCCCGCAGTGGCCGGCGACAAGCAAGGTGCGCCTCCCGCCAAACCGGGACGAACCGGAACCTTCACCGGCACTGGTTTTGTAGTCAGCCCCAACGGGCATGTCGTCACCAACAGTCACGTGATCGATAGCTGCACCGGAGATATCAAGGGCAATCTCGCCGGCGAGGCCGCGATGGTTCTGCGCGTCGTCTCCAGCGACGCGACAAACGATCTCGCGCTGCTGCAGGCGCCGGCGACGGCAGTATTCAAGGATTTTGCGAAGATCCGGGACCGCTCGATGCACTCCGGCGATTCAGTGGTGGCCATCGGCTTCCCGCTGCACGGCTATCTCTCCTCCGACCTGACCGTGACGACGGGAATCGTCAGCTCACTCAGCGGCTTCCGCAATCACACCGGACGCTTGCAGATCAGCGCGGCTGTTCAAGCGGGCAACAGTGGGGGCCCCTTGTTCGACTTGTCCGGCCAGGTCGCCGGCATCGTCGTTGCCAAGCTCAACGCGCTCAGGATGATCAAGGAGACCGGGCAGCTGACGGAGAATATCAACTTTGCCATCAAGACCGGCGCGTTGCGCGACTTCCTCGACAACTCCGTGGTGCCCTACCAGACCGCAGAGCCCAAGGGCGAACTGAAGACAGCCGACATCGCCGCCAACGCCCGCGCCTACACGATGCTGATCTCGTGTACCGGCACGGAGCAGGCGGACGCGAAGCGGTAAACCGCTCCGCCCTCAGTACGGAGCGACGGGCCGCACGCGCCGCGGCGGCCGCGGTTGCGCCGGCAGCACCTGGCCGTAGGCGAAGCGCGGATTGCGATCGCAGTACAAGAGCCGGCCGGACACGCTGGCCTGGCATTGTTCGTAGGTAGCGTAGGCGCATTCGCCGGGATAATCATAGTCACCGCCCTGGGCGCACCATGGATAGTCGCGCGCAGCCGCGGGCGTGACGGTGGCGAAACCCGCGAGGACCGCCGCGCTGAACGTCAGCAGCATCAATTGCTTCTTGCGCATGATCCAACTCCTCTCTAGCTGGCCCGAGATACGGCGCCATCTATTATCAGGTTTCGCAACGCGGTTTTATTCCAGATCAACGAAACGAGGCACGCAAGAAAAAAGCCCTGCCAAACGGCAGGGCTCCTATCCTCACGATCACAAGGCCGCTACTCGACCTTTAGGCCGGCGAACTCGACGACCTTCTTCCACTTCTCGGTCTCGGCCTTGATCTCCTCGCCAAACGCCTCGGGAGTCTGCACCCGCGGCTCGCCGCCGAGCTCGACCAGACGCTTGGCCATGTCGGGCTCCTTGATCACCGCGTTGACCTCGGCGTTGAGCTTGGCGATGATCTCCTTCGGCGTGTTCTTCGGCGCGCCCATGCCGAACAGTGCGCTGGCCTCATAGCCCTTGACGGTGTCGGCGATCGGCTGCACGTCAGGCAGCTGCGCCGAGCGTTCCGTGGTGGTGACCCCGATGGCGCGAAGCGAGCCGGAGCGGATGTGCTGGATGATCGAAGGCATGTTGTCGAAGATCACCTGCACCTGGCCGGCGAGCATGTCGGTGATCGCGGGCGCGGCGCCGCGATAAGGCACGTGCTGCATCTTGCAGCCGGTCATGGCCATGAACATCTCGCCGGACAGATGCACCGAGGTGCCGTTGCCGGACGAGGCCATGTTGACCTTGCCCGGATTGGCCTTCACGTATTCGATGAACTCGGCGACGTTCTTGGCCGGCACGTCCTTGTTGACGGTCATCACGTTCGGCACGCGTTGGAACGAGGCGACCGGCGCCATGTCGCGCACGAAGTTGAACTTCAGATTGGTGTAGAGCGAGGCGTTGATGTAGTTGGCCGGATTGACCAGCTGCAGCGTGTAGCCGTCGGGCTCGGCATTGATGACCGATTCGGTGGCGATGTTGTTGCCGGCACCCGGCTTGTTCTCGATCACGAATTGCTGGCCGAGCTTTTCCGACAGGCGCTGGCCGATCAGCCGCGCCAGGATGTCGGTGGCCCCGCCCGGCGGATAGCCGACCACCCATTTCACCGGGCGGGCCGGATAATCGGCTGCAAAGGCCTTCGACAGCGGGGTGGCTGCAAGCGGACTGGCGGCGAGCAGGCCCAGCGCGGTACGGCGAGTGATCATCTCAAGGGTTCTCCCAACGTGTTGTTCTTGAAGCCAGATTGCTTGAACCCGGCGTCGGTGGGGTTGTAACAAAGCTTGCGGAGCGCGGAAAGTGCACGGGGCGCATCACGACGAAAGGATAAGACATGCCTGTTAAAGTCGAGGCCCTCGATCATCTCGTAATCAACGTCGCCGATGTCGCGGCCAGCGCGGAGTGGTACCGCAGAATTCTCGGCATGGAAGTCAAGGTGTTCGATCCCGGCGGCGGCAAAGCGCCGCGGACTTCGCTTCACTTTGGTAACCAGAAGATCAACATCCGGCCGCGCGACGCCGACAAGGTGGAGTGGTTTACCGCCGACCAGGCGACCGCCGGCAGCGAGGACCTCTGCTTCCTCACCTCCGCCGCGCCCGACGAGGTGGTGGCGCATTTGCAGGCACACGGCATCGCGATCGAGGAAGGCCCGGTTCCCAAGCAGGGTGCGCGCGGCACGCTGCGCTCGGTCTATTGCCGGGATCCGGACGGCAGCCTGATCGAGATCTCGTCGTACGGGGATTGAGGAGAGAGTGCGCGCGTCTCACAAGGTACGATGCACTCATCCCGATTTGCGCCCGGCGCCGTCCGATGGCAGGAAGACGCAATCATCAGAAGACAGCCGCCATCAAGATGCAGGCTGCACGGGGAGGATCCATGCCACTTCAACAGACCGCAGCCGGGATCGTCGGCCCATTCGACGGGCTCGACGTGCCCTGGCTCTTGAGGATGCGCGCCGAGGTCCGGCGTGACCATCCGTTCCTGATCTGGGCGCCGTTCGATGCGCCGGCGCAGCGCTGGAGCTATGGCGAATTTCACGAGCGGGTCGGCGCGCTCGCGGCAGGGCTGGCACGGCGCGGCGTCAAGCCGGGCGAATATGTGCTCATTCATCTGGATAATTGCATCGAAGCGCTGCTCGCCTGGTTTGCCTGTGTCGAGTTAGGAGCCATTGCGGTCACCACCAACACCCGCTCGGCGCCGGCCGAGATCGCGTATTTTGCCGATCATTGCGGCGCGGTCGCCGCGATCACGCAGCCAGCCTATGCGGAGATTGTCGCGCAGAACTGCCGCAACATAAGCTGGATGGCAGTGACCTCGCATGATGCGGGCGCAGCGCCCGCGCACGGCGTCTCGCGCGGCGACAGTTTTGAATCCCTGTTCGCCGACAGTGCCGACCGCCCCAGGCGCGTGGCCGATCCGCTGGCGCCGTGCAGCGTGCAGTACACCTCGGGCACGACCTCGCGCCCCAAGGCCGTGCTGTGGACCCATGCCAACGCGCTGTGGGGCGCCAAGATCAACGCCGCGCACGAGGACCTGCACGCCAGCGACGTGCACCAGACCTATCTGCCGCTGTTCCACACCAATGCCCTCGCCTACTCCATGCTGGCAACGCTGTGGGTCGGCGCCACCTGCGTGATCCAGCCGCGCTTCTCCGCGAGCCGGTTCTGGGGCGTCGCGCGCGAGCACGGCGCGACCTGGACCTCGACGATTCCGTTCTGCATGAAGGCGCTGCTCGAGCAGGAGATCCCGAGAGATCACAAATTCCGCCTGTGGGGCACCGCGATCAACGAGCCGCCGGCCTTTGCCGCCTTCGGGATCAAGATGATCGGCTGGTGGGGCATGACCGAGACCATCACCCACGGCATCGTCGGCGAGGTCGACCAGCCCAACATACCGATGTCGATCGGCCGCGCGGCGCCGGAATATGAAATCCGCATCACCGACGACGAGGGACGGCCGACCGAGGTCGGCGACACCGGCAATCTCGCGATCAAGGGCATCCCCGGCCTGTCGCTGTTCGCCGAATATCTGCACAACGAGAAAGCGACGCGCGAGAGCTTTGACGCGCACGGCTTCTTCCTCACCGGCGACCGCGTCGAGCGACTCGCGAACGGCACCATCAAGTTCGGCGACCGCGCCAAGGACATGCTGAAGGTCGGCGGCGAGAACGTCGCGGCCTCCGAGATCGAGCAGGTGATTGCGCTGGTGCCGGGCGTGCGCGAGGCCGCCGTGGTGGCGAAGTCGCATCCGATGCTGGACGAGGTACCGGTCGTCTTCATCATCCCGCAAGGCGGCGTCGCCGGTGCTGCGCCAGATCTGCACGCGCGCGTCATGGAAGCCTGCCGCAAGGGCCTTGCCGACTTCAAGGTGCCGCGCGAGATCAGGCTCGTCGACGACATGCCGCGCTCGACGCTGGAGAAGGTGGCGAAGGCGGAGCTGCGGAAGATGGTGGGGTAGCGCACGGCCACACGGCGCGCTGCCGTAGGGTGGGCAAAGCGAAGCGTGCCCACCATTCAAAGTGTGATCGGAGAGAGCTCGTGGGCACGGCGCTTTGCGCCTTTGCCCACCCTACGGCAGCGGAGAACGTCGCGTTAGAACGACCCCAGCGCCACAGGCCTGAACGCCTGCAGCAGCTGCTGATCGAGCTTGCCGCCCATGCCTTCCATCATCCCGAACGCACGGGAATGCGTGAAGGGCATGCGGTAAGCGCGTTTCTCGACCAGCGCGGCATAAATGTCGACGATCGTCGTCAAACGGACGATGTCGCTGATCTGGTTCGACGACAGGCCGTTCGGATAGCCGGAGCCGTCGAGGAATTCGTGGTGATGCAGCACGACGTCGAGCATCTCCGGCGGGAAGCCGCCTTGCGCTGCGAGCGCGTCATAGCCGCGGCGCGGATGCTGGCGGACCTCGGCCATCTCCTCGTCGGTGAGCTTGCCGGGCTTGTCGAGCAGCGCGGAGGGAACGAAGGCCTTGCCGACATCGTGCAGCAGCGCAGCGCGGGTCAACCGGCGCTGGTCGTCCTCGCGCATGCCGAGGTGCTGCGCGAAGGAGACGGCGAAGCCGGTGACGAACAGGCAGTGCCGGTAGCTGCCGACATGGTGGCAGCCCACCGTGGTGAGCCATTCGCGCAGCGAGGAGTGCTTGATCGCCTTCAGGATCTTGCTCTCGGCGGCGATCACGTCGTCGAAGGTCAGGGGCACGCCGAGCGGCAGCTTCTCGAACATCTTCGCCAGCACCGCGTGCGCCGCCTCGACGCCGCGGTTGAGCGTCTTGCCGCGGTCGGTCGCGTCATAGGCGGCGGTGTCCGGGAAGGCAGCGCGGATACGCTGAAGGATGGCGTCCGCCTGGAGCGGCCGCGAGATCGTGTCGGTGGCGCCCAGCGCCCAGGCCTGCATGGTGCCGTGATGCAGGGCATCGGCAAGCACGAACAGCCGCGGCATCGAACGATAGGCATCGCCGCGCAGCTTGTTGCGCACCCGCTGCACGCTCTCGGGCGAGCGCAGGTTGATATCGACCACGAGGCCGGAGAGATCGCGTGAGGGCTGCTCGGGAATGCCCTGCGTCGTCACCGTCGAGACATCGCCGACCGCCTTCAGGATGCTGGCGAGCTCGGTGCTCTCGTCGCTCCGGTCGGAGGCGAGCAGAAGCCGGCGTTTGGCGGCGGTTTTGGCTGAGGCGTTCATGACTTCCCCAAAGCACGGGATTGGATTTGGCGTCAGCCTAAGCCGGATCAGGTTCTCCGGCCCTTAAGAGGCGTGCTCAATGGAACCTTCTGGAATTGGGTGCAATTTTACGGATTTCCGTTCCGGAAGGGGAACGGCAAAAATCGCGAAAACAACAACCCCCATGCACAGTAGAAGGGGCATTGAAAGATAAGGGGAATTTTGAGTGCGCTCCCCCACTGTCATCGCCCGGCTTGCCGCCTTCGCTGAAGCTTCGGCGCGCCGAGCACTCGTGTGAGCCTCGGCGGAGCCGGGACCGGGCGACCCAGTACGCCGAGGCGCTGCGGCCGGAACCGAGAAGCCGCGACGTACTGGATGCCCCGCCTTCGCGGGCATGACATCGAGATTGGGGAGACAGCCACCAAAACAAATCCGCCGGAGGTTGCCCTCCGGCGGATGATCTCATTCTGCAATCGCGCTCGGCCTTACGCCTTCATGCTCGCCTTCACGGCCTCCGCCGTGATCGACAGTGCCCGCACGCGGGCGCCTGAGGCGTTGAAGATGGCGTTGCCGATGGCGGGGGCGACCACGGTGACCGCGGGCTCGCCGACGCCGGTGGCCTTCTCGCCATTGGCGATCACGGTAACCGCGACCTCGGGCATCTGGCTCATGCGCAAGGGCGTGTAGCTATCGAAATTGGTCTGCTCGATGCCACCGTCCTTCAGCGTCGCCTTCTCGTACATCGCTAGCGACAGGCCCCACAGCGCCGCGCCCTCGACCTGGGCGCGGATGTTGTCGGGATGCACCTGCGTGCCGACGTCGGTTGCGACCGTGAGCTTCTTCACGGTGACCGCACCCGACGGCGCCACCGCGACATGGGCGACGCACGCCGTCCAGCTCGCAGTCGCGCGCTCCTGCGACGAGACGCAGGCGACCCCCATGCCCTCGCCTTTCGGCAATGGCCTGGTGCCGTAGCCCGACAGTCCCATCGCGGCGAGCAGTGTGTTGCGCAGCCGCTGCGCGCCGCCGTCGTTCTTGCCGGCGCCGTCGAGCAGCGAGATGCGGAACTGCGCGGGATCCTTGCCCGTGGCAGCCGCGATCTCGTCGATCATGCTTTCGACCGCCCAGAAGGTCCAGCCCGGCGCCACCGAGCGGAGCTGGCCGGACGGCGTGGCGTTGTGCGCGAGCTCGTTCTTGATCGCGCGCACATAATGGTTGGGCACGGTGTAGAAGAAGTCGGCGCCGTTGACCGTGAAGCTGTCGAGCGGACCCTTCTTGTCGACCGAGGGCGTCAGGAAATCGGGGATTCCCCAGCGCGCGGTCGGCCAGGCCGAGACCACGTCGTGGCTGAGCGCGACGAGCTTGCCGTCGCCGTCCACGCCGGCCTTGACCTTTTGGTAGGTGAGCGGACGCGAGAAATCCATCGTCATGTCGTTCTCGCGCGAGTAGATCACCTTGACCGGCTTGCCGACCGCCTTCGCCGCCTGCACCGCCGGAATCATCATGTCGGCATCGAGCCGGCGGCCAAAGCCGCCGCCGAGCCAATGCTGATGCATGACGACGAACTTCGGATCGATCCCGGCCGCACCCGCAGCGATCGCGCCGGAGCGCGTCGCGAACTGGTTGCCGGAATAGATGTGCAGGATGTCGCCCTTGAACTCCGCAGTGGCGTTCATCGGCTCCAGCGGCGCGTGGATGTTGATGCTGGTGGTGTACTCGGCTTCCACCACCTTGGCCGCCGAACCGAAGGCCGCGTTCGGATCGCCGTCCTTGACGAAGAACTGGCCGGAATCCTCCAGGCCCTGAAGCCGCTTGGCCTCGTCCAGCAGCGACTGGCTCGACAGTTTTGCGTTCGGACCGCCGTCATAGGCGATCTTCAGCGCATCCGCCGCCTTGCGCGCGTTGGCGTAGGTGCTGGCGACCGCGACGACCCAGCCGGAGGTGGTTCCAGTCTTGTCGTCGAGGATGACGGCCTTCATGAAGCCGGGCACCTTCTTGGCGTCGCTGTCGTCGACCGACTTCACGGTGGCGCCGAAGCGTACCGGCGGGGTCACCACCTTGCCGTAGGCCAGGCCCGGCAACATCACGTCGATGCCGTACTTGGCCGTGCCGTTGGTCTTGGAGGGGATGTCGAGCTGCGGCACCGACACGCCGATCATGGTGTATTGGTCCGGCGTCTTCAGCTTGATCGACTTCAACTCGTCCGGCGTGAAGGTTTTCGTCGCCTTGCCGCTCTTGACGATCTCGGCAAAGGTCATCTGCTTCTTCGACTTCGGATGCGAGATCACGGAGTCGCGGACCACGAGCTGGTCCTTGAAGTAGGGCGGCAGTCCCATGGCGGCGGCGGCGGCCTCCGTCAACGCGATGCGGCCGGCCGCACCCGCCCGGCTCATCGCCTCGAAGTTCATCATGGTCGACCAGCTGCCGCCGGTGATCTGCGCGCCGAGCACAGGATCGTTGAACTTCGGATCGTTGGAGGCGAGCTGCACGCGCATGTCGCTCCATTTCGCGCCCAACTCCTCGCAGACGATCTGGGCCATGGTGGAGGCGATGTGCTGGCCCATGTCGGCCTTGCCGCAGGTCACGGTGACGAGACCATCCGGCGCGATCGCGTACCAGACGCTCGGCTCGAAATTCGCGGGAGCCGCGGCCGAGGCTGAATCGATGCCGGGCACGCCGGCATAGCCGAGCACGAGGCCGCTTGCGGCGGTGCCGACGAGGAAGGAGCGGCGGCTGAGATCGGTCGTCGCGGGGGTGACGTTCTTGACGTGCCGATTCATGTGGGCCTCCGTTCGGTGGAGGTGGCGGATGCGGTGCGCATCTCGGATGCGGCGCGCATGATCGCCTTCTGGATCCGCGAATAGGTCATGCAGCGGCAGAGATTGCCGTCCATATGCGCGACGACCTCTTCCTTGGTCGGATTGGGATTCTTCGACAGCAGCGAGGCCGCCTGCATGATCTGCCCGGACTGGCAGTAGCCGCATTGCGGCACCTGCTCGGCAACCCACGCCTTCTGCAAGGGATGATCGCCCTTGGCGGAGAGGCCTTCGATGGTGGTGATCTTCTTGCCGGCGACATCACTGAGCATGGTCTGGCACGAGCGCACGGCTTCGCCGTTGACGTGCACGGTGCAAGCCCCGCACAACCCGGCACCGCAGCCGAACTTGGTGCCGGTCATCTGCAATTGCTCGCGGATTGCCCAGAGGAGCGGCGTGTCGTTCGCCGCATCCACGGACAGACTCCGCCCGTTGATGGTGAGAGTTGGCATAGGCGTCTTCCCCTGCCGGTGCATGAAGCCGCTTACGGCGGCAACTTGAATGGCGGACGCCCACCGGGCCGGCGTCAGCCTTGGCCGCGAGCATGATCGGGTTCGGGTGCCGTGGCAAATGCAATTTGGAACGAGTCGAAAAAACCGCTTCTAGACTTGCTCGTTGTGCGCCGCGCCAACGACGCCGACGCAGCGACTGGACACAATAGCGCGTGCGTCAGACATGCGTGCCATCGCGTTCAGGCAGTTTCTTCCAGGTAACTTGGCGACGTAGAATGCAGCCAACCACGAACCTTACCCTCCCCTCCAGGGGAGGATGAAACACTGAGATCACGGCTAAAACAAAAAGAAAGAGGCGGAAGCAATGCCAAAGATCAATCGGGACGGTGTCAACATCTATTACGAGGTCCACGGCAACGGTCCGCCATTGCTGCTCACCCACGGCTATTCCTCGACGTCGGCGATGTGGCATGGGCAGGTCGATGCGCTCGCGAAGGATCACACGCTGATCCTGTGGGACATGCGCGGCCACGGCCAGTCCGATTATCCCGATGATCCCAACGCCTACAGCGAAACTCTGACCGTCGACGACATGGCGGCGATCCTCGACGCGGTCGGCGCTGAGCGTGCCATCATCGGCGGCCTCTCGCTCGGCGGCTACATGTCGCTCGCGTTCTATCGCACCTATCCGCAAGCCGCCCGTGCGCTGCTGATCATCGATACCGGGCCCGGCTTCAAGAAGGACGACGCCCGCGAGGCCTGGAACGCGCGGGCGCTTGGCACGGCCGACAAGCTCGATCGCGAAGGTCTCGACATGCTGAAATCGGCGACGCGCGAACGCGCTACCGCCAGCCATCGCAACGCCAGGGGGTTGGCGCTCGCCGCACGCGGCATGCTGACCCAGCGGGATGCGCGCGTGATCGAGCTGCTGCCCGACATCAAGGTGCCCTGCCTGATCGTGGTCGGCGCCGACGACACGCCGTTCCTCGCCGCGTCCGATTACATGGCCGCAAAAATCCCGGGCGCACAAAAGGTCGTGATCCCCGCGGCCGGCCACGCCGTCAACATCGATCAGCCCAAGGCTTTTGTTGACGCGGTCGTGCCTTTCCTGAAGAACTTGCCGGCCTAGGCTAGGCAATGAGGACGGCGACCATGATGCGAGCGATCTTCGCGGCGGGCGCAATGGCGGCGCTGTTGTCGGCAGCGCAGGCCGAACCGTTCGGCACAGTGCCGCCGCGCCAGCCCTTCGTCACGACCTTGTCGAATAACACGCCGCTCGCCTTCGGCATGGATGCCGAGCAGACCGCGCGCGCCCTTGGGCAGCCGCTGCAATATGTGCGCGGGCGTCCCGGCAACGAGATCTATCTCGCGCTTCGCAACATCGGCGGCAGCGGCTTGATCCCCTACCGCCACCGCCTGTTCCTGCAATTCCGTCATGGACGGTTGGCAGGATGGAAGGAGGATTACGGCGAGAACTGGATGTGGGAATAGGTACCGCCCCTCATCCTGAGGAGCTTGCGCAGCAAGCGTCTCGAAGGATGAAAGGCCCCCCGCCGCTGCATCCCGGCCTTGCATCCTTCGAGACGCGCGCGAAGAGCGCGCTCCTCAGGATGAGGGAAGAGAGTGAATTCCGTGACAACCAAGAAGGACAACCCGCGTGGGACAAGACATCAAGCTGACGGCCTCCGACAATTTCCAGTTTGGCGCCTATCGCGCCGATCCCGATGGCACGCCGAAGGGCGCGGTGGTGGTGATCCAGGAGATCTTTGGCGTCAATCACCACATCCGCTCGGTCTGCGACCGCCTCGCCGGGGAAGGCTATGTCGCGATCGCGCCCTCGATCTTCGACCGGACCGCGCCGGGCTTCCAGTCGGGCTATTCGCCCGATGAGGTCGCCGAAGCGCGCAAGTTCGTCGCCAGCCCCGATTGGGCCGCGATGCTGCGCGACACCCAGGCCGCGATCGATGCGGTGAAGAGCGTGGGCCCGGTGGGCATCATCGGCTTTTGCTTGGGCGGCAGCATCGCCTTTGTCGCGGCGACGCGGCTGTCGGGACTGAAGGCTGCGATCGGCTATTACGGCGGCGCGGTCGTGCGCTTCGCCGACGAGACGCCGAAGGTGCCGACGCAAATGCATTTCGGCGAGAAGGATGCGGGCATCCCCTTGACCGACGTCGAGACCATCAAGTCGAAGCGGCCGGACGTGGAGGTGTTCGTCTATCCGGGCGCCCAGCACGGCTTCCATTGCGACGAGCGCGCGAGCTACGACAAGGCCAGCGCCGACATCGCCTGGCCGCGCAGCATGGACTTTTTCGCGAAGCATTTGAAATAGGGACGAACTCTCTCCACAAGGAGAGACAACCACGCTGCGTCCTCTCGCGGAAATCGGGTGGCCGGATCCTGCCGCCCGGCGATAGAGCTGGCCAATCAAGCCAGCTCACGCCGGGAGATTGCCATGCAGCAAGCCATCACGCACCTCGTCATCCGCAATCCGTTCGGAACCATGGATGTCCCCTCACCCGATGATTCCGAGGTGATGGATTATGCCGCGACGGCCAGGCTGGCTGGCGACGCCGCGGACGGCAATGCGGCGGCCTGGACAGCGATCGCGGCGCCATCCGATCCGCTCGAAGGCAGCTGGGCGAGCCGCTGGAATGGCGGCGCCGATCCGACCATCGCCGGCGACACCGCGGAGAAGTGGAAACAAGGGCGCGCGGAAGTGCGCATCACGGGCAGCCGGATCTATCTGCGCTTCGACTGGGACAATGGCCGCCGGCACGGTCTGATCGAGGCCGCGCGCGAGGGCGCGGATCGGCTGGTCGGAAAATATATCAACCTGACCACGCCGGCGATCACACGGCCATGGGTCGGGCGCGTGGTCGACGCTAACAGGATCGACGGATGCTTTCCGGAGGGGCGGCTGGATTTCAGGCGGTGAGCTAGAACCAGCGCTCGCCGACGAACACGGTGTCGCCGGGATTCAAGGGAGTGCCGAGCGGCACCACGGCGCGCATGGAGCCGCCGTTCTCGGTGTGCGTGATGGTGACCACGTCGCGTTTGGCGCGAGGCGAGAAGCCGCCGGCGATCGCGACCGCGCTCTCGACCGTCATGTTCGGCACGTACGGATATTGGCCGGGCGCGGTGACTTCGCCGAGAATGAAGAACGGGCGATAGGCCTCGATCTCGACCGCGACCGAGGGCTCGCGGATGTAACCATTGCGCAAGCGCGCGGCGATCTCGCCGGCAAGGCCCGCCGTGGTGCGGCCGCGGGCTGGCACCGCGCCGATCAGCGGCATGGTGATGGAGCCGCCCGCATCGATGGCGTAGCTGTTGGTGAGACCTTCCTGGCCGTAGACCACGACGCGGAGCTTGTCGCCGGCGTCGAGATGGTAGGAGGCGTCGTAGCGCACCGGCGCCATCGGCGCGGCGTAACCGACCGGCATGGGTGCGGGCGAAGAGGCAAAGGAATTGCGCAGCGCGCCGATGGCGCCGCCGCCGTCGGCGACGACAACCGGTTGCGGCGCATTGTAGGGCTGGCCATAGGCCATGGAATCGAGATCGGCGCGGGGCTGCATCACCGCGACGGGGCCGGCGGTCTGCATGCAGCCGCCAAGGGTCAGCGCGGCGGACGCTGCCAGGGACGCTGCCAAGATCGACCATCGAAACGCGCGTGCAACCGGCACCGGACCAATCCCTCGAAACGAGACGGCTTAAGTGATGCACCGGTTATGGTTAATAAAGCGTTGAGCGGGGCGGCTGTGACCGTCGCACCCTCCCCTGGAGGGGGAGGGTCGATCGCGCGCAGCGCGAGCGGGGTGGGGCGATCTCTCCACTGGCGCGCTGTTGGATGTGGAGAGACTGTCACCCCACCCCGCTACGCATTCCGCTTCGCTGCATGCGTAGCGACCCTCCCCCTCCAGGGGAGGGTAAGCAAGATGTGTCGTCTCGCTTACGCGCTCACACCGACGCCGATCGGGCAGGACACGCCGGTGCCCCCTAAGCCGCAATAGCCGGCGGGATTCTTCGCCAGATATTGCTGATGATAGTCCTCGGCGAAATAGAATTCGCCTGATGGCGCGATCTCGGTGGTGATGGCACCGAGGCCCTTGGCTGCGAGCGCCTTCTGATAGAGCGCCTTCGACTCATCGGCCGCCTTCTTCTGCGCATCGGAATAGGTATAGATCGCGCTACGATATTGCGTGCCGACATCGTTGCCCTGACGCATGCCCTGCGTCGGGTTGTGGCTCTCCCAGAACGTCTTCAGCAGCGTCTCGTAAGAAATCCTGTTCGGATCGAACACGACCAGCACCACTTCGGTGTGACCGGTGCGTCCCGAGCAGGTCTCTTCATAGGTCGGGTTCGGCGTGTGGCCGCCGGCATAGCCGACGGCGGTGGTGTAGATGCCATCGCCGAGCTGCCAGAACTTGCGCTCGGCGCCCCAGAAGCAGCCGAGCCCGAACACGGCCTGCTCGAGGCCGGCGGGATAAGGCGGCTTGAGCTTGCTGCCGTTGACGAAATGGAAGGTCGCGGTCGGAATGGCTTGCGCACGGCCGGGCAGCGCCTCGGCTGCGCTCGGCAACGCGGTGGTCTTGCGCATGAACAGCATGATTGGATCTCCGCAGACGAGCCGTCCGTCGCCCGAGCCAGATGTTCAGGCGGCGTGCTCGCGATCAGGTGGGAATATAGGGATCTACGCTGGCGTGGGCAGCCTTGTTACGCCGCGCGGCTGGCGAGCACTCAATCCCGGCGGGAATTGAGGATCAATCCCGGGGGATTGAAGATCAATCCCGGGAATAGCCGATCAGCGGTTTCCGCGGCCGGAACAGGATCATCAGCAGGATGCCGAGAATGCCGAGGACGGCGAACACCGGCTGATCCAGCAGCAGGCGGATCACCGAGGTCCAGAGCCAGGGCGCCTTGGCCTCGACCCAGGTGCGGAATGCCGCTTGGCTGGCCTGATTGATGTCGTTCCAGAACTGGCCGAACCGGGTGAATCTGAGGGTCTGGTCGGCCACCCAGCGGGCACCGTCATAGACCATGAAGATGAACCCGCCAGCGAGCAGCAACAGCCCAATCAGTCGGAAAAAACCGCGGATCATGCCTCACCTTATATGGTCGTCCGATCGGAGGAGCCGACAAAACGCCGCCAGCCAATAGCCGGGAGACGGCAGAAATTCAACCTCTTCAGGGCGTTACGACGCCCCTGGACGGCCCCGGAGGCCGCTTTTCCAGCCTGGAAAGCGTTGACGGTGCCGAAGACCCTCTCTATAAGGGCGCCAACTGGCGGCGGGCGCAATCCTGCCGCCGCTGTTCTTTGAGCAGTTGCAGGCTCCTTGAGCTTAGAGCTCTTTGCGGCCTCATGTTCCGGGGACAGCCCAGCAACCGAACACCCTAAATCCGAGCGTCGATTCCGCGGTCAAGCAAGCCGGCGCTACCCGACCAAGACGCGACCGGTACCCGCAAAGGATATTGAGACCATGGCCAATACCACTTCCGCCAAGAAAGCGACGCGCAAGATCGCCCGCCGCACCGCCGTCAACAAGTCGCGCCGCACGCAGATGCGCGGTGCCGTGCGTAACGTCGAAGAAGCCATCGCGACCGGCGACCGCGCCGCTGCCGTGAAGGCGCTGGCGAATGCCGAGCCCGCCTTGATGCGCGCCGCCCAGCGCAACATCATTCACAAGAACAACGCCAGCCGCAAAGTCTCGCGCCTCACCGCGCAGATCGCCAAGCTCGCCAAGTAACGAGCCAGGTAACGGCGAACCAATCGGTCGGCCGATCCGATCGAACATCGCATGCGTCAAACAGCCCGGCATCGCGCCGGGCTTTTTTGTTGCCCGTCATATTCACGCAACCGGTCACGCCACAGTCGATCTTCGATCGGAAGGTTTGCACCGCCTGCGCTATTCTTCGTTCCGTAGTTCTACCTGCCGGTAACTTGCAACAGTGGAAACTTTCACCGCGTTGCAAAAACCCCTGTGCTGCGGGGCTAAGATGAATTCGCGCGCGCAAGAAGTTCTGCACACCGTAGATTCACCGGAACGCGCACGGCTTGGAGTTACCCTGTGAAACGAGACTCAAAAAGCGATGTCTCGCTAATCACTTATCGACATAGCGACCGCAAGCATTTGAAAAATTCGCCGACACGTCCGGCGCGTGACGAATTTGTAAAAATTTTTTTAGCAGTGACGGAGAATTGTCACATGATGCCCGGCATTCTCGATTCTGTGCACGAATCCAAAAACTTGCTTCCGAGCCTGTGAACAACTCCCGCGCGGCGTTAACCGAGGTCAAGTTTTTTGACGCCTCAAGTGTGAATCAATTTCGTTGCGAGTCTTTCCGCATAGTGTATTCCTTAAGTCGTCAGCGGCGCCCACGATCTTCAGACCAGCGCGGTTTAGGAAACGGGGCGAGCGTGCAAATCGGCGGCGGTGTGCACGTAGGCGACGCTTCAAAAAGCGAATGTCGGATCAAAAACCCATAGCAATATGGGAATGGTATCTCTTTGTCTGAATGTCTCCTAGCGGGATCTTGCGTATCCCGATCTCGCGAGGCGCACGGACATCGCAAAGTTACCCCGACACGAGCGATGGCGAAGCCGAGCGGACGAGCAGTGCAGACGGGCAGGGGCATCAGCGATTTTCGTCGCGGGCGTCTTCAGAAGCAGGACCTTGTCGTGAGCGATCACGGCAGGACGGGGAGGTATCATGTCCTACGGATTCAACGCGGTATTGACACAAGTTCCATCGTTCAACGATGCCGTCTCCGATCCGTCCTGCGTTCAGCCTCCCACATGCGAGAGCGCGTCGAGTACGCGCTGACCTCGCGAACTCTCCATCTCCGACATCGCTGATCTGACCTGCGGCGTTTGCGCCGAACGGTCGAGCTATGCCTGACGATGGACTCGCTTGAGGTCGCGCCATGACAGGAAACCCTGCTTGGCGCTCACCACGCAACCTTATCTCTCAAGAGAAGTTTTCTGACGATGACAATGGAACAGGATCGCTGGTCACGCGTGAAGGGTCGGCTGCGCTCGAGCGTTGGCGAAGACGTTTACACGAGCTGGTTTGCGCGCATGGATCTGGAAGGCGTGCAGGAGGAGAGCGTGCGGCTCTCGGTGCCGACCCGGTTCCTGAAGAGCTGGATTCAGGCTCATTATGCCGAGCGCGTGCTGTCGTGCTGGCAGGCCGAGATGCCGGAAGTGCATCGCATCGACCTCACGGTGCGTTCGGCCGTGCGCCCGGTGATACAGCCGAAGGAAGCCCCCGCGCCGGTCGAGACGCGACGCACGCCCACGCCGGAGCTGCGCTCGACCGCGACCGCGCCGGTGTCGGCCAATCATGATGCGCTCGGCGGCTCGCCGCTCGATCCGCGCCTGACCTTCGCGAGCTTCGTCGTCGGCCGTTCCAACACGCTGGCGCATGCGGCCGCGCGCCAGGTCGCCGAAGGTCGCCGCGGCGACCCCGTGATGTTCAACCCGCTCTACATCCATGCCGGCGTCGGCCTCGGCAAGACGCACCTGCTCCAGGCGGTGACCTGGGCCGGCAATTCCGGCAACGAGCGCAAGGTGCTGTATCTCACCGCAGAGAAATTCATGTACGGCTTCGTCGCCGCGCTGAAGACGCAGACGGCGCTGGCCTTCAAGGAAGCGCTGCGCGGCATCGACGTGCTGGTGATCGACGATCTGCAGTTCCTGCAGGGCAAGTCGACCCAGGCCGAGTTCTGTCACACGCTGAACGCGCTGATCGATGCCGGCCGCCAGGTCGTGATCGCGGCCGACCGGCCGCCGTCCGATCTTGAAAGCCTCGACGACCGCGTCCGCTCGCGGCTCGCCGGCGGCCTCGTGGTCGAGATGGGCTCGCTCGGCGAAGAGCTGCGCCACGGCATCCTCAAGTCGCGCGTCGCCGCGGCCCGCGCCCATCATGCGACCTTCGAGGTGCCGGAGGAGGTGCTGCATTATCTGGCGCGCACCATCACCCATAATGGCCGCGACCTCGAAGGCGCGATCAACCGCCTGCTGGCGCACTCGAAGCTCAACAACCGGCCGGTGACGCTGGAGATGGCGGAGCACGAGGTGCGCGACCTGGTCCGGCCGCAGGAGCCGAAGCGGATCAAGATCGAGGACATCCAGCGCGTGGTGGCGCGGCAGTATAATGTCAGCCGCTCCGACCTGCTCTCCTCCCGCCGCACCGCCAATGTGGTGCGCCCGCGCCAGGTGGCGATGTATCTCGCCAAGACGCTGACCCTGCGCTCGCTCCCCGAGATCGGCCGCCGCTTCGGCGGGCGCGACCACACCACGGTGCTGCACGCCGTGCGCAAGATCGAGTCCCTGGTCTCCAAGGACACCGCACTGTCAGAGGAAGTGGAGTCGCTGAAGCGCCAGCTTCAGGAATAAACGCCTAAGGCGCTCCTGCCATTCTCCCGCCGCCCCGGCCATGCCTGGGCGGCGGCTTTCGTTTGGGCGGTAAATCGTGGGAATCGTGCGGAACTGGCTCCCGATCCCTTGAATCCGGGGGCCATCCGAGCCACCTTGCGCGACCCTGGCGGCTTTGGTCATATCGGTTGGATGGCCCTGACCTGCCGGGGTCATCGGTGCCGCGGCGGGGCTTTTCGACCGCCCGGCTTCTTCATTTGGGGATCGGGCGAGTAGTGCAATGAAGGTTACGGTCGAACGCGCGCAACTCCTGAAGTCACTGGGCCACGTCCACCGCGTGGTCGAGCGCCGCAACACGATTCCGATCCTCGGCAACGTGCTGGTCCGGGCCGAGAACGCCAAATTGTCGCTGAAAGCGACCGACCTCGACCTCGAGGTGACGGAGACGCTGCCGGCGGAAACCGCGACCGCGGGCTCCACCACCGTGCCGGCGCACATGTTCTACGACATCGTGCGCAAGCTGCCGGACGGCTCGCAGATCGTGCTGGAGGCCGACGGCGACCGCGCCGTGCTGGCGATCCGCGCCGGTCGCTCGCGCTTCACGCTGCAGACCCTGCCGGAGAATGATTTCCCGGATCTGGCCGCCGGCGACATGTCGCACTCGTTCTCGCTCGCCGCCAAGGACGTCAAGCGGCTGATCGACCGCACCCAGTTCGCGATCTCCACCGAGGAGACCCGTTATTATCTCAACGGCATCTACCTGCACGCCGCCGGCACGCCCAAGGCCGCGACCTTACGCGGCGTCGCCACCGATGGTCACCGCCTCGCCCAGCTCGATTTGGTGCAGCCCAAAGGCGCCGAGGGCATGCCCGGCGTGATCGTGCCGCGCAAGACCGTCGGCGAGGTGCAGCGCCTGATCGAGGACACCGACGCCGAGATGACGATCGAGCTGTCGCAGGCAAAAATCCGCTTTACGATCGGGAATGTCGTGCTGACCTCGAAACTGATCGACGGCACCTTCCCCGACTACGGCCGCGTCATCCCGCAGGGCAACGACAAGGAGCTCGTCGTCGACAAGAAGGATTTCGAGAACGCGGTCGACCGCGTCTCGACGATCTCGAGCGAGCGCGGCCGGGCGGTGAAGTTGTCGCTGTCACCGGGCAAGCTGGTGCTGTCGGTGACCAATCCGGATTCCGGCAGCGCCACCGAAGAGCTCGAAGTCGAATACGCCTCCGACGCCCTCGATATCGGCTTCAACTCGCGCTATTTGCTCGACATCGCCGCCCAGATCGAAGGCGACGTCGCAACACTCAGGCTCGCCGATCCCGGCTCCCCGACCCTGGTCCAAGACCGCGACGACAAGAGCGCGCTGTATGTGCTGATGCCGATGCGGGTGTGAGGGACGTGCTCCCCCTCTCGCGATACCTTGTACGCGGAGACAACCCCTCACCCGGCTTCGGTGCGCGAAGCCACCCTCTCCCACGAGGGAAGAGGGTGAAGCTACAGCCTTTCCTGTCGCCACAAGCGCGACGCACGTTGTTGTGCCCTCCCCCCTTGTGGGAGAGGGCAGCTCCGGTGGCGGATACACACTCAGTCGGGTGAGGGGTTCGTGCCGCAGGAGCCATCCCATCGGCCAGTCGCCAAGCGTCTCCGCCAATTCGCGAAGAACATGCGGCACGAACCAACCGATGCTGAAACCGCAATGTGGCGCTTGCTGAGGGATCGTCGGGTCTCCACTTTCAAGTTTCGCCGACAGGTACCATTCAAAAACTACATTCTCGATTTTGTCTGTTTCGAAAAGCGCCTTGTGATCGAGATCGACGGTAGCCAGCACGTAGAATCACAACGTGACGCGACGCGAGAGGCGACGCTTGCTGCCGAAGGGTTTTGGACATTGCGCTACTGGAACAACGACGTGCTACAGCAGCCCGCTTCTGTATTAGAGGATATCCTTGCAAAGCTTGCCGGGCGGTAAGATACCCCTCACCCGTCGCCTCACTGCGTGAGGCGCCACCCTCTCCCACAAGGGGAGAGGGGGAAGAATCGCGCCAGATCGAATAACTGATGACCCCCTCCCGCATTCATCGCCTGACGCTGACGCATTTTCGCAATTATCGGGCGGCGGGGCTCGAGACGGCGGCTGACATGGTGGCGCTGGTCGGGCCGAACGGGGCGGGCAAGACCAATTGCATCGAGGCGATCTCGTTTCTGTCGCCCGGACGCGGCTTGCGGAGGGCGACGCTGGAAGACGTCGCCGACAACCAGGGCGACGGATCCTGGGCCGTCTCGGCGCAGGTCGAGGGCGCGCTGGGGCTGGCCACGCTCGGCACCGGTATCGATGCGCCGCGCCCCGACAGCGCGGTGAGCCGGCGCTGCCGCATCGACCGCGAGCCGGTGGGGTCCGCGACGGCCTTCGGCGACCATATCCGCATGGTGTGGCTGACGCCGGCGATGGACGGGCTGTTCATGGGCGCGGGCTCGGAGCGGCGGCGTTTCTTCGACCGCCTGGTGCTGGCGATCGACAATGAGCATTCGAGCCGCATCAACGCGCTGGAGCGCTCGCTGCGCTCGCGCAACCGCCTGCTCGAAACCCGCAATTACGACGACCATTGGTGCGACGCCATCGAGCGCGAGACCGCGGAGCTTGCCGTCGCGGTCGCAGCGACGCGCGGCCAGACCGCAGCAAGGCTCACCGGCATGCTCAATGCGCGCGCGCAGGCCTCCGCCTTTCCCTCGGCGCAGATCGCGCTCGACGGCTGGATGGAGAACGCGCTGCTGACTGAGACGGCGACGTCGGTCGAGGATCGCTACCGCCAGATCCTGCGCGACAACCGGCCGCGCGATGCAATCGCCGGCCGCACCACCGACGGTCCGCATCTCACCGATCTCCAGGTGATCTATGCGCCGAAGAGCATGCCCGCGCGTGATGCGTCCACAGGCGAGCAGAAGGCGCTGCTGATCGGTCTCGTGCTGGCGCATGCGAGCCTGGTCGCCGAGATGACCGGAATCGTGCCGCTGCTGCTGCTCGACGAGGTCGTCGCCCATCTCGATCCTAGCAGGCGCGCCGCGCTGTTCGACGAGCTGCGCAAGCTCGGCGCGCAAGTGTGGCTGACCGGCGCGGACCCGGCGGCCTTCACCGAGATCGGCGCTGGAGGCGAAGTCTTCGACGTCGAGAGCGGACAGGTCTCGTCTCGACGTTAGGCCTCCGGGTTGAACCCGCCCTGTTCCATCAGCGACTAGCTGTCTGAAGCGGCGCCGACGGTGTCGCCGTTGTGCAATCGCGCAGTATTTCACACACACGCGATGCTTGGAGCATAGGCATGACGACGGTAAGGCATGGGGCGACAGCTCCAGCGCGATGGCAACTTCTTGCGTGCGGCCTCGCCCTGTTCGCGAGCTGCCTGCTCGCGGCAAGCGCCGGCGCCTGGGTATCGAATTTGTCGCCACTGTTCTCGGCCGCGCTCACGCCGGATCCCGATGCGCGGCTGCCCGCGCCGACCCGCTACCTCTATCGAGGGACCCACACCACCGTGATGCCCGGCGTCGAAGCCCCGCTCCGCACCAGGCTCGAAACCACCGTGCCCGCAGAGCTCGGCGACGTCCTCAGCTTCTATCGCACGGAGCTTGGAAAGCTTGGCTGGCAGGAACAGACCGATGGCGCGGTGATCGCAACCGATCACGCCCAGCTCGCCTTCGCCTCCCCGCTGGGGCCGGCCGCGCTGCAGCTCGCCCGCAAGGACAGCAGTACCTCGATCCATCTCGTGCAGAAGAACGCCGATGCGGCGACCCGGGCCAATATCATGCCCGAACCCGGCCAGGCGAAACTGGTGTTCAGCAACATCAGCGGGAGGGACGCGGCGCTCACGATCAACGCACGAACCGTCAAGCGCGCCGCCGGCGCCAATGCGGTATCGCTGGACCTGGCGCCCGGCAAGTATTCCTACGAACTGAGCGGGCCAGACCATTCAGCCACTACGAACGTCCTCACCCTTGCCGTCGGCGATGCCTGGGAGCTCACGATCGGACGCGACGGAGACGCCTGGCCGCCGCTCCAGCTGTATTGAGCCATGCCTGCCTGATCAGGCCCATGACGCCGCTCGTACGCCGTCCGTTGAACCTCTCCGGTTCCCATCGCGACTTCTCGTCTGAGGCCGCGCGCCGAGGTGTCGCAGCCTGCCCATGCGCAGGGCGACGGCCCGCGCAACACCCAGGAGTTTGACGATGCGGATGATCCCGCTTGGGGCGCAAGTCCCGGCAAGATGGCTGCTGCTTGCCTGCGGCGTTCTCGCGATGGCGAGCACGTCGTATCCCGCGGACGCGGCAGACGACAGCTTCGTCGACGTCCATACGCTGCCACGGCTGGACGGCGCGGTGGAGGATACTTCGCGCCCCGACACCTATCGCGTCATCTACACCGTCCCGACCGCCCTTGCCGCCACGTCCGACGCCACGAAGAAGCTGCTGAGCGCCGACGGCTGGGTGCCCTATGTGTATCCGCTGGACGAGAAGAGTGCCGCGCTGACCTTCAAGAAAGGACAGCAGGGGCTGCGCGTCTCCTTCACACAGGCACGCGGGCGCTCCGACCAATCCGCCGTGTTCTACACGCCGAACCGGATCTATGCGAACGTGCCGTTCCCGGACGGCGCGACCGATCTCGTGTTCGACGAGACCCGACCCTATCTCGGCTGCATCGCGCCCGGTGCGTTCGAGGCGACCTCCGAGTTCTTTGCCAAGGACATGGCGGCCATGGGATGGCGCAAGCTCACGCCTGAAACGTCCTCGCGCTGGCCGAACGCCGATCTTGACGGGACCGTCCCGAACGGCGTGCGCGTCTTTTACGACCACCCCGATCGCGACGCGACGCACATCTACCAGAAGCCGGTGATGCTGACCCTGACACGACGCGACGACGGCCGCACCAATGTCGACATCCGGGTGGCGCCGTTCGCGCTGCCCCAGGAGCTCGAGGCCGACGATGACATGGCGGGCTTGCCGCGGCCGAAGCCGACCAAATCGGCGAGAGGCCTCGGCAGCGCGAGCTCCAACAAGCGCGAGATGTCGGCCGCCGCGATGGCCGAGCTGCCCGCCGTGCTCGCGTTCTATCACCGCGAGTTCGCCGCGCGTGGCTGGCAGGAAGATGGCAATGCGCCGCTCGCGCCCGGCGACGACGTCGCGATCAAGATCTCCAACGCCGAGGAAACTGGCGTGCTGCGGCTCGGCCGCAAATATGATTTCACCATGATCAGCCTGACCGCGCAGGTGAAGGACTCCGCACTTGCGGCCCGCGCCAAGGCGAAGAAGGAGGCCGACGAGAGATTTCTCGGCGATGCCTTGGGGGCGGCCCAGCAGCTCATTGCCGCCGACGGGGCCAGGCGCAAGACACAGGCCGCCTCCCTGTCGGATGCGCCACTCACTGCGCTCGCGGGCAGCAACACGCCGGTGCCGCTGCCCGAAAACGCCGAAGGCGTGAAATTCGAGGGCGACGACGGCCATCTCGAATTCTCCTCCGCCTCGAGCGTCAAGGCGCTCACCGCGTTCTATCGCGCATCGCTCAAGCCCGCCGGCTGGAAGGAGCAGCCCTCCGTCATCAACCAGCCCAACATGGCGGTGATGGAATTCTCCAAGAGCGGCAAATCGATCTCGATGACCGTGATGCAGATGGGTCCGAAGGTGAGCGTGCGCGCCGACGGATCGGGGCTGGTGATGGTCGCCGCGAAGCCGGCGGCCACCGCGGACGTGCAGGCCAAATCCTCCGAGCCGCTCAAGCCCGACCCTGAATCCCAGCTCCCCGTGCCGACGCAGCGGTCCTCGACCTCGCTCGCCACCACCAAAATGCCGGGTAGCGAGATGCCGTTCCGCCGCGAGCTGGCAGCCAGCATCCCGGCCCCGCTCGGCGATGTCCTGGCCTTCTACCGGGCCGAGCTTTCCAAGCTCGGGTGGCAGGAAAAGGCCGACGGCGCCACCGTGTCCGCCGAACGCGCGCAGATCGACTTCACCTCGCCGCAAGGCCCGGCCGTGCTCAAGCTCGGCCGCGCCAAGGGCGAGACCACGGTCAGTCTGGCGCAGAAGAATCCGGATGCCGCTGTGAAGGCCGACATCATGCCGAAGCCCGGCCAGGCCAGGCTGATGCTGGGCAATATCGGGGCGAAGGAAGCCTCGCTGACCATCAACAAGCAGACGGTGAAGATCGCGGCCGGCGCCGGCGGTCCGCAATCGCCGAAAGGCCCGATGCTCGACCTGCCGCCGGGCACCTACCAGTACGCCCTGCGCATGCCCGGGCGCCCGGCCCACACCGAGACCCTCACCGTCGCTGCCGGTGACGCCTGGGGCCTGCTGGTGGGGCCGAGCGGTGACGTACTGCCGTTGCAGATGTATTGACCCCGCTTGCGCCTGTAACGACCAGGTTGAACCTGTCCGGTTCGTGGGCCGACTAGTCGTCGAGAGGCGGCGGCGACGGTGTCGCAGCCGCTGTATTGCGCGAAGATCGCGGCATTCCTGGAGAGTAGGCATGACGACGGTAAGGCGCGGGACGAAGGTCCCGTCACGGTGGTGGCTATTGATGTGCGGCCTCCCTCTTCTTGCAGCTTGTTCGCAGGAGCCGCTTACCGCAGCAGATTCCCACGCCGACATGCCCGTGCCGACGCGAGCCAGTCACGCAAGCTTCAGCACCGCGCACGCGTCCGGCATCGAAATCCCGTTCCGGCTCGAGCTCAAAGCCCATGTGCCCGCAGAACTCAGCGACGTACTGGCCTTCTATCGCGCGGAACTCGGAAAGCGCGGCTGGCAGGAGAAGCCTGATGGCGCGATGGTCGCCGCCGATCACGCGCTGCTCGTCTTCGCCTCGCCGAAAGGGCCGGGCATGCTGACGCTCGACCGCGCCAAGGGCGAGACCACGGTCGACCTCGTGCAGCGAAATACGGAGGTCGTGGCCAAGGCAAACTTCCTGCCGATAGCAGGACACGCGCGGCTGATCTTCGGCTATCTCGTACCTGACGTGGCCTCGCTCACGATCAACGACCAGACCATCGAGATCGCGGGCGGCGTCAACCATCCACAAGTGCTGGATCTGCCGCCCGGCACGTACTCCTACGCGCTACGCGTGTCGGGTCACATGGTGCACACCGACACCATCACTTTGGCCGCAGGCGAGGCTTGGTCCCTCAGGTTGAGTGACGACAGCAAGTCGGACCAGATCTACTGAACCCAGGCTTCTTCCGGAACACCACGGCGCCGCCTCGGAACAGGCCTGCGCGCGCCCGCAAAAACCCCGCCTCAGCGGGCCCAAAAGAGGCCTCGAATCGGGCTTTTGGCCAGCCTCGGAATCGGCCTTCGAACGCCTTGAAAACCGGCCTAAAAACCCCATTTAGTCAAAGGGTTGACGGAAGATACTTTGCGCTAGGCGCAGGCCCTCTTTCGTGGCACAAATAGCTCGCAAATCAGCGCCTTTTGCGCCGCTGATTCGGGCGACATCTCGAAGGCCTCTCATGACAGAACCTGCTCGGCAGCCCGCTGCCGAAAACGAGCCCTCCACCGCGAGCGATTACGGCGCGGAATCGATCCGCGTGCTCAAGGGTCTCGATGCCGTCCGCAAGCGCCCGGGCATGTATATCGGCGACACCGACGACGGCTCCGGCCTGCACCACATGGTCTACGAAGTCGTCGACAACGCGATCGACGAGGCGCTGGCGGGCCACGCCACGCGTGTCGACGTCGTGCTCAATGCCGACAATTCCGTCACCGTGCGCGACGACGGCCGCGGCATTCCCGTCGACATCCACAAGGGCGAAGGCATCTCGGCGGCCGAGGTCATCATGACCCAGCTGCACGCCGGCGGAAAGTTCGACCAGAACTCCTACAAGGTCTCCGGCGGCCTGCACGGCGTCGGCGTCTCCGTCGTCAACGCGCTGTCGAGCAAGCTCGGCTTGCGCATCTGGCGCGACAACAAGGAGCACTACATCGAGTTCGCCCATGGCGATGCCGTCGCACCGCTGGTGGTGGTCGGCGACGCGCCGGGCAAACGCGGCACCGAGGTGACGTTCCTCGCCTCGACCGAGACCTTCAAGAACATCGAATATGATTTCGCCACGCTCGAGCATCGGCTGCGCGAGCTCGCCTTTCTCAATTCCGGCGTCAACATCGCCCTCTCCGACATGCGTCACGCGGTCGAGAAGCGCGAGGAGATGCACTATTCCGGCGGCGTCGAGGAATTCGTCAAATATCTCGACCGCAACAAGAAGGCGATCGTGCCGGCGCCGATCATGGTGCGCGCGGAAGCCAACGGCATCGGCGTCGAGGCGGCGTTGTGGTGGAACGACAGCTACCACGAGAACGTGCTGTGCTTCACCAACAACATCCCGCAGCGGGACGGCGGCACCCATCTGGCCGGCTTCCGCGGCGCGCTGACGCGCCAGGTCAACGGCTATGCCGAGGCCAATGCGAAAAAGGAAAAGATCGCGCTGACCGGCGACGATTGCCGCGAAGGCCTCACCGCCGTGCTGTCGGTGAAGGTGCCCGATCCGAAATTCTCGTCGCAGACCAAGGACAAGCTGGTGTCCTCGGAAGTGCGTCCCGTGGTCGAGAACGTCCTCAACGAGGCGCTCCAGGCCTGGTTCGAGGAGCATCCGAGCGAAGCCAAGATGATCGTCGGCAAGGTGATCCAGGCCGCCGCCGCGCGTGAGGCCGCGCGAAAAGCCCGCGAGCTGACGCGCAAGAGCCCGCTCTCGGTCTCCTCGCTGCCCGGCAAGCTCGCCGACTGCCAGGAGAAGGATCCGGCCAAATCCGAACTCTTCATCGTCGAGGGTGACTCGGCAGGCGGCAGCGCCAAGCAGGGCCGCAACCGCGAATTCCAGGCGGTACTGCCGCTGCGCGGCAAGATCCTCAACGTCGAACGCGTCCGTCCCGACAAGATGCTGTCGTCGGAGCAGATCGGCACGCTGATCACCGCGCTCGGCACCGGCATCAGCGACGAATTCTCGGTCGAGAAGCTGCGCTACCACAAGATCATCGTGATGACGGACGCCGACGTCGACGGCGCCCACATCCGCACGCTGCTGCTGACCTTCTTCTACCGGCAGATGCGCGACATCATCGACGGCGGCTATCTCTATATCGCCCAGCCGCCGCTCTATAAGGTTTCCCGCGGCAAGTCCGAGCAGTATCTGAAGGACGAACGGGCGCTGGAAGACTATCTGATCGACGCCGGCTTGGATGACTGCGTCTACATTCCCGGTACCGGCGGCGACCGCACCGGCCGCGATTTGCGCTCACTGGTCGAGGACGCGCGCGTGGTCCGCAGCATCCTGCGCAACCTGCATAGCCGCTATAACCGCAAGGTGATCGAGCAGGCCGCCATCACCGGCGTGCTGAACAAATCGATCTACGGCAATCCCGAGAACGCCGCGGCCGCCGCCCAATACATCGCGAGCCGGCTGGACAATCAGGCCGAAGAGGTCGAGCGCGGCTGGATCGGGCAATACGTGGAAGGCCAGGGCTTCCTGTTCGAGCGCACCGTGCGCGGCGTCAAGGAAGCCGCTGTGATCGACGATGCCTTCCTGGGCTCGGCCGAAGCCCGCAAGCTCGACGAGTACACGACGAAGCTGCAGGACGTCTACGCCCGCTCCGGCAAGCTGCGTCGCAAGGATACCGAGCACATGGTCCATGGCCCGGTCGACCTGTTCGAGGCGGTGACCGAGGCCGGCCGCAAGGGCATCTCGCTGCAGCGCTACAAAGGTCTCGGCGAGATGAACCCGGAGCAGCTCTGGGAGACGACGCTGGACACCGACGTGCGCTCGCTGCTGCAGGTGAAGGTCAAGGAGGTCGACGAGGCCGACGACATCTTCACCAAGCTGATGGGCGACGTGGTCGAACCGCGCCGCGACTTCATCCAGGAACATTCGCTCAGCGCGACGATCGATATCTGAGGTTTGCTTCGCCTCTCCCGCTTGCGGGAGAGGCCGACGCGCTCGCAGAGCGCGGCGGGTGAGGGCATTCTCCTCGCGGGGATACTCTCGGTAAATTCAACAATCCCGATGCGGAGACACCCCCACCCCAGCCCTCCCCCGCAAGCGGGAGAGGGGGCGCACCACCTTCACCGCAACACCATCACCTGAACCTCCCCACCTGCCATCGCGACAAAATGACGTAGCCGGCACTGGAAGAGGTCCGAACGAATGTTGTCGACTTTAGCTGGCCAGCGCCAAATGTTCGTGCAGCAGGCCTTCGAATTGGCCGAGCTCTTCGGTTTGGAAACCCGCAATAAGTACCGCATCTGCGATCAAAATGGTCGCGATCTGCTCTATGCGGCTGAACAGCAAAAGGGACTTCTCGGCTTCTTGGGGCGCCAAGTATTTGGACATTGGCGCTCTTTCGAGATCCATTTTTTCGACAACACCCGACAGCCGGTCATGCGCGGGGTTCATCCCTTCCGCTGGTTCTTTCAGTGTCTGGAACTGCATTCGCGCGACGGCCGGCTCATCGGAACGATCGAGCGTCAGTTTACGATTCTCACCAAGACATTCCATGTGATCGATGCGCAGGGGAGAGTGGTGCTCGAGGTCAGTTCGCCATTTTGGCGCGTGTGGACGTTCCCGTTCATGCGTGGAGCGAACGAGCACGCGCGCGTCGCGAAAAAATGGTCCGGCCTTGCCTCCGAACTGTTTACGGACCGCGATAGTTTTCTCGTGGAATATCTAGACCCCGGTCTGACGGAAGATGAGCGAGCGCTGGTTCTTGCCGCTGCGATTTACATCGATCTGATGTATTTCGAAGTCAAAGGCGAGGGCGGCGTCATCAACTTGTTCCGCAATTGAAGCGCGGCGGACCTCTCTCGCTTGTCCACCGCAGCTCCCTGAACCGACCCACAAGGCCAATTCCGGCCGGGAAGTGTCACGCCATGACCGCCTCTGCAACGACCAGTTCCGCCGCGCCATCCCGCCGTCTCGGCGTGATCGGTAGCATCGTCGGCGTGCTGGCGCTGATCGCGGCCGTGTTGCCGCATTGGGTCATACCTGCGATCTACCCGCCACCGCCGGCGGACAAAGTGATCGTCGACACCGGCCATCGACTGAAGGATCGCCTGATCGCACGCGTCAAGGGCGTCGAGTACCAAGCCCCGCCGCGGGAGAAGTCGACGGGGAGCCAATTGAGGGAGGCGTCCTCGATCGCTGCGATCTCGCTCGGCCTGCTTGCCATCCTGCTCTCGGTCCTCGCGCTGGTGTTTCGCGAAGAGCGGCTGCTGGCCGGCGTCGCGGCCGCGCTTGGGGCCGGCGCCATTGCCGTCGAAATCTCCTTCCTGGCCATGGGCGTGCTGATGCTGATCGTCATCCTTTATGTGGTGGCGAATGTTATCGGTCTGTTCTAAACGCGGGTCCGACGGGTTTCCTCGGCCGCCGAGTGGCCTTCCGCCGCAACAAGTGCGGAATTGCTCCCCTGCTCAATTCTTTGTAGTTTCCGCCCGAAACAGGCCCGCCCACCCAACAAGACAGCGAGAACCCCGTGGCGCCCATCCAATACATCGTCGAGGGCGGTCACCGGCTCTCGGGCTCGATCGAGCCGTCCGGCAACAAGAATTCGGCGCTGCCGATCATCGCCGCGGCGCTGCTCACCGAGCATCCGGTGACGCTGGAGAACGTGCCACGGATCCGCGACACCGAGACGCTGGTCGAGCTGATCCGCTCGGTCGGCGCGGCGGCGGAATGGACCGGGCGCAACACGCTTCACATCCATGCCAAGAGCATCCGCGCTGCCGATCTCGACCCTGAGCTGTGCGTGCGCATCCGCGCCTCGATCCTGCTCGCGGGCCCCCTGCTGGCGCGCTGCGGCGAGGTGATGCTGCCGCCGCCCGGCGGCGACGTCATCGGCCGCCGCCGCCTGGACACCCATGTGCTGGCGCTGGAGCAGCTCGGCGCCAGGGTCACCGCGACCGACCGGCTCGAATTCCGCGCGCCCAAGCTTGCCGGCGCGGACGTGTTCCTGGACGAGCCGAGCGTCACCGCGACGGAGAACGCGCTGGTGGCGGCCGTCGCCGCCGACGGCGTCACCCATTTGCGCAACGCGGCCTCCGAGCCGCATGTGCAGGATCTCGCCAACTTCCTGGTCGCGCTCGGTGCGAAGATCGAGGGCATCGGCACCAACACCATGATCATTCATGGGCCCGCAACGCTGGGAGAAGCGACCTATCGGATCCAGCCCGACCATATCGAGGTCGGCTCGTTGATCGGGCTTGCCGCCGTGACGCGCTCGCCGCTTCGCATCACGCGCGCCGGCGTCGAGCATCTGCGCTCGATCCGCATGGGTTTCGAGCGGCTCGGCATCGTCTGCCGCGTCGAGGGCGACGATCTGATCGTGCCGGCGAACCAGACGCTGAAGATCCAGGACGATTTCGGCGGCCACGTGCCGAAGCTGGAAGACCAGCCCTGGCCGGCCTTCCCGGCCGATCTGATGTCGATCGCGATCGTCACCGCCACGCAATGCGAGGGCGTGATCCTGATGTTCGAGAAGATGTTCGAATCCAGGATGTTCTTCGTCGACAAGCTGATCGCAATGGGCGCGCGCATCGTGCTGTGCGACCCGCACCGCGCCATCATCGCAGGGCCCAGCCGCCTCCACGGCGCGACAATGACCTCACCCGACATCCGCGCCGGCATGGCGATGCTGCTGGCCGCGGTGTGCGCCCAGGGCACCTCCACCATCAACAACGCCGACCAGATCGAGCGCGGCTATGAGCGCATCGAGGAACGGCTGAACGCGCTGGGCGCGAAGATCACGCGCGTGCCGGAGCGGAAGGGCTGAGGCTCGCCCTCATCCCAACCACAGTATCGTAGGGTGGGCAAAGCGAAGCGTGCCCACGCTTCTGTTGCAATATTGACGAGGTGGTGGGCACGGGCGCAAACGCGCCTTTGCCCACCCTACGAGACCGAGCTAGCGGATAGAGCACCTCACCTCTCGTTCTCACGGGCCATGTTTTCGTCGCGCGGCCGTGCTAATGAGCCGCAATGCTCGACACCGTGCAACATCGATCGCAGCCGCAAGCCGGCGTGCCGCAAAACCATCTCGCCGAAGAATTCGTCGAGACGCTGCGGCTGGCCGTGCCGATGATGCTGACGCAGCTCGGGCAGATCGCGATGATCACGACCGATCTCGCGCTGATCGGACGGCTTGGCGAGGATGCGGTAGCCGCGGCGGCGCTGGCGCACACCGTTTATTTCGTCAGCTTCACCTTCGGGCTCGGATTGATGGCTGCGGTGTCGCCCCTGGCCGCGCAGGCATTCGGCGCCGGAGACGTCAGGCTGATCCGCCGCTCCTTGCGCGTCGGCCTGTGGGTCGCGCTGCTGATCTCGCTGCCGATGATGGCCTCGCCGCTCTATGGCGAGCGGATCCTGCTCGCGCTCGGACAGGCGCCGCAATCGGCCGCCCTGGCGCAGCGCTATCTCAACGGCCTGGCCTGGGGCATCGCGCCGGCGCTCGGCTTCATCGCGCTGCGCAGCATGATGAGCGCAGTGAACCGGCCGCAGCCGCCGCTGTGGATCACGCTCGCGGCGATTCCGGTCAATGCCGCGCTGGTCTATGCCCTGATCCACGGCCTGTTCGGCCTGCCGGAGCTCGGCCTGTTCGGCGCCGGACTTGCGACCACGATCGTCAATCTCGGCACGTTCATCGCCGTGCTCGCCATCGCAGGGCTGTGCAAGCCGTTTTCGGACTACCGCCCGCTCGCCCGCCTATGGCGGATCGATTGGCCCCTGATGCGCCAGCTGATTGCGATCGGCGCGCCGATCTCGTTTTCGCTGCTGCTGGAATATGGCCTGTTCTCCTCGGCGGCGCTGCTGATGGGGTTGATCTCGACCGCCGCGATTGCCGCGCATCAGATCGCGCTGCAAATCACCGCCGTGCTGTTCATGGTGCCGCTCGGCATCGGCATGGCGGCCACCGTGCGGGTCGGCCATGCCTTCGGCCGCGGCGAGCCGGCGGCGGTGAAGCGCGCCGGGCTCGTCGCCGCCGTGCTCGGCATGGCGCTCGTGTCCGCCCTGACGATCGCCATCATCCTCGGCCGCTATCAGCTGGGCCGGCTGTTCTTCGGCAGCGGCGAGGCGAGCGCGGCCACCATCGAGCTGACCGCAACGCTGCTGCTGGTCGGCGCTACCTTCTTCATCGCCGACGGCCTGCAGACCATCATGGGCGGCGCGCTGCGCGGCATCAACGATACGAGAATGACGCTGCTGTTCGCGGCAATCGGCTACTGGGGCATCGCCTTTCCCATCGCCTGGGTACTGGCCTTCAACGCCGGGCTCGGCGCGGTCGGCGTCTGGGTCGGGTTTTCGCTCGGGACGTTCGTTTATGCCGGGCTCTTGATCTTGCGCTTCCGGATGCTGACGCGCAGACTGGCGGGATGAACGGGACCGTCCGCGAAGTCACGCCCGAGGTCGATGCCATCACGCTGCTGGCAGGCGCGCAATTCGTCGACGCGTTTCGCGTCGAGATCGGCGCAGCGACGGTGAATGCCCGCGAGGCCTGCACCCGGATGGTGCTGCATGGACCGCGCTGGATCGACGTGCTGCTGCGCCTGCGCAACATTCTGGTGACGCCGTTCGGGCTGAAGACATCGGGCGAAGGCGCACCGGCTCCGCGCGGATTGATCGGCCTGTTTCCGGTGGTCGACGAAACGCCCGAGCGTCTGGTCGCGGGCTTCGACGATTACCACCTCGACTTCCGCATCGTGGTCGATGTTGCAGGAGGTGCCACAAGCCGGCAGGTGACCTCGACCACGCTGGTGCGGACGCATAATCTTCTGGGCCGAACCTACCTCGCCCTCATCACACCCTTCCACAAGCTCGTCGTCCGCGCCATGATGGGGCGGATCGTGGAGCCGGCGCGATGACGCTGTCCGTCGACCTGTTCTTCTCCTTCCGCAGCCCTTTCAGCTATCTGGCGCTGCCGAAGACGCTGAAGCTCGTCGAAGACTACGATCTCGCGGTCAACCTGCGGCCGGTCTATCCGCTCGCGGTCCGCGTGCCCGGCTTCTTCAAGAAGGCCAGCCCGAACTTCATTCGCTATGTGGTGCTCGACAGCACGCGCGTGGCGCAGCACGAGGGCATTCCGTTCCGCTTTCCCCGGCCCGATCCGATCGTGCAGGACAAGACGACGTTCGATGTCGCGGCCGAGCAGCCCTACATCCACCGCCTGACCCGCCTGGGCGCCATGGCGCAGCTCGAGGGACGCTCGCTCGCATTCACCTCAGCGATCGCGCGCGTGCTGTGGGACGGCTCGGTGGCGGGCTGGAACGAAGGCGATCATCTCGCGCACGCCGCCGAGAGCGCCGGCTTCGACCTCGCCGCGATGGATGAAGCGATCAGCGCCGACGCGGATCGCTACGAGCAGGTGATCGCCGGAAACGAGAAGGATCACGCCGCCTCCGGCCATTGGGGCGTGCCGACCTTCGTATTCGAGAACGAGCCGTTCTTCGGCCAGGACCGCATCGATCTCTTGCTCTGGCGCATGCAGGGCAAGGGGCTGACGAAGCGTCCGGGCCGACATTGACGAACACCGCCCGTGTTCAGCCCACCGGCCCCGGGGTCCAATTGTCCCCTGCAAGCGGACTCACTCTCACATCGGGAATGACCCCGAGGTCCATGCTTGGATCGAAATGGCGCATCGTCCGCTCATTGAGGTCAATGATGCGGCCAGGTCTTAGTGGCCCCACGTCATTTATCTTGACGATGACCTTCTTGCCCACGGCTTCGACGAGGGCATATTTCGGCCTCGCGCCAAATTGAACCCCACCGAATTTGCGACGCAAGCTCGTCTTGATGGCAGCCGTCCAGGCAGAGGGATCATAACGCTCGCCGGTGGCTGTCTTCGGACCGCCCTCCTCCTTGCCGGGCTTGAACGGATTGTATGTGGACGCCGCGCCAACGATCGCATCGCCGGAGGCGGCATCGACGACGTCACTTGAGTGATCCCCGCCTGTTTCACTTCGAGCAACGGCAACAGAGAAGGCGAGCGCAACCAGGGCGCCGCAAATTGCGGCGCTCGAGCGGAATAGCATCATAAGTCCTGTGATTTTTTGGATTGTCCGGTTCCAGAACCGCAAACGTGGTCAAGCGAACGCAGAAGCGTTCATGAACTCGCGCCAATCGTTTTGCGGATTCGAGCCAACCCCTGGCTACGGAACCGTCGTGGGAACCGGGGTGGTCCTCACGTAGTGTTTTAGCTTCACACCGACTAAGACAGAGATTGCGTCAGCAGCATGACCCGATGGAACCTTGCGCGCGCATCGTCTCAAGGGTCGCAGGCAGTCGATCAGAGCAAGCCGCACGACATGCGGATTGCTGTCGAAAGCCGACGTTTACGAGAACGCGCCGAACTCACTCCGCAACGCGCGCGGACTTGTCGGCCGAGGCCTCCGACCATTCGCCGACGACGCGATCGAGGTCGCAGAGATTCTGGTGCATCTGCTCCAGCGAGAAGCCGAGTGCGAAGAAGCGTTCGGCAGTGTCGCCGGGCTGACCGCGGATCAGGCCGTCGTGGCGGACGGCGGCGACCGCTTCGGCGTAGTGCTGAAGCGCGACATGGACGGGATGGATCGGCGGCGCGCCGGCGCCTTCGCGCAAGGCCGCCGCGGCCGACCGCAAGAAGCGTGCGATCACGGCCGACACTTCCGTCAGCGGAGCTGCGAGCCGCGTCTGCACCTCGATCGGCAACGGCACCACGGTGGCGCGGCCGATCATCACGACGTCATGGCGCAGGCGCAGGACGGTGCGCAACAGCGGCCCGGTGTCCGGACCGCTCGACAGCCGTGCGGCGCGCTCGCGCTCGGCTTCAGCGCCGATCGCAGTGAGACCAACCATCGCGGTGCCGATCCCGTCCTGGATCCGGTGTAGCGCGTCGTTGTCGCGGCCGCGGGTGAGGCCCGCGAGCAGCTCGGTGAACGCGTCCGCGATCAGCTCGAGCAGGATCGCGGCGCTGGCACGGATCTGCCGCACCGCACGCGAGGGCAGCACCAGGAACGAGACCAGCAATCCCGTAATGGCGCCGACCGCGACCTCGCTGACGCGATCGATCGCCGAGGTCATGGGATCGGAGTGATGCATGGTCGGAACCAGGAGCACGATCACGGCGGTCACGGTGGCGGCGCTGAGGCTCGGATTGATCGCGGCGATGAAGGCGAGCGGCGCGACCGAGAGCACCAGCAGGCCGAGCAGGCCTGCCTCGCTGGAATAAGGAATCAGGATCGCGATAGCGCCGCCATAGATGGCGCCGCCGATGGTGCCGAGCATGTAGTCGCGCGTCGCTTTCAACGAGCGGCCGACGCTCATCTGGGTCACGATCAGCGAGGTCAGCACCGCCCAGAGCGGCAATAGCAGATGCAGCGCGGTGGCCAGCGCATAGGCCGCGGTCGCGGCCACCGTGACCCGGATCGCCAGCCCGAGTTGCGTCCGCCGCGACCTGATCCGCTCCCACACCTGTCCTGCGAATGCCATCGTCAGACGTCCCAATCTTCTCGGGCCAAGCAAAAGCATGGCTGATGCCCGCGGCCCCGAGGCCGCTTGAAAGGCCCAATCAGCCCGCCTAACTTGCGCGCCAAAGCGAGGAAACACGATGGCCCACGAAACCGCAACGCTCGCCGCCTATGTCTTCAACCTGAAATACCAGGATATTCCGGCCGAAGTGCTGGACCGCGCCAAGGTGCTGACGCTGGACTTCCTCGGCAGCGCGATCCGGGCCAGGCGCGAGGCGGAGTCGACCCCGTCGATGCTGAAAATGCTGGAGGCGCTGGCGCTCGACACCAAGGGCGAATCCACCGTGTTCGGCGACTCCAAGACCTGGACGCCCGCGGTCGCGGCGCTGCTCAATGGCGCACTCGGCCATTCCCTCGACTTCGACGACACCCACGCGGATTCCTCGCTACATCCGAGCGCGCCGGTCGTTCCGGCTGCCTTCGCCGTCGGCGAGATGGTCGGCGCATCGGGCCGCGACGTGCTGACCGCGATCGTCGCGGGTTATGAGGTCTGCTGCCGGCTCGGCAACGCACTCGACCCGACCTCGCATTATGCGCGCGGCTTCCACCCGACCGCGACCGCCGGCACCTATGGCGCGGCGGCCGCCGCCGGCAAACTGTTCGGGCTGTCCGAGCAGCAGCTCATCGCCGCCTTCGGTGTCTCCGGCAGCCAGGCCGCCGGCTCGCTGCAATTCCTGGTCAACGGCGCCTGGAACAAGCGCTACCAGGTCGGCGCCGCTGCGATGAACGGCGTGATCGCCGCGACGCTGGCGCGCAGCGATTTCGTCGGCGCGACGGAATCAGTTGAGGGCAAGCACGGCCTGCTCGCCGGCTACACCGACGATGCGCATCCGGACAAGGCGGTCGCCGAACTCGGCAAGACCTACGAGACCATGAAGATCGGCGTGAAGCCATATCCGAGCTGCCGCTATACCCATGCCGCGATCGATGCGCTGATCGCGATGCGTCGCGAGCACAATCTGACGCCCGACCAGGTCAAGCGCGTCGAGATCGGTTTGCATCGGAACGGCATCACCTTGACCGGCGATGCCGCCACCAAGCGTCATCCGACCTCGATCGTCGGCGGCCAGTTCTCGATGTTCTTCACCGGCGCACTCGCGCTCGACCAGGGTTCGTTCGGCTGGGACGACTATAACCGCCTCGGCGACGCCGCCATCGACGCACTTGCCGACAAGTTTGACGTGGTCCAGGACGACCGGCTCGAGATCGGCCGCACCCATCCGTTCGGCGCCCGCGTCAGCATCACGACGGACGATGGCGTGCATGAGCGGCTCTATGCGGACCCGTCCGGCGAGCCGAATTCGTTCCCGGACGCGCAGGCCATGCAGCAGAAATTCCTGACGCTGGCGCGCCCCGTGCTGAACGCGCGCGCGGAAAAATTCGCGGATGCGATCATGACGCTGGAGCGATTCGATCGCGTGGCCAAGGCGACGGAATTGGGCCGGTAGAAGCGACGGCTCTTTCCTTCCCTTCTCCCCTTGTGGGAGAAGGTGGCGCGAAGCGCCGGATGAGGGGTACGTCTCCGCGCAATCAACTGCATGGGAGGCGTGCGGAGAGAGACCCCTCACCCGTCTCGCCGCTACGCGGCGAGCCACCCTCTCCCACAAGGGGCCTGTTGCGTAATCCGCCAGTTGTGATTCCCTAGGGCAAAGCCTTGGGGGAATGACGATGGCGGTGAAGCGGACAGGACAGCCG